>NZ_JAHBBE010000016.1 GCF_019331805.1 Bifidobacterium pongonis
CGCGGCGGCGTTACGTATGATGTGATCTTTGGGCGGGCTTTGTTTCGTAAAGTTCGTCATATCGGCATTCTCACAAATAGCCGATGCGATGGCCGTCATTCTCATGGATGAAAAAAGGATGAAAAACGCGGCGCGTCTCGGCCTTGGGATGTATGCGGCATGTTCTGCGGGCTTATGGCTTATGGAAGATCGACGCGCATGTCGCGGCCGGTCGACGCCTACAGTGGCAATGGCGAAATACGGAGGAGAAGAGAGGGAAAGGCATAGGATTCGATGAGCGGAACGGTGCAGGAAACGCAGGATGCGAAGGAAGTTCCGGCAGGCGGAACCGGTCAGGGTGTCGGCACGCATGAGGGCACGGTCGTGCCGAAGAACGTCGCCCGACTCATGATGCTCGTCAACGCCGCCGTATGGGGTTCGGGCTATACGATGCTCAAGCATGTGCAAGGCGTCATGACGTCCCAGTGGATGATGTTCTTCCGTATGACGGCCTCCGTCGTGCTTATGGCCATCGTGTTCCTTCCCCATCTGCGCAAGATCAGGATCGGCCGCTACATCGTGCCCGGTCTTATTCTCGCATTGACCTACTGGCTTGGCTTCCTGTTCCAGCTCAAGGGATTGGAAACCACGACGCCGGGGCGCAACAGCTTCTTCACCGACACGTACTGCGTGATGGTGCCGTTCGTCATCTGGGCGCTGACCCGCAAACGCCCCAGCGTCCAGCACATCATCGCGGCGTTCGTGTGCGCGTTCGGCATCGGACTGGTCTCCTTGGGCGGGTCCAGTGGCGGCGATCTCATTGGTCTGAGTTCCGGCGACATTCTGACGATCGTCGGCGCGCTGTTCTACGCGGTGAACCTGGTGGTCGTCGGCATGATGGGGCGGAAGTTCGACGCGGTGGCGTTGATGCTGATGGAGTTCACCTGGTGCGCGGTGGCCTTCGGCGTGGGCGCGGTGGCGTTCGATGGTGCGCCGTCGGCGTCGTGGATGCGGATCGATGTGGTGCTGTGTCTCGCGTATCTGGTGATCGGTTCGACGATCATCGCGCAGATCTTCCAAACCATCGCGGTGCAGAACCTGCCGGCCACGGAAGGATCCGTGATCCTGAGCACCGAATGCATTTTCGCCATGATCGTCGCCGTGATCTTCACGGGGGAGACGCTCACCGTGGCGTCCGTATGCGGATTCGCCGTGATTTTCGGCGCGATCCTCCTTTCGGAAGTGCAGCTTCCCGGCAAGCGCAAAGCGGAATAAGCGTGACTCGCGTGGGGGAGGCGCGAAAAGTGGACGGCATGGGGTACGGTGGGGGAGTTTGCGCAAACGGCGCAATACCTGAACCGAAAGGCCACTGTGCCCAATACCGATACTTCTTCCGAATATTTCGAATCCGACGAGCGTACCGTCGGCAATGATTCCGCTCCCACCTTCGCCGAACTCGGCGTGCCCGGAGCGCTGACGCATGTTCTTGCAAGCGACGGCAAGCGCACCGCGTTCCCCATCCAAGCCGACACCCTGCCCGATTCCCTGGCCGGTCGTGACATTCTCGGCCGTGGCCGTACAGGCTCCGGCAAGACGCTCGCCTTCTCCATTCCGCTGGTCGCCCGTCTGGCCGCAGACGAGCATGACATCGCCGCCATCGAGCGCGAGGCACGCCGCGAAGTCGATCGTCGCCGCGGCAAAGGCAAGGCGAAGGGCGCGGATGTGCCGCGTCCGCGCGCTCTGGTGCTCGCCCCCACCCGCGAACTCGCCAAGCAGATCGACGACGTGCTGCTGCCGCTCGCCCAGGCTTACGGCATGAGCACCACCACCGTGTACGGCGGTGTGAAATACTCCCGTCAGATCGCCGAGCTCAAGGCCGGCGCCCAGATTGTGGTGGGATGCCCGGGGCGTTTGGAGGATCTGCTGCGCCAGAACGCGCTCACCTTGGACTCCATCGAATGCGTGGTGCTGGATGAGGCCGACGAAATGGCCGACATGGGCTTCCTGCCCGCCGTGGAACGTCTGCTCGACCAGACCCCGAAGGACGCCCAGCACATGCTGTTCTCCGCGACGCTCGATCATGGCGTCGACAAGGTCGTGAACCGTTTCCTGCATGATCCCAAGGTGCACAGCGTCGACGACGCGACCAGCCCGGTCGACGAGATGACGCATCACGTGTTCGAGATCACCAAGGGCGACAAGCCGGAGATCGTGCGCACCCTGGCTTCCGGCACGGGCAAGCGCATCCTGTTCACCCGCACCAAGTTCCAGGCGAAGAAGCTCGCCAAGAGTCTCACCAATCAGGGCATTCCGTGCGCGCAGCTGCACGGCAACCTCAACCAGAACCAGCGCGACCGCAATCTCGCCGCGTTCGAAAGCGGCGAAGTGAACGTGCTCGCCGCCACCGACGTGGCCGCACGCGGTATCGACGTGAGTGGCGTGGAGCTCGTGGTGCAGGTCGAACCGCCGGAGGATCCGAAGGCGTTCCTGCATCGTTCCGGCCGTACCGCGCGTGCCGGTCATCAGGGCGACGTGGTCACGCTCGTACTGCCCGAGCAGCGCCGCGAAACCAGGTTCATGCTGCGCAAGGCCGGCATCAAGGTCAAGCCCATCGCCGTCACCCACAAGTCGCCGGAAGTGCTGGAACTGGTCGGCGATCGTGCGGAGAAGGTCGAAGGCTGGGAGCTTGCCCCGCTGCAGAAGAATGTCAAGCCGTTGCCGAAGAAAGGCAAGGGCGGCAAGGGCAAGGGGCGCGGTAAGCGTGCCGACGACCCGTTCGAGAATCAGTACGAGGCTCCGAAGCGCAAGGGCGGCAAGAAGCGTTCCGAAGGGAAGACCGGCCGTTTCGAGGACGCCGGTTCCGCACGTTGGGATGACCGTTTCGACGTCGAATCCGGTAGCGGTAACGGCAACCGCCGCAAGCATGACAAGCGTGATCGCGGGGACGCGGTCGGGCGCATCATCGACGAACCGCGCAAGGGCGGCAAGCGCGTGCATCGTAAGCCGATCCGCGTGGTCGAGGATCTGCGCGGCGAGGACGCGAAGCGTCACGATCGCCGTATGAACGCCAAGAAGGCGAAGTATGACGATCGTCCGGTTCGTGGGAAAGCCGACCGTGGGAATGAAGCGAAGCGCCGTGACCACGACCGCCATGACGGCAAGAGGAACGGCGGCGGCAACCGTCGCTCCGCCCAAGGGTTCCGCAAGCACAACAAGTCGAAGCGCGCGCCGTTCCGCAATTCGCCGCGGTGATTCGACCAAGCCGGACGGTTCGTCCGGCATGGAACGGCTCGTTCGGCTCGCCCGGTTCACCCGGCGTGTGATGAGCGGAACCGTGTGAGAACCGTGCGAGCGTAAGAATCGCAATGCATGAGGCCCGTCCCGCCGTTTCCTTGGATTTCCAGGAAACGGCGGGACGGGCCTCATGCGTCGCTACGGCATTCACAGCGCCGTCGGCAGTACTCGCGCCGGGCTACATCTCCTCATGCCAATGCGGGTCGAGCGCCTTGCAGCGCCCTTCGGGATTATCCAGCAGGGCGATGTCGCGCATATCCTGCTCATCCAACTCGAATCCGGCGATGTCCAGATTCGCGCGCTGGCGTTCGGCATGCATCGACTTCGGAATCGACACGTCGCCGATCTGCAGATGCCAGCGGAGTACCGCCTGAACCTCGGATACGCCATGCTTGCCCGCGATACGGCGGATCGTGGCGTCTCGCAGCATCTGGTTGGCCCTGCCCAGCGGGCTCCACGCCTCGGTGATGATGCCGTGCTCGTCGTCGTAACGACGCTGCTCGACCTGCTGGAAGTAGGGGTGCAGTTCCACCTGGTTGACGCTGGGCGTCACGCCGGTGGCGCGGATCAGCATGTCGATATGGCCGGGCAGGAAATTGCTTACGCCCACATGCCTGATCAGTCCGTCACGCTGCGCGTCGACGAGCGCCTGCCATGCCTCCACGTACAGGCCCTTGGAAGGGTTCGGCCAGTGGATCAGATACAGGTCGATGTAGTCGAGGCCGAGGCGGCACAGGCTTTCCTCGATGCACACGCGCGCCTTGTCGTACTGGTGGAAGCGCCCCGGCAGCTTCGAGGCGACGATCACATCCTCGCGCGGCACCGACGACATGCGGATCGCCTTGCCTACGGTGCCTTCGTTCTCATAGTTCACCGCGCTGTCGAGCAGCCGGTAGCCGTTCTCCAACGCCGAGGCGATGGCCTTCGCGCCGTCGAATCCGCTCACCTTGTACGTGCCGAATCCCACCGCCGGCAGTTCGAGGCCGTCATGCGATACGCGCGTGGGCAATGCCGATGATGCGTTGCTCATGTTCCCGTCCTTTCCTAGGTGTTCCTATGGTTCCCGTTTCCACGGGTTTCAAGCGTTTTTCGGTTTCGTCCGTCGATGATACGACGGTCCGGCGCCGACGCAAGGGTGCGTGACGCCGGACCGTTCCGATCGTTCCATTCGTTTCGCCGTTTCCGGATTCCGGGTGCGGCGCGCTCACTCCACGTTCGCGTGGTTCGCGTTCGCGTCGGCATCCGACACGTTGTCGCGGCGCGAGATCATCAGGCACAGGGCGTCCAGCGCGATATGCACGGACTGGTCGAACAGCGAGCTCAGCAGCTGGATCGAGCCGCCGGCCTCACCCTTCACGCGCCCCGGCACCACGATCACCGCGTCGGCGGTGGCGGCCAGAGGGGAGTCGGGCTTGGACGTCACGGCGATGACCTTCACGCCGAGCTTCTTGGCGGCTTCGGCATCCTCCACCGTGCGGCGCGTCTTGCCCGAACCGGAGATGGCCAGCAGCACATCGCCCTCATGCATGGACGGGCAGATGGTTTCGCCCATCATGTAGCTCGTGTAGCCGATGTGCATCATACGCATGGCGAAACTGCGCGCCTGGAAGCCGGAGCGGCCCTCGCCGGCCGCGTAGACGCGGGATTCCTTCGTGATCAGCGGCATGGCCTGCTCAAGGTCATGCTCGTCCATCTTGGCGATCACGCCCTGCACCTCTTCGACGATCTGGTCGAGAATACGTTCGTTGGTGTTCATTGCATTTCCTTTCTGCATGCCTCGCATGCCTCTGTGATGTCATCGGCCTTGGTGATCGCCGATCCCATGATTACGATATCGATGCCTTCCTTCGACAGGTCGGCGAGCTGGTGGCGTTTGATGCCTCCCGCGATCGCGATGTGGCCGATCTGCGGGAAGCGCTCCCGGAACGCGCGCACTTGGGCGACCGGATCGGCCACGGCCCCCGAATCCACGGAGGTGTGCAGGCAGTACACCGCGTCGCGGAAACCGCTGATGCGTTCGATGCGCTGTTCGTCGCATTCCAGCAGGTCGATCATCATCGTCCCGCCATGCTCTTCGGCGGACGCGGCGCACGCCTCCAGCGTACCCAGCGACGACGATCCCATGACGGTCAGATAATCGAACCCGCATTCGAAGCCGAGATCGAACTCGTATTTGCCCTCATCGCAGGTTTTGATGTCGCCGAGCACTTCGGTGCCCGCGGCGGCGTCGAGGATGGGGGAGAGCGCACGCACGCCGAACTCCTTGGTCAGCGAGGTCCCCACCTCGATGATGTCGGCGCGGCCGTCGAGCGCCCGCACGATCTGCGTCGCGCGTTCCACGGATACGCGGTCTATGGCGACCTGCAGTTTCATGATGTTGTCCTTTCGTTGCGAGGTTTGACGAAGATACGGGGAACGGATGTTCCGGCGCTTCCGGCTGTTACAGGGAGAGCTCCTTGCGCGGCGTGGAGGCGATGAACTCGCGCAGCTCGTCGGCGGTGGGCAGTCCTTCGGAATCGGAGACGCTGGTGACCTGGATGGCTCCCACCGCGTTGGCGCGTTCGAGCAGATGCTCGCCGTCGAGCCCTTCGAGCAGTGCGGTGATGACGCCGGAGGCGAATCCGTCGCCGGCTCCCACGGTGTCGACCACGTCGACGGTGAAGCTCGGGGCCACGGTCCTCGTGATGGAACCGTCATCGGCCTTCTCGAACAATGCCGACCCGGAGTCGCCGAGCTTGATGATGACCGTATGCACGCCCATGTCGAGGTAGAAGCGCGCGATGTCGTACGGGTCGCTGGCCCCGGAGAACAGCTGGCCTTCCTCCAGGCCGGGCATGAACACGTCGCATTCGGCGGCCAGACGGTTGGTGGCGGCGATCATGGCATCCTTGCCCGGCCACAGGGTGGGGCGCGGATTGGGGTCGAACAGCACGGTGACGCCGTGTTCGCGAGCGGCCTTCACCAGGGCGGTCACGGTGTCGTACGTGTTGGGGGCGAGCGCCGAGAAGATGCCGGTGACGTGCAGTATGCGCACGCCGTCGAAGTCGATGCCGTCCACGATGTCCGGCGTGGTGCGCGAGGCGGCCGAACCGGCGCGGAAATAGATGACCTTCGGTTCGCCGTCGCTGGAACGGACCTTGAGCTGGTAGCCGGTCGCGGCGTCGGAGGTGCGGCGGATGTCGGACGTGTCGATGCCGATGCCGTTCATGTAGTCGAGGATGAGGTCGCCCTGCCAGTCCTTGCCGAGCGTGGTCACGTAGCTGACGGAATGCCCTTGGCGGGTGACGCCGATCGCCACGTTGAATTCGGCTCCGGCCATCTGGCGGGGGAGTGTGCGTGCTTCGAGATAGGTTTCGTTCGAATCGGCGATGAGGTTCACCATGGGTTCGCCGATGGTCATGACTTCGGACATTGCTGCTCCTTGCGGTAACGATTGTGCGGGTGGTGCGTTTGTGTGGGTGGGTGCGTGTTGCAGTGCGCTCAGCGTTCGCTCAGCGTTCGGCGACGGTTTGGCGTACGAGGCTGACCTGTTCGCCGACGAGCTGTGCGGGGATGGGGAATTCCAGGAGCGCGGGGACGGTGGCGGGGAGCCTGTGCAGCATGGGCTGCCAGTCGATGCCGCCGTTCTGGAGCATGGTGGTGGCCGGGCCGTTTTCGGTGTTGCCGACGTTCTTCAGGTGGAAGATGGTGATGTGCCCGAGCAGCTGGTCGAAGGCGGTCTGCGGGTCCTCGTTGAGCCAACGCCAGTTGCCCAGGTCGAAGGTGTAGCCGATGCGTCCGCCCGCTTCGGCGATGTGTGCGAGGGTGGCGGCGGTTCCGGCGAGGGGGCCGTTCTCCGGCGTCTGGTCGTTTTCGACGCTCAAGGTCACCTTATGCGCGGCGGCGGCTTCGTCGATCGACCTGATGGTTTCCGGGCTGGCCTTGACGATGTCGCCCTGGTTGAATTTCACGTTGGCGGCGCCCATGCGTTCCGCCTCGTCGAGGAACGCTTCCAGCTGGGGGTTGGCTTCGCCGTTGACACCGAGCGGTTCGGGAACCGAGTAGAACAGCGTCAGATGGTTGTCTTCGGCGGCTTTGGCGATCGCGCGGATCTCGGCGTCGCCGGTGATGTATTCGCGGCGGACCTCCGCGAGGGTGATGCCGTGCGAGGCGATGCGGGCGAGCAGTTCGGATTGCGGCGTGCCGTCGCGCAGCGCGTCCATGTAGACGAGGGTGTTGATGCCGATGGTGGTCATGATGAAGTCCTTTGCGTGTGTGTATGCGTTATTACGTTTGTATGGGGGTGGTGGTGCGTGCGGCGGGGCGCGGTCGGCGGCCGGTTCGGCTCGGCCGCGCCCCGCCATGCGGTTCTGTTAGAACAGCAGCAGGGAGGCGAGTCCCATGATCGGGAAGGTGCACAGCCAGTAGACGGGCACGCCGTTCTTGAGGAAGGTCTTCGGTTCGAGCTCGTTGTATTCGACGGCCCACATGTTCCAGGACTGGGTGACGCAGCTGGAGATGCAGGTCATGGACGGCACCACGAGCAGCGCGAACAGGAACCATGCGTTGAACACGCCCATGCCCATGAGGATGCTGATGACGGCGGAGCCTGCGCCGTAGAGTTCCAGCGGGCCGCGGAACAGGGCGAGCGGGGCGAGGATGCACACAGCGAGGGCGAGGATCATCTCGTTGTTGGGTACGACGGAGGTCAGCGCCGGGCCGAAGTCGGCCATCACGGTGACGGCGGCGTGCTGGAAGAAGCGCAGCACGAGCAGCATGATGATGAGGCTGCCGATGTCGCCGATGGCGGTTTTCGCGGTGGAGTTGAGGATGTCGACGAAGCCCTTGTAGGTCTTCATGTGGCCGGTGCCGAAGAAGGCGATGATGGATGCCAGGAACAGTGCGGGGACGGCGTCCCACTGGAAGATGATGCTCAGGGCCACGGGCACGACGGGCAGTACGTAGGTCCAGACCGGCACCTGCGGGATTTCGGCGGTGCGTTCGGACGGGTCGCCCACTTCATAGGGCTTGCCGTTCTTGATGGCCTTCGAGTTGATGAGGATGAAGATGATCACGCCGATCATCTGCACGATCATGGCGGCGATGCCGAATCTCAGGTAGTGGGAGCCCCAGGCGATGGTCTGCCCGTCGGGGGACTTGTAATCCTGGTAGAAGGCCGCGAACTGCACGAACAGGACGCTGTTGATCCACATGGCCGCGCCGATGGAGAGGGTGAACACGGGGACCGCGACGCGCTTGGGGACGCCGAGCCTGCCGAGGATGGGGAAGAGGATCACGCCGATGGCGATGGCGGAGCCGACGCCGTATGCGCTGGTGAAGATGAGGCAGGTGACCAGGGCCATGCAGATGGTGGCGAGCACGGGGCTCTTCTCGCCGACCTTGGCGGTGCGGTAGGAGATGGAGGCGGCGATGCCGGTGTCGACCAGCACGCGGCCGAACCATGCGCCGCAGATGATCTGAATGATGGTCGACCCGTAGGTCAGCGCCGGTTGGGCGAAGGTCTCCTCGATCACGTTGAACGGCTTGCCTATGCCGAACGGGATGCCGAGGAAGTACACCAGCGTCCAAACGATGGTGAGGATGAAGAATCCGATGGTGAGGTTGCCGCCCTTCATCGCGTAGATGACGAAGCAAATGAAAGAGGCGATGAGCAGCAGGCCCATAACCCAGATAATCATTTGTTGCTCCTCCTTGAGCCTGAGTTGGTTGATGTTCATTGTATCGGCAACTGATGTTGACCGATTTAGTTTACCGTTTCCGTTTACCGGTTAACAATGAGAGTACACCAAAAACCGTTTACCGGTTAACTACGGCGTGTCAACCGGTAAACGGGACTACTTGATCAAGCCGGTCAGGGTTGGAAAATCAACGATCCGTCGAATCAAACACGCACAGGCGCGCCGGCACCTCATCCACCGAACAAGGCCCATCGAAACCGTCATAGATACGAGCGAACAACTTCCGCGCGGCGGTACGCCCCATAAGCATCGGATTCTGATCGAGGCAGGTGATACCCGGGCCACTGTACTTGGCCCACCGCTCATCCGCGAACGCGCAGATGCCGACCCGCTCACGCACCTCGGCGGAAGTCGCCTCAAGCACATCGCGCATGCTCTCCTCGTTATTGGCGAACAGGCAGACGCGCTCGCCGCCGTGGACCTCCAGGATCCGCTCGATGGCAGGACCCAGATCGTCGGCCCCGGAATCGTAGACCAGCACCTCGCCCTCGATGGAGTGGGAAGCCAGATACTCCTCGACGGCGGCACGGCGCACGGTGCGCGTGCTGATGCCCTCGCCCGGGCGGGTGACGAACACGACATAGGCAAAACCGCGGGACGCGAGATGATCGAGCATCGCCCGCACCGCACCCGCATTGTCATTGGCGACGCTGTCGTATGTCAGGGGAGTCATGATGCGGTCCAGCATGACCACCGGCTTGCGATTGGCCCTGCCGTGGAACTCGCCGAGCCAGGCATCGTTGTTGCCGACCGTGTTGACGATCAGGCCGTCGACCTGGGCATCCAGCAGCGATTCGATATTGGCCTGCTCCAGCTCGGGGCTGTTGTTCGAATCGCTCACCAGCAACTGGACGTCACGCGCCCGGCACTCCTCCTGGATGCCCTTGATGAGCAGCGAGCTGAACGGATTGCCCACGTCGGCGATGGTCACGCCGACCATATGGCTCACGGTGGCCTTGAGACTCTGCGCCATCTTGTTCGGGCGGTAGCCGAGCTCCCTGATGACCTGCTCGATCTTCGCCTTCGTCTCCGACGACATATACGCGTATTCGCCGTGCAGGTACCGGGAGATCGTGGTCTTGGAGACGCCCACGGCCTCGGCCACATCCCCCATGCTCGGCTTCCGGTTCGTCCTGCCTGCCTTCAAAGCGCACCCCCTGGTCTGCGTACTCGTGTGTTCTCCAAACAATTCTCCAAACAACAATAGCGTGCCATGCCGGTGCCGCGCGGCGATGCGGCGTCTCGAAACCGATGTCGGGCGTTGTGCCCGGGCACGGTGCCGGACCGTGCAATGCCGGCGCGTGAACAGTGAATGAACAAACGACAGGGGGTCTGCCGGAAGCCGGACGGATGCTATATTCTTGCGGAAGGCATGGGCGCGGCCGTGCGGGCGCGTCGCTTCGCCGAACTTCAAGGACGGGAGGCGTACCGGATGCGCGTATTCGATTTCGACGGCACGATCTACGACGGCGAAAGCCTGTTCGACCTGTACCTGTTCTCCGTCAGGTACGAGCCCAAGGCGCTGCGGTTCATCGCGCCGGTGATCCGGTATGCGGCCAAATACAAGCTCGGCAGGGCATCCTTCGAGCAGATGGAACGCGGCGTGAGCGGGCTGTGCGGCGACTATCTGCGTCTCATGTCGGATTCCGTCGACCTGGAACGATTGATCGAGGCGTTCTGGGAGCGCAATATGAAACGCATCAAACCATGGTATGAGCCGCGCGGCGACGACGTGATCCTCACCGCGTCGTTCGACCTGACCGTGGGGGAGGCCTGCCGCAGGCTCGGCGTCGGCCACGTGGTCGGCTCCGTGATCGACCCGGGCAGCATGTCCGTGGAATACCTGAACTTCAACGTCAACAAGCCGAAACGCCTGCGCGAACTGTATGGCGAGGACGTCGTCGTCGACGAGTTCTACACGGACAGCGTCTTCGACCAGCCGATGATCGACGTCGCCCGGCACGCCTACATGGTCAAAGGAGACAAGGTCACCCAGGTGAAGTGACCGAGGCGGCAAGCTTGAAAAGCGGCCTTCGCTGAATGGTGAACATTCGTGCCCATCCGCGAGCCGAATCGATAGACTTGGCTCTCGTTGCAAGCAAAGAGGGAGGGCGCCACCATGATCGCCGGAGTATCCGTCGTCACGCTGTTGTTGGTTCTCGTTGCCGGTATCGGCGCGGGATTCGTCGGGTACGCGGTCGGGGCGTCGTCGTTGATCTCCTACCCGGCGCTGCTGGCGTTCGGCATCCCGCCCGTATTGTCGAACACCACGAACACCGTGGGCGTGTGCGGCACCGGCATCGGCGGACTCTTGGCCGCTCGCAAGGAGCTGAAAGGGCAGGGCAGGCGCGTGGTCGCCTACGCGCTCATTGGCTTGGCCGGAGGCATCATCGGCGGACTGCTGTTGCTGGAACTACCGGCGAAGGTGTTCGAATTCGCGGTGCCGCCGCTGATCGGCTTCAGCGCCCTGCTCATCGCATTGAACCCCCGTGGCAAGGCCGCCGCGCGTGACGCCGTGGCCACGGCCCTCCCTGAATCGGAGCAGGGTGAGCGCGCCGCGAAGATCGCAGCCAAATCAGGCGACGGGAAACTGCACGATCCGTGGTGGCTGTGGCTCGGCGTGAGCTTCGTCGGCGTGTACAGCGGCTATTTCGGCGCGGCGGCGGGTACGCTCGCGCTGGCGATCCTCGATCTGGGCAGGATCGGGCCGTTCCACCAGATCAACGCGCTCAAGACGGTGGTTGGATTCGGCGCGAACATCTCCGCCGCCACCATGTTCATCATCCGCGGTTCCGTCTACTGGCCGTTCGCCATCATGATGTGCCTCGGGTGCATCATCGGCAGCGCCATCGCACCGCCAGTCACCCGCCATATTCCCGAAAACATCATGCGTGCGGCCGCCGTGATCACGGGCATCGTCCTCGCCGTGAAATTCGGCTGGAACACCTACTTCTGAGAACTTCTGAGAATTCGGCAAGCGGTCTTGGTAGGGATCCTTCTCGCTTCCCCCATTACCGAAATCAGACAAATTCAGCCCAATTCTGTCCGATTTCGAGCAAGCATCCAACCTTCACTTTCCCTCCATCGCCCCCGTTACCGAAATCAGACAAATTCAGCCCGTTTCTGTCTGAAAACGGTACGGGCCAGCCTCACTCTTACTTCTCCCCATCGCCCTCGTTACCGAAATCAGACAGAATCGGCCCATTCTTGTCCGATTCCGGACGAAGCAACCCCAACCCTCACTTTGCCTTGTCCCACCCATTACCGAAATCAGACAGAATCGGCCCAATTCTGTCCGAAAACGGTACGGGCCGTCCTCATTCTTGCTTCTCCCCATCGCCCCCCATTACCGAAATCAGACAGAATCGGCCCATTCTTGTCTGAAAACGGTATGAGGCGCCCAGTCCGTCACCGAAAACGGCTGGAACGGCCTGTTACTCGGCTTATATATGGCGGATTCGGGGGTCTGCGGAATGCTAGGTGGCTTATATATGGCACTCAAAGTGCGATATGCCGAGTATGGCGGTTGGAATTCCGCGACTTGTACTTGGGTTTTCCGGGTTTAGGTGCCATATATAAGCCACCTGGCAAAATTCAAACCCTCAAATCTGCCACAAATAAGCGAGATAACCCTTCAAGACAGCCAGAGCCAGTCCGAAGCCCCCATTCCACAATCCAGGCATTACCGGAATCGGACAGAAACGGGGCATTTTTGTCTGAAACGGTACGAATTGGTACGAATCAGCCAGAACCAGCAAAACCATCCTTTCCCAGTCCACTCGTCACCGGAATCGGACAGAATTGGGCTGATTTTGTCTGAAAACGGTAGGGGATTACTGTCCGTTTCCGGGGGCGGACGGATCTTGTCTGTTCCTGCCGGTTTTTGGGTGGGGCTGCCACATGTTTCTTCGGGTTGGCGTGTGGCGAGCCGTGGGAATGTCCGGCTGTATTCCCGGTCGGTGAGCCTGCCGAGTTTGTACACCTTGACGCGCCATGCGTTACGCACCGGGGAGTAAATTGAAGATGCCAGGCCGTTCAAGGCACGCCGTTGACGTCATCAAAGCGATGTCGGGGGTGCTCGGCGGCGCGTACGGACAACGAGATCGAAGGGGAAACTTCCATGAAGCAATGCGAGAGCTGCCGATTCGGCAATCCCGATGGGGCCAATTTCTGCCGTCACTGTGGCAGACCGTTCCAGAGCGTTCAGGACGTTCAGGACGTTCAGGACGTTCAGGACGTTCAGGACGCGGATATCCAGACGGAGACGCCCGCGGTCGACTCCGAGCCGGAAGCGGATGCTTCCACGCAGGGCGCCGTTTCCGAACCGGCAAGCGAAGGCGAGGCGTCGGCGCCGTCGACGGAACACGTCGCATCCGAAAACCAGGAAGAGAATGTTGAAGCCGTTTCGCAGGCGGATGCGCCGGCTGACGACCAGAGCGACGCGACCGTGCCGATCGCGACGGCTCAGGCGAAGGAGGATACGCCCACCACGGTCATGCCGCAGCAGCCGGTGGAAGCCCAAGGCGAGACCCAGCCGATCGCCCAGCAGCCCATCCAAGCGATTCCTCCCGTTCGGCCAGTTCCGCAGGCGCAGCCGGTCTCGCCCGTCCAGCAGGCCCAGCCCGTCCCGCAAGTGCCGCCGGTCCAGCAAGCCCCGCAGGCGCAGCCGCAGTACGGCAACCAGCAGCAGTACCAGCAGTTCCAGCAGCCGGTGCAGCAATCGTTCCAGCAGCCTGTCCAGCAAAGCCAGCAGTCATACCAGCAAGGTCAGCCGTACCAGCCCGGTCAGCCATACGCCCAGCAGCCGCAGCAGCCGTCCGCGGCCGCGATCGAGGGGCGTACCTTCTTCAACTGGCTCAGGGAGGCGCTGGTCCACCCGTCGCAGGACAAGCCGATGAAGAAGTGGTACAGCTGGGTCATCACGCTGTTCCTCAGCTTCATGATCGCGCTGAACATCGTGGTGTGGATCACCCAGGGCGCGTCCATCGTCAGCCAGCTGGACGGTTACAGCTCGGCGGTGGTGCAGACGCTGTTCGCGATGTGGATCGCCGCGTTCCTGATCCTGTATTCCTGCATCCTTTTCGCGCTGCTTGGCCGCAAGGTGCTCGGCGACCACAAGAAGTTCTCGCAGTTCCATGACGAATACGCGCGCCGCCTCATGCCGTGGGTCATGCTCGAGCTCATCGTGTTCGTGCTGAGCATCGTCCGTCTGACGCCGCTCGCGGTACTGCTGCAGTGCTTCGGCCTCGGCCTGTTCTCCATGTGGCAGCCCGTCGTCGTCGCCCAAGGCCAGTCGCAGAGCAAGCGTGACCCGCATTGGGGTTGGCTGCTTGCCATGATCGTGCAGATGGTTGCCACGGCCGCGGCGATCGTCGTCATCGTGCTGATCGTCTCCGCACTGCTCACCTCCTTCGCGGCGGGAGCCGTCAGCTACTACTACTGATATCGGGCATTCCTCGCTTCGGATCGGCCGGTCGTGCCATTTCGCTTCGGGCGCAATGGCACGACCGGCCGATTGTATAATTGTCGAGTCGTGCCGGCGAAACTGCAACGATGGAGGTCTGGCGTATGACTGTCGTCAATGAGGCGAAACTGGGATATCTCGATTTCCTGTCGCGCGAGGACCGGGTGCGGCACCACCGCTACGTCGAGGAGATGAAGCAGTACGACATGATGCGCTCCGGCGACATCAACGCGATCGCGGAAAGTTCGCGACTGTGGGATTCCGGCCTGTACGGCCACCTGTCCGACGATCCGCTGCTGAACGTGAAATACCGTTTCGTCACCACCATCACCCTGGCCACGCGTTTCGCCATCGAAGGCGGGATGGACGAGGAGGACGCCTACAACGCCTCCGACCTGTACATCCAGAACCTGGAGACCTGCACCACGCCGGAAGCCGTGCGCAGGCTGCACACCGACATGATGACCTTCTTCACCTGGGCCATGGCCGACATGCAGAAGACCGACGTGCATTCCAAGGCCGTGGGCGAATGCATGGACTACATCCACTACCATCTGCACGAGAAGATCACCGTGCCCATCCTTGCCGAGCACGTGCACCTCAACCCCACCTACCTGTCCGAACTGTTCTCCCGCGAAACCGGCACGACGATCTCGCAGTACATCACCGACAAGCGCATGGAAGCCGCGGAGAACATGCTCAAATACTCCGAATACGGTTTCGCCGAAATCGCGCGCATCCTCGCCTACCGCTCCCAAAGCCATTTCACCAAGGTCTTCAAGAAGCACAGCGGGATGACACCGGGGGAGTACCGCAGGAAATACGCCAGGAACGGCATCTGGCCCGAATAGCCACGCCTGGGTGAATATGACGTGACCCTCCCGCGAATTCTTCGCTCCGGGCGCAACACATGCCGCCACCGCCGCGCGAATCGGCTACGGTGGAGTGTGATTCGATGAAGAACATGAACATGAGTAAGGAATGAAACTATGGGAATGCCCCTTGATCTGTATGTGATCCGCCACGGCGAATCCGAAGCGAACGTGATCGTCAACGCCGGCGAGCAGGGCGATAATTCGCTGTACACGCAGGACAACGTGACCGTGCCGGACCGTTCGTGGAGGCTCACCGCCACGGGCCGCAAGCAGGCCGACTGCATCGGACGATGGCTGGTGGCCCAGCAGGAGCTGTTTGACCGCTATCTCGTCTCGCCTTACGTGCGTACGCGCGAAACGGCGGCCACGATGGCGCTGCCGAAGGCGAAATGGGAGGAGACGCGCGTGCTGCGCGAACGCTCGTGGGGTGAGATCAACACCATCACCAAAGAGGAGTTCAAGGCCAACTACAAGCGCAATTGGCTGTTCAAGAACAATGACCCGCTGTATTGGTGCCCGCCGGCGGGCGAATCCATCGCCGACGTGGCGGAGAACCGCGTGCACAACCTGCTTACCTCGCTGAACCGTAAATCCGACGCGGAATCCGTGGTGATGGTCACCCACGGCGACCTCATGCTCGCGCTGATGCTCACCCTCGAGGACCTGTCCGATGAGGAGTTCATGCATCGCGCCGATTCGCCGGATTGGCGGATCACCAACTGCACCTGCCTGCATTATTCGCGTCGCGACCCGCAGACCGGGCGTACCTGCAAGCGGTTCCGTTGGGAGCAGACCGCGCGACCGAAGATCAACGAGCTCAACGGAAAATGGGAGGTCGAAGTGGAACCGTGGCGTGAATTCAAGCGTCCGGTGCTGTCCAACGGCGACCTGGTGGACGTGGTGCATTCCGTCGACCCGCATCTGTGATGCCGTGGTGTCTGTGATGCCTGTGCTTCCATCGCGCGTCCGTAGCGTGCGTCGCGATGTGTAGGACGGCGATATGACGATCGATATGCGTGTGGCCCGGAGGGGAGTCCCGTCCGGGCCACACGCATTCGTTTTCTGATTCGGGTGTCCGGATGTGCTGGGTATCGGCAGGCCAGACGTTCAGGTGTTCGGACGTTCAGACGATTGGCCGGCCGGCGCACCATACGCGTGTCACGCGCCACGTCGACGTGTCGATGAGGTTCAGGTCGGCGGCGAAACCGGGGCGGATGAGCCCCAGAGGCGCTTCGGCGATCGCGTTCTCCACATCCAATCCGAGCGCCTTGGCCGGGGTGAGCGTGGCGGCTTCGACCGCGGCGGCCGGACTGATGCCCAAATCGAGCACGGCATGACGTACGGCATCCTCCAGGGTGAGCGTTGAACCCGCTATCGCACCGTTCGACGCGAGCCGCGCATGACCGTTGGCCACGGTCACCTCCAAACCGCCCAAACGGTATGAGCCGTCCGGGCACCCGGTGGCGGCCATCGCGTCGGTCACGAAGGCGATGCGATGCGGCGCGAGCCCGAACCCCAGCCTCGCCATGGCATCATGCACATGGAAGCCGTCGACGATGAGTTCGAGCACGACGCCATCCGATTCGACGGCCGCGGGAATCGGGCCGGGATTGCGATGGTGCAAACTGTTCATCGCGTTGAACATGTGCGTGAGCATGCCGGCGCCGGCCTCGAATGCGGCGCGTGCGGTGCGGTAATCCGCTTCGCAATGGCCGACAGCGGGCACCGTTCCGGCCGCGGAGAAACGGCGGATCGCGTCAAGGCCGTGCGGCAGTTCGGGCGCGATGGTGATTTGGCGCAGGCAGCCTCCTGCGGCTTCGAGCATGCCGTCCACCGTTTTGGGGTCCGGGTCGCGCAGATATGCCGGATCATGCGCGCCCTTACGCGATACGGCCAGGAACGGGCCTTCGAGATGCGCGCCAAGGATGTCCGGACGAACGGCGGTTTTCTCCCGTACGGTGCGCAGATTCGCATGCATGACGTCGACGGGGTTGGTGATCAGCGACAGCACCTGACGTGTGGTGCCGTGGGTCAGATGCCCGGCGCGGGCCAGGTCGATCGCGTCCGCGCCGTCGTCGAAGCTGCAGCCCCAAGCCCCGTGGGCGTGGATGTCGATATAGCCGGGCGTCAACGTCGCGCCATGCGCGTCGAGAACATGTTCGGGCGCCACGCCGTTGCCACGGCAGGCCGCCTCCAATTCCGCATCCGAGCATCCTGTGGCGGCGATCCGCCCCTCGGCGCACACCACCCAGCAATGATCCGACACGCCGATGGCATCCACCCGGCGTGCGTTGCATATGGCAAAACGTTCCGGCGTGCGCGACAACGCCTGTGCGGCGTTGAAAACACTGGCCTTGCGCGGGGGTAACGATGATTCCACAACAGCCGCCTTCCATCGGATTTTCGGAATTCGTGTTCGATCGGCATCAAATTGTCCGGTTGTAGTACATGGTATCCACCGCACGGCGTTTCGATTCGGAACTCCGGAAATTCGGGGATGCATGTATAGGGCATCCCGTTGAACCGAGGATATCGAGGAACCCTATCCATCGGGGACGCATGAATAGGGATGAGCGCGAAGGAAAGGAGCGGTCATGGGAAGACGGATACGCGGATTCCCTGCGGAACCGAATATGGCGACGCCCGGCTCCGATTCCCGAACGCAGCCTGCGCCCCGGCTTTCCCGACGCAAGCCGGGAAGGGACGAAGAACACACAAGGTAAAACCACAAGAAAGGAACCATGATCATGGCCGACAACAACAACGAACTCGAATACGCCGTGCGCCGCGACATCGACAAGGCGTACCTGTGGGACGACAACCTCGACGGCGAATATCTGAGCTGGGAGGACGGCGAGGACAACGGCACATGGTTGGCCACCGAAGCCGAGGCCCGCGCCTTCGCCATCATGGCCAAGCTGGTCACCGAGGCCGAGGACGGCACCATCATCCTGCTCGACGGCTACAGCATCGTCAGCCGCCCGGTCGTGCATGACGACGAGATCGAGCCCGACCCGGACGACGACGATCCGAACTGGTGATGATCCGGACCGCACCGCTCGGCCGGGTCGGGAATCGATCCGGCCGCCGGTGCGGCCCGCCCATATGGCGCCAGGCAGGCGACCGGCGGTGCGGGAATGGGGGAGCGACGGGACGAAACAAGAGGGGGACCATACCCTGATTACAATTGACCCTCAGTGCGCGGACGGCAAGGGCCGCGCCCTGATCCCCGAATGAGAGAAGAAAAATGAGCAATATGTTCCAATGGGCTCTGCACGGCGACGGCAAGACGCTGAAACCGGGCGAGGTCGTCGAACCCGATGAGCGTCTGACTTGGCCGCGCACCGCCGAAATCGGCGCCCAGCACGTCATCGCCATGTTCGGCGCCACCTTCCTGGTGCCGATCCTGACCGGTTTCGACCCGTCCACCACCCTGTTCTTCACCGCCATGTCCACGGCGCTGTTCCTCCTGATCAACAAGAACGTGCTGCCGAGCTACCTCGGTTCGTCGTTCGGCTTCATCGCCCCGATCACCGCGGTCACCACCGCGAACAAGGGCATCGCGGTCGCATCCTTCGGCATCATGGTCACCGGCCTGCTGCTGGCGCTCATCGGCATCGTCGTGCACTACGCGGGCGCCAAGTGGATCGACATCATCATGCCGCCGGTCGTCAACGGCGCCATCGTGGCGATCATCGGCTTCAACCTCGCCCCGAGCGTGTGGAACAACTTCAAGGCCGCCCCCGACACCGCCATCGTCACGCTGGTGGCCGTGCTTCTCGTGGCCGTGCTGTTCAAGGGTCTGCTCGGACGTCTGAACATCCTGATCGGCGTGATCATCGGCTACGCCTACGCGTGCGTCCGCAACCAGGTCGACTTCTCCGCCATCGGCAAGGCCGCATGGGTCGGCCTGCCCACCTTCCACACCCCGCAGGTCGACTTCTCCATCCTGCCGATGTTCGTCCCGGTCGTGCTCGTGCTCGTCGCCGAGAACGTCGGCCACGTCAAGTCCGTCTCCCAGATGACCGGCCGCGACTATGACGACCAGATCGGCACCGCCCTGTTCGCCGACGGTCTCGGCACCACCATCGCCGGCTTCGGCGGCGGCTCCGGCACCACCACCTACGGCGAGAACATCGGCGTGATGGCCGCCACCAAGGTGTACTCCACCGCGGCCTACTGGTGCGCCGCGGGCTTCGCCCTGATCCTGTCGCTGTGCCCGAAGTTCGGCGCGATCATCAACACCATCCCCGCCGGCGTGCTCGGCGGCGTGACCACCCTGCTGTACGGCATGATCGGCATGATCGGTATCCGCATCTGGGTGGAGAACAAGGTCAACTTCGACAAGCCGATCAACATCATGGTCGCAGCCATCACCATGATCATCGCCATCGGCCAGTTCGCGTTCACCGTCAACGGCATCTCCTTCAACGGCATCGCCATCGGCACGATCGTGGTGCTCGTCGCCTACCACGGTCTGAAGGCGATCGGCAAGTTCACCGGCACGATCGACAAGAACGATCCCGACGTGCTGTGATGCGCCCGGCTAGATAAACCATAGAAGCCCCTTCCCGAACGGTTCGGTTCACCGTTCGGGAAGGGGCTTTTCGTATATGGTATGCCGCGTGATGGCCGTATGGCCGTGGGTCAGCGGTAGTTGCGTTCGATGATGATGTCGGAGACGGTGAGGTTCGCCTCGTTGACGAGGTTGAACAGGATCACCGTGGCGAGTTCGGCCGGATCCATGAACGAATGCTGCTTGTCCAACGACACGTAGTCGTGGCTGTCACGGTAGAAGTCGGTGTCGATGCCGCCGGGGTAGACGCCCACGATCTTCACGCTGGACCCCTTGTAGGCGGCCTTCAGGCTCTGCGTGTAGCCCTTCTCGCCCCACTTGGTCGCGCAGTACACCGATTCGCCGGCGTTGCCGCGCGTCGCGGCGGTGCTCATCACGTTGGCGATCTTCAGGTCGCGCTCGCCGCAGGCCTTCAATGTGGCCACGCTCCACAGGATCATGCCCTTCAACCCCTTCAGGCACTTGTCCACGTCGGCGGCGACGTAGGCGGTCGGCTTCTTGAACGACGGTTGGCCGGCGTTGTTGATGAGCAGGTCGATATGCCCGATGCCTGCGATCCGGCCGATGGCGTCGTTCACGAACGCTTCGTCGGAAACATCACCGACGAACGCGTGGTAGCGTTCGGCTCCGAAACGTTCGACGAGTTCGGCCTGACGCTCGGCATCGAAGTCGATGCCCGCCACGATCCAGCCGCGTTCGATGAGCTGGCGTGCCAGCTCGTAGCCCAGGCCACGGGCGCTTCCCGTGACGATCGCGATGCTTGTTCCCTCTGCCGTCGTCATATCGGCTCCTTCGCTTTCTTGGCGGCATACGGCCGCTTCAAACGTTTGACGTACGGCTCCATCGTACTCCCGGCGGCCAACGGCGTGAACCATGCGGGCGGGGAGGAACGCCGGGCGGCCGCCAACGTCAGCCGACCGTCGGCCGGTACTGGTCCAGTTCGGTGAAGCACTTGCGGTATACGAGCGTCATGATGAGACCGTCGGCCAATAGGGTGAGCGCCGCGATGGAGGCGAGGACCATGAACTGGTATTTCGCCGCGTCGATCGGATCGCCGCCGGCGATGATCTGACCGGCCATCATGCCCGGCACGGTGACGATGCCCGCCGACGCCAACGACGCGGTGGTGGGCATCAGACCCAGACGGATCGACGAGACGATGCTCGGACGCGCCGCCTCCCACGCCGTCGCGCCCAAGGCCAGCAGCGTATCGACCTCGTCGCGCCGTTCGCGCATGCTTTCGAAGAACCTGCTCAAACCGACCGCCAGCGTGGAGACGGTGTTGCCCAACAGCATGCCGGTCAACGGCACCACCAGTTGCGGCGCGAACCAAGGGCGCGGGCGGATGACCAGTTCGACGACCACCGACATCATGAGGAGCATGGTGATCACCAGGCTCAACAGCACCGGCCCCACCAAACCCTTGGGCACGCCCTTGGCGCGCGACAGCGTGATCTGCACGGCAGCGACCAGCATGAACGCGATGAGCAGCATCACGAACCACGGGTTGCCCGAACGGATGACGAAGGACATGATGAAGCCCATCGCACACAATTGCAGCAGCGCACGGCACGCCGACCACAGCAGCGTGCCGCCGATGCCCATGCGCATCAGGGCGGAGATGCCGGCGGCGATGGCCACCATGACGAGCGCGACCAGCAGGCCGGTGATATCGATCGAATAATAGTTGCCGCTCATGCGAGTCCCTCCTGACGTTCCGCAAGTGTTTCGGTGAGCGTGCCGCCATCCAGGGTCGCGATCCGCGAGGCGCGCCCGTCCGGCGGCCGATGCCTGATGCGCACGATCGCCATGCCGTGCGATGCCGCCTCGGCCATGATGGAAGCCACCTTGTCCGCGTTGCCGTCATCCAAACCGGCATCCACCTCGTCGGCCAGCATCACCTTCGGTTCGGTGAGCAGCGTGCGTGCGAGACTCACACGCGCCGCCTGACCGCCGGACAGGTCGTGCGGCGCACGATCCAATTCGATGTCCTCGCAGCCGATGCCGTCGAGCATTTCCCTGATGCGCCCATCCGGCAGCAGCGCCTTAGCGCGCATGTCGGGGGATTGACGCGAACACGCCCGACGCAGCCACGGCAATACGCCGCCCTCCGCACCGGCACGGATGCGCAGCGTCCACGGCAGGCGGATCGCCTCGGCCACCGTGGCACCGGTAAGCACCGGCTTCTGCGGCAGGTACGCCACCAGACCGCGCCACTGCTGCGGCGTGAACTCGCCGGACGCGCGGCCGTCAAGCTCCAACGAACCGGACGCATACGGGTTCAACTGGGCGAACGCGGTCAGCAGACTGCTCTTGCCTGAGCCGGACGGGCCGACCAGATCGACGATCTCACCGGCTCCGATGGAGAACGACAATCCGGCGAAAATCGTTCTGGAGGAATCGGAATCAGGAACCTCGCAACGCATGTCCGAGGCGCGGAATACATATCGCATGGCATCCACCATACCCGTTAAGCGAACATACAGGATTCCATCAGGGAAGGCCGTTACCGTGAAAGCGCCCGAAAGGCCGGAAACGCAACGGACGGCCCGCAACACGGCGGCACGACGGAGGGAGGAACACATGGGAAAGCTGATGCTGGCATCGACGTTCGCGCCCGTCAGCCACATGCTGGGACGTTTGGAACCCGACCTCAAAGGCAGAACGGTCGCCTTCATCCCCACTGCAAGCATGAAGGACTCCACCGGCTTCTTCAACCGCATGGCCAAATGGAAGCTACGCGCCCTCGGCCTCAACGTGCAGGAGATCGACGTGGCCGTCGCCTCTTACCACGACATCAAAACCACCATCGCCTCCAGCAGCATGATCTACGTAACCGGCGGCAACACTTTCTATCTTCTCCAATCTCTGCGCTACTCATCGGCCGACGAACTCATCGCACAAGCCGTGCAGGAAGGCAAAACCTACATCGGCGAATCAGCCGGAGCCGTGGTGGCCGGGCCCAACATCGAATACATCAAACGCATGGACAGCGAAGACCCCGCCCCCTACCTCGACAGCAACTACGCGGGCCTGGGGCTCGTGGACTTCAGCATCGTGCCCCACATCGGCGGCCCCACCCTCGGCGAATCCGCCGCCGACATCATGCGCCACGACGACGGGACACGCACGCTGGTGCCCATACGCGACGACCAGGCGGTGCTCGTCAACGGGCCGCGCGTCGAAATCGTCGATCGTTGACGAGCCGAAGGCCGATCGCCCGTCCACACTTTCGGCAAACGCATGTCCGCCTACGCCGCCACGGCCGCATGATTGGGGAAGCGGGGTTATAGACTGTAGGACGTTTGATCAAGCCCCACTCGATGGAAGGTAACGCATGTCAGCTGAAGCAAACGTCGGCGTCGTCGGCCTGGCCGCAATGGGCGGCAGCCTCGCACGCAACCTCGCACACCATGGCAACAAGGTCGCCGTGTTCAACCGCACCTACGCCCGCACCGAAAAGCTCATGAACGAGCACGGCACCGAAGGCGAATTCTTCCCCGCCAAGACGCTCGAGGAGTTCGTCGACAGCCTCACCAAGCCCCGCACCGCCATCATCATGGTCAAGGCGGGCAAGCCCACCGACGCCATGATCGATGCGCTCGCCGACCTCATGGAGCCGGGCGACATCATCGTCGACGCGGGCAACGCCTACTTCCCGGACACCATCCGCCGCGAGAAGGAGATCAGCGCGCGCGGCCTGCACTTCGTGGGCTGCGGCGTGTCCGGCGGTGAGGAGGGCGCGTTGCTCGGACCCTCCATGATGCCCGGCGGCAGCGATGAATCCTGGAAGACCCTCAAGCCGATCTTCGAATCCATCGCGGCCAAGGCGGAAGGCGAACCGTGCGTGACCCACATCGGTCTCAACGGCGCCGGCCACTTCGTCAAGATGGTGCACAACGGCATCGAATACTCCGACATGCAGCTCATCGCCGAAAGCTACGACCTCATGCGCCGCGGCCTGGGCATGACCCCGTCCGAGATCGGCGACGTGTTCGAGGAGTGGAACAAGACCGAACTCGACTCCTACCTGATCGAAATCACCGCCGAAGTGCTGCACCAGGTCGATGCGAAGACCGGCAAGCCGCTGGTCGACGTGATCGTGGACCACGCGGGCATGAAGGGCACCGGCACCTGGACCGTGCAGACCGCGCTGTCCCTGGCCGTACCCGTCACCGGCATCGCCGAAGCCGTGTTCGCCCGCGGCCTGTCCTCCGAAGCGGATCTGCGCGAGGAAGCTGCCAAGCAGGGCTTCGCCGGTCCGGAAGGCGGCCTCGACCTGAACGACGAGGAGAAGAAGGCCTTCATCGAAGACATCCGCCAGGCGCTCTATGCCTCCAAGATCGTCGCCTACGCCCAAGGCTTCAACGAGATCACCACCGCCGCCGAGGAATACGGCTGGGACATCGACCTGGCCGCGGTGGCACGCATCTGGCGCGGTGGCTGCATCATCCGCGCGAAGTTCCTCAACCGCATCTCCGAGGCGTTCGAATCCGGCGAAGCCAACGTGTCGCTGCTGTTCGCCCCGTACTTCAAGAACGCCATCGAAACCGCCGAATCCTCCTGGCGCAACGTGGTGGCCACCGCCGCCCGCAACGGCCTGCCGACCCCGGCGTTCGCATCGTCCCTGTCCTACTTCGACGGCCTGCGTTCCCCGCGCCTGCCCGCCGCACTCATCCAGGGCCAGCGCGACTACTTCGGCGCCCACACCTACCAGCGTGTGGACCAGCCGGGCGCGTTCCACACCCTGTGGGCCGAACCGGGCCGCGAGGAGATCGAAGCCTGATTCCGGGCCCGAAACCAGCCTGATTCGATCATCGAACCGGTGAAAGCGAGGAGCCGCATGTCGCAAGACATGCGGCTCCCGCCGTCTGCACCCATACCATTCCGCAACCCTGCCGTCCCGAACCGCCAACATTCCGAACCGTCGCTCCATGCCGACCACCGGCATGGCATACGCCAAAACTCTGCCATTCCATGCGCAAACGTGATTTGCTCTTCGCCGCACCGGTATTAGAGTGCAACGATGGAGAACCATGAGAGACACGAGAAGGAACGAAGAGGGAAACGAATGGCGGGGCGACAGGAAATAGACATGCTGCACGGCGCATTGTGGGGCAAGATCCTGCGATACGCGCTGCCCGTGGCCGCCACGGGCATCCTCGAACAGCTGTTCAACGCGTCCGGCATCATGATCGTCGGCAACTTCTCGCACGGCAACGGCACCGCGGCCGTGGCGGCGGTCGGCTCCAACGCGCCCGTCACCGGGCTCATCCTCAACCTGTTCATCGGACTGGCGCTCGGCGCCAACGTGGTCATCGCCAACGCCATCGGACGCAACAGCGAGAGCGCGGTGCACAAGGCCGTGCACACATCCGTCATCGCAGCCGTCGCCGGGGGAGTGATGGTCGCCATCATCGGCGAACTCGCCGCGGCCCCACTGCTCGGCATGCTCAACGTCACCGACGAAGTGTTCCCCCTGGCGCTGACATACCTGCGCATCTACCTGCTCGGCATGCCCGTGATCCTGCTCTACAACTTCGAAGCCGCGATCTTCCGCAGCATCGGCGACACGCAGGCCCCACTCGCCGTACTCACCATCTCCGGCGTGCTCAACGTGACCTTCGGCCTGTTCCTCGTAATCGTATGCGGCATGAGCGTCGACGGCGTGGCACTCGCCACCGTGCTCGCCAACGTGGTCAGTTCCATGATCCTGCTGTACCGCCTCACGCACACGGACGCGGTGATCGGCGTGCGCCTGCGCGAACTGCGCGTCGATTGGATGACCCTGCGCCAGATCCTGCGCATCGGCCTGCCCGCCGGCATCCAGAGCGCGGTGTTCGCGGTGGCCAACATCATCATCCAGGCGGCCATCAACTCGCTGGGCACGGTGGTCATGGCCGCATCCAGCGCCGCGTTCAACATCGAGATCATCGCCTACTACATGTTCAACTCGTTCAGCCAGGCGTGCGCCACGTTCACCGGGCAGAACTACGGCGCTAGGCAGATCCGCCGCTGCCGGCGCGTGCTGGGATTGTGCGTCGTGGAGGCGTTCGTCTGCACGGCCGCCACGATCGCGCTCGTCCTGTTCTTCGGCCACGATCTGCTGGGCCTGTTCGACTCGAACCCGGAGGTGATCGCCACGGGCTTCATCCGACTGGTGCTGGTGTTCAGCGCCTACCCGTTCAGTATGCTGTACGAGGTCATGTCGGGGTATCTGCGCGGGTTCGGCATCTCCCTGGCGCCGGCGATCCTCACCATCATCGGCGTGTGCGGCGTGCGACTGACCTGGATCAGGTTCGGGTTCCCGCTGTACCGCACCTTCACGTCCATCATGATCATCTACCCGATCAGCCTGGCGGCCACCGCGGTGCTCATCGGCATTGCGACGCTCGTATACCGCCCGTCGAAGCGTTTCGCCCATCTGGAACGCGTGGAACGTGCGGAACGCGCCGTCGCCTGAACGCGGGCGGGCGGTTGGGCGGAAGAAACGAAACGGCCGCATGACGCGGAACCGGTGCGGGTTCCCATCATGCGGCCGGAAGCCGTTTCATGCGCGCCGTTGCCGCCGCGGATCGCCGCCGTTCATGCGTGCGGCGACGCGTCGGGTGAGCGTGCGGGGGACCAGACGTTCGGCCATGGCCCCGGCTTTGGTGAGATAGCCGTGGTAGGCGAGCGTGCGCCCGCGCATCATCATCCGGTAGGCGTACGCGGCGAGCTGGCGTGCGGTCGCCGGTTTGGTCAGGGTGAAGAAGTTCACGCCGTGCATGTTCGCGGCCTTGGCGAAACCGGTGGAGGTCGGCCCGGGGCATACGCAGGTCACGCTCACGCCCGTGCCGCGAAGCTCGTACGCCACGGCTTCCGACAGCGAGCGCACGAAGGCTTTGGATGCGAAGTACATGGCCATGTAGGGGCCGGCCATCATGGAGGCGACGGAGGAGATGTTCAGGATCCTGCCGTGGCCGAGTTCGCGCATGTCGCGCCCGTACCGGTAGGTGAGTTCCGCCAGGGCGGCCATGTTGAGCTGCATCATCTCATGCTGCCGCTGCCAGTCGGCATCCAGGAATCCGGTCCAGTCCGCGAACCCCGCGTTGTTGACGAGATGGTCCACGGCGAATCCGTGCGATACGGTGTAGTCGTGCAGGTTCCGTGGCGCGTCTGGTTCGCTCAGGTCGATCGCGACCGTTTCCACGCGCACGTGGTAGCGCTGTTCCAACGCGCGTTTCACTTCGTCGAGTTTGCCTTGCCTGCGTGCGGTGATGATGAGATCGTGCCCGTCCGCGGCGAACAGGGCGGCCAGTTCGCGCCCGATGCCGCTTGAAGCTCCCGTGATCAATGCGTATGCCATGTTGCCTCCTCGCTATTGATGCCTATGGTAGCCTGCCGGGTCGTGGGGCGAGGGCGGCGTCACAGGAGGCCGGAGCGTTCCAGCCATGCGTCGACGAGCCGGGCGGTTTTTGTCGTGTCGCGCTGCGCGTCGGTGCCGCGGATCGCCAGTCCGGGCTGGATGTCGGCGTCGGTGGCGTCGGCGATCGATGCGACGGAATCGCCCAGCCCGCTGCCTTCATGCGTGCAGAACGGGTGGATGGTCTTGCCTTCCCAATCGCGGCTTTCCAGGAACGAGTACACCGGCATGGGCGCGTCGCCCCACCAGATCGGGTAGCCGAGCAGCACCGTGTTGTCCGAGTCGAGCGCGTCGACGTCGCCTTCGAGCGTGATGGCCGGGCGCGCCTGACGGTTCGCCTCGTCCTGCGCCACGCGGGTGGCGGCCGTGTAATCGCTCGGGTACGGGGTGTCGCTCACGATGCGCACGATGCCGCAGCCGGTCCGTTCGGCGATAAGATCCGCCGTTTTCGCCGTGTTGCCCTCGTCGACGGTGCCGACATTGTAGTTCTCTCCCGCGTGGGAGAAGCAGACGATGATCATGATGCTTCCTTTCGTTGGATTGCCTTGTCTGTGGGACGATTCGTTGTGTGTGCGGTGTGCCGGGCGGCCGCGGCCTCGTACTGCCGTGCGTGCGGAGGCGGGTTCAGTGGGTTTTGCGGGCGAGGGCGGCGATGCGGGCCATGTCCTCGCGTACGCGTTTGGGCTGGCAGCAGTCGGGGAAGTTCGCCTCGTCGTGCACGCCGTCGACGCGGTCCGGCGTATCCGGTTCCAGCCGGGCGAACAGCGGGTCGAGCCGTTCCTGCGCCGGCCCGTGTTCGGCCACGAGCTCCAGGGTCTTATGGTCGGCCTCCTCGCAGCCGAGCGCACCCACCAGCACTTGGGCGATCTGCCTGCGCGACACCACGCCGTCGTCGGGGTTGGCGTTGCGGTGGGTGTCGCCCTGCAGGAAGACGAGCCGCTGCTGGTCCGGGTCGTTGTAGTCGAACCAGCCGGGGCGCACGATGGTGTACTCGTCGCCGCTGACGCGCACCAGCCGTTCCGAACGGCGCTTCCAATCATGCGCCTGCGAGGCGCGGTTGTAGTCGGTGTCCATGTAGGTCACGCCGATCGCGGTCATCAGCACGATGCGCACCCGGCGTCCGTCGAGCGCGAGCAGCGTGTTGCGCACCGCGCCGTAGTCGACTTTCTCCACCATGCATGGTCCGTCGTGCGCGCCCATGGTGAACACGACGCCGTCCATGCCGTCCAACGCCTCACGCAACGACGCGACGTCGGTCAGATCGCCTTGGAACACGTCGACGCGTGGGTCGAAGCGGGCGTGCGCGGCGCTGCGTACCAGCGCCCGCACCGCGTATCCGGCGCGTATGGCCTCATCCACGGCGAGCCTGCCGATGCTGCCGGTCGATCCGACGAACAGTACATGGGTCGGTCGTGTCATGGTGCCTCCTGGTCGTTGCCGTTGCCGTCGATGCCAACGTACAAGGCGCGCGACCGGATAACAAATACGAATCACCAATGAAAGGATATGCTTTCCGCGCATATACTTGAAGCGGCTGGCCGAAGCGCGGCGCAGCGGAAAGGAACCTCATGGAGATTCGCGTCTTGCGTAGTTTCATCGCCGTCGTGCAGGAGGAGGGCATCACGGCCGCAGCCGACGTGCTTCGCATCAGCCAGCCGGCGTTGTCCCGGCAGATCAAGGAACTCGAGGAGGAGATGGGCGCCACGCTGTTCGTGCGCGGCAATCGCGGCCGTGCCCTCGAACTGACGCATGAGGGGCAGCTGCTGTACCGTCGTGCCCGTGAGATCGTGGAGTTGGCGGATCGTACGAAATCGGAGATCGCGTCCGGCGAGCAGATCGAAGGCGACGTGCATATCGCCGCCGCGCAGAGCGCGGTCATGGACGTGCTCGCCAAGGCCGCCGTGCATGTGCGCGAACTGCACCCGGGCATCCGCATCCAATTGCATGACGATTTCGGGGAGAACATCGTGGAACGGTTGAACAATGGCCTCGCCGACTTCGGCGTGCTCGTCCAACCGGCGGATATGAGCCGCTACGATCATTTCGCCTTGCCGGGCGGCGATCCGATGGGGCTGATCATGCGCGAGGACGACCCGTTGGCGGCGCGCGCGTCGATCCGCCCGGAGGACATGCAGGGACTGCCGTTGTTCATGCCCCGGGGCGCGCTGTCGCGCCGCGACATCTCCGGATGGTTCGGCAAGGGGTTGCGCCCGTTCGACGTGGTGGGCAGCATGAATCTGAGCTATAACGCCAGCCGGTTCGTGCGCGCCGGTTACGGCTATGAGCTGAGCTTGGACGGCCTGGTCGACACGGCCGAGGGCAGCGGGTTGACGTTCCGCCTGTTGGAGCCGCCCGTGCACGCGTCGTTGAGCCTCGCATGGAAGAAGGATCAGCCGCTCGCCCCGGCGGCGCAGGCGTTCCTTGGCTGCGTGCGCGAGGTGGTGGACGGGATGAGGGAGTAGCCGTTCTCGAACGCGGGCGCGGCGGGGCGCCCATGTGGTGCGGGCCGAACGGCATGGGCCCGCACCACGGTGGATGGTGTCACAGTTTCGACGCGGCGCCTTCATCGATGAGCCACAGGAGTTCCTCGCCGTCGGCGTAGGAGCTCGGCGCATGCGGGTTGTTGCGCTGGGCGAAAGCCGCGGCGACGGCTTCGGCCTTGCGTTCCTCGGAGGTGAACACCCACGTGTGCTTCGACCGGGCGATCATCGGCACGGTCAGCGTCACGCGCAGCGGCGGCGGCTTGGGCGAATCGCGCACGCCGGCCACGAGCACGTCGGGATCGTCGATCTCCGCCTCGCCGTGATCGGGGAACAGGGACGCGAAATGCGCGTCCGGGCCCACGCCGAACATCGCGATGTCGAGCGCGGGCGCGGCGCCGAGCTGTTCGACGAGTTCGCGCTGGTATTCCGCGGCGGCCGCGGCCAGCACGGCGTCGGTCTGTTCGGGGGAGGAGGCGGCGATCTCATCGGGGTCGCGTCCGTCGGCCGGCATCTCGTGGATGTTCGCGGCGGGCATGGCGCCGGAAGCGATGAGCTTGCCGAACAGCGCCTCGCGGGCCTGCTTGGCGTTGCGGTCGTCATCGTCGGCGGCGACGAACCGTTCGTCGCCCCACCATACGTGCACGCGGGACCAGTCCACGGCTTCGGCCAGCGGGCTCGCACCCATGACCTCGAGCACGTGGATGCCGTCGGTTCCGCCGGTCACAGCGATGTCGACGCGCGTGCGGCCGGGTTCGGCGAGCATGTCGGTGATGGTCAGCAGCGTGCGTGCGGCCACTGCCTGGGCCAGCACCTGCGGGTTCGGATACACGATGGTCGTGCGTTCCGCCATGGTATCTCCTTGTCTGATTGTGTGGTTTCGGATTCGTATTCGTATTCGGCCTGTGCGGTTCAGCGCGCGGGCCTGACGAGATCGAGCCCCTGGGACACGACCTCGTTGTAGATCTCATCGGGGTAGAGGCGGCCGAGCTCCTCGCTGAGGCATTCCTCAAGCGTTCGCGCCGGCACGCTGATGGTCTGCGGGGACTGGCCGGGCACGCTGATCACGGCGAACCCGTCGTCCGTGGAGGGGCGTTCCAGGCTCAGCACGCCGTCGCCGCGCGTCAGATACACGCCGGTGACGGCCGTGACGTTCGGATCCTCCTCGATCATCACGGGCACGTTGAGCTTCAACCGCAGCCAGGCGGCCAGCAGCGTCAACGGCAGGTAATCCTTCTCGCCGGTCACGCGCACATTGCTCACCGGCAGGTACGGGGGCTGGTCGAGCATCGAGGCGATCATCGCACGCCATACGGTCAGACGCGTCCACGACATGTCCACGTCCTTCACGGAACGGTTGCGGCGCAGATCGTCCATCGTGCGCTGCGGGTTCGAGGAGCGCGTCGCGTCGGTGATGCGGCTGCTCGCCATGGAACCCAGCAGATCCTTCGACAGGTTCGCGGGCGCCTCGTTCGGCCACCACGCCACCACGGGCGTATCGGGCACGAGCAGCGGGATCACCAGGGTGTCGGCGTGGCGCACGAGCCCGCCGCGCGGGCGCAGCACGATGATTTCGCCCGCGCCGGCGTCCGAACCGAAACGGATCTCCGCGTCAAGGAAGGTGGAACGGGTCGCGCCATCCTCCGAGGGAACGGACCTGCGGCTGCTGGGGGCGATGGCGATCACGCGGCAGGGATGCTCGCGGCTCGCATTGTTGGCGACCTCCAGATCACGTTCGAGCGCCTCCTCATTGGTGGAGACCAGCAGGGTGAGCACACGGCCGAGCGCGGCCTCGCCACGCTCCTCATGCAATTCATCGATCTTCGCCGAGATCTCACGGGTCTCGGTGTCATGCAAGGTAATAATCACGGCATCCTCCAACGGTGTCCATCGCGGGCGAGCATCTCCACGGCCTCCTCCGGCCCCCACGTGCCGGAACGGTACGGCTGCGGCTGGCCGAGCGTCGACCAGAACTCCTCGATCGGATCGAGGATCTTCCACGAAAGGTTAACCTCCTCGGTGGTGGGGAACAGCGGCGGGTCGCCCAACAGCACGTCGAGGATCAGACGCTCGTACGCCTCCGGGGAGGATTCGGTGAACGAACGGCCGTAACCGAAGTCCATCGACACGTCACGGACCTCCATCGACGTACCACCCGGCACCTTCGCGCCGAAACGCATGGTCACACCCTCGTCGGGCTGCACGCGGATCACGATCGCGTTCTTGCCGAGCTCCTTCGTCGCGGTCGACTCGAACGGCAGATGCGGGGCGCGCTTGAACACCACGGCGATCTCCGTGACACGCTTGCCCAAACGCTTACCCGTACGCAGATAGAACGGCACGCCGGCCCAACGGCGCGTATCCACATCCAAACGGATCGCCGCATACGTCTCGGTCGTCGACTCCGGATCGATGCCCTTCTCATCCAAATAACCCACGACCTCATGCGAACCCTGCCAGCCCGCGGCATACTGGCCACGCGCCGTATGGGCCGCCAGATCCTTCGGCAGACGCACCGCGGACAACACCTTCGTCTTCTCCGCCGTCAAATCGGAAGCGGAGAAGGACACCGGCTCCTCCATCGCCGTCAACGCCATCAGCTGCAGCAGATGATTCTGAATGATGTCACGCGCCGCGCCAATACCGTCGTAATAACCGGCACGCCCCGCCACACCGATATCCTCGGCATGCGTGATCTGCACATGATCGACGTAATTGTTATTCCAGATCGGCTCATACATCGCATTGGCGAAACGAAGCGCCAGAATGTTCTGCACCGTCTCCTTGCCCAGATAATGATCGATACGGAACACGCTCGACGGGTCGAACACCTCGGAAACCACACGATCCAGCTCCTTGGCGCTCGCCAGATCATGCCCGAACGGCTTCTCGATGATCACACGACGCCAAGCACCCTTATCGGACCTCGCCAAACCGCAATCCGCCAACTGGCGCGACACCTGCGGGAACGCACGCGGCGGCACCGACATATAGAACGCATGATTGCCGCGCGTACCACGGTCACGGTCAAGCTCGGCCACGGTATCGGACAAACGTTCGAACGCCTTCGGATCATCGAACGTGCCCTGCACGAAACGAATACCCGAGGCAAGCTGCTTCCACGTCGACTCCTTGAACGGCGTACGGCAATGCGCCTGCACGTTCTCCCGAACGAAATCCTTGAAATGCTCCTCGGTCCAATCACGACGGGCGAACCCCGTCAAACCGAAGCTCGGCGGCAACAAGCCACGATTAGCCAAATCATAAATAGCGGGAAGCAGCTTCTTGCGGGACAAATCGCCCGTCACGCCGAAAATCACGATACTGCACGGCCCGGCGATACGAGGCAGACGCAGATCACGAGGATCACGCAACGGATTCGTCCACACGCCGGCCGCGTTGGATGCGGTTGAAACGGTTTCAGTCATGCGTTTCATACTAACCCCAACGCCGCACGTCACACCCGGAACATCCATTCCCACGAACAACCAAACCCAACCAACCCACGCCAGACGTTCGCCCACCGCGAACAACCCACGAATTGACTTCAACCCGACTCGAACTTCTACAGTAGAACCCAAAGCCGCCACACAGGCGACACAGCCGAAACACACAGCGAAACAGGAGAACACACCACATGACCAACTACCTCGACCACATCGACGGACCGGCCGACCTCAAACGACTCAGCCGCGAACAACTGCCGGCGCTCGCCGACGAAATCAGACACGCCCTCATCACCAAGGTCAGCGCCACCGGCGGGCACATGGGCCCGAACCTGGGCGTCGTCGAAGCGACCATCGCCATGCACTACGTATTCGACTCGCCGCGCGACAAGTTCATCTGGGACGTATTCCACCAGTCCTACACGCACAAGATCCTCACCGGCCGCAAACAGGCGTTCCTCGACCCCGCCCACTACCACGACGTCTCCGGCTACACGCACCCGGGGGAGAGCGAACACGACCACTTCGTGATCGGCCACACCGGCACCTCCATCTCCCTGGCGGTAGGCATGGCCAAAGGCCGCGACCTCAACGGCCGCAAGGAAAACGTCATCGCCTTCATCGGCGACGGCTCGCTCAGCGAAGGCGAAGCGCTCGAAGGCCTCGACAACGCCGGCGCCATGACCACCAACCTCATCATCATCGTCAACGACAACGAAATGTCCATCGCACCCAACCACGGCGGCATCTACGGCACGCTCGCCGAACTGCGCGCCACCAACGGCACGGCGGAACACAACCTGTTCCGCGACTTCGGCCTCGACTACCGGTACGTGGAGAACGGCAACGACGTCAACACGCTGATCGACGCGCTCGCCGAGGTCAAGGACATCGACCATCCGGTCGTCGTGCACATCCACACCGACAAGGGCCGTGGCCTGGAGCGCGTGAACGTCACGCGCGAGGCGAAGGAATTCGGGCATTGGATGCTGCCGCAGGCCGTGCAGGACGCCATGGCCGAGGCGGGGCCGGCGGAGGATTACGCGAGCGTGTCATGCGCCTACCTGCTGGACAAGATGAAGCGGGACAAGCGCGTGGTGGTGCTGTCCGCGGGCACGCCGGGCAACGGCGGGTTCGGTCCGAAGGAGCGCGAGCAGGCGGGCGAGCAGTTCGTGGACGTCGGCATCGCCGAACAGCATGCGGTGGCGGCGATCTCCGGCATCGCCAAGGCGGGCGGCAAGCCCGTGTACGAGGTGGCGTCCACGTTCCTGCAGCGCGCCTACGATCAGCTGCAGCAGGATCTGGCGTTGCAGGGCACCGCGGCGACCATCATCGTCGCGGGCTTCGGCGACGCCATCGGGCCGGGCGACAACACTCATTCCAACATCTTCGACATCGCCATGACGAACACCATCCCGGGGTTGACCGGTCTCGCGCCGGCCACCGTGGAGGAGTATCTGGCCATGCTCGACTGGTCCATCGACCATGCGAACCGCCCGGTCGTCATCGCCGAACCCGGCACGCTGACCCATGAGGCCGATTTGACGGTCGCTCCGCAGGAGGGTGTCGCGACGCCGTTCACCGAATCCGATCTGAAGTACCGCACGATCGTGAAGGGCTCCAAGGTCGCGATCCTCGCGCTCGGCAACTTCCTGCCGCTGGGTCTCAAGGTGCGCGGTGAGCTGGCGCAGTCCGGCATCGACGCCACCGTGATCGACCCGCGCGTCTACTCCGATCTCGACGTCGAAGCGCTCGAAGCGCTGAAGGACGATCACGACGTGGTCGTGACCATGGAGGACGGCGCACTGGTCGGCGGCTTCGGCCAGCGCATCGCCGGCTACTACGGCCCGACCGGCATGAGGGTGCTCAACTACGGCGCGGCCAAGGAGATCACCGATCTCGAACCGACCGCATCGCTGTACCAGCGCTATCGCCTCAACCCCGAACTGGTCGCCGAGGACGTGCTCAAGGCGCTGTGACGCGTTCCGGCCTGCCCGGTCGGCGGGTTTGGCCGAACATATGACGATGGCCTTCACGCAGGTGGAAACACCACCTGCGTGAAGGCCATCGTCGTAGATGAGATTTCGGCATTCGGCCAGTTGCCTTCGCACGTCCCGCCGAACGGAGCGTGCGGACGGGCGAAGCGGGCGAACGACCGATAGCCGAATGCGCGGCTCAGCGGTACCGGCGCAATCCGTCGAGGAATCGCGTGATCCCCTCGACCATGCGCGAGCGCGGGCAGGCCACGTTGATGCGCACGAAGCGCCGCCCGTCCCCGCCGTATTCGGAACCCTCGGAGAACATCACCTTGCATTCGCGCTTGAGGTAGTCGCACAGCACGTCGGTGTCGTCGGTGATCGCCGAACAGTCGACCCACAGCAGGTAGGTGGCGTGGCCTTTGGTCATGATGATGCGGCGGTCGGTGGGTGCGGATGCGTTGTACTCGTCGATCATGGCGCGGGCGGCGGCCTTGTTGCCGGCGATGTAGGCGCGCAGCTCGTCCAGCCAGGGGCCGCCCTCGTTGAACGCGGCGATCGTGGCGTCCATGGCGAAGGCGTTCGGTTCGGCCACCTCGTCCGTGTTGAGCGCCCGCCATACCTTGTGGCGCAGCACGGGGTTCGGGATCATCACGGCGGCGGTCTGCAGGCCGGCGATGTTGAACGCCTTGGTGGGTGCGATGCAGGTCACCGAGTTCATCGCGCATTCCTCGTTCACGGAGGCGAACGGTATGTAGCCGTACCCGGGGTCGGTCAGGTCGCAGTGGATCTCGTCGCTGATCACCGTCACGTGATGGGTGTGGCATAGTTCGCCGATCCGCGCGAGGGTGTCGCGCTCCCAGATCCTGCCGACGGGGTTGTGCGGGTTGCATAGGATCATCAGCGTGGTCTGCGGGTCGGCGAGCTTGGTTTCCAGGTCCGCCCAGTCGATGGCGTAGGCGCCCGCGCCGTCGTAGCGGAGGGGCGATTCGAGCACGCGGCACCCGTTGTTGATGATCGAGTTGAAGAAGATGTTGTAGACGGGCGTCTGGATGAGCACGTTCTCGTTGGGGGTGGTGAGCTTGCGGACCATGCTGGAGATGGCGGGCACCACGCCGGTGCAGAACGCCAGCGAATCCGGGTCGATGGCGAGGCCGTGCCTGGTGCCCCACCAGTCGGCGTACGCCCGGTTCCATTCCGGGGGCACCACCGAGTAGCCGAATACGCCGTGGTCGAGGCGGCGTTGCATCGCGGCGCGGATCACGGGCGCGGTGGGGAAGTCCATGTCGGCCACCCACATGGGCAGCGCGTCGCCGGCCTCCTCCCATTTGAGCGAATGGGTGCCGGAACGGTCGATCGGGGTATCGAAATCGTAGGTCATGCCTAACAACTTAGAAACCTCGCGTGCGTGAAGTCAAATGGGGCGGGAGTGCGGTGCGGACGGCACCAATGCCATGCTTTCGGGTTATGAAGACATATACGTCATGGTCATTGGACATGGATTCCATGGCGCCGTACGATGCAACGGAACGAAAGGAAACCCATGACCAAGCCTTATATCGTATGCCACATGATGATGTCCATCGACGGCCGCATCGACTGCGGCATGACCGTCAAACTCGCGGGCAATCCCGAATACTACGCCACGCTGGCGGCGTTGGACGTGCCGACGACGCTCAGCGGCAGGCGCACCGCGCAGCTGGAGATGGCGCAGCGCGGCGAATTCCACGCGAACGACGGCGAGCCGGTCGGCAGGGAATGCCATTCCCGCAAGACCGTCGCCGACGGCTACAACGTCGTCGTCGACACCAGGGGCACGCTGCTGTGGCCGGACAACGACGGCACGCTCGTCGTGATCGTCAGCGAACAGGCGTCCAAGGAGTATCTGGAATATCTCGATGAGCGCAACATCTCCTGGATCGCCTGCGGCGCGGAGCGCATCGACCTGGCCCGCGCCTGCGAGATCCTCGTCGAGGAGTTCGGCGTCAAACGCATGGGCATCGTCGGCGGCGGCACCATCAACGCGGGCTTCCTGGACGCCGGCCTGCTCGACGAGGTCAGCATCCTGATCGGCCCGGGCATCGACGGCCGCAAGGGCATGGCCGCCACGTTCGACGGCCTTCCGGAGAGCCGCGAACCGTTCGCGCTCAAGCTCGAATCGGTCACGCCGTACGACGATGGCGCGGTCTGGCTGCGCTACACCGTGAAGTGACGGCGTACCGGTTCCCCGTGCGGGAGCCGATGGAGCCGATATGGATGAGGCCGGATCCGCGTCGGGCGGGTCCGGCCTCGTCGTATCGCCGTCGCATCCGCGTATCCGTGCATCCGCATCCGCGTGTCTGCGTTCCGGTTTGCGGCGGCTTGGATGGTGCTACTCGAGCTGCTCGCCCGGGTCGAGCGTCTTGATGACCTTGGCGGGGAGCCGACGGCCACCGCGTAGTCGGGGATGTCCCTGGTGACCACCGCGCCAGCGCCGATCACGGCGTATTCGCCGATGGTCACGCCCGGGCAGATCGTGACGTTCATGCCGATCCACGCGTTGCGCTTGATGGTCACCTTGCCGTAGGTGTAGATGGAGTGGCGGGCGTTGAAATCATGGTTGATGGTGGCGATGCGTACGCCGGGCGCCACCTGTACGCCGTCGCCGAACTCGATGCCGCCTGACGCGGAGAGGATGGCCGAATGGTTGATGAACACGTTGTGGCCGAAGGTGACGCGGTTGCCGAAATCGCAGGTGAACGGCGTGAGGATGCGCACATCGTCCAGCGTGCGGCCGAACAGCTCCTCGAGATGGCCGACGTACGAGGGGTCGTCGGGCATGGCGGCGTTCGCCTTGGCGCACAGCGTGCGTGCGCGCATCATCTCCTGCATGGCCTCCATGAAATACGGTTCGCGGTTGTCGGTCGGGCCGCCCTGGTCCATCAGATCGAACACATAGCCTTCGGGATACTCCATATTGGTCCTTTCCTTGGTTTGCTTGCGGAACCATGATGGCCGAACGCAACAAAAATAGCTAAGGTGAATGCGGTATTACTTACCATGCACGCAATGAATGCAATTCGCCGTATATGCGTCGGTCGGACGCGAAAAAGCGGTTGACTTTTCCGACCATACTAGTAAAAGTCTCTCAAGATACCCCACTTTTCCGGGTATACTAGTAAAAGTCATATTTCTTGAGGTACTTTTCCGACCATACTAGTAAAAGTCAGGTGTGTTATGGAGTTGAAGCCCCGGCCGCAATATCTCGGCAAACTCGTCGCAGCCCGAGGCAACGGCCTCATCAAAGTGGTCACCGGCATGCGCCGTTGCGGGAAATCCTCGCTGCTCACGCTGTTCCGCCAATACCTGCTGCAGCATGACGTCGACGCCGACCACATCATCATGATGAACCTGGAATCGTTCCAGTACGCCTCGTTCACCTTCGAGGACCTTCACCGTGAGATAACCGGACGGATGCGCGACGATCGACGCTATTACGTGCTGCTCGACGAAGTGCAGCTCGTCGACAAATGGGAGAGGGCCGTCAACGCGCTCCACGCCGACACGGACGCTGACATCGTCATCACCGGATCGAACGCGTATCTGCTGTCCGGCCAACTGGCCACGCTGCTGTCCGGGCGCTACATGGAGATCAACGTGTTCCCGTTGTCCCTCGCGGAATTCATGGACTACACCGGCATGAGCGATTCCGCGGCGGCCTTCGAACGGTACACCCGCTATGGAGGGTTGCCGCCGGTGGTCGATCAGGGCGTCGACCAGGGTCTGGCCCATACCGTGCTCTCCGGAATCTATGACACGATCATGGTGCGCGACATCACGCAGTTCCTGCAGATCAGGAATCCCATGGTGTTCAACGATGTGGCATGCTACCTTGCCGATACGGCCGGCTCCCCGGTATCGACGTCCAAGATCGAGAACCGTTTGAGAAGCGCGCACAGGCCCGCCTCCAACGACACCATCGAACGGTATATGGAAGGCCTCGTCGGCGCGTTCCTTTTCTCCCGGGCGCAGCGCATCGATGTCAAGGGCGGCGGGTACCTGCAGGGCCTGTCGAAATACTATCCGGCCGATCTGGGCATCCGCAACATGCTGCTGGGCTATCCTTCCGGCGATTTCGGCTTCCTGCTGGAGAATGCCGTCTACAACGAGCTGAAGGTCCGCGGCTACCAGATTCGCGTAGGCAAGCTGGGAAACGCCGAGATTGATTTCGTCGCGACCCGTCGCCGCGACGATCTCACCGAGGAGCGGTTGTATATCCAGGTGAGCGCCAGCATATTGGATGAGGGGACGAGGGGGCGCGAGCTGGCGCCGTTGAGAAGCGCGCGCGACCTTTCCGTGCGCAGGATGGTGCTGACCTTGGACCGGTTCGGTCTGGGCGAGATTGGGGGCGTGAGCGTCGTCAACGCCATCGACTGGATGCTCGACGCGTAGCCCAGCCCCCGATCCGCCGGATTCGGAAGGTCCGGGAGCCGGACGGCCCTATTCGGCCGCCCAGTGGAAGTTGCCGGTGCCGGCGCCGATCTCGAACTGGTAGGACACGATGCCCAGATCGATGTTCACGCCGTAGCCGAACCCGGGGGGAGCGCTTCACCTTATCGGGGGCGACGAGTTCGAGCGTGAACGCCTGCTGGTTCATGGCGGTCGGCGCCAGGAGCGCCGCGTCCACGCCGTCGAGGAACCATTGCGGGGCGTCGAGCCCTTCGGCCACGCGCATGACCTTGCTGCGCGGCTTGGACTTGTGCGGTTCGCCCTGTTCGGCGCCGTAGCCGAGCGCGATCACCATGACGAGCTTCTCGCCGTCGCGCACCTCGTACGCGCTCGGCACCTTCTTGTAGGTGGCCGCGACCCAACGCGAGTTGAGGCCGAGCTGCTGCGCGTACAGGGCGACATGCTGGCCCCAGTAGCCCAGGTCGAAGTCGAGATGCTTCGACCTGGGCCCGATGAGCGCGATGTAGTTGCGCACGTTGGAGAAGCCGCCCACCTTGCCGGCGAGCGCGGCGAACGCCTGCGGCTCGTCGAGCACGAGCTGCATGTGCAGGTCGCCTTCCCTGTTGCATGCGTCGATGTAGTCGCGCAATGCGGCGACGGTGTTCTCGGCGATCGGTTCGGGACGGTAGTCGTGCACGCCGTGGCGGGCGCGCATCGCCTCGTCGAGCGTCATCATGGTTTCAGCGGTCATGCTGTTCCTCCTGGTTGTGGTTGGTGTGGTCGGTCGCGTACCGTCGCGCGTGGGTGAGCGCGGCGATGAGTTCGTCGATCGCGGCGGGTTCGGCGTCGAGCGTGTAATAGTTGCGCGTGCCCTCATGGCGGACGTGTACGATGCCCGCGTCCTTGAGGATCTTCAGATGATGCGATACCGCCGGTCTGGACAGGTTCGTGCGCTCCGTGATCTCCCCGACGCGCAATCCCTCGGGGCGTGGCGCGGCCTGCAGCATGGAGGTGATCAGGTGCAGGCGCGTGGGGTTGCCCAGGGCGGTCAGCGCCCGCTGGCAGCGTTCGAATTCGCCGGCGAGCGCCCGGATGTCCGCGCCGACCGGGGCCTGCCGGTTTTCGCGCCGAGACGTCGCGTCAGCCGTGCCCGCCGTGTCCGTCGCGTCCGTTATGTCCGTCAAATCGGCCATGTTCCTCCCGTCCGTGCGCCCGTGAACCCGTGCCGTGGCCGGTGTGCGGGGCGTGTTTCGTCGAATCGTTCGAACCGTTAAACCAATTATCGGCCTTCAATCCCGCTTCGGGCGTTCGGTAAAGAAATTGACGCTCCCGTGGTTGAAACCACGGGATTCCCGCGAACTGGGCTTGCTTGGATTCATACGATACGCCTGAATCCAGAGGCTTCCCATTTTTAGCGGGCTATCCCCGGTTGTCGGCCGGTTCCTCTTCTTTTGTTATGCTTTTTCTCGGCTGAGCCGCAATGCCTCGTCGCGAATGTTCAACGCGGCGTTTACGTCCCTGTCGTGTGGTGTGCCACAATGTTCGCACACCCATTCACGTTCGGATAGCCGCAACCCCTTGTACTTGCGCCCGCAGTCGTGGCAGAGTTTCGAGCTTGGATAGAACCTGTCCACTTGGACGAGGGTGCGACCATACCATTCCGCCTTGTAGGAGAGCTTGTCCACGAGGCCGCTCCACCCGTCGCGGAGTATGGAACGGTTCATCACGCGTTTGCGCGACTGGCCGTTGCGCACGGGTCTGCCGTCCGCGTCAAGATTCTTCCGTGCCTTCCGCGTCATGTTTCGCACCATCAGCGTCTCCATGCCGATGAATTGGTTCTCTTCTATCAGCCTGTGGGACAGTTGGTGCTGGAAGTTATCGCGGTAGTGGCGGAGCTTGGCGTACGCCTTGGCTACGATTGCCTTCTGTTTGCGATAGTTGTTCGACCCTTTCGTTCGACGGGACAGTTTGCGCTGCTCCCGTTTGACATCCGCCTCCAATCGGCGCAGCCGGTCCGGATAGTCGATTTTTTCGCCGGTGGACAGCGTGAGGAGATTCTTGACGCCCAAATCGATGCCGATACTGTTCTCGGCTTGCGTTTTCGGCTGGATGTCCACATCGAACAGGAGCACGAGATAGTACGTCCGGTTCTCACGTTTCACCGTCCAGCTGGACAATGATTCGATTGGATAGCGTAGCCGATCGCGTTTGCGGATGCGCACCGAGCCAAGCTTCTTGGACAACGGATACCGGTTGCCGTCCATACGGCGTATGGGCATGGTGTTGCGGAACGATTGGATGTTGTCGTTCCTTGAGGCGAAACGGGGACGATGCTTCTCGTACTGGGCTTTGCGGAAGTACGCCGACCGTGCCTTGCGGAAATCCATGATGGCGTTGCTTAACGCGTTCGACGGTATGGGACTGTCCTTAAGCCATTCGTTCGCGTTCTTCATGCCGGTCACGTTCGGATACTCGGGTTTCGGATTCGTCTTCTTGTCGTACGTGTTGAACGCCTCGACCTGCTGGTTGTAGGCGAAGCGCCTGTCGCCGAAGCACCGTTCCAACATTGCGGCTTGGGTTTCCGACGGTGTGAACGGTATGCGCTGCGCCACCTTGCGCATGGTCATTGCGATTCACGCTCCTTTAACCGTTGGTCGTCGATGTATTTGGCCACCGCATGCTCGTTGACTGAGCCGATGCTTTCCGCGAAATAGCTGGGCGACCATAGGCTCCGTTCTCCCTTGCGTTTCCAGTATTGGCTTTTCAGTTCGGGGTGCATGGCGAACAGTCGGAGACTGGAAGTGCCCTTCAACTGTTTGACGATACTGCTCACGCTGATTTTCGGCGGTGCTGACACGAACAGGTGGATGTGATCGTCCAAGCCGATCTCCATGTGGGGGATGCCGTAGCCGTGCTCGTTGGCTATCTCCCTGAGAATCGTCTTCAAATCCGAGTCGATGCCGTTCTTGAGCACCTTGCGACGGTATTTCGTACACCAGATGATGTGGTAGTTCAGATTGTATACTGAAGTCCTACCATGCGTAAACCGTTCATCGCTTGCACTCATGGGAATAATCGTAGCATATCCGCTACCATACGCAAAATTCGATACGCCCTAACCCGGCATTAAAATACCGGGTTTGCGGGCTAGAAACCTCATCAAGACGAACGTCTGGCCACCCAGTCGAACAGGTCGGCGGCGACGCCCGTGGCGTCGGCGCGGACGATCAGCCGGAACACGGCCCTGCCCATGGGATCGTCCAACGGTACGATGATGCGCCCTGCCGGAGGGTCGCCGCGGAACGGCGCGTCGGAGACGAACGTGCAGTACGGCGTGGTGTGCGCGAGTTGGGCGAACACTGTACGGTCGTGCTGTTCGATGAGCGTGGCGTGGGGGAGCGCCCGGTCCACGCGTTCACGCCAGAAACCGATGTCCGAAAGGATCAGGAACGTCTCATGGGCGAGCTGGCTCGTCGTGAGCGTTTTGAACGCGGCCAACGGGTGGCTCGGCGGCAGCGTGATCGACAGTTGCTCGCGCATGAGCGGGCAGGAGCGCACAGCCCCTTCCCGCGCGGTCGGATTATCCATACCGGACGGGTCTTCCGTACCGTCATCCTCGACGATGCCCAGGTCGAGCGAACCGTTGGAGACCATGCGGACGATATCCGCCTGGCTTAACGTTTCCGAGGTCAACGCCTCACGGGGGAACCGTTCCACCAGCAGCGCGGTGAGCTTCCACAGGGGCGCGGGCGCCACCGTGCCGACCCGCAAGGTCGTCGCACGCCGCGCCGCGGCGGCCACGGCGTCACGCATCAGCCGCTCGTCGCGCAGCAACTGCCTGGCCCAATCCACCGCGACGGCCCCGGTACCGTTCAACGTCACCCTCCTGCCCACCCGGTCGAACAGCGTGCAACCCAACTCCTCCTCCAAACGGCGTATCGAACGGCTCAACGTCGGCTGCGGCATACGCAACGCGTCCGCCGCCGCCGACATCGTCCCCTCATCGGCCACCGCAACCAACTGGCGAATCTGATCGAAATCCATGCACACCCTCCGCGGAACACGCGCCAAACCAGCGCAAACCCATAAACCGCTTATGCGCCAAACGCATAAGCAGTTCCTCGTTTCGCATTTTACCGGGCGGCATACAAAGCCCATAATCATACGCAAGACGATTAAACGAAAGGAACAACGCATGCAACGATTCACCATGAACAACGGACAGGAAATCCCCGCGATCGGCTACGGCGTCTTCCAAATGACCGGCGACGAAGTACGCGAACACATACCAGAAGCGATCAAAGCCGGCTACCGCCACATCGACACCGCCAACGCCTACTTCAACGAAGTGGCCGTCGGCGAAGCGGTCAAAACATGCGGCGTGGACCGCAAAGACCTGTTCATCACCACCAAACTCTTCCCGCAAAGCTACCCATACAGCCAGTGCGGCAAAGACATCAACGCCTCCCTGGAACGCCTCGGCATGGACTACGTCGACCTCATGCTGTTCCACCAGCCCTACGGCGACTACATCTCCGGATGGAAAGCCATGGAAGAAGCCGTCAAAGCCGGCACCGTGAAATCCATCGGCCTATCCAACTTCCCCATGCGCAAAATCCAGGAAATCCTCGACATCGCCGACATCATGCCCGCCGTACTGCAAGTCGAAATCAACCCCTACTGGAACCAGCACGAGCTCAAAACACAACTCCAAGGCACCGGCATCACCTTCGAAGGCTGGTATCCGCTCGGCCACGGCGACCGCAAACTCCTCGAAGAACCCATCATCACCGCGCTCGCAGGCAAATACGGCAAAACCGCCGCGCAGATCATCCTGCGCTGGCACCTGCAGGAAGGCAACGTCATCTTCCCCAAAACCCTCAATCCGACACACATGCGCGACAACCTCGACATCTTCGACTTCGCACTGACCGACGCCGACATGGCCACCATCAACACCCTGTCGCAAACCCCGTACTACCAGGTGCCCGACGAGCCGCCCGCATTCGTACTCACCCACAACGACTACAGCCGGCAGGTCTGAACGGCCAGCACAACCCATGCAACCCGCAACCCGCGACCCACACGAACCGCAAACACACACAGGAGGCAACACCCATGTAATACACAACGCTCAACAACGGCATAACCATGCCCATGCTCGGCTACGGCGTCTACCAGACACCCCCGGAGGAAACCGAACGCTGCGTGGCACAAGCCCTGGAAACCGGCTACCGACTCATCGACACCGCCCAAGCCTACGGCAACGAGGCAGGAGTCGGCGCCGCCATCAACCACAGCGGCATCGACCGAGGCGACATCTTCATCACCAGCAAAATCTGGGTCTCCAACATGAACTACGACCGCGCCGCCGCCTCCATCCGCAGATCAGCCGCATACCGGAACCAGCCAAGCCCGCAAAGCCATACGACCGCAAACCTCCAACCACAAGCCCGCGGGAACACGGCCGGGCGGGAACCTCACTTACCGGTGACCACCGTGACCTTGCTCGGATCGATCCGCTCCGGATCAAGCGTCAGCTCCCCGATCGCATCGGCACGAATCACACCGGACGAAGGATTGAACACACTATCGATCGTGCCACGCACATCCGCATCGACATGCGAATACTCGAACGCCAACGTCGTATTGACCAGACGGCAATCACGCAACACCAAGCCATCCACATAACACAAGCCCTGCAAACTCTCGATCGTGCAATGCTCAAACGTCACATTACGTGAATTCCACGCCAAATACTCACCCGAAATAAACGAATCACGCACCGTCACATTCTCGCAATTCCAAAAACAATCCTTCGAAATCAGCCGGGAATTCGACACCACCACATTCCGAGCGCCATCAAACGGGTAATTACCCACCAAACGCAGATTATCGGCATGCACATCCTCACAATTCATCGCCAGATAATCACCACGCGCACACACATTCTCCAACGACACATCGGAACAACCCCACAACGTCTCCTCCGCATTCACGAAATCAACGCCACGCAACGACACCCCACGACACCTACGGAAATTCTTCGGCGCCTCGAACGTGCAATCCTCCACCGCAATACGATTCGTATACCACACACCCGCGCGAGCCATCTCAAACCACGTACACCCCGAAGCATGCACATCCTCGCAATACCACAACGGATACTTCCACTTGAACGAACAATCAACCAACTCAACACCACGCGCATGCTTCAACGGCGACTCACCATCAGCGAAAACCGAATCCACATACCGCCCATCACGCGCGAAAAACTCAGCACGCTCACCAGTCAACAACGCCTGACGAACCTCAGCCTTATCACCCACACCGGCAACACCAGACACACGCTCCACCATATCCTCCTTCACATCACGCATACGCTCATACGCACAGCACAACATAGAAACCTCAAGCACTCGAAGTCAAACGGGGAGTCACATCCGCCACCAGCGAACACAACTCCCCGCAAACAAACCAGCAAGACCCGCAACCACAAGCCAACAGGTCAAACCAGCAAACACATCACGACACCAACGCAGCGGAATAACCGGCAATCACCCCATCAAGCCGCTCATCGGAAGACGAAGCAACACCCTGCACCAGGAACGGCTCCAAATACGTCGCATGCGTATGACGGAACGTCGTCTCAAACGGAGACAACAACTCCTCCATAGTGCGCACATGACTACCATCACGCGCATACGACTCCGCAGGAGAACCAGTCGACACCGCCAACATGAACTCCTTACCCTCCAACGCGCGACCACCGCCATACGCCCAACCAGCCTGCAACACCGCATCCTCCCACTGCTTCAACAAAGCCGGAGAACTATACCAATAAAACGGGAACTGCAACACAACACGATCATGCGACTCGATCAACGCCTGCTCACGAGCCACATCAACCGCAAAATCCGGATACTGCGCATACTCATCAACCACCGTCACCCCATCAACACCGGCAGCCACATCCATAAGCGCACGATTCACACGAGACCGATCCAAATGCGGATGAAACACCAAAACCAACGTCCTCAACAGACACGCCTTACCAAAACGGCTAACATTCACCGGCCATTGTAACACCACACACCACAACACCCACACCACCAACCGGCCCACACCAGCCACGCCGCCAGCCAACAACACCATATAAACGCAATCAATGACACCACAGACGTTTCCCCCACGCGCTCGCGGTTATGATGTTTCGGAAACCGGCGCACGGGGTGCCGGCGGGAGCGAAAGGAGACGGACCGGTATGCGGGCGAACAGGGAGACGCTTTCCAAGGCGTTGGGCGCGGCGGTGCCGAAAAGCCTGCCGGTGTGCATCAGCTTCCTTTTCCTCGCGATGTCGTACGGCGTGCTCATGGGCACCAAAGGGTTCTCCTTCGTATGGCCCATGTGCATGAGCGCGTTCATCTTCACCGGCTCCATGGAATTCGTCACAGTCAACCTGCTGCTCTCCGCGTTCAACCCCATCGCGGCGTTCCTGCTGGCGGTCATGATCGGAGCCCGGCACATCTTCTACGGCATCTCCATGCTCGGCAAATACCGGAATGTGGGGGCGAAGAAGTTCTACCTCATCTACGGCCTGTGCGACGAGACTTTCGCGGTGAACTCCGGAGCGAAGATCCCGCAGGGCGTGGACCACGGCTGGTTCTATTTCTTCGTCACGCTGCTCAACCAGTTCTACTGGGTGCTGGGCGCGACGCTCGGCGGACTGCTGGGGGAGCGGCTCTCATCCCTGAACACCAACGGGCTTGAATTCATCCTCACCGGACTGTTCGTGGTGGTGTTCCTGGACCAGTGGATGAATTCGGAACGCAAAAGCCACATGGCGGCGTTGCTGGGCATCGTGGTTCCGGTGATCTGCCTGACATTGTTCGGGCCGGACGGATTCATGGTCCCCTCGCTGATCGTCATGCTCGTGCTGTTCCTCGCGTTGCGGCGATACCTGGACGACCTCAAACCGGAGGATGGCGCGAACGGCGATACGGATGCGGGGGCTGGCACGACCGCGACCGTAAACGCAAACGCGACCGCAACCGCAACCGCGCTCGCCGAGGAGAAGGAGGATATCCGATGACCATGGAAACCTGGCAAGGTGTCGTGACCATCCTCATGGCCGTGATCGGCACCGTCATCACGCGATTCCTGCCCTTCATCGTGTTCCCTGAGTCGAAGCGCCCGCCGCGCGTCGTCGAATACCTGGGCAAGGTGCTGCCCTATGCCATGGGCGGCCTGCTCGTGGTGTATTCGCTCAAGGATGTGACGCTGCTCGCCGGCACCCACGGCATTCCCGAAGCGGTGGCCATCGCGGTCATCGTCCTGCTGCACGTGTGGAAGCGCAACATGCTGCTGTCGATCGCGGGCGGCACCGCCGTCTACATGCTGCTCGTGCAGGTGGTGTTCCAGGTCTGAGCGTCTCACCGCAGCCGCGTGCGTCCCATATCGTGAGAAGTAACGCGGTGTTGCGATTGACGGGCTTACGCTGTTCCATAGCCGTGGGAATGGCCCATCGTGGCCATGGCTACAAGCAACAATCCTGCAATCGAGAGAGAATAAAGAGAATGACAAGTGCAGCTAGCGCTGCCGGGGCTCGTGTGCCTGCGCCCGGCAAGCTGGAGTTCAAGGACGACTACACGCCCGCCGAGGCGGAGCGCGTCATCCGCAATTCGAAGGGTCTGCCCGTTGGCGTGAAGCCGAAGATGGTATGGACCTGGCCGAAGGCCATCATCTGGGCCGTCGTGGCGATCGTATGCGCCGTCGGCTGGTCCGTGCTGGCCGTATCGCGCGGCGAGGAGATCTCCGCCATCTGGTTCATCGTGGTGGCACTGTGCTCCTACGCGATCGCCTACCGCTTCTACGCGTACTACATCCAGATCAAGATCATGCGCACCAATGACGCGAACGCCACTCCGGCCGAACGCGTGCACGACGGCGCCAACTTCGAACGCACCGACCGCCGCGTGCTGTTCGGTCAGCATTTCGCCGGCATCTCCGGCGCCGGCCCGCTCGTCGGCCCGATCCTGGCCGCGCAGATGGGCTACCTGCCCTCCACCATGTGGATCATCCTCGGCGTGATCTTCGCCGGCGCCGTGCAGGACATGCTCATGCTGTGGATCTCCGCCAAGCGCCGCGGCCGCTCCTTCGGCCAGATGGCCACCGATGAGATGGGCAAGTTCGGCGGCACCATCCTGTCCGTGTTCCTCGTGGTCATGACCGCCATCGCCATGGCTTTCCTCGCCCTGGTCGCGGTCAAGGCCATGGCATCCTCGCCGTGGGCCGTGTTCTCCATCGGCATGACCATCCCGATCGCCCTGATTATGGGCTGCTACCAGCGCTTCCTGCGCCCCGGCCGCGTGATCGAAACCACCATCCTCGGCTTCGTGCTGCTCGTCATCGACATCGTCGCCGGCGGTTACATCGCCGATTCCCCGACGCTCGCCCCGATCTTCACCCTGACCGGCAAGCAGCTCGTCATCGCGCTGGTGATCTACTCCTTCGCCGCTGCCGCACTGCCGCACTGGCTGCTCGTCACCCCGCGTGACTACCTGTCCACCCTGATGAAGATCGGCACCCTGCTGCTGCTCGTCGTCGGCATCATCGTCGCCAACCCGATGGTCAAGGTGCCTGCGATCACCGAGCTCGCATCCCTGTCCAACGGCCCGACCTTCTCCGGCAGCCTGTTCCCGTTCCTGTTCATCACCATCGCCTGCGGCGCCCTCTCCGGCTTCCACGGCGCGGTGAGCTCCGGCCTCACCCCGAAGGCCCTGGAGAAGGAGAACCAGATCCGCATGATCGGCTACGGCTCCATGCTGGTCGAATCCTTCACCGCCATCATCGCTCTGATCGCCGCGATCACCGTCTCCCAGGGCGTGTACTTCTCCACCAACATGTCCGCCCTGCAGATCAGCAAGGCCTCCGGCGTGACCGTGTCCGCCACCTCCACCCCGAAGGAGCAGGCCGACGCCGCGGTCAAGGCCGTGAACTCCATGAAGGTCAGCAACATCAAGGGCGAGCAGATGAAGGTCACTTGGGATTCCGTCGATGAGAACGGCGATGCCAAGACCTACGAAGGCTCCGAAGCCCTGGAGAAGGCCGCCTCCGACATCGGCGAGAAGACCATCGTCTCCCGCACCGGCGGCGCGACCACCTTCGCCATGGGCATGGCGAGCTTCCTGAAGTCCTTCCTCGGCGGCCATAACGCCATGGCCTTCTGGTACCACTTCGCCATCATGTTCGAGGCGCTGTTCATCCTCACCACCGTCGACAACGGCACCCGCGTGGCCCGCTACCAGATCGGCGAGCTGCTCGGCAACGTGCGTAAGCTCGAAAAGTTCGCCGACCCGACCTGGAAGGTCGGCAACGTGATCACCACGCTGATCGCCGTGGCCCTGTGGGGCTCCATGCTGTGGATGGGCGTGGCCGACACGAACGGCGGCATCAACGCCATGGTCCCGATCTTCGGCATCTCCAACCAGCTGCTCGCCGCGGCCTGCTTCGTGCTCGTGACCGTGTGCGTCGCCAAGCTCGGCCGTACGAAGTACCTGTGGATCCCGATCGTCCCGCTCGTGTGGGATGTCGCCGTGACCTTCACCGCCGACTTCCAGAAGATCTTCGGACCGTTGAGCTACTTCACCGTGGCCGCGAACTACAAGGCCCAGATCGCCGGCGGCACGCTGAGCGGCGAAGCCCTGACGAACGCCAAGGCCGCACTGTCCAACGCGTACCTCGACGGCTTCCTTTCCGTGTTCTTCCTCATCATGATGGGTGTGTTCGTGATCGTCGGCGTGGTCGAGGTCGTGAAGATCCTCGCCCGCGGCAAGTTCGGCGTGGAAACCACCAGTGAGGAACCGTTCATGGAATCCGAATGGTTCGCCCCGTCCAGCCTGATCGCCACCAAGCTGGAGAAGAAGGTGCAGCGCGAATACAGCGCCAAGCTGCAGGAGCTGCGCCAGCAGGGTGCTCAGGCCACCGCCTGACGCCGTGTCATAACGGTTGGTTATCGTCGGTCCGAACGGTCATACGTTCGGACCGACGTTTTTCATTAAGGAAACGATTATGGGAATTGCCAGTGGAATCGCCAGCAAGGTGCGCGCCGCATGGCGGGGCATCGTCTGGTACATGCGTGAGATCAGCGGCGAGGCGCGATACGACCATTATCTGGAGCATTTCGCGCAGGAGCATCCGGGGGAGACGCCCATGAGCGAAACGGAGTTCCTGCGTGCGCGTGAGGAATACGACAAATACCATCCCAACACCAGCTGCTGCTGTTGAACGCGGCAGGCGCGGGGAACGGAACGTGAGGGCGCGGGGAGAGCGGCGGAAGAGGCGTCACCTGCCGGCGTTCAACCAGGTGATGGCCAGCTGCGTGCGATTGTCGAGGGCGAGTTTGTCGAGGATGTCGCTGATGCGGTTGCGCACCGTGCCTTCGCTCAGGAACAGCCGCGCCGCGATCTGACGGTTGTCCAATCCCTGCGCGACCAAGGCGGCGATATCGCGTTCCCTGTCGCTTAACGTGTCGAGCGCCTTGCGCAAGCCGGCGTCCACATGCCGCCCGCCCGCCGCTTCGCCGTGCTCCGGCGCGGGGGATGTCAGCTTGTCCAACACATCGGCCCCCAGCACGATCTGCCCGGCCATCACCGCCTGCACGGCCGGGCACACCGAGGCGACGTCCTGTTTGATGAGATAGCCGCGTGCGCCAAGCGCCATGGCCTGCGAGATGTAATGCCGATCGGCGAATGTGGTGAGGAAGAGGATGCGCGCGGCCTTGTCGAATTCGAGGATGCGACGTGCGGTTTCGATACCGTCCGTGCCGGGCATCTGGATGTCGATGAGCATCACGTCCGGCCGTTGCGCCGGACCGGCCGTGTACAGCGCATAGGCTTCATCGCCATCGGTGGCGGTCCACGGCACGTCGGCCGTGCCAGTGGCGCACAGAATCGTCCTCAACGACGAGCAGACGATGGGATCGTCATCGGCGATCGCGACTTTCATCATATGGTTCCTCCCATACGCAGATTCTAGCCCTGCGCCAAGCCGTCGACCATGCCTTTCCCAAGCCTTGTATGCGGTTGCGCATCCGTCACGCGCCTGCCGGCGTCGCCTCCTGCTTGGGGATGGAAGCGAACACCCGCCAGCCCGGCCCGTTCGGGCCGTACGCGCAGGTGCCGTCCAACGCCCGCACCCGGGCTTCGATATCCGCCAGTCCCATGGCGCGCGATCCTTCCGGATCGGCGTTCCCGGCCCGTTGCGCCGGTCCGCCGTCATCCTGCACGACGATCTGCCAGAACGCGGGGAAATCACGCAATATCACTTCGGCATGGGTGGCCGTGCCATGATGCACCGTATTCGCCAGCGCCTCGCGGACCAGCGCGACGCAGCATCGCGCCACCGGCGCTGGAACATCCTCGACATCATTCGTCACCCGTACCTCCAAGGCGGACGAGCAACGGCATGCCTCCCCGATCATGGATGCGAAATCGGTCCCCTCATCGGCCAGATCGTGCACGGATCGGCGCATCATCGTCATCGCCTCATGCAAGGTGCCGCCGATATCCTCCAACGAGCGTACCGCTTCCGTATCACCGCGCGCCTGCGCCACGACCTTCGACGCTTCGGTCTGCATGATGGCGCGGGTAAGCAGATGCCCCACATTGTCGTGGATGTCGCGCGCGATGCGGGTACGCTCGTCCAATGTCGCCATACGCATGGCGATATCGCGTTCCTCGGCGGATGAAGCCAGGCGTGCCGCCATATCCCGTGCCATGGCGCGACGCGCGTCCCTGGCATGGCGTGAGGAACGTGAAGCGTATGCGAGCCCACGTCTCGTATGGCCGAGCATGAAGGCGATGACGCAGAACAGGCATGTCATGCAGGCCAGCATCGCCTCACGCGACGGGGAAGCGCCCATGCCGATCGACGTTCCGGTTGCGGCCATCGCAATCAGACGGACACATGCCGGCAGCCATGCCAGTGCGGCGCATAACGCGATCACGGCGCGAATCCGCGAGGAAACGGGGAATCTCGGGTCAGGCGCGTCGTGTACGACATACCCGTCGCTGGAGGAACCGCAGCGCGAAACACGTGCGCAGGCATACGCCGCTCCGGGCAGGGCGGTCAGTAGCAGGGGGAGCGCCGCCACGGCAAGAGCGCAGCAGGCCGAAGGCAGCCATACCAGATCGCTGCGGGAGGACGCCAGCCATTGCGTCAATCCGGCGCAGCATACGGCCATCAACAGCCCGGCGACGGCGGCGACCGGCACCCCGCCGCAGCACGTCGCCGCCAAAGCCACGGCCATGGCCGTGATCAGCAGCTGCTCCACGATTTCCTTCACAGGCCCGAGTCTACTTCACCCACACCCGTGACAAATGTCACCATGCCGGGCGTTCTCGTGACCGCATTCACCGGTGTCGCACGCCACGCGCCTGCAAGAATGGAAGCACACGAGAAAGGAACCCACATGAGCGTCAACAGCGCGGTGCGCGTGGAACACCTGATCAAACGGTACGGCGATACGCTCGCCCTCGACTACTTCGACCTCGACGTGCACGAGGGGGAGATCTTCGGCCTGCTCGGTCCCAACGGTTCGGGCAAAACCACCGCGATCAACTGCATCCTCGCCCTGCTCACCTACAGCGAAGGCTCCATCAGCGTATTCGGCGAGCCACTGACCCCCACAAGCTACGACCTGAAACGCCGCATCGGCATCGTCCCGCAGAACGTCGCCGTATTCGACGAGCTCACCGTCGCCGAGAACATCGACTACTTCTGCTCGCTGTACGTGCCCGACCGCAAGCGCAGGAAGGTGCTGGTCGACGAGGCCATCGACTTCGTCGGGCTGGGGGAATTCCGCAAATTCCGCCCCAGGAAGCTATCCGGCGGCCTGCTGCGACGGCTCAACATCGCATGCGGCATCGCCCATAGGCCCGACCTCATCTTCTTCGACGAGCCCACGGTCGCCGTCGACCCGCAAAGCCGCAACGCCATCCTCGAAGGCATCCAGCGGCTCAACAAGGGGGGCGCGACCGTCGTGTACACCAGCCATTACATGGAGGAAGTGGAGCAGATCTGCGACCGCGTCCTCATCATGGATCACGGCAGGCATCTCGCGCTCGGCACCAGCGAGGAGCTCAAAGGCATGATCGAACTGGGCGAACGCATCACCGTGGAAACGCTCGACCTGGGCGAACACGGCAGGAGCGCGGGACAGGTGCTCTCCCGCATCCGGGATCTCGGATTCGTCATCGAAGCCACCTACGACGGGCGCGAACTCTCCATCCGTTGCAGGCGCGGCACGCATAATCTGCTCGACGTGCTCGACATCCTCAAAGCCGAGCACGTGAGCATCGGCCACCTCACCTCACGCCCGCCCACGCTCAACGACGTGTTCCTGGAACTGACCGGAACCGCCCTGCGCGACTGAAGGAGCACGCCATGTGGAACAGTTTCCTGGTCTGCCTCAAAGCGAACATACGAGCCAAGGCGGCGTTGTTCTGGCTGTTCGCCTTCCCCTTGATCCTCGCGACCATGTTCAACTCGATGTTCGGGCATATCGCCGAATCCTACGAACTCGGCTCCCTGAACGTCGCCGTCGTGAAGGACGATGCGTGGAGCAAGGCGACGGGCGCGCACGTCTTCGTCGACGGCATCGCGGGATTGAGCGACGGCGGTGACGGCGAAACCAGCGGCGACGGCGAGGGCATCATCGCCACGCGCGACGTCGCGGACGCAAGCGAAGCCGTAGCACTCATGCGGAACGGCACCGTGGACGGCGCCATCAACGCGACCGCCGACGGCAAACTCCACCTATCCATCAGCAAGCAGGCGGCAGGCAAGGCCGACCCCTCCGCGGGAACCAGCTCGACGCAGATCTCGCTGACCGTGCTGCGCAACCTCATCGCACGCTACAACGCCACCGACGCCACCATCAGGCACATCCTCGCCACGAACCCGCGGTCGCTCACCGATCCGTCCACGCTCGCCAAACTCGGCGCCTACGACGATTACACGAGCGAGACGACCCTGACCCATTTCAAGCCCGACGCCACGGCGCGGTACTTCTACGCGCTGTTCGGCATGGTGAGCCTCATGGCCATGTCGTTCGCCATCAACAGCATCACCTCTATGCAGGCCAATCTCTCGACGCTCGGCATCAGGCAGACCGTCAGCCCGCTG
>NZ_JAHBBE010000017.1 GCF_019331805.1 Bifidobacterium pongonis
ACCTCCGCCCCCGACATCAAGGCCGCGCAGGACAAGATCTACGCGATCATCGACAAGCTCGACACGACGGGAATGTTCTACCGCCACGACATCGGCTCCAAAGCGCTGGGCGTGTGACGATGGCGCGTTGGCTTCGTTGCTCCTCGGTCGACATATCAACATATGCCTTCCCTCGGTGCGCCTTGCCACCGCGCGCATCGTCACACGCCCAGGCCACGCGGCATGGCACGTTGGCGGCGTTGCCCCTCGGTCGACATATCCAACATATGCCTTCCCTCGGTGCGCCTTGCCACCGCGCGCATCGTCACACGCCCAGGCCACGCGGCATGGCACGTTGGCCGCGTTGCCCCTCGGTCGACATATCCAACATATGCCTTCCCTCGGTGCGCCTTGCCACCGCGCGCATCGTCACACGCCCAGGCCACGCGGCATGGCACGTTGGCTAGCCAGCTAATGCACAGCGCAGCCGCATAACCGACCAACACCCGCAAGCCCCGACCGGTTCATCCGGCCGGGGCTTGCGTTTTCAGGGCAACCGATCAGTGCTCGTGCGCGTAGTGGCGGAACACGTCCTTCAGCATGGCCGCGAACGCGTCGCGATCCACCTCCATGCCCACCTTGTGCTTCGGCATACGCTCATCGTCGGGCGGGGCGATCACCGTCTGACCGATGTTCTCGGCATCGTCGCCGTCCTCCACATACACGTACCGTTCCTCGAACGTCACCAGATCGGGGTTGATGACGGATGCCACCGCCACCGCATCGTGGATCACATTGTTGTCGCTGCCGGGCACACGGCTGCGTTCCTCGGAGAACGTGGCCAGATCGTGCAGCATGCGGCTGGCGCGCGACTCGCCTTCGATGGCGAGCAGATCGCGGAAATCATCCTCGTTCAACGACGCGGCATGGGTGATGTTCAGACCGATCATCTCCACCGGCATCTGTTCGAACACCTCACGTGCCGCGGTCGGATCGATCCACGCGTTGAACTCGGCGAATTCGGTGATGTTGCCGAACGTGCCGCCGCCCATAATGCAGAACCGGTGGATGTACTCCGGCAGATCCGGATGTTCACGCAGCGCTATCGCGATATTCGTCAGCGGGCCGGTGGCGAACAGAATCAGCCGACCCTCCGCCTTCACCGCCTCCTCATAGATCACATCCCATGCGGGTTCCCTGTCGGGCTCCTTGACCGGCTCGCGGAACGCCACATTGCCCACGCCCGACGCGCCATGCACGTTCGCGGCGGTACGGTCATACGCCTTGCGCAGCGGCCGTTCGGCGCCGAAGGCCACACGGCAGTCGATGCCCAGCGTGTCGGCGAGGCACAGCGCGTTCCCTCGCGTCAGCAGCGCGGGCACATTGCCTTCCACCGCCGTGATGGCGACGATATCGAATTGCGGGCATGCCGCCGCCATCGCGATGGCATAGCTGTCGTCGACGCCGGGATCGCAGTCGATGATGATTGGGGTTGTCATGATGGTCGCTCCTTGTATTTCATGCATCGCATTGCCATGCGGATGCGGTTGACGTGATCGGTGTGATTCGGACCGATGCGGTTGATGGGATTGGGACTGATGGGATTGGGACTGATGGGATTGGGACTGATGGGCTCGGGACTGGTGTGCTCGGTGAGATTGATGGGATGGATGGGATTGGATGGATTGAAGGGACTGAAGGGGTTGAAGGAACTGGACGGATCGACCTACCCGATGGGACTGCTGCGGCTCGGACCGATGCTCGGACCGATGTGGTTGATGAGGTTCGTGCGGGCGGCAATCGGAAGATGAGAAGTGAGGGTGACGGTCGTTGGGTTCATTATGCTTACGCATGATTTGGCTCCATCATAGTATTCGAGTGTTCAGGTATTCAATGGACGAACAGGCCGACCATGCCGGCGGACAGCAGCGAAACGAGGATGCCCGAGATGAGCATGCGCCCGACCTGCTTGGAAATGGCGTCGTTCTTCTCCTTGGAGACCATGCCCTTGAAACAGCCGATGATCATGCCCAAGGTGGAGAAGTTCGCGAACGAAGTGAGGAACACCGTCAGCACCGCCTTATAATGCTCCGGGAACTGCGCAATGCCGCCGGAAATCTTCCCCATAACCACGAATTCGTTGGTGACGAGCTTCAATCCCATGAGCTGCGAGCAATCCCAGCTGGTCGTCGGGTCGAGGCCGAGCAGCCACGCGAACGGGTACATGATCGTGCCGAGGATCGATTCGAGTGACAACTGGTTCCAGATCATGCCGAGCAGCTTGTCGATCAGGGCCGCGAGCGCGACGAATGCGATGACGTTGGCGGCGATGATGAGCACGAGTCGCCCGGCGGAGAGGATGGAGTCACCAAGGAAGGAGAAGAATGGTTCCTTCGGGGCGGTCGAGGGGTCGCGCCGGTACAGTTTCCTGTGCCAGGGCAGCGCCTGGTAGGCGGCGATGGCTTGTTCCTTGGCTTCGCGTTCCTTGGCGTTCAGCCCGGCGAACACGTCCTTGTCCTCGTCGGCGGCGTGGATGACGTCCTCCTGTGCGCTGACGGCCACCGGATACAGCATGTGGCTGATGATGAGCGCGTTGATGCAGTTGAGCGGAATCGCGGTGATCACGTATTCGCCCGGCACCATCTGGATGTATGCGCCGACGATGGCTGCGGTGATGCAGCTCATCGACATCATGGCCAGAGTGACGTTGCGCCCCGCTTTCATACGTCGCAACTGTGTTTTGGAGATGGCGAGCGCTTCGGTGTTGCCGAGGAACATCATTTCGACGGCGAAGAAGGTTTCGAATTTCGGCCGCCGGGTGATGAAGCTCAGTCCTCGTCCGATCCAGGTGATGACCCATGGGAGGAAGCCGATGTAGGTGAGGATATCGAATAGCGGCACGATGAGGAGGATCGGCAGCAGTGCGCTGACGATGAAGTTGACCGGCGCGGGGTCGACGCCGTTCGCACCCACCCAGTTGCCGATGGCGAAGCTGATGCCTTTGAATGAGATGGCGACCAGCTGCGCGAAGCCATCGGCGGCGGCTTTCACCGCGTCACGTCCCCATTGGAAGCTGGTCAGCAGCCAAGCGACGGCGAGGTTGATGGCCACCATGAAGCCCACGGATGTCCAGTCTATTGATGCTCGGTCCCGTGAGAATACCCAGCCGACGGCTAGGAACACTATGAGGCCGAGGATGTTGATTGCCAGATACATGTCTCGTCTTTCTTTCACTCGTGTTGTGTTGCCGGGAACGAGCCGTGTGGAGATTCGGCCCGTTCATATGCGCTGTGGCCATGTCGGCTTCGCTGCCGACATCGCCCACGCATGTGTTCGGAGCATGAAAAAAGGAGCCCGTCCGTCATGACCTGCGCTGTCATGACGGACGGGCTCCCTACTTGGTTTGTGCCTCGTTTAGGCGAATCGCGCCTTGATCTGTGCCGCGTTCCCGTACGAGGCCTGAGCGCCGTAACCGGTGGCGGCGTAGGCCGATACGTACGAGGCGAGTCTCGCCGCGTCCTGGAGGCTGAAACCGGACGCGAGACCGGCGAGCACGGTGCCCATGAAGGAGTCGCCGCACCCGGTGGTGTCGACGGCATCGACCTTCACCGGGGCGATACGAGTGATACGTTCGCCTTCGGGGGCCGCGGTGTCGAGCACGACGGAACCGTCGCCGCCCAGGGTGACAATCGCCTCCTTGAATCCGAAGTCGGCCATGCAATCCGCCGCATGGTTCCAATCGAAGTTGTCCCAATCGTCGTCGTCGGGTTCGTCGATGCCCAGCAGCTGGGCCATCTCATGCTCGTTGACCAAGAGCACGTCGGCGGCTTCGACGAGTTCGGCGGGAATCACGGGGGTGAACGGGGAATCGTTCAGCAGCACCTTCACTCCGGCTTCGTGGCACATGCGTGCGGCCGCGGTGACGGTTTCGATGGGGCTTTCCAAGCACAGGCCCAGCACGCTGGACGACACCAGTTCGTCCTTCATGGACTGCACGTAGTCGACGGTGACCTGCGCGTTGGATCCGGGCGAATACACGATGATGTTCTCGCCGTCGGCGTCCACCACGATGACGGTGGTGCCGCTCGGCCCGAGCACGCGGCGCACGTTCGACACGTCGACGCCGGCGTTTTCAAGCTGTTCCAACAGGAAGTCGGCGTTGGAATCCGAGCCCACCGCGCCGAACATGCGCACGGTGGCACCTATTCTGGCGGCTGCGGCGGCCTGGTTGCCCGATTTGCCTCCGGGCAGCAGCTGCAGCGGGCCTCCGGTGATGGTCTCCCCCGGTCCGGGAAGACGCTGCGCGGTAACGGTGTAGTCGGCGTTCATGGATCCGATCACCGAGACCGTGCCGTGGATGCGATCCAATGCGGAAAGTACTTCGGGCGAGCTCATCGTGTATTCCTTCCTTGTGTGGGTTGTCTTTTGGTTTGTCTCGTCGGTGAGTGAGTTTGGGATTCGTCCGGCCCGGGCGGGCTGGTCTGGTCGAGATGGTCCGAAGACCCGCCCGCCCATGGTCGAACGTGGTGGCTACTTGGAAGCCTCGTCGCTTTCCAGCGCGTGGTTGCCTTCGTAGATCTTCTTCCTGAAGACGAAGAACACGATCAGGCCGAGCGCCGCGGATGCGGAGCCGATGAGCAGCAGGTTGGAGTAGCCGGCGGCCACACCGGTGGTGCCGACGATGGAGGAACCGCTGAGCGCGTTGGAGCCCAGGAGGCTGCCGATGATGGCGATGCCGATGGACGGCGACACGTTCATGGCCAGATCGTTCATGCCCACGCCACGTCCGGACTCATCCTTCTCGATGGTGCCCAGCACGGTGGAGACGACCGGGGAGTACATCATGCCGCAGCCGGCGTAGAACACGCAGGCCCACAGGGTGAGCACCACGAAACCGGAGTTCACGCAGAAGGCGGCGCCGGTCCAACCGATGAACATAAGGGTGCCGGCGGTCACGAGACCGGCCTTGATGCCGATCTTGCGGATGATCATGCCAGAGCAGGTGCCCACGACGGCGGCGACCACGAAGGCCCACACGATGTGCAGCGACACCTGGGTGGTGGTCATGCCGTAGATGTTGGTGCCGATGGCGTTGAAGATCGGGCTCAGCGCGTAGTTCACGAAGTAGAACACGAGGATCAGGCAGATGGCACGCAGCCAGCGGGTGTTCTTGAAGAACGCCGGGGTGATGAACGGGTTGGAGGCCTTGTTGATGTAGAAGCCGAACGCCACGAACAGCAGCACGGACACCAGCAGCATCCACCATGCCATGTAGGAGAAGAACAGGGTGAGGAACGCGGTGGCGAAGCCGAAGATCACGAAGCCGAAGCCGTCGACCTTCTGTCCGTTGCCGCTCTTGGACGGCAGCGTCTTGAGCAGGATGGGCAGGAACAGGATGGTCACCGAGGGGATGAGGAACAGGTACTGCCATGCGATGGAGCTGAGCATACCGGCTGCGAACACGCCGATGGAGGCGGACAGCTGGTAGGCGGCGGTGAACAGTCCGAAGAAGATCACCTTGAGATCGTTACGCAGATACTTGGTCGCCACCACCAGGAAGGCGGAACCGGCCACCTGCTCGCCTGCGGTTTGCAGGACTCTTGCGATGATGACGGTCCACAGGTTCGCGGTGAAGAAGAAGTTGGCGATGAAGCCGAACAGGGACCCCACGAACAGGGTGACCAGGCCGACGGTGACGAGCTTGCGCAGCGACACGAAGTCGCCCAGCGAGCCGTAGATGAAGCACACGATGCCGAGCACGATGCTCGGGAACGCGGTGATCAGGGATGCCTGGGCGGGTGCGCCCACATCGGCGCCGACCTGCTGGAATACCAGGTTGAAGCCCTGCAGGCACAGGGTGCCAAGCACGAAGGTGATAAGCAGCGGGATCAGGGCCCGGATGGCCATCTTATTGCTGGTGACCGGGTCGTCGAACGGATCCTTCGGCGCGACGCCGGTGGTTTCGTTGGTCATGGTCGTTCTCTCTTTCCGTTCCTAATACGTGTCTCTGTGGCTCAATCGGCGTTCTTCGCCAGATTGGTGATGCGGGTCATGAACTCGTCGAGGAAGCGCGGCACGTCGACGCCGACAGCGACCTTCATGGTCTTGACCGGGTCGTTGAGGCGGGTTTCGTCGCCGATGGTGCGGCCGCGGGTGGGGCCTTCCAGATCGACCTTCATGTTGATGTCGAGCGTGGTGACGAGGGTCGGATCGACGGCGACGCCCACTGCCAGCGGGTCGTGCAGGCCGCATCCGCCCAGATGCGGGGAGGTGGTCTCGTAGGCCTTGATGTAGAAGTCGGTCATGTCGGCCAGGAAGGTGCCGGCCTTGGTGCCGAGGTCGCGCCAGCGCTGCGTTTCCTTGTAGGTGAGGAGCGTCTGGAGGGTGACGTCGAGGCCGATCATGGTGGTCGGGGCGCCGGAACGGAACAGGTAGTCGGCGGCTTCCGGATCCTGGGAGATGTTGGCTTCCATGCAGGCGTTGCAGTTGCCGGGAACGGTGAGCGCGCCGCCCATGAGCACGATCTGGCCGATCTCATCCTTGATTTCCGGGGCCTTCTTGAGCGCCGCCTCGATGTTGGTCATCGGGCCGGTCGGCACGTAGACGAGGTCCTTGCCGTAGGTTTTGACCGCGTCGATGATGAAATCGACCGCGGACTGCGTTTCGACGGAACGGTTGGAGTCGGGGATGTCGACGTCGCCGATGCCGTTCTCGCCGTGGATGAACGCGGAGATGGGCAGGACGGAGAAGGATTCGGTGGTGCTGGAGTGCGGCAGGCCCTGGTAGACCTTCACTTCCGGGTGACCGAGCAGATCGGTGATCGCGAGTGCGTTGCGCACGCCCTGCTCGACCAGGACGTTGCCGTAGGTGCCGGTGATGCCGATGAGTTCGACTTCGGGGCTGCCCAGCGCATACGAGATGGCCAGAGCGTCGTCGACACCGGTGTCAAGATCAAGGATGAGTTTCTTCATTGGAGTTCGCCTTTCAACTTTGATGGCCCCGTCACTCCGTTAGGGAAATACGTGTGACGCTCCCTTTATGATAAAACGTTTTATCAATTTGACAAAGCACAGCGTGTCGCCTTATTTTCCAAGGAAAATCACCATTTTCGCCGCATTGCGTGGAGCGAACTACCGGCAAGCCGGAACAACGATTCGCGGACGCCCGGAACCCCGAACATCCGCGAATCCTCACCGCCCGCTCACCGTGGAACGCGAGACCAGATGCGGCGTGATCATGCCGACATGCAGCGGCGCATGCTGATCGTCGAACCTGCGTTTGAGCACGTCCCAACATTCCGCCGCCAACGCGTCCACGTTCTGCGAGATCGTGGTCAGATCGTTCGACAGGCCGAAGCGCGCCAGAATATCGTCGTAACCCACGATCGACACATCCTCAGGCACACGCAGCCCTCGCTCCTCCACACGTTTGCGCAAACCCATCGCCATCAGGTCGTTCGCGCAGAACACCGCGGTCACGCCGGCATCCAACAGCCTGTCCGCAGCCTCGTATCCGCTCGAATACCGGTAATCGCCCATCGCCATGCAATCGTCGTCAAGCGGTACGCCCGCACGCTGCAACGCCTCGATGAAGCCTTGGAGTCTATGGTCGACCATGCCGTCCGGGCGTTCGACGCCGATGCAGCCGATCTTCCCGGGCCGCAATCCCCCAGCTCCCCCAGCCGCACCGGCACCGGGAATCGGCTGCCCCTCGGCATCCACGCCAAGGGACGCGAGCAGCGCCTCGGCCGCCAGCCTGCCGCCTTCCGCGTTATCCACGCCCACGCCATCGCAGTACCCGGCATCCACCAGGCGATCCACGAACACCACCGGGCACGGGCATTCCTTCACATCGCGCCGCAGCGCCTCGCCATCCGCGCACGATTCCAAAGCGGGTACGAGGAACAGACCGTCGACGCCACGCGCCGCCACGCCGGTGATCAGCGCATGCTCACGTTCGCGCGAATCGTCGCTGTTGGCCACGATCAACGAATAGCCGTCGCGTATGGCCACATCCTCCAAGGTTTTGAACAGTGAGGAGAAGAACATGTTCTCGATGTCGGGAACCACAAGCCCCACCATGTTCGAACGGCGCGTGACCAACGATCGGGCCGCCTGATTGGCCCGGTAATGCATCGACGCGGCGACCTGCAGAACACGCTCGCGCCGTTCCTCCGAAATCCGCACCGGCCTGCCGTTGAGCACCAGCGACACCGTCGCCGGCGACACCCCAGCAGCAGCTGCGACATCCTTCAATGTTGCCCTGACCGCCATGGTCCGCCCCCTTTGCCGTTTCGCAACCGTTCGCCATGAGCCGCCGGGCATGGGCCTGTTCCCGCCCGCCAGGCGCACGGCAAAAATCTCGTTTCCTCACCAGCATACCGCCGGTAAAACGTTTAACTCACCGAAAAACCGCCATTCGGCACATACAAAAAACGGCGCATATCGGGCGCATACGCATACGCTAAGGGGCGCCTCCCGGCTCGCAGCCGGCGAAGCGCCCCACGCATCATCATCGCCCCAGCGCACCGCCCGTCATCACAGACATCACAGACATCACAAGTCTCACGGGCAGCGCAGCCGGCATGACAACATCACTGTTTCGGCAGGTCCATGAACCCAAGATCCTTCAGATAGTTCTTGCCCGTGGTGATGTCGTACTGGATCAGCTTGTAGTCGTCGACCAGCTGCTGGGTCTCCTTGTCGAAATCGCTTTCGACCATCGGCTTGCCCGACGAATCCAGGTACAGGCTCTGGCCTTCGGGAATGCGCTGCCAGCCTTGGATCTGGTTGACCACCGGAGGCTCCATGGCGGAGATCTTCCCGTGCATCTTGGTCAGGAACGCGATAAACGGCGACACCTTGGCATCCATATGCTCGGCCGCCTGCGCCATGAAGAAGTTCGGCGAGGTGTACTCGCTGTTCTCCACCTTGTTGCCCTGCGACGAGGACGCCTTGTTCGACCAGATGAAGTAATCGGTCAGGTGCAGCGCAAGCGAATTGTTCGCATCCGCGCTGGCCGTCGAATAGATGCCCGGCAGATGGTCGCCGTAGAAGACCACGGTGATGGGCTTGTCGATCTTATCCAGCTGCTCGAGGAACTTCTTGGTCTCCTTGTCGGTGATCGCGGCGCCCTTCTGGTAGGTCTGGATCGATTCCTTCTCGCTCTTGCCCAACGGGGTTCCCGTGGTGGATTCGGCGGTGAACTCGTTGTTCGGGTACCAATCGTGGTACGGCATGTGGTTCTGCATGGTGATGAGTTGGATGAACTGGTTGCCCTTGGTCTTGCGCAGCTCCTCCAGGGTGCTCTCATAGGCGGCGGCGTCGGAGACGTACGGGCTGGTACCCAGCTTGTCCTGATGGGAGATGATGTCCGGGCCGGTCAGCGTGTAGAAGTGCGAGAAGCCGAACTTCTTATAGTTGGTGGCACGCGAGTACATCGAGGACTCGTACGGGTGCACGCCGATGGAGTTCTTCGGCGCTCCCCACAGCTGGTTGACGGTCGGCGTCCAATGCTGGCCCGGCACCAACTGCTGGTAGGGGCTGGACAGCGAGGAGTCGAAGTTGGCCATACTCATGCCGGTCAGGCCCATGTATTCGAGGTTGGCGGTGCCGCCGCCGTAGCCGGACGACAGCATGTAGCCGGAAGTCGTATGTTCCTTGATCTTGCGGATGTTCGGCATGGAATCCTTGTTGACCTTCAGGCCCGGCACGCGGCTCGGGTCGGAGAAGGATTCGGACAGCACGTACACCACGGTCGAATCGTTCAGGTTGGCGGTGCGCTTGGCGTTGATGGTATCGGCGGCCTTACTGTACCGTTCGGCCACCTTCTTCATCGTCGCTTCGGAATAGTCGCTGGGCTTCTCCATCACCTTCGGGTTGAGCTGGCGCAGGAAGGAGACGATCGGGCCGTTGCGCTGCGCATCGTACACGGAATCCCACATGGACGCCTGATCGCCCATGGCGAGGTTGAAGTTGTTGGCCCAGGAGCCCACGGTTCCGGCCTGCATGGCGTATGCGCCGAGGAATCCCGCGGGAAGGATCACCAGCAGGATGCGCGCCGAGGCGTTCATCAGGGCGGTGCGACGATCGGAGGAACGGAACATGCGGCCGCGACGGGTGTCGAGATGATTGAGGCACAGGCACAGGGCGAGCAACACGAGGAATCCGGCGACCGCACCGAGGATGATCCAGTGCGCACCGGCCGGCATGAAGCTCATAAGGTTGCCTGTATCGGATTTCAGGAAACTCAGGTCGGACGGAAGGATCGCCTCATAGCGGATGACGATCTTGAAATGCTCGATGACCGCGATGATGATCGCAATCGCCAGATAGATCGGCGTGGCGACCCAGAATCGGTTGCAGATCATGAGCAGAATCAAGTAGACGATGCCGCATATCAGCAGATTCAGCACGGCGACGAAGTTCAAATTCGTCCACATTTTGGTGGCGAAACCCCAACCGATGGTGGGACTGGAGAGTTTGACGCGGGACGTCGCGCTCACGCCCCATTCCAGCACACCCACGCCGAGGGCGTCGAACAGGATGAACAGGACGCCGTACAACCAGCCCGGGAACGGCTTCCGAGGGCGTTTCAATGTGATCTTTGCTTCTTGGTTTTCCATACGCTTCTCTTCGTTCGAATCGAATACTCGCTTGCTAACGCATCATGTGCGGGGCACAGCAAAGGCCCTCTTGACTGTTCTTCTATTCCCTCTTGCGTTCTCTCAGCGTAGTGCATGGGCGCGGACCATACCCGTGCCCATGCGAATCAGCCACAGTTCATTCACCGTGTTCCGCGCTCCTACGGCAATCCGAGCACAGGCCGAACACCTCTATGGTGTGGCTTTTGATGGTGAACCCGTGCTTTTCCGCGATGCCTCGGAGCCAACTCTCCCCCGGCGATTCGATCTCCACGGTACGCCCGCAGTTGGTGCACACCATGTGATGATGATGCGCGTCGTCACCGCACAGACGGAACAGCTGCTGGCCGTCCAGCCGGATCGTGTCCACCGCGCCGGATTCGGCCAAGGAGTTCAACTGCCGGTATACGGTCGCCAAGCCGATGCGGATGCCGGAATCCTGCAGGCTGCGGTGCAGATCCTGCGCGGAGATGAACTCCTCGCAGCCCGCAAGTTGGTTCCTGATCGCATCCTTCTGCTTGGTTTGCCGTTCGATATGCTCCACCATCGCCGGCATCACGCCTCGCCCGCAGCCTGCGGGTCGAGATCGGCCCAGCAGCCGGTTTCCTCAAGTGCTTCGACCGTGGCGGCCGTGTCGTCGGAGAGCACTGTGATATGACCCATCTTGCGGTCGTGACGGACTTCGGCCTTGCCGTAATCGTGCACGTTCCACTCGGGGTGTGTGGCGATCAGCGCGCGCGTCGGCTCCACATGCTGGCCGAGCACGTTGACCATGACGGCGGGGCTCAGCAGCTTCGGCTGTTCCAGAGGCCAGCCGGCGATGCCGCGCACATGCGCGTCGAACTGGTCGAACGAGCAGGCTTCGATGGTGTAATGCCCGGAATTGTGCGGGCGCGGAGCGAGCTCGTTGACGATCACCTCGTCATCCTTGGTGATGAACAGTTCGATGGCGAGCGTGCCGGCGAGTTCGAAACCCTTGGCCAGGCGCAGCGCGAGCTCATGCGCCTTACGGGCGACTTCCTCGCTCACTTCGGCGGGCGCGATGGTCATGTGCAGGATGTTGTTGCGATGCTCGTTGCGCACGATCGGGAACGTGACGTAATCCTTGCCGTTGCCGGACACGAGGATGCTCGCCTCGAACGCGAAGTCCACGAAGCCTTCGAGAATGCTCGGCGGGAAACCGCCGCCACGGTCGCCGCGGGCGCGCACGCGTTCAAGATCGGCGTCCGACCTGAGCACGGTCTGCCCATGGCCGTCGTAGCCGCCGGAACGGGTTTTGAGCACCGCCTGGTAGTGGATCTCATCCAACGCGGCATCAAGCTCGTCGAAATTGTTGACTTCACGCCACGGTGCGGTCGGCGTGCCATGCTCGTTGATGAACCGCTTCTCGTTCACGCGGTCCTGCGTGACGCGCAGCAGGTCGGTGCCCTGCGGGACGGCGGCCAGGCCACGCACTTCGTCGATGGCGTCGGCGTCCACGTTCTCGAATTCGTAGGTGAGCACGTCGGATTTGACGGCCAGATCGTGGATGGCGGTTCTGTCGTCGTATTCCGCGGTGATCTGGAAGTCGGCGACCTGCGCGGTCGGGCAGTTGGGGGTCGGGTCGAGCACGCCGACCTTGAAGCCCATGTATCGCGCGGACAGCGCCATCATGCGGCCGAGCTGCCCGCCGCCGATGATGCCGATGGTCGAGCCGGGCATCAGGCGTTCAACGCGCCCGTTGGTTTCTTCAGACAAGCTGGGCATTGGATTCCGCCACCTTCTCCTTCAGCGAATCACGGTAGTCCTGCAGCGCCTGCGCGAGACGCTCGTCGGTGGTGGACAGGATGGAGACTGCGAGCAGGCCGGCGTTCGTGGCGCCGGAGTTGCCGACCGCGGTGGTGGCCACGGGAATGCCGCCCGGCATCTGCACGATGGACAGCAGCGAATCCCAGCCGGACAGGGCGTGAGAGCGCACCGGCACGCCGATGACGGGGAGCGTGGTCTGCGCGGCGATCATGCCGGGAAGGTGGGCGGCGCCGCCCGCTCCGGCGATAATGACCTTGAATCCGTTACCGCGTGCGGCGTGAGCGAATTCGCCCATCAGTTCCGGCGTGCGATGGGCGGAAATGACCTGCTTGTGGTACGGGACGTCGAACTGGTCGAGGACCTCGCAGGCGTGCTTCATCGTCTCCCAATCGCTGGAAGAGCCCATGACCACGGCAACCTCGGGCGTGCTTTCGCTCATTATCATTTACCTCCGTTTATTGAGAATACGCTCTCACTCTACCCTCGCCGCCAGTCATTGGGAAGGCACCCCCGTATGTGGGGAAAATTGGAAGCATTTGCGGAATCGTCGGGCGCTGCGCCGCCCGCGACTGTATGATGTGCCATTTGGAGTGAGGAACACCGAAATACCGCACGAGAAGGAGAAGGCACATGACCGATGGGCTGTTGCGAAGCATCACGGGACCTGATGATGTGAAGGCCCTGAGAGGCGATCAGCTGCCCGATCTGTGCGCCGAAATCCGCGAAACGCTGCTCGGCTATGGGCATCGTCATGGCGGGCATATCGGTTCCAATCTCGGTTTGGTGGAGGCCACCGTCGCCCTGCACCGCGTGTTCGACTCCCCCCGCGACCGCATCGTGTTCGATGTGTCGCATCAAAGCTACGTGCACAAAATGCTGACCGGCCGTGCGCAGGCCTATCTCGATCCGGCCCGCGCCGGCGAAACCACCGGTTTCACGAATCCGGAGGAAAGCGAGCATGACCAGTTCGTGCTCGGTCACACCGGTACCTCCATCTCCCTGGCCTGCGGTTTGGCGAAGGCGCGTGATGCCCGTGGCGAGAAAGGCAATGTCATCGCCGTGATCGGCGACGGCTCGCTCAGTTCCGGCGTGGCGTTCGAAGGGTTGAACAATGTCGCCGAGCAAGGCGGCAACCTCATCATCGTGTTCAACGACAACGAGATGTCGATCGCCGAGGATTTCGGCGGCATGTATGGTCCGCTGGCCCGTCTGCGCGAATCGGGCGGCACCGCGCAGCCCAATATCTTCAACGCGTTCGGCTTTGACTACCGGTATGTCGAGCAAGGCAATGACGTGACGGCGCTGGTCGAAGCGTTCACCGAGGTGAAGGACATCGACCACCCGGTCGTGGTGCACATCCATACGCTTAAGGGGCTTGGTCTGCCCGCCGCCGACGACCGCCATGAGGTGGATCATTGCGACCTGTCGGGCAGCGAACCGCATGCCGGGCGTTGCGAGGCTTCGCACTGGCAGACGCCGGACGCCGCGCTGGGCAAGCCGGATGACCCGCGCAAGTATTACGGCAAACTCGCCATGGCCGCGCTGGAACGCCGTTTCGCGGCGGAGCCGGGGCTGACCGTCATCTCCCCCGCCACGCCGGGTTCCAACGGCATCACCCGTGAATTCCGCGAGCGCGCGGGTTCGCATTATGTGGATACCGGCATCACCGAGTCCCATGCGGTGGCGTTCGCCGCCGGCATCGCCCGGGCCGGTGGCACGCCCGTTGTGGCGACCACGGCATCGTTCTTCCAACGTGCCTACGACCAGTTCTTCCAGGAGATGGCGTTGAACCGCCAGCCGGTCACACTGCTGTCGTTCCTGAGCGGCCTGTCCGGTTCGGACAACACGCATTCCGGCGCGTATGACATCGCCATGTTCGGCAATATTCCGGGGCTGATCTGCTTGGCTCCCACGAGCGGGTACGATTTCCTCGGTATGCTCGACTGGGCCACCGATCCGGCCCGCCGTGATTCGGCGCATTCCGACCCGATTATGATTCGTGTGCCCGGCGAGACGGTGCTTGCGGCGGATGCGCAAAGCGTGTACCGGGCGACGTGTGAAAGCCGTGGGGCTGCCGGCGCCGATTGGCTGCGCTGGCATACCGTGCGTCATGGTTCCGAAGTGGCGATTCTGGGGTTGGGCAATACGCTGCCGTTGGCGTTGCAGGCGGCGGATGCGTTGCCGTTCGACGCGACCGTGGTCGATCCGCGTCAGTTCGGTTCGTTAGATGAGGATGCGTTGGATGCCATCATGGAATCCCATCGTCTGATCGTCGCGCTTGAGGACGGCCAGAGTGAGGGTGGCTGGGGCGAGAAGGTCGCCGCCTATTGCGCCAACCGCCGTCTGCCGCGCGCCGTCGCCCCGCATGTGTTGACGTTCGGCGCGATCAAGGAGTTCACCGATCGCGTGCCGTTGGACGAACTGGACGAGCGCTACGGGCTTACCGTCGAATCGGTGGTCGACGCGGTGCTGGGTCTGATCGACTAGTTTTCAGGCAGTCCAAGGAATCCCACACGATTTCCGCACGCCGACGGGGCGGAACGGCGCGCATCCGGTTCTACGATGGTGCCTATGGCTCATTTCATCACTCGTTGGTTCGTTATGACCGTCGCGGTCGCCGTGACGGTGCTGCTGCTTCCCGGCATGGAGGTCGTCGGCAACCCGCCGGTGCTCGGCATCGCCGCGTTCGCCCTGTTCATGGCGCTGATCAACGCCTCCATCAAACCGGTCGTGCATATGATCGCCTTGCCGTTCTCCGTGCTGAGTCTCGGCATCGTATCGCTTATCATCAACTGGCTGTTCATGCGGCTCGCCTCCTGGCTGGCGATCAGCCTGTTCGACGTGGGCGTGAACGTGCGTGGATTCTGGTGGTCGGTGCTCGCCTCCATCATCATTTCGATCGTTTCGGGCATCGTCTCCACGATCGTCGGCGACTGACGGCGACTGACAACGCTCCCGACTTCTGCCGGCGCAACCGGCCTGTACGCATATGGGCGGTGTGGAATTGCATCCACACCGCCCATATATTTGGTTCGGTAAGGTTCCGCGACTACTTGTCGTATCGTGCGCCTTCCGGCTTGCTCGGCCTCAAGCCCAGCGCAATCTGCCCGGCCACCGCGGCGACCATGAGCAGTATGCCGATGATCACCACCGCGGTCGAACCGCCGCCGATCTGCTGTATCGCGCCCTTGAACGCGGTCCCCGCGAACTGCACCGGGTCGGTGATGCCCAGCGCGATGATCACCTTGGCGACGGGCGAAGCCGTCAGCCACCCGCCGATAAGACCGACCACCCACGGCAGCGCGGCCCACCAGCCCGGCATATCGGCGTCATGCAAGCGGCGCACGGTGAGCGCGAGCTTCGGGATGATGACGACTATCAGCCATCCCACAAGCGCGTATTCGAAGCTATCGTAGAAGAAATACATCACCAGGAATATGGCGTTCACCGCCCAGATGTACAGCACGGACCACCAGTATTCGGCGAGGGACGCGCGTCCGGAGAACACACGCCACTTCTTGAACATGCGTACGTATGCTTCCTTGAAGGAGATGTTCGGGTACGGCTGGTCGAGTGCGGGTTCTCTGGTGCCCGCCGCATTGGATTCGGTATGGTTTGCAGTCATGCGATGCCCCTTTTCGAATGGCCAAAAGCTTCGTTGCGCAGCCCACTATACCCGAATACTGCGCGACGTTTCGTATATCCGTCCGCCTGTCGGCGCAAACACGGCCCTCATGGTGCAAACGTTGCCAGAACGACCGGAACGGGTGCCGCCCCGGCAAGCCCTTCCCTCCCCCGCAGGAAGCGAGGTGACCGGCACCCGCCGTCACGCACAAATACGCCGCATGAAAATTGGACAATACGCAAAAGTCCTTGGAATCATTGGATTCCAAGGACCAATCGTGACCCCGGCCGGGCTCGAACCGGCGACCCTGAGATTAGAAGTCACATGCTCTATCCAGCTGAGCTACGGGGCCAAACCACACCCATCATAATGGGGGGTATATAAATAGACACGCTGCGCATGTGCCTGTTTTCCGTATTCCGGACTGCGTTCCTCCACGCCCGGCGCACACACGCGGTCCTCATGCCAGACCCCTTGCGGCGCCCCTTACTCGCCTTGCCCGTTACTCGATGATCCAGCTCAATCCGACGAGAACGATGAGGAACAGCACGTTCACCGCGCTGTACACGGCGAGATAGCGGCCCTTGCGGTCCGGATACTGGCGCACCACGTTCTTGTAGGAGATGAGCGAAGCCATGGACGCGATCAGGGTGCCCATGCCGCCGAGGTTCGTGCCGATGATAAGCGGACGCCACTGGTCGCAGAAGCCGGACAGCAGCAGCGTGGTAGGCACGTTGCTGATCACCTGGCTGGACACGACGGCGACCTCCAGCGGGTGGCCGCCGACCAGCGACTGGGCCAGCTGGTAGAACTCGGGTACACGCTTCATATTCCCGATGAAGATGAAGAACATGCAGAACGTGAGCGGCAAGCCCCAATCCACGTAACGGAACACGCGACGGTCGGTCACCAGGAAGGTGGCCACGACGATCACGCACATCACCCACAGCGGGATGAAATCAGACACCGCCAGCAAGCAGACGATGAACAGCACCGCGTACACCACGGTACGCCAACCGCCATAGCCCGCACCGTAACCGGTGATGCGAATCTCGTCGGGCTGATGCTTGCCGCGTTCGGGGGCGAGCACGCCGGTTTCCAGATTGCTGAGCTCGGAAACGGGGAGTTTGGGGAAGGCGAAGAAGATGACGATGAGCAGCAGCACCGCGGCGGACGCGGAATACGGTGCCATGATGCCGATCATCTCGCCCGCCGGCATGCCGGTGAGCGCCTTGAGGTACAGGTTGTGCGCGTTGCCGATCGGCGTGAGCATACTGCCCACATTCGCGCCGATGGTCATCAGCGTGACCACCAATATGGTTCTCTCACCCATGTCCGCCATGAGCAGCACCGCCACGGCGAAGGGGACGAAGGTCACCAGGGCGACATCGTTGGTGATGAGCATCGCGGAGAAGAACGTCAGCGATACCAGTGTGACCACCAATCCACGCAGACTTCCCACATGCTCCAGAAGACGCGAGCCGATGATGCGGAACACGCCGATGCGCTGAAAACCACAGACCACGATCATAAGGCAGATCAGCTGCGAGATGGTGCTAGCGTGGATGTACCCCGCGTATTCACCGTCCGGGGGAACGATGAAGCACGAGATCAACGCGAGTATAGAAGCAACGACGAGAATGGTCTCATTCTTCAGGACGTTGACCACCAAATGCCGCATCCATTCCTCCATGCACTCCCGTGGCACACCCCTTGTGTGCCACGGGCTTTCTTTTCAAATGCCGTACTTACTTTACTCGATGCCATGCCTACACGTCACTCCGGCGTTGCTGGCGGTTCACCCGCCGTCCACCCCTCAGCCACCTGATAGACAACCGCCGGGCAACTGTTGGGACAGCCGTTATGCAACTGTTGACTATCCGATGCGAACCCGACGATTCAAGCGAATCTGTCGAATCTGTCGAATCTGCAATCTGCCGATTCAGTCCACGTTATTGCCGTGCACCTGATTCTGCAGGTTCTTACGCGACGCCTCCATGGACGTGATCGTGCCGAGCAGCGCGATCTTCTCCTCGCCATCCGGCAAACGCGACATACGCGCCTTGGCCGAGGCGATGCGACGCATCAGACTCATATCCAGCAAGCGGGCGAGCAGTTCCGAAGCGTACTGCAATTCGGCCTTGGTCGCCGGCGCGGGCCCCTGCATACCGTTCTGCGCTCCCCCGTTCCCGGAGCCGTCGCCATTCGCGGAACCGTCCGCAAGCGGCAACGGCATGACGGCCAGCTCGTTGATCGCCGATTCAAGCATCGGACCACCCGCCTTGGTGAGATTATGCATCCACAGCCCTTGCGGGGTGGTGACCTCCGGCAGACCGCCGGCCGCGGCCACCGCCTGGAACAGCGTACGGAAAATCGGGGTTTCGAAACTGGACGGCGTCAACGAGGCGAACCATTCGCGGTTGATGGCGTTGGGAATCTGGATGAGCACGGCCATGAACTGCTCTTCGGCGATGAACACGGCATCATCCATACGGTAGAACGTCTGCCGTTCCGCATTCCCACGCTCGATAAGCCGCCTGCGTTCGGGCGTCATGCTCCTGTCATCCCGCTGCGGGGAGGAGAAACGGCGTTTCGGCGCATACGCGTCCTCGTCACGCACATGCATCTGCCGCTTGCAACGCTCCACCTCACGGCGCATCATGTCCAGATCGATGCCGCCGATACGTCTGACCGCCTGCCGCATATACAGGTCGACCTGCGAACGGTCGCGGATCTGCGCGATCAGCGGGGCCGTGGCCTTGACCGCGCCCAGACGACCCGTACTGTAACTGGTGTCGAAACGCTCGATCGCGGCGTCGATGACGAAATCGTACAGGGGTTTCGCATTGGTGACGAGCGCGCGAACCGCCTCATCACCCTGTTCGATGCGCAGATCGCACGGGTCGAGATTGTTCTCGGCCACCGCCACGAACGTCTGCGACAGGAACGCCGGATCCAGACCGAACGCGTGCAACGCGGCCTTCTGACCGGCGGCGTCGCCATCGAACGTGAACACGATGCGCGAACTGATCGGCTGACCGTCGACCTTCCGCGGGCCCACCAGCTGGATCGCGCCCATCGAATCATCCGCCACCAGCCTGCGCACGATCTTCGCGTGCTCCTCGCCGAACGCGGTACCGCAGGTGGCGATCGCCGTATCCACGCCGGCCAGATGCATGGCCATCACATCGGTATACCCTTCGACGATCACGGCCTGACGCTTCTTCACAATGGCCTGCTTGGCCAGATCGATGCCGTACAACACCTGGTTCTTGTGGTACAGCTGCGTGTCCGGAGTGTTGATGTACTTCGCGGCGATCTGATCGTCCTCATACAGTTTGCGCGCACCGAACCCGAGCGTACGGCCCGTCGAATCGCGGATCGGCCAAGTGACACGCCCACGGAAATAGTCGTAAATGCCACGCTGACCCTGCCTGGCCAAACCGGCGTCCAGCATCTCCTGTTGCGTGAACCCCTGCGACGCGAGATGACGCACCAGATTATCCCAACCCTGCGGCGCATACCCGCAGCCGAAGCGCTCGCAATCAGCCTGCGTGAAAGTGCGCCCACCAAGCAGCTTGCGTGCGGCGAGTGCCTCCTTCGTCATGATCTGGCTGACGAAGAACCGTTGGGCGGCCTCGTTCGCCTCCAGCAGCCTGGCGCGTTTGGAACCGGAGTGTTCGGCGCGTTTGGAACCGTTCTGCTCGTAATGCAGTTCGATATGGTATTTGTCCGCCAGCAGTTCCACCGCTTCGCGGAAGTCGATGTTCTCCTGCTCCTCCACGAACTTGAAGACGTCGCCGCCCAGACCGCAGCCGAAGCAATGCCACACGCCGAGCGCGGGACGCACGTTGAAGCTGCCGGTCTTCTCGTCATGGAAGGGGCACAATCCGACGAAGGTCCCGGTTCCCGAAGGCTTGAGCGAAACGGAGGCGGATACGATGTCGTAAAGGTCCGCGGCCGCGCGCACCTTTTCCACATCCTCTTTCAGAATCATTCCCGGCATAATCCACCACCCTAGCAGCCAACCGCCCCACGTGCCGGAAGCGACGTGGGGCGGTCGGGAAGGCCGCCTCGCCATATGGCTACGCTGGGAAGCCGTCAGCGTAGCCGAACCGGGAAGGCATCGCCAACTCGCTACGCTTACGCCCAGTCAGCGTAGACAGATGGCGACGCCCCGCCCGAATCCCCTTGCACCCTTCTGTCGGGCACGCACACCTTCAGCAATCAGCTCATAACCCGGCCATTTTCCACATACAAGGTATGGTCGGCGATCTCCTGCAACTCCGTTCCCTGATGCGAGGCGATAATCACCGCGTTTCCACGCTCCTTCTGCCGTCTCATCTCCTGCTGAAACGCCGCCACGGATTCACGATCCAACCCATTCATCGGTTCATCAAGCAGAATCAGACGCTGATGCTCCATAAGCGCCTGCACAATCGCCAACTTCTGACGCATGCCCAGCGAGAACGATTTCACCTTGTCATCGCGATGCTGCCACAAACCAAACACCCTCATAAGCCGTTCCGTCTCCGCCTCATCAAACCCACCGTCAAGTCCGGCAAGATAGTTCAAGTTCCCCCAAGCCGTATCCGCCCCGATGAACCCGGGATGCTCGATGAGCACGCCGATTTTCTCCGGCAACGCCTCATTGAACACCACCGGCTTGCCTCCAATGAGCACCCGCCCGTCGGTAGGCCGGATGAAACCGCATATCGCTCGCAGAAGCATGGTCTTGCCGGAACCGTTTGGCCCCACCAACCCATAGATCTCGCCGCGTTCGAACCCGCAATCCACACGGTCGAGCACGGTTTTACGCTTGATTACCTTGGTGTACTCATGGACCTCAACATACATGGTTTCTCTCCTTTGATAACTTCAGATGATTTCCATCCGCCTGCATAGCGGTACGAAGGAAGCGATGACCGTCATCGCGGCAAGGTTGAAGACGATCAGCCAATACGGCAATCCGCAAAACGAGTCGGTCATCAGCCATGATTCAACCGGCTTCACCGACTCCAGGATCACGCAGAGCATCAGAGCCGCGACATATCCTGCCGCACGATTGCCGAGAAGTATCCCCACATCACGGATTGCGATGACAAGCAACAATTGCAATGCCGCACAGACGGCAGTACCTATCAGAGAGCCCCCTTCGCCCCATCCTCCGATGGCGCTCGCCGTCAACAGCAGCGGAACACCGGTGAAAGCCAGGCAATATGCAACCAGACGAATCAGATAACGCCAGACTTTCCTACACACGCCACGCCTCCGTATGCATGCCATCGCGTTATTCGACAGCAAAATCGAGCAGGGCCATTCCATGATGATCAGCATGCCAAATACCAGAAACGCCAGAGGCACCCTATTGGCGAGCAACGGCCAGTCGCCAGTATCGTCCGCATTGCCGAAGCATCCGAGGAAAACCGATTTCGAAGGTTCTCGAATCAAATATTCGAAAACCACAGCGGCATACGGAACGCACAGAAGGCCACGGCATACGACCCGTTGCATGGCCCTACTCACAGCGAACCACCTTTCATATGGTCTTTTCGCCCGCACACCGCCCTGTTCGATATCGAAAGCACCGGGTACACCACGATGAAAACCAGGCATTTGACGCCGATCGCCATACGGATATCGCCCGGCATGGGGTAGGAAAAGAAAAACGCCAACTCCAGCCAAATATCAGGCAAGCCGGTCAAAGCCCACGGAAGCAGCACCACGGCGGCGAGCATCACGGGCATCACCCGCCCCCACGCAACGCCAAAGGCAATCATGAGGTGCATCACCGATCCAAGCACGACCAAGGCGAGTAGCGTCTGCACGAACAGCCACAACGGCCAGAAGCCGTTTGCGGACGGCAATGCGCCCTTACTCATCGCCCGGCACAGCACCGCATAGAACGCACTGTAATAGCAGGAAACCAACGCCGCCGCACACCATAGCCACGCGTTGTTGACACGCGATTGCGAAGAGGCGGAACGTCTCGTCAATTCCATCGGCGAACGGTCCACCGTACCAAACCACAGCAGGAATATGAAAGTCGGCGCGACCCACACACCCCAAAACGTGGGGCTAAGAAAGCCTCCAACCACGTTCCCCGCTGCCAGCGATTGCGGAACATATGCCACCATGCGCAACGATGACAATACGACAACCACGGCGCACAGCGCCCTCTCCCACAGCGGAGAGAATCTCCATAAGTGCCGCCATTCATAGAGCATCTCTGCGAAGTTCAATCTCATACAATGCTCCAGCAAGAATAAGAAACAGCATTACGTTGGCCCCAGCGCCCCATACGCCATAGGATCCGGAATCGGCGCTGAAATTCAGGAAAACCACCTGGCTGAATTCGTTGGCGACCAACTGGGCACGCAACGGCAGAATCGCAGGCAACAGCCAGATCAGCAACGACACCGCAAAAGGAACCAGTATCTCCACGTATCGTTTCCCGATGAACGCCGACGCGCCGATCGCAAGGCAGGCATACGCTCCGGAAAGCATGAATATCAGCGCGAAGACAACCACCAACATCAGCGGCTGGCTGGTTTCGTATAGGGGATACAGCCATGAGTCCGCCCGGATGACCGGGTAGTACGTGAAATACGGGTTCGTCGCAATATGATCGACGCCATCGATAAACGACATGTGCGGCTGACGAATAACCGCGATCACCAGATTGAGCAGCAGAGGAAGAACCCCACCCAATCCTCCCAGCACAAATCCGGCACAAAACGATGAGCGCAGCACGTCGCGCCGCCCAGTACGGGTGAGCATCATACGCAAACGGCCGCTGTTCTTCTCATCCGAGTACAGTCCGCCACCAGCCAAAGCCGCGATGCACGGCAACAGCATGCAATATATGGCACCACCGGCGCCCACATCGCTGAACAGCATCATGTAGCGGAGGAACGTGGGCTCGGATTCCGGTAATACGAATGTGGCGTGAAATGTCGTCCAATAATTCAGCGCTATCAGCACTATTCCGATGCCGGCGATGGCAGGGAATCTCCAACTTCGGAGCGTTCTGGACAGCTGTTGGCGCACTAATGAAACACTCATACCGCAAAGATAAAAAAAGGCGCGGCAATGCCGCGCCCGCAATAATCATACGAATGGGCAGACTTTGGCCCACGGTAGTTCTATCGCGATGGACCATTCGCCATCCTCCGTGCACCATTCGGCAGTGCCTCCGGCATTGCGAACGATATTCGACAGGTCACGCAGTCCGAAACCCGAGGAGAGCACACCCTCCCCGCATGTCTTCCCCACTCGACTGCCATCACCGCATCCGTTGGACGACATAATCGTCGTCCGATCCGCGTCAATCACCACAGTCATGGCGTAATCACCGGGAACGGCATGCTTTGCGATATTCGATCCCAGTTCGCCGACAATGGTGCATACCAGTCGGCCCCACTGCCGGGTAGGACAGCCGCCACGGTCGATCAGCATGGCCTCGCCGGTAAAACCGAGCGCGGCCAGCCGGTCGCTCACCTCTTTCAATACCGCTCTCACCTCGCCCGTGCGGGAACGATCATCGTCACGGCTCGTATCCGGCATGCTCGCCTTTGACAGCGCTCCCATGCTTTGCGCATCAGTATCATCGATTCGATTCGTAACCGGAACGATCACCTCCGAGCGCAAGGCTTTCAACGCCTGCTCTACAAGTCGTTCGACCCGCTCATCATGCTCGCCCTGCTCGCTACGGCACAGCAGAACCGCATAGCTCAACGTATTCGCCACGGAATCGTGCAACGTATGCATCATGCGCAATTGTTCTTTCCGATAGGCGATCTCGCGATCAGCCAACCGTTGACGCAACAGCAGACCCTGCCATTCGCGCACCACCAATCCGCAAAGCAACGCGACACAATACGGAGCCAAAACGGTAAGCAGCGAAACCGGATCCGGAAAGTAACCATCGCTCTTCGTCAAAAGCACGGCAACGGTTCCGGCAAGAACGACAGCCAGACATGCGCAGGCCTTCCTCCGACTCCCCCGCCAAGCCAGCAACGCCAACGCATAACACGTTCCGATATATTCCGGCCCATTGCCCGGAATCGGGGCGGCGAAAGCAATCACGTTGAACACGCATATCGCATAAGCGGCGGCGATAGGAGCACATGGCAGAGCCAGATACAGGATCACACGCGCCACCGCCAACGCCCATGGCGCCCATGGCACAAGCATGGATATGCCGCTGGAATCCCCATACAGCCCCCAGGCGGAACATGCGGCGTAGATGATGCCCACGCAGGAGACGAGGATATCGACGAAATTGACATCGTTCCTCATCCTCCGGAAAATCAGGCGAACGTCATGAGAGCCTTTGCCCACGTCAGATGATTCCCTTTTTGACGCACAAACCAATCGCCTGCGAACGATTATGAACACCCAACTTCTTATAGGCACTATTCATGTGCGTTTTCACGGTCCCCTCGCTCATGTGCAACTGCCGTGCCACTGCCAGAACCGTTCGGCCTTTAAGAAAAAGCGTCAGCACCTGCCGTTCGGTTTCGGTAAGCGTGAGGTTGGCAGCCGACACGCCACCATCAATCCACTCAATCGCTTCCTCGTCATGTGCCGCCGCACCGATACGATGCACCAATCGTTCGACTGGCACATCCTTATGGACGATGGAACTCATCCCGACATCATGCATTCGCGCGGTGTCGACGGCAAAAGCGGTCATACCGACAATAACGAGACCCGGCCAACGTCGATGCAGCGTTCCGGACAGCGCGAAACCATCCGCTCCTGGCATCTCCATGTCCGTCAGCACGACATTCGGACGGCATGAATCGCGGTTGCACAGGTCAATGGCGTCAGCAGCACCGGTAACCGACCACAGCACCTTCAAAGGTGCCTGACGCTGAATGAGAACATTCTCAATGGCCTGCGCAACCAAGGGGTCATTATCGACAATGCCCAACGAAAGCATACCGCCAGCATTCCTCGCGTTTACAGGATGCTTGCCGGGTCGAGCTTGGCGAGATCCTCGGCGGGCAGCACTTCGGGCGCATGCTCATACAGGCGAGGAATGCGATTGCGCAGGCAGGTGAAGATCTCATAGCTGATGGTGTCGGCGGCGCGAGCCCAATCGTCGGCCGTGGGCTCGCCATAATCCTCGCCACGACCGGGGCCGAACAGCTCCACCGTATCGCCTTCGGCGATGCCCAGCTCGGCGGCGGAACCATGCAGATCGAGAATGAACTGATCCATGCACACGCGACCGGACACATGGTAGACGCGCGGCCCCTGCGTGGTCATCACACGCACCGGGCCACCCGGCTTCTCCACATGCTTGGCACCCTCCATATCGAAACCGGACGCGGAACGGTGAATGCCATCCGCATAACCCAACGGCACGATCGCGGTCGACGTGTTCTCCGGGGTCAAGTACGTGCGGCCATACGAAATGCCATGCCCCGCTTCGACATCCTTGACCGTGCCCAACTGCGCCTGCAACCGCATCGCCGGCTTGAGCTTATAGGTATTCGGCGTACCCATCGCCGGATCCGGCTCATAGCCGTACAGGCCGATACCGGGGCGGGTGAGTTCGAAATGGATCTCCGGACGATCCAACGTGGCCGCCGTATTGGCAAGATGACGGATGCTCGGCGCGATGCCGGCCTGCTTCATGCGATCGGTGAACGCGTTGAAATTCGCGATCTGACGTTCGGTGGATGCCACGAATTCCGGAACATCCGGACTGTCGGCCACGGCGAGATGGCTCCACTGGCCGATGACCTCGATCACACCCTCCTTGGCCAACGGCACCAGCTTGTCAAGCGCCGCACCGAAACCCTCCGGCGTGAAACCGTTACGGCCGAAACCGGAATCGACCTTCACATGCACGCGGGCCGGCTTGCTCATCTTGCGCGCAGCCTCAGCCACGGCATCAATGCCCGGCAAGGAACCGACCGACACGTCGATATCGTTATCGATAAGCTCATCGAACGGCACCGCAGTGCCGTTGTACACCCACGTGAGAATGTGGCAGCGGTCAGCACCGATGCCAAGCTTGCGCAGCAGCAGCGCCTCGTGCGATTGCGCGGTGCCAAGCCATGTGGCGCCTCCCGCCAGAGCGGCGAGCGCCGACGGCAGCAGACCGTGGCCGTACGCGTCCGCCTTGACCACGCCCATCACGGCAGTACCGGAATCCGGCCCGCCCACCGTGGCGACGAGGTGACGCATATTGTCACGCATCGCCTTGAGATCGACGATCGCCTGCGCCGGGTACTGGCGGCAGGCGGCCTCATAATTGGCTTTACCTTGTTCGGATGAAAACGCGATTTCTGGTGCTGCATTCATACTCATGGTTCCCCATTGTCGCGCGCCCCGGTAACAAATACGCGCAAGAATCGCCAAAACACGAGAACAGTTCCATATATGGCGTATATGGCAAGGCGGCGGGACATATGGCGAGACATATGGCGAGACGCGACGGCCGTTTTTCCGCCCGGGCACGTAGACTACGGAACCATGTCGCGGTTCGCCCCACGCAAGGCACCGCGCCGTTGATTTCTGGCGTTGAGGCGTGCCAGAGTCCCGGAACACCGTCCGGTTCCTGCCCAAATTCCGCTTGTTTTCGAGAGAGAAACCAATGGATTTATTCCGCAAAAAATCGGTGGACCAGCTTGTTTCCGAAGCGACGCCGCTGAAAAGAACCCTACGAACCTTCGATCTGACCATGCTCGGCATCGGCGCGATCATCGGCACCGGCATCTTCGTCCTCACCGGCAAGGGCGCACTCACCGCAGGACCGGCACTCTCCGTATCCTTCCTGCTCGCCGCCGTCTGCTGCGGCTTCGCCGGACTGTGCTACGCCGAATTCGCCTCCATGGCGCCCGTATCCGGATCCGCCTACTCCTACGCCTACCTGGCGTTCGGTGAACTCGTCGCCTTCGTGATCGGCTGGGACCTCATCCTGGAATACGCGCTGCAAGCCGCCACCGTTTCGGCCGGCTGGTCCGGGTATTTCAACAAACTGCTTGAAGGATTCGGCCTGCACCTGCCCGTCGAACTCACCGCAGCCTACGGCACCACGCCCGGCGTCACCACCTACTTCAACCTGCCCGGCTTCATCATCGTGCTGCTCATCACCTGGCTGCTGTCCATCGGCATCAACCAGACCAAGAAAACCAACGACATCATGGTGATGATCAAACTCGTCATCATCGTCCTGTTCATCATCTGCACCGTCTGGTACGTGAACCCCGCCAACTGGAAGCCGTTCTCCCCGTACGGCATCTACACCTTCCAGCCCGGATCCACGCAGCCCTACGGCATCGTGCCCGCAGCCTCGATCGTGTTCTTCAGCTTCATCGGATTCGACGCCGTCTCCTCCTCCGCCGAGGAAACCATCAACCCGAACAAGACGCTGCCGCGCGGCATCCTGCTGTCGCTGGTCATCTCCACCGTGCTGTACATCGCCATGACCTTCATCATGACCGGCGTCGTGCCCTACAAGGAGTTCGCCAAGTTCGTGGACGCCCCGGTCGCCGGTGTGATCCTCGCCACCGGCCTGAACTGGCTCGCCGTGATCGTGAACCTCGGTGCGCTCATCGGCATGACCACCGTCATGCTCGTGCAGCTGTACGGCCAGTCCCGCATCTGCTACGCCATGAGCCGTGACGGCCTGTTCCCGAAGTTCTTCGGCGAAGTGCATCCGAAGTACCACACCCCGTTCAAGGGCACTTGGTTCTTCGGCATCCTCACCGCCATCGCCGGCGGCTTCATCAACATCAACGTGCTGTTCGAGCTGGTGAACATCGGCACCCTGTCCGCGTTCATCATCGTGTCCGCGGGCATTCTGTGGATGCGTAAGACCCAGCCGGACGCGCATCGCGGCTTCCGCGCCCCGGGCGTACCGTTCACGCCGATCTGCTCGATCGTGTTCTGTCTGATTCTGATCGGCGGACTCAACTGGGAGACCTGGCTGCGTTTCGCCATCTGGTTCGCGCTCGGCCTCGTGGTGTACTTCACGTACAGCCGCAAGCGTTCCAAGCTCAACGGTTCCACGGGTGACGGCGCTACCGCAACCGCTGCCAAGGCTGACGCTGCAGCTGCAACCGCAACCGCAACCGCTTCGGCAGCAACCGCCGAAGCCTAGGCGAATCCTGATCAACGCACATCAACGGCCCGTCCCGAGATTCATCCGGCACGGGCCGTTCTCATATCTACGGCTCATCACAGGCAGATGCCCCCTCTCAACCCCATACTCCATTACCGAAATCAGACAAAAACAGGGCAAATTTGTCTGATTCCGGAGAAGAAACCCCACCCCCCCCTCATTACCAAAATCAGACAAAAACCGCCCAAATTTGTCTGAAAACGGTAGAAGCAACCCCAAGTCCCCCATTACCGGAATCGGACAGAAACAGCCCAAATTTGTCTGATTTCGGAGAAGGGACTCACAAACCTCCGCCCCCCATTACCAAAATCAGACAAAAACAGCCCAAATTTGTCCGATTTCGGAGAAGGGATTCCCAAACCCACGCCCCCTCATTACCGAAATCAGACAAAAACAGCCCAATTTTGTCCGATTTCGGAGAAGGGATTCCCGAACCCACGCCCCCTCATTACCGAAATCAGACAAAAACAGCCCAAATTTGTCCGAAAACGGTAGGGACAAAGCCAAGTCCCCCATTACCAAAATCAGACAGAAACGGGGCAATTTTGTCTGATTTCGGAGAAGGGTCCCGAATTCCTAGTAATGGCCGGGCAGCGTGGAACGTGTTCGACACACTCAAGGCCGTTTGGCCAAGCTTACAGTCTCACACGCTCCACGCTGCCCTCTCGGCCCCTGCTTAGCGTAGACGGTCAGAGAAAGAGTCTCCATATAGCTACGCTGAGAAGCCGCCAGCGTAGACGAACAGCGAAGGCATCACCGGATGCCCACGTCGGAAAGTCAACAGCGTATAAACGAACGCCCTCGGCGTTGCCGTATGGCTACGCCGAGGGCGTCAAAAAAGAAAACCAGCGAACCGAAATCACCACTCGTGGCGCTGATAGGCGATGCGCGTGGTGTCGATGGGGCGGTCGAGCAGCTGAATCAGGCCGCAGCGGGCGAAACCGTTCGATTCGAGCACATGCTGCATGGCCTTGTTGTTCGGATGCGTGTCGGCGCGCACATTGCCGTAATGCTCGATGCACCAGTTGATGCACTCCTTGGCCGCTCCACGAACAAGCCCGGAGGAGGCGACGCGATGGATCGTCACATACGGGTCGTCATCCAGCCAGGCGCCATCGATATGCACGTACGTCGGATCGATGCCCGTGCACAATGCGAATTGGGCGAGCACGCGTTCCTTGCCGTCAACCGTGTCGACGAGCAGCATGGTGCGCTGCGATTCGATATCGTCACGGATCACTTCCTCGCGCGGGAACTTGTCCCCCCACTGCGTGGGATTCCCACTGGCCGCCATCAGTTCGCGGGCACGCTGATAGATCGCGTGTATTGTCGGCAAATCATCCATCGTGGCATGGCGGAAACGTCTCGTAACGGTATCGTCGTTCACAGCTCACCTCGCTCGCATCATGTATTACCGAGCGATAAAGCTAGCACGTTCGGTGCACATCACCAAGTATCACCGTCATGCCCCCGTCCGCCCATCGAGTCGACGCGCCGAATGTCGGAAATCAGACCACCTTGCGTTCGAACGGATCCGAGCTGATGCCCTTGGCGAGAATGTCCTTGCACCATTCCTTCGCCGTGAACAGGCTGTGGTCACGGTAGTTGCCGCAGCTTTCGACGGTCGTGGCGGGAACGTCGTCCCACGTCGCCTCATAGGCGATGAATTCGAGCGCTTCCTTGAGCGCACGCGCCACTTCCTCGGTGGGATGCGTGCCCCAGGTCAGCAGATGGAAGCCGGTACGGCAGCCGAACGGCGAGCAGTCGATGTAGCCGGGGATGCGTTCGCGCAGCAGCACGGCGATGGTGTGTTCGATGGTGTGCAGGCCACCGGTGGGGATGGCGTTCTCGTTCGGCTGCACCAGGCGCAGATCGTAATTGGAGATCACGTCGCCGTTGGGACCGGTTTCGGTGTCGATGTAGCGCACGTAGGGCGCCTTCACCTTGGTGTGGTCGAGCTGGAAGCTTTCGACTACCGGCTTGTTATCCGTCATGATTGTCCTTTCTCATATTCGCCGCTGCCACGGCCAGTGCCACGGCGAGGCGCCACTACGATGGCATTTCTACCACTGTGGCCGTTTCGCGCGGCCAAGTCAATCCGTTCGTTATGCGTTTCCCCGATCACCGGTTATCAAAGCCCATCACCGGTTGCCCTCGTCCGCATCCCGCGTTTCCGAACCGCCCGCCGCAGGCGGCTCCTCCACCGCACGAATCGCCTCCAGGAAGCGCTCGCCATACCTGCGCATCTTGACTTCGCCTACACCGCTGATCTCCAGCATCCGCGCATTGGTGGTCGGCCGTACGCGCGCCATGTCACGCAACGTCTTGTCGCTGAACACGATGTACGGCGGTTTGCCGATTTCGCGGGCGATGGCGAGACGCAGTTCGCGCAGTTTGCCGAACAGTTCTTCCTCGGCCGGGCTTGCACCCCAATCGCCGCCCTGCGACTGCGACAGCGGGCGCACCTGCGATTGCGTGCGGGCGCTTCCGCCCTGCCCCGCCGAACTGCGGGCGATGCGTTTCATCTCATAATGGAAATCCGGTTGCACGGTTTCCGCGGCACGCGCACCGAACATGACGATCGGCATGCGTCCTTCGGAGATGCGCAGGAACCCGTCGGCCACCATCTGGTTGAGCACGTCGCGCACGCGCGCTTCGGGAACGTCCTTGAGTTTGCCGTACGTGGCCATGGTTTCCGGGTGCCATACCGCGAGATCCTGCGATTTCGAACCGCGTAGGATCTTCACGATCTTGCCCATGCCTACTTTCTGGTTCACATCATGCACGCACATGCTGATGGCACGCGCCACGTCGGTCGCGTCCACGGTTTCGAAAGTCTGCCCGCAGTTCGCGCATCCACCTTCGCACATGCCGCCGTGCGCATCCGCCTGCTCCCCGAAATACCGCGTCATATAGCCATGCAGGCATTCGGTGGTGCGGCAGTAGCCGACCATGCCGTCGAGCAGCCGACGCTTCGACTGGCGTACGATCTCCTGCTCCTCCGGCGTGAGACGTTCGTTTTCATAATCCGAATCCATGAGACGCCGCCGCGTGACGATATCGGATTCGTTCCACAGCAGCGTGCATCGGCTCGGTTCGCCGTCACGCCCGGCACGCCCGGCCTCCTGATAGTAGGCTTCGATGCTTTCGGGCATGTTGTGGTGGATCACGTACCGCACGTTCGACTTGTCGATGCCCATGCCGAAGGCGTTCGTCGCGACTACCACCGGCACGCGGTCGTTGACGAAGTCGCGTTGCGCCTGCTCCCTCACGTCCGGCGACATGCCACCATGGTAGGCGACGGCGACGCGCCCTTCCTGAGCGGATGTGCCGAGCAGTATGGGCACGGTGTGGTTCAGCGATGCGGCGAGGCTTTCGGTTTCCTTGCGCGTGGCGCAATACACGATGCCCGATTCGGACGCATGGTCCGCCACGTATCGTGCGATCCAGGCAGCCTTGTTCTTGGTGTCGAGTTTGAGGATGTCGAAGTAGAGGTTCGGCCGGTCGAATCCGGTGACCGTGACCTGCGGGTTTGTAAGGCCCAGGATGCCGATGATGTCGCGGCGGACGCGTTCGGTGGCGGTCGCGGTGAACGCTGCCACGATGGGGCGAGTGGGAAGCCCGGCGATGAATTCGCCGATGCCCAAGTACGAGGAACGGAAGTCCTGGCCCCATTGGGAGACGCAGTGCGCCTCGTCCACGGCGACCATGGAGATGGGCGTTCGGCTGGCGAAGTTCCGGAAACGTTGCGTTTCCAAGCGTTCCGGGGCGACATACAGCAGTTTGGCCTGACCGTTCGCGGCCATGGACAGGGCGAGATCCTGCTGGTCGGGCGTCTGCATGCCGTTGACGAACAGGGCGGGGATGCCCGTGTCGTTGAGCGCGTCCACCTGATCCTGCATGAGGGAGATGAGCGGCGAGACGACGATGGTCACGCCCGGCAGCAGCGTGGCGGGAATCTGGTAGCAGACCGATTTGCCTGCGCCCGTAGGCATGACTCCGAGCACATCCCGCCCGTCGAGAATCGCGTTGACGATGCCTTCCTGCCCCGGTCGGAAGGCATCGTAGCCGAAGAATGTGCGTAGTGCGCCGCGCGCCGCCGTAGTATCTGCCATACGCGACAGTCTAGTCGGCGACGCGCGGTGCACATATCACGCACTCACGCGGTACGCAACCATCGCACACTCACGCGGTGCAACCGTCACGCACTCACTCGGTGCGCAGCGCGGTGGCGGGATCGCGCTTGGCCGCGCCACGCGACGGGATAAGCCCGCCGATCAGCGTGAGCACGACGCTGAGGATCACCAGCGCGATGGCGTTACCGACCGGCAGCACGGCGCTGACCTCCGTGGTACCCATGAAGTAGTGCAGCACACTGTTGATCGGAATGTTGAGCAGCACGGTCACGCCCACGCCGATCAGACCTGCCAGCAGGCCGATGATGCCGGTTTCCGCGTTGAACACGTTCGACACGTTGCGCTTGGAGGCGCCCATGGCGCGCAGAATGCCGATCTCCTTGGTGCGTTCGAGCACGGAAATGTAGGTGATGATGCCGATCATGATCGACGACACCACCAGCGACACGGCCACGAACGCGATGAGCACGTAGGTGATGACGTTGATGATGGTGGTCACCGAGTTCATCATCAGACCCACGTAATCGGTGTAGGTGATCTTGTCCTTCTCCTTGGCGGTCTTGTTGTAGTCGTCGATGGCGTCGTTGATGGAGTTCTTGTCTTCGAAACTGTCGACGTAGATGTTGATGGAGCTGGGCGCGCTGCGGCTGACCACGCCGAAATCGGTGAGATTGTCGTTGTAGGAGCCGGTGGACACGTACTGGTTGTAGATGGCGACGAGCGTCGTCTGATCGGCTGTGGCGATGTACGCGTCGAAGCGTTCGGCGAGCTGCTGTTCGCTCATCTGCGCGAGGCTTGCGCCCTGCTGGCCTGCGGCGGCCTGCTGATCGGCGGAACCGGTCTGCCCCGCCGCACCGTTCTGGCCGGCCGCGCCTTGTGCGGACGCCATGAGGTTCTGCGCCATCTGCGCCTTCTTGCTCACGCCGAGGGACGCGATATAGTCGCGCGCATCCTGCGCCTTGGTGGCGTCGTCGGACGGCGAGAACGTCATGCCGTTGAGCACGTTGTGCGTCTTGTCGGCCTTCTGTTCGGCGACGATTTCGCTGGATTCGGCGCGGTCGATGAGGGCATCGGTCAATGCGCGCGTATAGCCCACGCCGGAGGCCAGCGGTGTCGCGTCGGCGTCCTTGATCGGCTTGACCACGCCCACGATCTTCAGATCGATGGCCTTATCCGTGTCGATCAACGAATCGATCCGGTCGGCGTCGTCGCCCACGTAGTTCCAATGGCCGTCATCGCCCTTGACGTACTGGTCGCAGGCGGGCAGCAGTTTGAGCGTGCGTCCGATGACGTCGGTGTAGTTGATCTTCTTGGTGTCGGTTTTCACCTTGTCGCCGGAGTTGAGCTGGTTCATCATGTCGTGGTATTCGTCGGCGGATTTCAGGCCCAGCTCGTACACGGTGGTCAGCGACAGCGCATTGTTCTCGTCGAGTACGACCACGACTTCGTTCTTGTTCTTCGGCCAGGATCCCTTGACCACCGTGTAGTTGTCGGAAACGACCTTGCCGACGTTCTGCTTGCCGTCGGCGCTCGGCATGATCTCGTGGAACGAGCTCGGCGCGGCGTTCTGATCGGTTTTGCCGGTGAGCATGCTCACACGCGTGGAGGTGAAGGTGGTGGAGTCGGCGGACATGAGCGAACCATTGGCCATCTGATCGGCCATCGACTTGGAACCGCTGCCGCCCACGGTCACACCGTCCGCGTCGACCAGCGTGCCATCCGCGTCATGCGAATACACGGAGAACTTCGTGTCGTAGGAGTACTGGATTCCCGCGGCGCCGACATACTTGTTGATCTCGCTGTCCTTGTTGTCCAAGTATTTCTTGAACGCGCTCAGATTGTTCTCGGTGATGCTGCTGGTCATCGAAGCGGTGCCCTTGATGGCCGTATCATCCGGGTAGATCGCGTCGCTGCCATGCTTCTTGCCCTGGTTTTCCGCGCTTTGCTTGCCGGAGTTCATCATGCTGGTCAGATCGAAGGTCTGTTCGTCGATGGTGATCGGGTAGGCGGTCATCGTTTCGCGCTGGATGTTGGCGATGTATGTGTTCACGCCGGCCGAAACGGACATGATGAGCGCGATGCCGATGATGCCGATGGATCCGGCGAACGAGGTGAGGAACGTGCGCCCCTTCTTGGTGCGCAGGTTGTTGAAGCTCAACGCGATGGAGGTGAGGAACGACATGGAGGCGCGGCCCATCGTCCTATGCACCGGGGCTTCGGCCGATTCGTCGGCGACCGGTTCGAACGGATCGGAATCCGAACGGATCACGCCGTCCTTGAGTTCCACGATGCGCGTGGCATACTGGTAGGCCAGTTCGGGGTTGTGCGTCACCATGACGACGAGACGGTCCTTGGCCACGTCCTTGAGCAGTTCCATGATCTGCACGGAGGTTTCGGAGTCGAGTGCGCCGGTCGGCTCGTCGGCCAGCACGATGTCCGGATCGTTGACCAATGCGCGGGCGATGGCCACGCGCTGCATCTGGCCGCCGGAGAGCTGGTTCGGCTTCTTGTCGATATGATCACCCAATCCCACCTGTTCGAGCGCCTTGCGTGCACGCTGGCGTCGTTCCGAACGCGGAACGCCGGAAATGGTCAGGGCGAGTTCCACATTGGACAGGATCGTCTGGTGCGGGATGAGATTGTAGCTTTGGAACACGAAACCGATGGTGTGATTGCGGTAGGAGTCCCAGTCGCGGCTCTTGTACTGCTTGGTGGAGATGCCGTTGATCACCAGATCGCCGGAATCGTAATGGTCGAGTCCGCCGATGATGTTGAGCAGCGTGGTTTTGCCCGATCCCGAAGGTCCGAGGATGGCCACGAACTCGCTGTCACGCAGGTTCAGACTGACATCGTCCAACGCCTGTTGCACGAAATCGCCGGTTTTGTATTGTTTGGAGATGCCTTGGATCTGCAGCATGCCGCCTCGTCTCGCTAATCGTCGTCCCCTCCCCGGTGCGGGGTGCGCCCTTGGCGAGCGCGGACGTTGTCGAAAGCATTATAGGGCGGCACCCCCGTCATAACAATGGTCGGGAAAGCAATGCAATATGTTTCCCTAAGCGCATCGCATACGAGAGGGGCCGTGCGAACCGGACCTGCGATCCGGCTCGTACGACCCCTCACGTTCCCCTGATTACCCCCTAGCTTTCGGTGGTCCCGCGGCTCCCTCGGCTCCCCCGTTACCGCGAGTTGCCGCGCCTTCCACGTTCCGTCAGATGCGCTGGAACGCCTGCTCGAGATCGGCGATGAGATCGTCGGCATCCTCAAGGCCGACGGACAGGCGGATCAGGTTGGCGGGCACTTCGAGCGTGGTGCCGGCCACGGAGGCGTGGGTCATGGCGCCCGGATGCTCGATCAGCGACTCCACGCCGCCCAGCGATTCGGCCAGGGTGAACACCTGCGTGGCTCCGGCGAAGGTCTTGGCCGCTTCGAACCCGGCGGCGATCTGCACGGAGATCATGCCGCCGAACCCGCCGTGCATCTGACGTGCGGCGATCTCATGGCCCGGATGCGATTCGAGGCCCGGGTACCACACGCGTTCCACTTCCGGCCTGGTTTCGAGCCACTGCGCCACCTTCATCGCGTTGCGGCTGTGCTGCCTGACGCGCAGGTCAAGGGTTTTGAGGCCGCGGATGTCCAGCCACGAATCGAACGGGGAGGGCACGGCTCCCGCGGCGTTCTGCAGGAAGGCGACCGCGTCGCGCGTCTCCTCGTCGTTGAGCACCACCGCGCCGCCAACCACGTCGGAATGCCCGCCGATGTACTTGGTGGTGGAGTAGACGACCACGTCCGCGCCGTCGTCCAGCGGGTGCTGGAGCACCGGCGAGGCGAAGGTGTTGTCCACCACGACCTTGGTGCCGTGCGCGTGGGCCACGGCGGAGGTGGCGGCGATGTCGGTGATGTTGAGCAGCGGGTTGGACGGGGTTTCGACCCAGATGTACTTGTACTGCTTGCCCGCGAGCGCCGCGGATACGGCTGCGGTGTCGGTGATGTCGACCACGTCGAGGCCGATGCCCCACGGCACGAACACCTTGGACAGCAGACGGTAGGTGCCGCCGTACACGTCGTTGCCGAGCAGGATGTTGTCGCCGGGCTTGAGCGTGGAGCGCAGCAGCACGTCGATGGCCGCGAGTCCGGAGGAGAAGCTCAGCGCGTATTTCGCGCCTTCGACGCTGGCGAGCTGTTCGTCGAAGCTGTTGCGGGTCGGGTTGATGGAACGGCTGTAATCGTAGCCGTTTCTCAGGCCGCCGACGCCGTCCTGTTTGAAGGTGGAGGTCATGTAGATCGGCGTGACCACGGCGCCGGTGGTCGGATCGGGTTCCTGACCGGCGTGGATGGCGCGGGTGGCGAGTGCGGAGGCGTTCAGCGCTTCGGTGTTGGTGGAGATGGTCATGATCGGTGTCCTTTGCTTGGTCGTGTTCTGCGGGTGTTGGTTGAGATTGTTGGGACTATTGGGATTGTTAGGTGGGAGTTGCAGGTATTGGGATTGTCGGGGTTCGGGTCGGGGCCGTGTTCAGGCCGCGCGTTCCGCCGTCACAGGTACTGTTCGGCCAGGCTCGGCTTGGTGGTGCGTTCCACCACGTCGCCGAACCCGTTGTCACGCATCCAATCATCGTTGAAGATCTTCTCCAGGTAGCTGCGCCCGGAGTCGGGAAGCAGCACGACGACCGTCTGATCGGCGCCGAGCTCGTGTTCGCGCGCATACTTCAGGGCGGATACGACGGCCATACCAGCCGATCCGCCGACCAGCAACCCTTCCTCGGCGGCGAGGCGACGGGTCATTTCGAAGGCTTCGGCGTCGGTGACCTGCACGATCTCATCCGGCAGATCGCGGTCGAAGGCCTTCGGGTAGAAGTCCTCGCCCACGCCTTCGATCTTGTACTGGTGCACGTCGTCGGGATTGGAGTAGATGGAACCTTCCGGATCGGCGCCGATCACCTGCACCTTGCCGTCGGAAACCTCCTTGAGGTAACGGCCGGTGCCGGAAATGGTGCCGCCTGTGCCGATGCCCGCCACGAAATGCGTGACCTTATGGTCGGTGGCCTCCCAGATTTCCGGACCGGTGGTGTGGTAGTGGCTCAGCGGGCCGTTCGGATTGTCATACTGGTTCGGCTTGAACGCGCCGGGAATGGTGGAGGCGAGACGGTCGGACACGCGGTAGTAGGAGCGCGGATCGTCCGGCTCCACATTGGTCGGCGCGACCACGACTTCGGCGCCGTAGGCACGCAGCACCGCACGCTTGGATTCGGAAACCTTGTCCTGCACGACGAAGATCGCACGGTATCCGCGCTGCTGGGCGACCATGGCCAGGCCGACGCCGGTATTGCCGGAAGTCGGTTCGACGATCACGCCGCCGGGCTTGAGTTCGCCGCTGCGTTCCGCCGCGTCGATGATGCGTTCGGCGATGCGATCCTTGGCGGAGCCGCCGGGGTTGAAGTATTCGACCTTGACGGCGATGGTGGCTTCGATGCCGTCCGTCACATGGTTGAGCTTGATGAGCGGGGTGTTGCCGATGAGTTCCGAGGTGCTGTTGTAGATGGTCATGACGTTTCCTTTGGGGTTTTGCGGTTTCGTGGGTTCGGGTCGGGGTGCGTTCCCGGGAAGCCGCGTCGTCATGTGCAGCGGTTGAAACAGGACCTGCTGGGATTCCCGCGTTTGCGCGGAATGCGATGTATGCGGTTATGGTTCGCCGTATGCCGAAAGCCGGGCGCTTACGCCGATACATGCCATGGAAAATCCGAAGAATCGATACGCCGGCGACCACGCCGTGCGTTCTGGAATGTCCTATCTCAAGTTGTGCGTCGATGAACCACGCGCCCCCTCGGGCGGTTGGTTAGCGACAGCAACAACAAGAGCGATTGAACATGTGGCTTACAATACCACTCCCCTAGACATCGGCATGTCGTCGGCGTTCATCATGTGGACGCACCCCTCGCCCATATCCCCCGGAACAGGCTCGTCAGCATCCTTCAAAAACCGCGACATACCAAGCTTTAGCAGTATCCCGAACCTGACGGATATCATCGCGTCCGCGTGATATACAGTGAATCATGCACACAACCCCCGATCACACCGGGAACCCCCTTCACACCACCCGTACAGCGCGCACGGCTGTCAGCATGGACGGCAATCGTTCCCCGCTCACATCGAAATCCGATCGCACCGGCCGTGAGCGCCGTCACACATGGGCTCCCTTCGTCACACTCTGGGCGGTGATGTCGGCAATCCTCATACTGCTGACCATATCCACGCATCCTTCCGACAGCGTCTACACCCTGCAATACCAAGGCGGCACCTTCCTGGTGGACCGAGCACAATACCAGCAGCTCGCCGACGCGTTCCTGCATGGCAGAACCTGGATCGACGCTCACGTTCCCGACTGGCTCGCGGCCATGAGCAACCCGTACGATTCCCAAGCCAGAGGAACCCTTGGCGCACAAAGCGGCGACCCGTCACGCTGGGATTGGGCCTTCTACCATGGGCGCTACTACTGCTATTTCGGCCCACTACCGGCGCTCCTGCTCTTCGCACCATTCAAAGCGTTGACCGGAACCGACCTGCCGACCGCCACGGCATGCGCGTTCCTCGCGATACTGGCATGCGCCTCACTCATATTCCTCATCGAAACACTGTGGAAACGCTACTGGCGCGGCACCCCCAGATGGCTCGCGCTGCTCGCCTGCACCGCAATCGTAGCGGCATCCGGATTGACGTATCTGGTGCTCGTCCCCTGGTTCTATTCGATACCCATCCTCGCGTCGCTCGCGCTCGCGCCTGCGGGCATCGCATTATGGGCACGCTCCTCCGGCGACAGCCATCACGCCCCACGCGTTTCGTTCATCGCCGGCGGCTCGACGCTTGTCGCCCTCACCATCGCATGCAGACCAACGTTCGTCTTCACCGCGGTGTTCGGCATCATACTCCTGTGGAAGCAGATCCAAGCCCGGGAAATCTTGTCCATCCGTTCCAGACAGGCCCTACTCGCCACCATTGCGGCGATCTTGCCGTTTCTGATCATCGGCTGCGCGATGATGGCATACAACATGGCCCGTTTCGACAATCCGTTCAACTTCGGAGCGCACTACAATCTCACCGGATGCGATCTGACGCAACGTCACGTCAGCCTGAAAGCACGCCTGTATTCCGTACTGCTGCTGTTCCTCACCCCGATCGGGTTCACGAAGGAATTCCCGTTCACCATGGACGTATTCTCGTTGGATGACTCGAACCCATGGGGTTTCCTGTTCCGCAACCGCAACATCATTCCGGAACAGTTCGCCGGCGGACTCGTCGCGCTTTCGCCGATCTGCCTACTCGCCCTGCCCGCAGCCATCCGGTATGTCATCCGGCTGCGGCGCAACAGAAGCTCCCAAGCGACCCAGTGCGGCGCGATAGGGCTCGCGTTCCTCATCCTCGCCGTCATCATCGCCTGCATCGACGGACCATTCGGCGTGAACGCGCGTTACCTGTGCGATCTGACCTGGCTGGCACTCATCGGCACCATGTGCCTGCTGTTCACATGGAACGCCGCCGCCCGTGAAAGCGGGCGCCGTTGGCTGACCATCACGATCACGGTTCTGCTGATCATCGGCATCGTCCTGCAACTGCTCTGGCTGATGACTCCGGGTCGAAGCGAAAGCTGGAATGTTTCAAACCCGGCTCTGTACGACTGGCTGCGCAGACTGTTCACCTTCACGCTCTAGACGCGCCCAACCGTTCCATCCTGCCTTGTTTCAGCAGGTCACCTTCCCGCCCGACCCGACTCACAGGGAGGCGGCTTCAATAAGCGAGCGCGTGTACGCGGAACGAGGGTGTTCCAGTATGTCCGCGGTCGTGCCGCTTTCCTCCACACGCCCCTCATGCAGGACGACGATCCGGTCGGCGATATGCCGTACCACGCCGAGATCATGCGAAACCATGACGAGCGACATGCTCGGATTCGCCTCGCGGATGGCGGCGAACGCGTCGAGGATCAGCACGCGTGCGGCGACATCGATGGCGCTCATCGGCTCGTCGGCGAGGATCAGACGCGGATCGTCCACGATGGCGCGGGCGATGGCCACACGTTGCGTCTGACCGCCGGACAGGTCGGCCGGGTAGCGCGAGGCGAACACGTCCGGTTCAAGACCGACCATGCGCAACGCCCGATTGACCTTGGCCGCGATCTCCCCCTCCGGCATACCCTTATGGCGCAGCCGCAACGGTTCGGCCACGGAACGCGCCACACGCCAACGCGGGTCGAGCGAACCGGACGGGTCCTGAAACACCAGTCCCGTTTCGCCGCGCAGCGTGCGGGAAACCTGCGATGCACGCGCATGGGCGAGCGCACTCCCCCGGTATTCAATCACACCGGCATCCGCCTGTTCCAACCCGAACAGCACGCGCGTCAGCGTCGACTTGCCCGAACCGGACGCGCCGATGATCGCCAGACACTCCCCCTCGCGCACATCCACATCCACGCCGAACAGCACCTGCCGGCGATCGCGCCCGGAACCGAACCATTTATCAATACCGCGCCCTCGCAGCAGAACATCACTCATCATCGTCTCCATTCATGGCAGGCGAAACCGCCGAATCCGCAGGTTCGCCAGCCGAAACCCGATCGGCCGAAGTCCCATCGGCCGCAAGCGTGAGCCGCTTGGCCGCGCCGACCAAACGCCGCGCAACCTCACTTTCCGGCCCATGCAGCAACGCATCCGTCGCCCCGGATTCAACGATCGCGCCACCGTCCAACACGTAGCACCGCGTGGTAGCGCGTGCAAGCACCGCGAAATCATGGGTGATGAACATCATCGACGCGCCGGAACCGTCGACCAGCGACGTCAGCAGGTCGACGATCTGCCGTTGCGTAATCGAATCCAAAGCGGTGGTCGGCTCGTCGGCGATGATGAACCGCGGCGAACCGATCAGCGCCGCGGCAATGCCGACACGCTGACGCTGCCCGCCAGACAGCTCATGCGGATACTTACCCATCACGTCACGCGGCAACCCCACCTTGTCGAGCATCATCCCGACACGTTCCAACCGTTCCTTATCGGACAGGTCATAGTGCAAGCGCAACGGCAAAGCGATCTGGCGGGCGACCGTCAACACGGGATTCAACGCTGCGGTCGGATTCTGGAACACCATGCCCATATACCGTCCACGCAAATCGGCCATGGTCGCATCGTCGGCGCCGACCAGCTGCACGCCGCCCGCGACGATCGAACCGCTCACACGAGCATTGCCCGGCAGCAAACCCATAATGGCCTTCGCGATCATGGATTTGCCCGAACCGGACGACCCGATCAGACCGACCCGCTCCCCGTCCGCGATATCCATGGATACGTCGCGCACAATGCTCTTACCGCCGATCGCAATATTCAAATCACGGATCTCAACGCTCATGCCGTCTCCCTCAATTCCGCATTGGCCAGCGGATCGACCGCGTCACGCAGCACGTCGCCGAACAGGTTCAACGCGATCACCGCCAACGTCACGATCAAGCCGGGCCACACCACGGTCATCGGATAAATGCTGATGAACTTCACCGACGTGGCCAGGGAATGCCCCCAACTCGGCGCGCCGGCGCCCACGCCCACACCCAAATACGTCAACCCGGCTTCCGCCAACACCGACGTGCCGGCGCTCATCGACAACTGCACCACCAGCACCGGCAGCGTATTCGGCACGATATGCGTGAGGAACACGCGCACGCCGGACGCGCCCGACCACAACGCCGATTCAACATAAGGCGAACGCGCGGCAAGCATGGCCGCCGGCCTGAGCACACGAGCCAAATTCAACCCGTACGCAAACCCGCAAGCGGCCACAATCACGGCCGCCGATGCGCCGAACGGTACGGCGAGCATCAACGCGACCAGCACGGTCGGAATGGAAATCAACGCGTCGACCACAACCACCGACGTGGAAGCGAACGCGGAAACACGCGACGTCATGGCCGCAACCAGCAGCAGGCCGAACGCCGCGGCCACGATCACGGTGAGCAACGCGATCAGCAGATTCGTGCGCGACCCCGCCATCAGCCAGCTCAACACGTCGGCGCCAACACCATCCGTACCCAACGGATGCGCGGCGGTCGGAGTGGCCCACACGTGGAAACCGTCGGTCTCCAACAAGCCGTGAGGCGTCCAAACCAACGACACCAACGACACCAACACCCACAAGCCGAGCACGATCAGCGCGTATTTTCCCGCGGCCTTACGCCACATCGAACGCATAACGATACGCATGGTACGCATCACAACACCTCCCCCGAGCCGACGGACGCGCTCTTCAACCTCGGGTCGAGCGCACGATGCGCCATATCGACCAGCAACCCCAACAGCAGGAAGAACGCGGCCAGCAGAAACAGTTCGCTTTGCACCGCAATCAGATCACGATTGCCCACATCGGTGACGAGCATCGCACCCAACCCCGGCAAAGCGAACAGGTTCTCAACCACCATCACGCCGGTCACCATCTGCGCGAACGTCAACCCGACCACCGACACCAGCTGCGGCATCGACAAACGCAACCCCACTTTAAGCAGCGCCTGCTTGCGCGTCATGCCACACGCCATCGCCATGGCCACAGCCTGCGATTGCGCCGCATCCCCCAACGCGGCACGCGTATAGCGCATGATCCCCGCACCCGCGGTAATACCCGTCGCCAACGCAGGCAACGTCAACGACGCCAACGCCTGACCGGGATTCGACCATCCGCCGGCCGGAAACCCCTGGGAGGGGAACAATCCAAGCAGCCCGGAACCGCGCGAAAACAGCAGAATAAGCAGCAAACCGCTCCACAACGCGGGAACGGCGCCGCCCACAATGGCAATCGCATGGAACACGCCACGCAGCCGCTCATTACGGGTGATCACCGCCGCACAGCCAAGCGGCAGCCCGATAAGCAGGGCGATGATAAGACCACAGACGATAAGCGGCATGGTGACCATGGCACGCGAACCCACCTGGGAGGCGACCGACTTGCCGCTGATGACCGACGCGCCCAAATCGCCGTGCAACAGGCCGGCAAGCCAATCGAAATACTGTGCGACAAGCGGGCGATCAAGCCCCATTTCGGTGCGCAATGCGGCGATGCGTTCGGAGGTGGCGTTGGTGCCGGCCATTACGGTCGCCACGTCGCCGGGCAGTATGCGCAACGCCACGAACACCACAATCGAAATGCCGATCAGTGCCGCAGCGAACAATCCCAGCCGTCGTATCACGAATCTCATACGTCCATCATCCTTTCATCCCTCCCCCTTTCGGCTCGCTCACCCGTTCCCTCCCGTTACCCCGCCACCACAATCAGAGCCGCATCACGACGATGCCGGAAGAACGCCAAATGACGACGATGACCGCGGGAGGCCCGCAACCCTATTCTCATGCCCAGTACTCTCTGGCGCTCTAGGGGTGGGTCGCGGGACTCGACGTCCGACACACTCAAGGCCGTTCGGCCAAGCCTACGGTCGGCCATCGAGCCCCGCGACCCAAATCCCAAGGTATTGGCAGACTTCCAGTGAAGAGCCTCATACGGAACCTGCCAAGAGCTGGGAGCGGGAGGTTCGCAGGCCCCTGTGGCCGACCGTAAAGACTTGGCCTGAGCGGCCCGGAGCGTGTCGGACACAGGGGCCTGCGGGCCTCCCGCGGTCATCCGTCTTATGCTCGGCAGCATCTTGCGCTCGTCCATCATCTCGCAGACAACCATCGCCTTAAGCGCGGCTATCTTGCGCTTGTGCGCTCGGGGAGGCTTCTGTGCGACGTGGGAGAGCGTGGAGCGGGGAGCGTGGGCGTGGGTCACTGGGCGAGGGAAATCCGCCACAGGGGCAGCACGGTCTGGCTCAGCTTGTCGGGGAAGCCTTGCACGGTTTTGCTGCGCGCCACGGTGACGCGGTAGCCGAACAGCCAATCCGCGGGGGCGTCTTCGCTGACCTGCTTTGCCGCCTGCTTGAGGTAGCGTTCGCTTTCCTTGCTGTCGGTGGAGGCGAGCGCTTTGGCGTACAGCGACTGCACGGTCTTGCTGTCGTAATGGTAGTAGTAGTCGGGTGTGGTCCACTTGTAGAAGTCGTGGCTTTCGGCGTGGTCCACGAGGGAGAGCTCGTAGTCGCCGTTGGCGTGCACGTCTTGCAGCCAGGTGGAGAATTCCACGTAGTTGATGTTCAGGGTGATGCCGATTTTGGCGAGTTGGCTGCGCAGCTGGTCGCCAAGTTCGGTGCCGTAGGTGTTGGCGTAGGTCAGGGTGAGTTCGAGCGGATGACTGGTGGAGTATCCGGCTTGGGCCATGAGGTTTTTGGCTTTGGACACGTCGTATGGGTACAGGTCGGTCAGGTCTTCGTATCCGGGGTCGACGGATGGGATGGGTCCGCCGAGTGTGGAGTCGACGTTGCCGCGCGAGGCGATGATCTCCTTATGGTTGATGCCGTATCGTATGGCTTGGCGTACGCGCTTGTCGGAGAGCTTGCTGTTGGTGCAGTTGAAGGCGAGTACGAATTTGTCGCTGCCGTCCGCCACGGACACCTGGTATTTGTCGGTGTCGAGCGATTTGGCGAGGGTGGCGTCGACGGGCGACAGTACTTGCACGTCACCGCTTTTGAGCGCGTTGATGGCGGCGTTGTCGTCGGTGATGAATCGCAGCACCACATGCTTGGTTTTGGCTTGGTGTTCGCTGCCCCAATAGTTCGGGTTGGCTTCGAGCACCATTTTGCTGCCGGAGTCGAAGGAGGTCACCGTGTAGGGGCCGGAGCCTACGGCTTCGGTTTTGGCGTCGTAGGTGGCGTTGCGGTCGAATACGAGTCCGGGGCGTCCGCTCAGGTACCACAGCAGGTTGGAGTCGGGGGTGCTGAGCGTGAGTTTGAGGGTGTTCGCGTCGACGGCTTCGGCGTGTTCGAGGCTGGCTACCTGGTTGGCGTTGTAGTACTGCTTTTCTTTGAGCTGGTTGATGGACCATGCCGCGTCTTCGGCGTCGAGCTTGTCGCCGTTGGAGAATCGCATGTTTTTGTTGAGGTGGAAGGTGTAGGTTGTGCCGTCGTCGGAGATTTCCCAGCTGGAGGCAAGTCCCGGCTGCACTTTGTTGTCGGAGTCGCGGCTGACGAGGCCTTCGTACACGTTGCCGATGAGTACTTGTTCGATGGCCGATCCGGATTGGTGGCGGATGTCAAGGCTGACGGGCGCGAGTTTCAAGCCGATGGTCACGGTGTCGTTGGAGGCTGCCGTTTCGTTTGTTTTCCGGTTGTTGATGACTGCGATCACGCCGATGACGATGGCGATGACGGCCACGATGGCGATGATGATGGTGATTCGTTTGTTCGGTTTGCCGCTGTGCGGGGTTCTGACGCGGGCGTTGAGGCTTGCGTCCGTGCTTGCCGTGCCGTTCGCGTCTTGTTTCGCTGGTTTCGTCGGTTCCGCTGTTGTGGTTGCGTCGGGTTCTCCGTACGCACCTGTGGGTGTTGACATGGTGTTCCTTTATGTGATTATCCGGGATTGGACGTTGCCATATGGCCCGTTTCCCGTGTTTGTTGGTTTGGCTGACCGCCCGCTGGGGGTCGATCGCCGCCTTTCAGTATACGCGTGTGAATGCCGAGGCCGCCCGGCCGAAGCGGTGTGCTTCGATCGGGCGGCCTTGTTGTGCGATTCGCCGGGTTCGGCGTGATTCCGGCTCACTGCCGGTTGGCTGAGGGGCTGGCGGGCTTATTGCTCGCCGTTCTCCTTATCGCTCTCCTTGTTGTGGGAGCGCTTGGTGTGCTTTCCTTTCTCGCTGTCTTCCTGCGGTTCGGGATGCACCACGTCGTACCCTTGCACGTACTTGGTTTTCCTCCACTGGTGGATGGAGGCGTTGGTGCCGCGGTGATGCACGTGGTATTGGCGGTCGGTGCCGCCGAGCGGCAGTTCTTCGACTTCCTTGGCCACGGCGATCTGGTTCACGTTGGAGGGATCGCCGGCCGCGATGGGTGCCACCGGTTCGGGTTCGGTGGGTGCGGCGGTGTGCTGTTGGAGCCTGGACGGCAGCCATTCGGCCAGTCGGGACAGCAGCCAGCAGGCGAAGAAGTAGATCACGCCGGCCACGACGAGCGTCTGCAGGATGTTGAAGTACATGGAGCCGAGACGGCGGGACTGCTGCAGCAGGTCGGTGTACATGATGATGGAGCCGAGGGCGGTATCCTTCAGCACCACGACCAGCTGGGTGACTGCGGCGGGCAGCATGGCGACGATGGCCTGCGGCACTTCGACTTGCATGAGGGACTGGGTTCGGGTCAGGCCGAGTGCGAGCGATGCTTCACGCTGGCCGTTCGGCAGATTGCCTACGCCGGATCGGACGAGTTCCGCCACGACGGAACCGTTGTAGATCACGAGTGCGAGCACGACGGACCAGTAGGCGGGGCTGGGCACGCCGACGAAGGCGAACCAGCGCCAGAAGAAGATCATGAGCAGCAGCACGGGCACGGCCCTGGCGAATTCCACGATCGCACCGGAGATGATGCGGATCGGGGCGTTCGGGATGAGTCGTCCGATGCCGAAGATGAGGCCGAACAGTACGGCTCCGATTACGGCGAGCACGGTCGCGCGTACGGTGGCCCACAGGCCCGGCAGGTAGAAGTCGGTCCATGCTTCGGCGTCGAGTGCGGGCTTCCACAGTTCCCAGCTCAGCTGGTTTTCACCGTCCGGCGGATTGTGCAGTCGCATCAGGATCAGCACCACTACGATGGCGAAGATGATGCCTGCGATCCAGTTGACGATGCTGATGATCTTGCGTCCTTTAGGGCCGGGCTGGTCGAACAGTACGGCGCTTTCATTGTTTGCTGCCATCAGGTGTCACCTCCTCACCGCGAGCTTGTTGGACAGGTAGGTTGTGAGCATGCCGATCGGGATGATCAGGATCACGTAGCCGAATGCGAAGATGAGGAAGATCATCACGATCAGGTCGGCGTGGTATTCGATCATTTCGCTCATCATCGTCGAGGTTTCGGTCGCCACGGAGGCTGCCGCCGCGACGGTGGAGTTCTTGAGCAATGCGATGAAGGTGTTGCCCAGTGGGGCGACAGATCCGCGGAATGCCTGCGGAAGGATGATCTGCACGGCGGACTGGGTGAAGCTGAGGCCCAGCGCGCGTGCGGCTTCGGCTTGGCCGAGCGGCACGGTGTTGATGCCGGAGCGCAGCGATTCGCAGACGAAGGCCGCGGTGTATAGGCTCAGACCTGTGACCGCCAGCCAGAAGAAGTTGGTGGCAAAAATGTCGGAGAAGCCGATTTTGAGCTGCGCGTAGGCGCCGAGCACCATGAACACCATGATGATGGTGAGCGGCAGGTTCTTGAACAGTTCGACGTAGGCGCTGGCCACGCCGCGCAGTGAGGCGATCGGCGAGATGCGCATCATGACGAGGATCACGCCGAGGATCATGGAGAACAGGGCGGACCAGAGGGTCAGTTCGATGTTCACCAGGAAGGCGCCCGGAATGTTGTATTCGGAGAACAGCATCATGAGGTCTTGCATCACTTGTTCCCCTTTCCGTTCGGCACCGGCGGATTGTACTTCGGGTTCGGCGTGTAGTCGACGCCCTTGGTGTTGTCGTCCACGAAGCGCTGCCAGGAGCCGTCCTTTTCCATGTCGCGGATGGCTGCGTTGATCTTGTTCTTCAGTTCGGTGTTGCCTTTCTTGACGCCCACGCCGTAATACTCCTGGGTGAAGGGGTTGCCGACCACGCGGATGCGTCCGCGGGATGCGGAGGCGAGACCGGCGAGGATGATGTCGTCGGTGGTGGCGGCGTCCACGATGCCGGAGAGCAGCGCGGTCGCGCATTCGGCCATGCCCGGCTGTTCCATGAGCTGGGTTTGCTTGGCGAATTTCTGCTTGACGTTCACGGCGGATGTGGTGCCGGTCATGGAGCACAGACGCTTGCCGTTGAGGTCCTGCGGGCCTTTGATGTCCTTCTCGTCCTTGCGTACCAGCAGGTCTTGGCCGGCTACGAAGTACGGTCCGGCGAAGTCGACGACTTTCTTGCGTTCGTCGGTGATGGAATAGGATGCGACGATGTAGTCGACGTCGCCGTTCTGCAGCATGGCTTCACGCTGCTTGGATGGCGCTTCCTTCCAGACGATCTCGTCTTCGGAGTAGCCGAGTTTCTTGGCGATGTATTTGGCCACGTCGACGTCGAAGCCGACGTAGGTGCCGGACTTTTTGAAGCCCAGGCCAGGCTGGTCGAATTTGATGCCGACGCGAATCTTGCCCTCTTCGGCGGCGGAACCGCAGCCCGCCATCGATACCACGCAGGTCAGCGTGCATAATGCCGCCAACGCGCGTTTGAACCATGTCTTCCTCATGTTCTCTCCCGTCAGTGGGTCAGGATCTTCGACAGGAAGTCCTTGGCCCTGTCGGTCTTCGGATGTTCGAAGAACTCGTCGGGCGAAGCCTGTTCCAGAATCTGCCCGTCGGCCATGAACACGACTTTGTCGGCCACCTTGCGGGCGAAGCCCATCTCATGGGTGACGCACAGCATGGTCATGCCTTCGCGGGCCAGCTGCACCATGACGTCGAGCACTTCGTTGACCATTTCCGGGTCGAGTGCGGAGGTCGGCTCGTCGAACAGCATGACTTTCGGCTTCATGGCGAGGGCGCGGGCGATGGCGACGCGCTGCTGCTGGCCGCCGGACAGCTGGGACGGCATTTTGGAGGCCTGCGAGGCCACGCCGACGCGGTCGAGCAGGTCCATGGCCATGTCTTCGGCCGCCTTCTTGTCCATGTGGCGGACCTTGATCGGGGCGAGCGTGACGTTGTCGAGGATGGTTTTGTTGGCGAACAGGTTGAAGGACTGGAATACCATGCCCACTTCGGCGCGAAGGTTGGCGAGTTCCTTGCCTTCTTCGGGGAGGGGCTGTCCGTCGATGCGGATGACGCCGGAGTCGATGGTTTCGAGGCGGTTGATGGTGCGGCACATGGTGGATTTGCCCGATCCGGACGGTCCTACGATGACCAGCACTTCGCCTTTGTCGACGGTGAGGTTGATGTCTTTGAGAACGTGGAGGTCGCCGAAATGCTTCTCCACGTGGGTGAGTTCCACGAGCGGCTGACCGCTTTCCTCAGTGCCCGGCACCAGCGGGCGCTTGATGTTGAATTCATTCATATCTGACATAAGTGCACAGTATAAACGAAGTATGTTTCCACCCGGCATTTGTCTCACCGTTGCACATATTCCGTGGGCAACGGGGGCTTTCGGCGGTTTTTCGGGGGTTTCAGCCAAGCATCAGCAGTCGCAGCACCGCGACGATGATGGCCGTGACGGGCACCGCCGCCCCTACTGCCATGAAGAACACTCGTTCCGGCACGTTCCGGACGAACCAATCATGTATGCGATTCCATAGGTAACCACTCATGCGCCCCACGCTAGGCGTGCAAGATGTTGCCACGTATGCACGCGGGGAAACGGCGGGTGAATTCCTTGGAAATACCTGATATCACCTGATATCAACGGTGTGCGGGGGTGGAAAAACGGCAACGCCAGGCCGCGGTGTGCGGTCTGGCGTTGCTCTTATCGATTCATACGGGCCTGCAGGCTCTGGGAATCAGTCCTCGTCCTCGTCCGGATCGTAGTCGACGCCGGTTTCGGCGCGCTGCTCGTCGGAGATCGGAGCCGGGGCGCCGGTCAGCGGATCGCGGCCGCCGCCGGCCTTCGGGAAGGCGATGACGTCACGGATGGACGGTGCGCCGGCGAGGATGGACACGGTGCGGTCCCAGCCGAGTGCGATGCCCGCGTGAGGCGGTGCGCCGTACTTGAAGGCTTCCAGCAGGAAGCCGAACTTGTCTTCGGCTTCTTCCTTGCTGATGCCGAGCACGTTGAGCACGCGGTCCTGGATGTCGTCGCGGTGGATACGCACGGAGCCGCCGCCCATCTCCTCACCGTTGCAGACGATGTCGTAGGAGTCGGACATGGCGTGTTCCGGATCCTGATCGAACTTGTCGATCCAATCCTTGGACGGCATGGTGAACGGGTGGTGCATGGAGGTCCACTTGGAGTGGCCGACAGCCACATCATCGTCGTCCGGATCGTCGGTCGGCTTGAACAGCGGGAAGTCCACAACCCAAGTGAAGGCGAACTTCTTCGGGTCGAGCAGACCGGCGCGGGAGGCGAGCTCCACACGGGCGGCACCCAGCAGCAGCTGGGAGGATTCGCGGGCACCGGCGGCGAAGAACACGGCGTCGCCGTTCTCCGCACCGACGGCTTCCTTGAGGCCTGCGCGCTCCTCATCGGAGAGGTTCTTGGCGACGGGGCCCTTGAGTTCGCCGTCGTCGGTGAACTGCACGTAGGCGAGACCCTTGGCGCCGCGCTGCTTGGCCCAATCCTGCCATGCGTCGAACTGGCGACGCGGCGTGGAGGCGCCACCCTTGAAGAGGACGGCACCCACGTACGGGGCCTGGAACACGCGGAACGGGGTGTTCTTGAAGTAGTCGGTCAGCTCGATGATCGGGTTGCCGAAACGCAGATCGGGCTTGTCGGAGCCGTACTTGTCCATGGCTTCCTGCCAGGTGATGCGCGGCAGCGGCAGCTGGACCTCATAGCCGGCGGCCTTCCAGATGGCGGCGATGACCTTTTCGGCCATGGCCATCACGTCTTCCTGGTCCACGTACGCCATTTCCATGTCGAGCTGGGTGAACTCGGGCTGGCGGTCGGCGCGGAAGTCCTCGTCACGGTAGCAGCGGGCGAACTGGTAGTAGCGTTCCACGCCGGAGACCATGAGCAGCTGCTTGAGCAGCTGCGGGGACTGCGGCAGCGCGTACCAGGAGCCAGGCACCAGTCGGGCCGGGACGACGAAGTCGCGGGCGCCTTCCGGGGTGGACTTGATGAAGGTCGGGGTTTCGACTTCGGTGAAGTCGAGATCCTCAAGCGCGTGACGGGCGGCCTTGGCCATGTCGGAGCGCAGCTTCAGGTTGCGCTGCATGCCGGGGCGGCGCAGGTCGAGGTAGCGGTACTTGAGACGCACTTCCTCGCCGGGCAGCTTGTTCTCGGACTCGTTTTCGAGCGCGGTGGACACCTGGAACGGCAGGGCGTCGGACTTGGCGAGCACCTCGATGGTTTCGGCCACGACTTCGATCTTGCCGGTGGCGAGATGTTCGTTCTCGTTGCCTTCCGGACGCAGGCGCACTTCACCGGTGACCTGGATCACGAACTCGGAGCGCAGCGGACGCGCCTGCTCCTCGTCGTAGATGACGACCTGCACGAGGCCGGAGGAATCGCGCAGATCGATGAAGGCGACTCCACCATGGTCGCGGCGGCGGTCGACCCAACCGGACAGGGTGACCTTCTGGCCGACGAGAGCCTCGGTGACTTCAGTGGCATGATGTGTTCTGTATGCCGTCTGGCTCATGCTTTGAATACTCCCAATTATTCGATTAATCAATCAATAACAACGGTTTGCCGGGCATTAACAGTATCCGGCTCCCACGACGTGCGATCGGCCGGGTTCTGCTCGCCGGAGACGATGTTCTTCACCTCGTCACCCGCGCCTTCCTGACCGGGGAACCACACGTACGGGATACCGAGCTTGTCGGCGTATTTGATCTGCTTGCCCAGTTTGGCGGCGGTCGGTGCCACGTCGGCGGCGATGCCGCGTGCGCGCAGCGCGTTGGCGATCGCGTTGGATTCGGCGCGTTCGCTTTCGTTCCACACGGCGACGAGCACGCTGGCCGGGGACACGCGGTTGGCGTGTGCGCCTGCGGTGTGCAGCATGTAGCTGACGAGTCGGCTCAGGCCGATGGACAGGCCAACGCCCGGGTACTTGCGGTTGCCCTGCGAGGCGAGGTTGTCGTAACGGCCGCCGGAGCAGATGGAACCGAGGGATGCCGCGCCGTCAAGGAAGGTCTCGTACACGGAACCGGTGTAGTAGTCCAAGCCGCGGGCGATCTTCAGGTCGGCGATGACGGAGCCGGGGCGGATCGCGGCCGCCTGGTCGACGATCATGCCCAGCGTGCTCAGGCCTTCATGCGCGAGCGCGTAGGCTTCGGACTCCTGGGAGATGCCGTGCTTGGCCGCGAGCGCGTCGAACTTTTCGGCGAGTTCGGTGCCGTTGGCGGCGGTGAGCTCGGCCAGTTCGAGGCAGGCGCGGGCCTGCGCGTCGGTGGCGCCGCAGGTTTCGACCAGCAGTTTGGCCACTTCGTCGGCGCCGATCTTGTCGAGCTTGTCGATCTCACGCAGCACGCCTTCGATGTCGTCGAGGCCGAGACCACGGTAGAAGCCTTCGGAGAGCTTGCGGTTGTTCGCGTGCACGGTCGCCTTGGGCAGGCCGAATTCGCGCAGTCGTTCCAGCGCGGAGACCATGACCAGCGGCAGTTCCACTTCGTAGTGGTCCGGCAGGTCGCCGTTGCCGATCACGTCGATGTCGGCCTGGACGAACTCGCGGAATCGTCCTTCCTGCGGGCGTTCGCCACGCCAGACCTTCTGGATCTGCCAACGCTTGAACGGGAAGGCGAGGTCGCCTGAATGTTCGACCACGTATCGGCTCAGCGGCACGGTGAGGTCGAAGTGCAGGCCGAGTCTTTCCTCGATCGGGGTGTCGGATTCGTTGCCGACGTCCTGCAGGCGGCTCAGCAGGTAGATCTCCTTGCTGGTCTCGCCTTTCTTCAGCAACGAAGCCCCGGTTTCCACGGCTCTCGTCTCGATGCCTAGGAAGCCGTTGAGCTCGAATACTTCACGGAGCGTGTCGATGACACGCTGCTCCACAACACGTTCAGAGGGGAGCCACTCTGGAAATCCTGATATTGATGCGCCTTTAGCCACGGAATCAATATAATAGGTGAAGGTTGCGTCAAACATCCCTGTTCCGTCAGGATGTGAAGCGCGATGCACACACTTCCAAGCTGTAAGGAGCTGGCCATGGCCGACGAGAACGTCACCAAGAACGAAACCACCACCGAGACCACCGCACAGGAAACGCAGGGAGCAGCCAAGGCACCGAAGCCCGCCGCCCCGAAGCCCCACGCGCTTGAGGATCTCGACTTCACCGAAGTCGAAACCCCGACCTTCATCAAGTCCACCCCGGAAGGCGCCCGCGACTTCGTCGTCCCGGCCCGACTGGTGCCTGGCTCCTGGTACGCGCTGC
>NZ_JAHBBE010000018.1 GCF_019331805.1 Bifidobacterium pongonis
GATTACAGGGTGCCGTTTCCCTTGATTTTCCGGGGTTTACGCCGGTTATCCACCGTTCCCGACCCGCGTTGGAGCGTTGTGGATTACGAAAACGGCCTGTGGATAACTTACCGAGCGGTGGATAAGCCATGGATAAACCACATGGACAGGCCGTGGATAAGCCGCCAGCCCCGCACATACGACGCGGGCGCCCCAACCGCATATCGGTCGGAGCGCCCCGAAAAGTCCCAGCCGTGCCCGCGTTCAGAAGCGCGGAGCGCACAGCACGATGACGGCGATCAGTACGACCACGATCGCACCGCCGTAGATGGCCATACGTTGCGTCAGCGAACGGCCGCGCAGCGCGGGAATACCGCTCGTCAGCAGCATCGTCAGCACGCCGCCGGCGATGAATCCGCCCACATGCGCCTGCCAGGCGATACCGGTCATCACGAACGGCATGGCGAAGTTCACCGCCATCCACACCAGCATCGAACGGATATCCGCACCCACGCGGCGGAACACGACCAGCATGGCCGCGAACAGGCCGAACAGGGCTCCGGAAGCGCCGTAGGCGGCCAGAGACCAGTCGGAAGTCGCCCTGGCCCACACCATCAGCCCAGCGGCCCCGCCAAGGCCGGAAATAAGGTACAGCGCGAGGAAGCGCCAGTGCCCGAGCATGCGTTCGAGCATCGGCCCCACGCACCACAAGGTCAGCATGTTGAACAGGACGTGCAGAATGCTGGGCGCGTGCAGGAACATGGATGTCAGCCACGTCCACGGGCGCTGCACCATGACCACCGGGGCCGCCATGCCCCAGTTCACGATCGCGGCGAACACCGAGGGCAGGAATGCGCGGGTGATGATCTCCACCAGCCATACGGCCACGCATATGACGATGATCGAGGTGGTGATCACCGGGCCGCCGCTGTTCCAGGCATATCGGATCTCGCGTTTGTTGGGAATCTTGAAATACATGCAATCATGGTATCCGCCGCTTTGCCCAAGCGCGGGGTTAATAGGGATGGCTACGCGAACGGGTGCGCGGATGGGCCGTACGGCGGGCTCGGGTGGCGCGGATGACATTGGTTTCCGGCGCGTTCCACCCAATCGTCACAAAATTCGGCTTATCATAGTGAGCAGAGTTGGTTTGAATGGGCAGGCCAACGAGAAACCTCGGAAAGGAGCCGTCATGGAGAAGAATTCTTCGAACGGTTGGAAGTTCTTTGCGATTCTGTTCGGCGCACTGCTCGCCGCCGTTGTGGGCCTGTACGTCTACAAGCAGCAGAATCCCGATTATGATCCGTGGGAGGAACCTTGGGAGAACAGCTCCTCCCCCGTGGACCTCGGACTCGATAAGGCCGCGGACGAAGAGGCTGAGACCGGCGAAGCCGAAACCGCAGCGGAAGCCGCCTGATTCTTCATCACGGTAGACCGTCAGTCGCGCATCATGTTGGTGCGCGACTTTTTTATGCGCCCAGCACGGCCAGCCGATCATGGTTCTCGACTACGGTTCGTCGGCGGGTGCCGATGCGGGAAACTGATACACTGATGGCATAAGTCACTGCGAATCCGGGGCGTCCACACGGCCGCCCCTTTTCGTTGCCGAATGCGCCGCAACCCAAGCCAGCGCACCCGGAGAATCCCATAAACGCAAAAGAGGGAGACAACCCTAGGGTTGTCTCCCTCTCCACGTCTCAGCTAACCGGGCAAGCTCACCCGGCGCTCAAGTAATGACGTGCGGAGCCCGCCAAGCAGACAGCCCAGTGGGCTGTCTGTAGGCGACGCCGAGCGGCTATGCCGCGAGGCAGGAACCAGCGCGCGGCTGGCACGCCGGAACGTGAGCCGTCAGGCGAGCGGGCCGGTGTGCCAGATGCGCTCCAAATAATCCTCGATCGAACGATCGGAGCTGAAGTAACCGGAGTTCGCGACGTTGAGGACGGCCATGCGGCTCCACTTCATCGGATCGCGGTAGGTTTCCTCGATCTGGGCCTGGATGTCCATGTACGCACGGAAGTCGGCGAGCGTCATGAAGTAATCCTTGTTCAGCCAGTCGGTGACGAGGTCCTTGTAGGCGTCCTTGTCGCCGTCGGAGAAGGTGCCGTCGGCGACCATGTCGATGGCGGCCTTGAGCTGCGGATCCTTCTCGTAGTATTCGCGGGACAGGCCCTTGGTGTCGTAGCCTTCGGCGTACAGGGCGGAGACTTCCGGCTCGGTCATACCGAACAGGAAGAAGTTCTCGGCGCCGACGCGCTCACGGATCTCGACGTTGGCGCCGTCCAGGGTGCCGACGGTCAGAGCGCCGTTGAGGGCGAACTTCATGTTGCCGGTGCCGGAGGCTTCCTTGCCGGCCTGGGAGATCTGCTCGTCGAGGTCGGTGGCCGGGATGAGGTTCTGGGCCAGCTCGATGTTGTAGTTCCACGGGAAGTAGACGTTCAGCTTGCCCTTGACGTCCGGGTCGTTGTTGATGACGCGGGCGACGTTGTTGATCAGCTGGATGGTCTGCTTGGCCAGGTAGTAGCCCGGAGCGGCCTTGGCGCCGAACACGATGGTGCGCGGCATGACGTCGTCGGCGGAGACCTTGCCGGACTTGATGTCGGCGTAGTCGGCGATGACGGACAGGATCTTCAGGGCCTGACGCTTGTACTCGTGCAGACGCTTGACCATGGTGTTGATCATGGTGTTCGGGTCGATGTCGAAGCCGTACTTGCGCTTGGCGAAGTTGGAGAAGTCGACCTTGTTGGCCTGCTTGACGGCGGCGAACTTCTTGACGAACTCGTCGTCCTCGGCCAGCGGGACGAGGCCCTGCAGCAGTTCGAGGTCGGACAGCCACTTGTCGGTGCCGAGGCCTTCGGTGATGAGGTCGGACAGGCGCGGGTTGGCGAGCTTGATGAAGCGACGCGGGGTCACGCCGTTGGTCACGTTGGTGAACTTGTCCGGGTAGGCGTCGGAGAAGTTCTTCAGGGTGACGTCCTTGAGCAGCTGGGAGTGCAGCTCGGCCACGCCGTTGACGTGGGAGCCGCCGTAGGTGGCCAGGTAGGCCATGCGCACGGCGTCACCGGTGTAGATGGCCATGTCTTCGGCGGTGTCGGCGTCGATGCCCTTGGCCTTGAGCTCGGCCGCGAACTGGTCCTGGATCTTCTCGATGATTTCGAGGTGACGCGGCAGCAGTTCGCCGATGAGCTTGGACGGCCAGACTTCCAGGGCTTCCGGAAGCAGGGTGTGGCAGGTGTAGTTGAAGGTGCGACGGGTGATGTCCCAGGCGGTATCCCAGTCGTAGTCGTATTCGTCCATGAGGACGCGCATGAGCTCCGGGATGCCGATGACCGGGTGGGTGTCGTTCAGCTGGAAGTTGATCTTGTTCGGGAAGGTGGTCAGATCCGGCTTGTCCTGGCCCGGGTAGAAGACGCGGATGGCGTCGTGGATGGAGGCGGACACGAAGAAGTACTGCTGCTCAAGACGCAGAGCCTTGCCCTGCGGGGTGGAGTCTTCCGGGTACAGGATCTTGGAGATGTTCTCGGCTTCGACCTGCGGCTTGACGGCGTCGAGGTACTCGGACTTGTTGAAGGCGAGCAGATCGAACTCGTCGTAGCTCTTGGCGGTCCACAGACGCAGGGTGTTCACACGGCCGGAGGCGTAGCCCGGGACCATGTAGTCGACCGGGACGGCGCGCACGGACCAGGCCGGCTTCCAGACCTTCTTGCCGTTCTCTTCGACGACTTCGCCGCCGAAGGAGACCTTCTGGTCACGGTTGTAATCGATGTGGCCCCAGGGCTCTTCGTTGGCCAGCCAGTAATCCGGGGTTTCGATCTGCTTGCCGTTCTCGTCGAACTCCTGCTTGAAGATGCCGTACTTGTACTGGATGCCGTAGCCGAATGCCGGCACGCCCAGGGAGGCGAGGGAGTCGATGAAGCAGGCGGCCAGACGACCCAGACCACCGTTGCCGAGGCCCGGCTCGTATTCGGCGTCGATGATTTCCTGAGCGTCGAAGCCCAGATCCTTCACCGCGGCGTTGAACTGGTCGGTGAGACCGGCGTTGAGCAGTGCGTTCTCCAGCTGCTTGCCCATGAGGAACTCGGCGGAGAGGTAACCGACGGCCTTGGTGTTGCCGTTGACCATGTCGGCCTGGGTGGTCATCCACGAATCCATGAGATGGCGACGCACGGCAGTGGCGGCGGCGACATACACGTCCGCAGGCTTGGCCTGCTCTACAGTGACGCCCTGAGTGTACTTGAGTTGCTCGCGAATCTCGTCAGCGAACTGTTCAGCCGTGACGGGAGATTTCGGTGCAGTGATCTCGGCCATTTGCTCTGACTTTCTCTATCAATAGGTTGTACGGAACAATCATATGTGCACGGCATAACGTGAGCCAACTACTTGACTCGCTTGGACGCTCGTTTGTCCGTGGGGACAATCGTCGTCCTTCAACGTCATGCATACGTTGTCATAGACACCATACCACACCCCCTCACTCAACGCCACACGAACAGCGAACAAATATGACAACGTGAGCACATAACTAGGCAAAACAGTGCGATAAGACCAACGAGACGCCCGCGAGCGCCGCCTCCCGAATCCCCCTCAGCCCGCACGCACCGGTCCCGCGCGGGCTGGGATAGGAGCACAATGGAGGCATGCCAGTGATTTTGGACAAGGATCTGGCGCGCGGCCGCTCGGCATTCGAGCAGTGGAAGGAAGCCGCCCGCCTGGAACACGACCCGCATACCGCCGACCCAACCCTCCCCAGACCCATCAAGGCCATGGCCGTCCGTTTTTCGCTCCACTTATTGGAACAGAAAGCGCCCGGACCCGGCGTCGAAGTACGCGTGGCGCCGTGGGGCGCCGTCAAGATATTGGACGGCCCCGCATCCGACCCGCACAACCTCACTCCCCCGGACGTCATCGAACTCGACCCCGACGTGTGGCTGAGACTCGCCACCGGCATCACCAGCTGGAGCGAGGAGAAGGAAGCCGGGCACATCACCGCCGTCGGCGAGCGCGACGACCTGAGCGACCTGCTGCCCCTGTACTGAGTTCGCGGCCGAATCGGCCGAATCGGCCCGCATATGACGAAGCCGCGATGGCGGCCATTACGGCGCGCATCGCGGCTTCATAAGGTTCGTTAGGAACGATCAGCTTTGCTTCTTCGGCTTCAGCGCACTGGGCATCGGCATCGGAATGGGCTTGTGGGGCTTCGGAGCGGCCTTGGTCACCGGCATTTCGCCACTGGTGGCCTTCGCCGCGGCTTCGGCGGCCCACTTCGCATACTCATCCAGGTCGTCCACGGTATCGGAGGACGCATCGTGACCACCCTCGGCGGTCTCATCCTCGCTGTCCGCATCGTGAGAATACTTGGCCTCGATGTCGGCGAATGGGTCGAAGGAACCCGCACCGGGCTCCTGAGCACCGAGCTCCTTGGCAAGCTCATCGTAATCGGTGTCGGTGGTCAGGTACTTCAGCTTACGGGCAATTTTCTGTTGTTTTGCTTTCTGACGTCCGCGGCCCATCTGACCCCCTGGTAATGTTGCTTGCTATCAATTCATCACACAGAAGAGTACCACTTGTTGACGCCCTGTGGCTTGTCTTCTCGCACTTTTACGATAAAAGCGATATTTTCGCGAGAGCATTTCCTTAATTCACAAAGGGGCGTAAGCATGACGGACGAAGCTCAGAACAACCGGATCACTGCGGTCGGCAATGAAATGAGCGCCAGCTTCCTGGCGGCCAAGAAGCGTTCGGATGAGACGCTGGCCGAAATCGAGAAGAACCCCGGCAAGTTCACCATGCTCACCGGCGACCGCCCGACCGGCCGCCTGCACATGGGCCACTACTTCGGCACCCTGCGCAGCCGCGTGGAAATGCAGAACAAGGGCGTACACACCAACATCATCATCGCCGACTACCAGGTGATCACCGACCGTGACACCACCGAACACATCCGCGACAACGTGCTCAACCTGATCCTCGACTACATGGCCGCCGGCATCGACCCGGAGAAGACCATGATCTACACGCACTCCGCGGTCCCGGCCGAGAACCAGCTCATGCTGCCGTTCCTGTCGCTGGTCACCGAATCCGAGCTGCACCGCAACCCGACCGTAAAGGCCGAGATGGAAGCCTCCGGCCACGCGCTGACCGGCCTGCTGCTCACCTACCCGGTCCATCAGGCCTGCGACATCCTGTTCTGCAAGGGCAACATCGTGCCCGTGGGCAAGGATCAGCTGCCGCACATCGAACTGACCCGCACCATCGCGCGCCGCTTCAACGAGCGTTACGCCAAGAAGAACCCCGTCTTCCCGGAACCGGACGCCATCCTGTCCGACGCGCCGGAGATTCCGGGCCTCGACGGCCAGAAGATGAGCAAGTCCCGCGGCAACTCCATCATGCTGAGCGCCACCGCCGAGGAAACCGCCAAGCTCATCAAGAAGAGCCGCACCGATTCCGAACGCCGCATCACCTTCGACCCGATCAACCGCCCGGAGGTTTCCGCGCTGCTGACCACCGCGGGCCTGACCACCGGCCGCGACCCGCAGGAGATCGCCGAGGAGATCGGTGACTCCGGTGCAGGCGCGTTGAAGATGTATGTCGTGGAATCCGTGAACAACTATCTGGCGCCGATGCGTGAGCGCCGCACCGAGCTGGCCAAGGATATGGACTATGTGCGCGACGTGCTCGCCGAGGGCAACAAGCGCGCGAACGCCATCGCGAACGAGACGCTGCAGCAGGTGCGCGACGCCATGGGCATGAGCTACTGAGCGGCTCGCTCAGTGGGTTGCCGAGCGGGCCACCGGGTGGGTTGTTGAACGCCTGAGCCGCTGCATGGCTCCGCACGGGAGGCCATAACGCCGCCTGAACCACGGAATCGCCGCTATCTCGCTTATATATGGCAGAAAACGGCATCTGGAATGAACCAGGTGGCTTATCTATGGCACGTATACGGAAAATCCCCGGGTATGAACGCTGGAATTCCAACGTTCATACCCGGGGATTACGCGTTTCGGTGCCATAGATAAGCCACCTGGCAAATCGCGAAGGCCCGAATCCGCCATCAATAAGCCGAGTAGCGGCCGGCGGGCGGCCACCAGCCCACTCCGGAACCCCGGAGCGGGTCAGATCTGGGCGCGGCGCTCGCCGGCCGCGATCTCCGCAGCAACCAAGTCGTCATCGACCTGCTTGTCGTTCGGATCGTCGAGATAATGGTCGAACTCATGCAGCACCTCGTCGGAGGGCGCCGGGGTGAGCAGCGACACCACCACGATGAACAGCAACGACACGATGAATGCGGGCAGCAGCTCATAAATGGCGAACACGCCGCCGAGCGGCTTGATGAGATTGTGCCAGATAAGCACGGTCGCGGTGCCGGAAAGCATACCCGCGATGGCGCCGTACTTGTTGGTGCGCCTCCAATACAACGAGGTGAGCATCAACGGGCCGAAGGACGCGCCCAAGCCCGCCCACGCGTACGAGACGACCTGGAAGATGGAGGAATTCTGGTCGAAGGCGATCACGATGCCGAAAATGAACATGACGAGCAGCGTGATGCGTGCGACCATCATCACCTGGCGTTCGCTGGCCTTGCGGTGGAGCAGCCCGTGGAAGATGTTCTCCGCAGCTGCGGAGGCGCCGATGATCATGTAGGAGGACGAGGAGCTCATCGACGCGGCGAAGATGCCGGACACCACGATGCCGCACATGAAACTCGGCAGCAGCGCCTGCGAAACGACGATGAAGATGTTCTCCGCGGCGGCCTGCGTGGCGAACTGCGTGGGCATCATGGCACGTCCGACCAGGCCGATGCACACGCCGCACGCGAGGGAGATCACGCACCAGGTGGTGGCGATGATACGGGACTTGCGGATCTCCTCGGAGCTGCGGATGGACAGGAAACGCACGAGCACCTGCGGCATACCGAAGTAGCCGAGGCCCCAGGCGAGCATGGAGATGATGGTGATGATGCCATAGTCGGCGGGCGCGCCGAACATGGCCTGCCCGGCCTTGACGATCTGCTCGCCGGCATCGTTGAGCACCGGGGTGGCCACGTGGGTGCCGTCAAGGAAGCCCGGGATCGCCTTGAGGAACGCCACGGTGTTATCCACGCCACCGGCGGCCGCGACGGAGCCGATGAAGACCACGGCGAGCGCGAAGAACATGAGCATGCCCTGGATGAAGTCGGTCACGACGACGGACAGGTAGCCGCCGATGATGGTGTAGGCGAACACGATGGCCGCGCCGATCACCATGGTCAGGTGGTAATCCCAGCCGAACAGGGTGGAGAAGAGCTTGCCGACGGTGACGAAGCAGCTGCCGACGTATACGCAGAAGAAGACAAGGATGATCAGCGCGGCGATGGTCGAGACGATGTTCTTCTTGTCATGGAAGCGTTTGGAGAAGAAGTCGGGGATGGTGATGGCGTCGCCCGCGACCACGGAGTAGCGGCGCAGACGGCGTGCGACGAGTTTCCAGTTCAGGTAGGTGCCGAGGGCCAGGCCAATGGCGGTCCACATCGGATCGGCCGCGCCGGTGAAGTAGGCGACGCCGGGCAGGCCCATGAGCAGCCAGCCGCTCATGTCGGAGGCTTCGGCGCTCAATGCCGTCAGCCACGGGCCAACGCCGCGCCCGCCGGCGAAGTATTGTCTGGTGGATGAATTCGAACGCTTGGAGTACACGAATCCGATGGTCAGCATGGCCGCGAAATAAATGACCATGGCAGCCAAAACCCAAAAGTCTTTGGAAACCACGTCCCACTTTCCTCTCGATAGGGATCTCTCAATGCGAATACAGTCGCTCGACCCAATGTAACCGCTCGATATTGCCGCGAGCTGAACCGTCTCATACCGGGAACCACATAGCGAACACCCCGTCTTCGTCGAAACCGCGCAGAAAGCGCATCGCCGCACATACGAAAAACCCGGCAGGGCAACGCCACTGCCGGGTTTCGGTCGGTTACGCCGGGCCGTTGACTAGATGTCGTACCGCCACGACTTATCAGTGATCACACGCGCCATGGCGAGGCCGATCGGCAGGCAGAGGATCACCATGAAGGCGCGGAAGGCCCAGTCGAGCGCGTTCAACGTGTCGAACTGGCCAAGGTGGAACATGGCCTGATACATATACAGGCCGGGAACCATGATGACGATGGACGGCACGGTGAGGCAGATGCGCGGGTAGCCAAGATGCGGGGCAAGCCAACCGCGGCGAACGGCGGAACGCCAGGCGGAGGCGAGTAGACCGGCGAGCAGGGCGCCGATGAAGGCGCCGGCTTCGGCGGGAACGCCCGCGTCGACGATCTCCAAGCGCAGGGTGTCGGTGATGAGGCCGATGGTGGCGGCGACAAGGCACATGCGCTGCGGGGAGTTGAACATGACGGAGAAGCCCCAGACCCCGATGAAGGCGAAAAGCATGCGCAGCAGGCAGTTCACGACCGGGTTGAGCCCGAGCGGTTCGAAGCCCTGGGGGTTCAGGTGGACGATGGAGGCGACCATCCAGCCTGCGAGCGTGGCCATGAGAATGATGCACAACACGTAGGTGATGCGTTGCACGCCCGACGGGAAGTCGATCTTCGCCATATCCAAACCGCCTGTGATAAGCGGGAAACCGGGGATGACGAACAGCATGGCACCGATGTAGGCGGTGTCATGCTGCAAGGCGACGGGGTTGAATAGGCCGATGAGTCGCAGCGTGCCGGTGCAGGCGAGCGCGGCGACGGCCACGCACACGAAGGTCACGAAGAACTGGTTGAGATGATGGGCGAAGAGCCGACGGCGCAGCCAGTGGCCGAGGCCGGCGCCGACGAACGCGCCGATCATGTCGAAGGGACCGCCGCCGAGCAGGAACACGAAGGATGCGCAGGCGCAAGCCGAGGCGAGTCCGGCGAAAGCCGGGGAATACAACGGTTTGCGGTGTTCGATCATGTCGAGGCGTTCGTGCGCCTGACGCACGGTGATGCCGCCCTGGCTGTTCGCGTTCCTGCCGGGTGCGGCGAAATGCTCGGCGTATTCCTTCGGCGGCTTGTTCGCACGTTCCTTGATGCGGCTGCGCACCTGTTCACGGCGTTCATCGCGGCGCTCGCGGGCGCTGCCGGGCTTGGAAGCGGCGGAAGCTGCGGAAGCGGCTGCGGATTCGTCGACGCGGCTTTGCGCTTCCTCGATGTCGCGCATGTGCAGCGGCCGGGCCACGGTTTCGCCCTCCTCGGTCTGGGCGCTTACCGCTTCCAGCACGTCGAGCACGGGATCATCCTGCGCATGCTGCTCGGCCTTACGCTGTTCGCGCAGCCGCTTGGACAGGTCGGCGGAAACCTGCGAGGCGTCCCTCTTGTCGAGATGCTGCATCAGCCCTTCGGACACGTCGGCCTGACGGTGGTACATGGATCCCGTGCCGAGGTTCACGTTGAACCAGTCGGCGAAATGTTCCAGCAGCCAGATGCGTTCGGTGTTCACGCCGGTCGTCGGCAGATCGACCACTTCGGTGATGCGATCCTTGCCGTCGGTGCAGGAGGCTTCGATGTCGGTCAGGTTCACGTCGGCGCGAACGTGGACGCCCAGCGGGTAGGCAATGCGGTGCATCATCTCGCGGACGCGGAAACTTCCCGTTCCGGCGGCGAGATCAAGCATGCCGACGCGCACGATCACGCTGGTTTTCGCGGCGATGCCCGCTTCCGAGACGGGCTTGTCCCAGTCGCGTTCGATGTCCTCCATATCCAGAGGAATGGAGTGGGTGTGGTATTTGCTGACGGCCTGGGCCCCTTTGGGCTCGACGCCATGCTCCGATTCTTCTTTCTGTTCGCTCACGCCTCCTTTTCTACTCCCCTCCCCGAACCATCATGTCCACGAATATATGCCGAAAATGGACGTCGTAACACAAATGGTGGTTTTGGCGAAGTAAACTGTGCCTCGCAATAACCACGTTGAACCTAGGGCTGTGGGCTCGCAACGATTTGGCCTCAACAACCGTGGAGGAGCCACGGACGACCAGATAGACCGGGCAACCCGATGTTCGACTAAGGAGGTTTGTTTTGGCAAAAGATGAACAGCAAATCGTGCCTGCCGATGCTTCCATCGTGGAAACCGGCACCGGCCGCAAGGCTCCGGAAGAGCACGATCTTCCTGAGAATCTGAAATACGATATGGATCTGAGTCTGAAGATCCTTCGTGACGTACTGAACGAGTACGATCCCAAGCTGCTCGCCACCTTCGACACCGTGCGTAATTACGCGGTCGAGGCAAGTGCCGAGCATTTCGGCGGAAACGCAAATCCGGATGAGGACGGCCTGGCCGAAGCCGTGAAGGTCATCGACGAGATGAACCTGCATGACGCACAGTTGCTCGCCCGCGCATTCGCCACCTACTTCCACCTCGCCAATCTTTCCGAGGAGAACTACCGCGTTTCCGTACTGCGTGAGCGTGAGGCCGAAGTCGACGATAACAATGCCGTCGACCCCGTCAACGAACTCACCGTCGCCTACCACAAGCTCATCAACGAGATGGGCCCGGCGAAGGCCAAGGAGCTGCTGGACAGGCTGGAATTCCACCCCGTGTTCACCGCTCATCCGACCGAAGCCCGCCGTAAGGCCGTGGAAGGCAAGATCCGCAGGATCTCCGAACTGCTTGAAGTCCACAACAAGCTCGGCGGTTCCGATAAGAAGGAAAACAGCCGTCGCCTGTACAACGAGATCGACGCCCTGTTCCGCACCTCCCCGATCGCGCTGAAGAAGCCGACCCCGGTCGAGGAAGCGGACACCATTCTCGACATCTTCGATTCCACGCTGTTCCACACGATTCCTCAGGTGTACCGTCGTTTCGACGACTGGCTGCTCGGCGACAAGGCCGGCCTGACGGAACCGGTGTGCCCGGCATTCTTCCACCCCGGCAGCTGGATCGGCTCCGACCGCGACGGCAACCCGAACGTCACCGCCAAGGTGAGCCGTCAGGTCGCCCGCAAGTTCAGCGATCACGTGGTCGCCGCGCTTGAGGAAGAGACCCGCACCGTGGGCAGGAACCTCACGATGGAAGCCGGCACCACGCCGACCAGCACCGAGCTGAAGAACCTGTGGAACCATCAGAAGGAAATGAGCGAGCGTCTCACCGACAAGGCCGCCCTGATTTCCACCAAGGAACTGCACCGCGCGGTCATGCTGGTCATGGCCGACCGTCTGCACTACACCATCGAGCGCGACGCCGACCTGATGTACCACTCCTGCGAGGAGTTCATCGCCGACCTGAAGGTCGTGCAGCGTTCCCTCGCTGCGGCAGGCGCGAAGCGTTCCGCCTACGGCCCGCTGCAGGATCTGATCTGGCAGGCCGAAACCTTCGGCTTCCACATGGTCGAGATGGAGTTCCGTCAGCATTCCGTCGTGCACTCCCGTGCGCTGGAGGATATCCGCGAGCACGGTCTGCACGGTGAGCGCGGCGAACTGCAGCCGATGACCCACGAGGTGCTCGACACGTTCCGCGCCCTCGGTGCCATCCAGAAACGCAACGGCCAGAAGGCCGCCCGCCGTTACATCATCTCCTTCACCAAGAGCGCCCAGAACATCAAGGACGTGTACGAGCTGAACCGTCTGGCCTTCGCGCATCCCGACGATGTGCCGACCATCGACGTGATCCCGCTGTTCGAACAGCTTGAGGATCTGCAGAACTCGGTGAACGTGCTTGAGGAAATGATCAAGATTCCTGAAGTGCAGGCTCGCCTGAAGGCAACCGGCGGCAAGCTGGAAGTCATGCTCGGCTACTCCGATTCCTCGAAGGACGCCGGCCCGACCTCCGCCACGCTCGCCCTGCACTCCGCGCAGGAGCGCATCGCGAAGTGGGCGGAATCGCACGACATCGACCTGACCCTGTTCCATGGCCGTGGCGGCGCCGTCGGCCGTGGTGGCGGCCCCGCCAACCGCGCGGTGCTCGCCCAGCCGGTCGGTTCCGTGAAGTGCCGTTTCAAGCTCACCGAGCAGGGCGAGGTCATTTTCGCCCGCTACGGCAACCCGATCCTGGCCATCCGCCACGTCGAATCCGTTGCGGCCGCGACGCTGCTGCAGTCCGCTCCGAGCGTGGAGAAGCGCAACACCGAGATGACCGAGAAGTACGCCGACATGGCCGGCAAACTCGACGAAGCCGCCCATGAGCGCTTCCTCGACCTGCTGAACACCGACGGTTTCGCCCCGTGGTTCTCCACCGTGACGCCGCTGACCGAGATCGGCCTGCTGCCGATCGGCTCCCGTCCGGCGAAGCGTGGCCTCGGCGCCAAGTCCCTCGACGATCTGCGTACCATCCCGTGGATCTTCTCCTGGGCACAGGCCCGCATCAACCTGGCCGCATGGTACGGCCTGGGCACCGCCTGCGAGAAGTTCGGTGACCTGGACACGCTGCGCAAGGCGTACGAGGAGTGGCCGCTGTTCTCGACGTTCATCGACAACATCGAAATGTCGATTGCCAAGACCGATGAGCGCATCGCCCGCATGTACCTCGCCCTCGACGACCGCGAGGATCTGCCGGAGAAGGTGCTGTCCGAGATGAAGCTGACCCGCAAGTGGGTGCTCGCCATCGTCGGCGACAAGTGGCCGCTGCAGCACCGTCACGTGCTTGGCCGCGCCGTGCGCATCCGTTCCCCGTACGTGGACGTGCTGTCCCTCACCCAGGTGCTGGCGCTCAAGTCGCTGCGCAAGAAGGTGGACAAGGAAGAGCTCAGCCACGGCAAGAGGGAGGGGTACACGTACCTCATCCTGTGCACCGTTTCGGGTGTCGCCGCCGGCCTGCAGAACACGGGCTGATCCGCGGCTGTCCGACCGCTTGACGAACGGGGAGGTTCCGTGCCGATTGACGGCGCGGGCCTCCCCGTTCGCGTCGCACGGCCCTAGACTGGCCGGCGACGGCGCACGGAATGGGCGCGCTGGCCGAGTGACAGACTCGGATGATCGGAGGGGATATATGGACGTGGAAAGGGACGCGGACGGGATGACGGACGCGCACGAGGGGGACCACACGCCCGCGGACGGCACCGGGACGGAGGGCGAAGACGGCAAGCCGGACACTAGGCCGGGCGACAGACTCGCGATCATCCGACGTACGCTGTGGTGGATAGGACTGGCGCTACAGCTCCCATTCGCTTTGACTCTGATCCATTTTGATACCCTTTACCTAATATTGGAGCGTATCCTATGCGCTATTCCGCCAAGACTGGCAAACGACCCGTCATCAATCGTCGGTATTCCCTCACTTGAAACGGAATAGCGTCGAGAATTCCTGACACTAGCCCTGGGCGCAGTTTGCTGGGTTGTGATTGGAGTAATGAGATTAGTTGCGGACAGCCCATCAAATCACGGAAAGGAAACCTTTCCTGTACGCATCTTCACCGGAATCATCACCATCATCGTATTGATGGCCACCGGTATTACAGGATTCTTCCTCGGCATAGCAGCCTTTATGTAGCTTTCCCCTTATCTGGCAGAGGAATTCCAAATCGAAAGCAAACCGCAATAGAGGAAGGCTGGTAGACGTCGTGTCTCTTCGCCGATTCAGGAACCGGCGTCGCATGGCATCGGTTCCCGTTAAGGTAGGCATCGGAAGTCCAGGACGAGGTCGGGAACCGGAGGCAAATCATGGGTAAGGCGAAGGTCGCGTTCATCTGCGTGCATAATTCCTGCCGCAGCCAGATCGCCGAAGCGCTCGGGAAACTGCTTGCGGGCGATGTGCTCGACTGCTATTCGGCGGGAACCGAAACGAAGCCGCGCATCAACCAGGACGCCGTCCGCCTGATGAAGGAACTGTACGGCATCGACATGGAACGCACGCAGTACAGCAAGACGATTGACGCAATCCCCGCCCCGGACATCGCCATATCGATGGGCTGCGGCGTGCGCTGCCCGTACATAGGCAGACCGTTCGACGCCGATTGGGGTTTGCCCGACCCCACGGGTTGCGATGATGCCACGTTCATCACGGTGATCCGCCAAATCGAACAACACATCCTGCAGCTTCGCGACTCCCTCCAGTGACGACCGTTGCGATATGCTCCGCGCTCTCTTCGCTCGCGGCTTCCAAGCGCATCCACGGGCAGCCCTGACCGTATGATATCCGTAGCCTGAGCAATGGAAGGGCGGAAATCAATGGCAGATGAGATGTTTGTGGACCAGAACGAGGTCGAGGGTACGGCGAGCGGCGTTTGGAACCGTCTGCTGGCGGGGAATCGCAGATTCGCGGAAGGCAAGCCGGTGCATCCGAATCGTAGTGCCGAAGCTCGTGAGGCACTGATCGACACGCATGAACCGGATGCGGCGGTGTTGAGCTGCTCGGATTCGCGTGTGAGCCCCGATATCATCTTCGATGCGGGTTTGGGTGAGCTGTTCACCGTGCGTACCGCCGGGCATATCGTCGACGATGCCGTGCTTGCTTCGTTGGAATATGCGGTGGATTCGCTGGGCGTGCGACTGCTGGTGGTGCTCGGCCATCAGAATTGCGGTGCGATCAAGCAGGGCATTAAAGAGTACGAGGCGCTGCTGCACCAATTGACCGCGGATGCCGAGGATTCCCTGATGGCCGCGAACAATGTGGCCGATCTTGACGAGCGCATTGTCGAAGCCGAATCCATCATGCTGCGCACCGTCGGTTTCTCCATCTGGCAGGCGCACGAATCGGAACTTGAATCCAATGAGGATTTCGAACGCGTGCATATCGCCCGCACCATCGAGGAACTGGTCGACCGTTCCGACGTGATTCGCCGGGCGCTGGCCGAGGATCGTCTCATGCTGGTCGGCGCGCGCTACCAGCTGGATTCCGGCAAGGTCGAGGTATTGAGCTTCTGAGACTTGCGGCACTTACAGCGCGCTGCACTGGTTGCAGATGGGTGTCGAAATCTTATGCACCTCGCAAAAGGGCACACATTTTCTAGGGGAAAAGAGCCATGTCAAGCTACATTTTCTAGGGCATGTGTCCAGATACCTGCCCCAGCGCTCTGGCGCAGACGGATGGTTTTCGTTCCGTCGGCGCCAGCACAAGCGCTTCCAGTCGTTGGTTATTCCGCGGATTCGCCGGTGTTCCCGTTGTCGTTTTCGCTGTAGCGGCGATCACGCCAGTAGTATTCGTAGTCGTGCGGTCCGATCGGGCGAATCACCTTGCACGGGCTGCCGTAGGCGACGCTGTCCGCGGGAATATCCTTGGTGACCAGGCTGTTCGCGCCGATCACCGAGTTATCGCCGATGCTCACGCCGGGTAGTACGGTCACGCCCGCGCCGATCCACACGTTGCGTCCGATGTGGATGGGTTCGGAGTATTGGCCGATTCGTTCGCGCAGGTCCGGGCGGATGGGGTGGCCTGTGGTGACCAGGGTGACGTTCGGACCGATCATGGTGTGGCTGCCGATGAAGATCTCGCCGTCGTCGACCAGCGTGAGGTTGAAGTTCGCGTAGCAGTGCGCACCCCAATGCGTGCTGCAACCCCAGTTGGCGTGCAGCGGTGGCTCGATGTAGAGCCCCTCCCCCGCTTCGGCGAAGAAGCGTTCCATGAGTTCGTGTCTGCGTGCGCCTTCGCTGGGTCTGGTGGCGTTGAAATCGTAGAGGATCTCCAGTTGCGCGGTCTGCGCTTCGCCCATGCCGGGCATATCGCAGTAGTACACGCCGGGATGGTGCATTACGTCGAGGATTTCCTGTGGGACTCGTGGGACGTCCATGTCTCGCCTTTCGTTTGTCTGTGATCGGGCTTGCGACTTCGCTCGTAGCTTCGTCTGTAACGGTGGGATCGCCTTTGCCGCGCAAAGTCATGCTGATGTTGCCGTTGCACGGCGTACGCGACGTGCTACGCATGTTTCACGCCATGTTTCACAACATGCCGCCCGTAACGCTTCCCATCGTCAACTCGATACCCCACTCTATGCGTGGCGGACCGCCGAACTCGCGGTTTTACCGGTTTTTACCGCTTCTCAGGCGCCTTCCACCACACGCTGCACGCTTACGGCACCAGCGCGACACGCCCGGGTTTTGCACTATACGGATTGCTCTGGTATCTTAATTGCTTGTGCGCTTTTGAAGTGCATGGATCGGGCCCGTAGCTCAGGTGGTTAGAGCGCATCCCTGATAAGGATGAGGTCGAAGGTTCAAGTCCTTCCGGGCCCACGGAAAATGAAGCGACTGTATGGTCGCTCTTTTTTTCACTTGGGGCATTGGCGCAGCTGGTAGCGCATCTGCTTTGCAAGCAGAGGGTCGCCGGTTCGAACCCGGCATGCTCCACAAACAAACCCCGGAACCGCATGGTTCCGGGGTTTTCTTGTATCAGAACGGACTCGGTCGCGCCGAACCGGCTCGCCCGAATACGACCGATTCACAGCCCGACCGATTCACAGCCCGACCGGTTCACAGCCGGATGAACCGATCAGCAGGGCGTCATTCTTCGGATTTCCCGCTTTTCCCGGGCTTCCCGGCTTCACCATCGTCGCCGGCATTCCCCGCGCTCTCACCGTCGGCGGCCTTGCGCACCTCGATCATGGCGATACGCCGCCCGTCCACCTGGGTGACCTTCATATCGCACCCCTCGTCGGAATGCAGCACGTCGCCCACAGCGCCCATCTTGCCCGTATGCGCGAGGAAATAGCCCGCCACGGTCTCGTACGGGCCGTCTTCAAGCTCGATGCCGGTAAGGTCCTCGAAGTCCTCCAGCGTGGTGCCGCCTTCGATGGCCGCCACACCGTTCACGAACACGCTGCGGTTGGTCCGCTCGCCGCCCTTCTCGGTCGGCAGATCGTATTCGTCACGGATGTCGCCGACCAGCTCCTCGGTCATATCTTCCAGCGTGACAATGCCGTCCGTGCCGCCGTATTCGTCGATCACCACGGCCAGATGGATGCCGCGTTTGCGCAGCAGTTCAAGGCTTGGCAGCAGCTTGGACGTGCCCGGCAGCGAAATGCCCTCACGCACCACGTCGGCCACGACCCGCGCTTCCGGGTCGCGCACGTCCAGCAGGTCGCGCACGTGCACGAATCCGAGCACATCGTCGAAATCCTTGCCCGTGACCGGGTAGCGGGAGTACGGCTGATCGCGCACGAAGGCGGCGGCCTCGTCCAGCGACATCGAACCGTCGATGAACACGACGTCGGCACGCGGGCGCATCACTTCGGCGACGATGGTTTCGGAAGCGTCGAACACGTCGTCGAGAATCGTGCGTTCGTCCTTGCTCAGATTGGTGTTGGAATTGACCAGTACGCGCAGCTCGTCGTCGGAAACCTCGGTTTCGGTCTCGTTCGGGTCGAAGCCGAGCAGACGCACCAAACCGTTGGTGTTCTTGCCGATCAGCCAGATCAGCGGGCGGCACACTTTGGAGAACACGTCGATGGCCGGCACGACGGCGCGGGCGATGGCCTCGTTGCGTTGCATGGCGATACGCTTCGGCACCAGTTCGGAGATCACGATCGAACAGTAGGAGATGATGAGCGTCAGGCCGATGGTGGTCAGCGGCGCAGCGACGTGATGCGGCACGCCCCAGCTTTCCACGACGGGCACCACGAACGGTGCGATGGAGGATTCGCCGAACGATGCGGACAGGAAGCCGGACAGCGTGACGCCGATCTGCACGCTGGACAGGAACGTGTTGGGGTCGCGGGCAATTTTCGCCACTCGGGCGCCGCGCGCATCCTGGAGTTCCATCTGGTCAATCTGGGAACCTCGCAGGCTCACCAGCGCGAGTTCGGTGCCGGCGAACACCGAGCCCAACAGCAGGAAAATGAAAATCAGCAGGATATTCAGACCAAGTGACATGACGCCAGTCTATCTTTCCGGCTTGTCAAGGCCGATTCTGGCTGTTCAAGGTCGATTCGGGTCTGGCGGGCTGGGTCTGACTGCTGCGATGTTGGCGGCATGGCTCACAATGATTCCGTGAGAATCGACGGCTTGGATGTGCAGGTGACGCGCAAACCCATCAAGAACATGTATCTGCGCATCAAACCCCCTACGGGAGTGGTGGCGGTTTCCGCGCCCAGGCGCACGCCGGACGCCACCATTATCGCGTTCGTGCGGAGCCGTCGCGTCTGGATCGACGAGAATCGGAACGCCATGCGGCAGCGGGCGCGTGAGGAGGCGCAGGCGCTTGGCGGCGGACGATTCGGTATGGGCGGTGGCGACACAGTCGGTATGGGAGGTATGACCGGCGCAAACGGGGAGAACAGCGCAAACGGGGCATCGGACGCGCCCGCAACACCCGCAACACCCGCATGGAACGATGATCTGCGCCGCAAGGCCGCGGCTTCGATCAACGCCGCACTGCCCGCCCTGCTCGCACGCTGGGAGCCGATCGTGGGCAAATCCCCCACCCATATCACGTTGCGCACCATGACCTCGCGTTGGGGGTCCTGCACGCCACGCACCGGGCGGATCCGGCTGAATCTGCAACTGGGACTCATGGACCCGAAGTTCTTGGAATACGTGCTGGTGCATGAGCTCACGCACCTGTGGGAGCATGGGCATGGCGAGGGGTTCCGGCGGCGTATGGACGCCTATCTGCCGGATTGGCGGCGGCTGCGGCGCGAACTCAACCGGCATATCGTGCTGCAGTAGGGCATGCTGCGGCAGAGCCGCGCGAGATCGCGCAAGAACAGTCGAGACAGCCGCGATAATCCACGGCAATCCGCCGCAAGGCCACGATAAGGCCGCTATTCGCGCCTACTGGGCCGTATTGTCGCGCAACGCCTCGTCCACTTCGTCCACGATTTCACGCATCGCCTCATAGGCGGCGTCCGCGTCTCCGTTCAGGATCGCCTCGCCGACCGCGAGATGCGCGCGCAGCGCTTCGGGCGCCGGGTGCTGCGGGTACATGTCGATCTCCACGCGGCCGCGCAGCACGGTTTCCACGGTGTCGGCGAAGGCGGCGAACAGTTCGTTGCCGCTGCATCGCAGTATCTGGCGGTGGAATTCGATGTCGAGCTTGTGGAATTCGGGGAGGCGGCCTTGTTCGCCGAGCTGCTTCATCTGCAGCGCCATGACCGGCAGTTTGGCCTTGTCTTCCAGCGATGCCCGCAGTGCAGCGTATCGCGCGGCGGCGGGTTCGATGCTCAGGCGCAGTTCCGTCAGGGCGAGCAGTTCGCGTTTGCGCTGCGAGGAGTGCAGTTTCCAGGCGATGACCTGCGGGTTGAGGGCCTGCCAGTCTTCGGGAGGCTGTGCGACGAGCCCCACCCTGCGGCGTATGGCGATGGCTCCGGCGGCTTCCAAATGCCGCGACGCTTCCCTGGCGACGGTGCGCGACACGTCGAAGCGCGACTGGATGGCTTCCAGCGTCAGCGCGGTGCCGGGTTCCCATGTTCCGTCGATGATGTCCGAGGCGAGCTGGTTGGCGACGGGGATATGCATGTGTTCGCCATCGTTCGTGTCCGCCATACCTGCCTCCTTATGCCGTGGCCGCGCGTCGGCCGCCGTGTTCCGATTCGGTGCCGCATGCCGTCCGATTCGCCGCATCGTGATTCATGATGCTGGTTCCACACTACCCGTTCCGCAAAACACCCGAATCCAAAAAGTACTCTTTTTAATTTGACAAGTACTCTTTTTAAGGAATATCATATTCATCAAGAATCAACCGGAGATTCGACCCACGCAACGAGGCTTTCACCACACACTTCAGGACCCAAAGGAGCACATCATGAGCATTCACGTAGTCATCATGGGTGTCGCAGGCTGCGGCAAATCCACCGTGGCCGAAGCGATCCGCGACCGCCTCTCCTACGAAATGGCCGAAGGCGACGCCTTCCACCCGCAGGCGAACATCGACAAGATGAGCGCGGGCATCCCGCTCACCGACGAAGACCGCTGGCCGTGGCTGCGCGTCATCAACTCCTGGATGGCCGCCAAGGAAGCCATCCAGGCGAACACCGTCGTTTCCAGCTCCGCGCTGAAGCGTTCGTACCGCGACGTACTGCGCGAAAACGTGCCCGTGTTCTTCCTGCACCTCACCGGCAGCCACGAACTCATCGGCGAGCGCCTCGCCGCACGCAAGGGCCATTTCATGCCGCCCGAACTACTCCCCAGCCAGTTCGCCATCCTCGAACCGCTCCAGCCCGACGAGCCCGGCATCGAAATCCCCATCGACGGCAGTGTTGAGGAGATGGTGGAACGCGCGGTGCAGGCGGTCGTCGCCCACGCCGCCGCCGAGGAACGCGCACTCACGCCCGTCACCGCCTGAACAAGCCGATAGGCTTCACCCAGCCGGTCGCCCAGCCCCGCGCATCACGGCATCACGCGCCGCACGCGCACCCGCACACCATACGGTTTGCACCCCTGTTCAGCTTCAAAGGAGAATCTGACATGCAACTCATCATCGCCGCCATCGCCGGCATTCTGACGATCGTCCTGCTTATCGCGGTCGTCAAACTCCACCCGTTCATCTCGCTCATGGTCGGCTCGTTCATCATGGCCGTATGCGCCGGCGTGCCGTACGACGAAGCCTTCAGCAGCTTCACCACAGGCGCCGGATCCACCTTCTCCGGCGTCGGCCTGCTGGTAGCGTTCGGTGCCATCATCGGTACGATCCTATTCGCGTCGGGAGGCGCGGACGTCATCGTCGACACCATCATGAGCAAAACGCCCATGAAACTGCTGCCGTGGGCCATGGCCCTCATCGCCTTCACCGTAGGCATCCCCATGTTCTTCGAAGTCGGCGTGGTCATCCTCATCCCGGTGGTGCTGTTCGCCGCCCGCCGCGCGAAAATGCCCGTCATGCTCATCGCCATCCCCGCGCTCGCCGGTCTCTCCACCCTGCACGCCTTCATCCCGCCGCACCCCGGCCCGCTTGCCGCCATCGACTCGATCCACGCGAACCTGGGCCTGACGCTCGGCCTGGGCCTGCTGGTCGCCATTCCCACGGTGATCATCTCCGGCCCGCTACTGGGCAAGGTCATGGCACGCTGGGTGCCGATCATGGCCCCGGAGCAGAACACCGACGAAGCCGCCCAGAACTCTCCCGAACATCGCCCCACCTTCGCCCAGGCGATCACCGTCATCCTCTGCCCGGTGGTGCTGATGCTTGCCGCATCCGTGGTCGACCTGACCGGCCAGAGCGAAACCGCATGGGGTCGCGCGCTCGCGTTCATCGGCACGCCGCTCACCGCACTGTTCATCACCACCGTTCTGGCCATGGTGCTGCTCGGTTTCATGCAGCATTCCACGCGTGACGCCGTGAACGGCATGGTCGGCAAGTCCTTCGGCACGGTTGCAGGCATCGTGTTCATCGTGGCCGCCGGTGGCGGTTTCAAGCAAACGCTCGTGGACTCCGGCATCAGCGACGTGATCGCGCACAGCATCACCGAATCCGCCATGAACCCGTTGCTTGCGGGTTGGATCGTGGCCGTGCTCATCCGTCTCGCCACCGGTTCCGCCACGGTCGCCACGGTCACCGCCGCTGGCATCATGGCCCCGCTCGCCGCGAACCTGAGCCCCACCCATCTCGCGCTGCTGGTGCTCGCCATCGGCGCCGGATCCGTGTTCTTCTCCCACCTCAACGATGCCGGTTTCTGGCTGGTCAAGGAGTATTTCGGCATGACCGTCGGCCAGACGCTGAAGACCTGGTCACTAATGGAAACCGTGCTGTCCGTGGTGGGACTCGGCTTCACCATGCTGCTCTCGCTGATCCTATGACCGGCGCAGCGCACACCGGCGCACCTTTCACGCTTCCACTTCATCCACACACCTAACTTCAACCCGCACACTCACACCCACTTCACACCAACTATCCACACAGCAAAGGAGCTCAACATGCAGATGGGAATGATCGGCCTCGGCCGCATGGGAGGCAATATGGTTCGCCGGCTTCGCGACGGCGGGCATAGCATCGTCGGCTTCGACATGAACCCGGATTCGGGTCGCGATGTCGATTCGATCGAAGCGCTGGTCGCCGCGCTGCAACCGCCGCGCGTCGTCTGGACGATGGTGCCGTCCGGTAAGGCCACTGATTCCGTGATCGCGCGGCTCGGCGATCTGCTGGATGCCGGCGACATCGTGGTGGACGGCGGCAATTCGCATTACACCGACGACACCCGTCATGCCAACGAGCTCAAGCGCAAGGGCATCGATTTCCTGGACGCCGGCGTCTCCGGCGGCGTGTGGGGCGCGGAACGCGGCTACGCGCTTATGGTCGGCGGCGACGAGGCCGTGTACCGCAAGGTGCTGCCGATCTTCGAAACCTTGAAGCCAGAAGGCGAGCATGGTCTGATTCTCGCCGGACCCGTGGGCGGCGGGCATTTCGCGAAGATGGTGCACAACGGCATCGAATACGGCATGATGCAGGCGTTCGGTGAAGGGTTCGCCACCATGATGCGCAGCGATTACGTCACCGATCCGGCCGCGACGATGGCTTCCTGGCGTGACGGTTCGGTTGTGGCCAGCTGGCTGCTCGACCTGTTCGAGAACGCCACGGAACACGACCCCACGCTGCGGAACATGCCTCCCGTGGCGAACGAATCCGGCGAAGCCCGGTGGATGATCGAAGCGGCGCTGGAACTCGGCGTACCCACGCCGGCCACCGCGGCGGCGCTCTGGCAGCGGCAGACCTCACGCGGTGGAGCCGATGACATTCTGCGCGTCGTGTCCGCGCTGCGCGCCCAGTTCGGCGGGCATGTCACCAAACTCGACGAAATCGCCACACACTAGCGTTTTCGACCTGTTTTCAACCGTTTCCGCTTGTTTTTCCCCATCTGCGCGGACGGCGGGGCAACCGTTCCCCTTTTTCCGGTTTCCCTGCCGTTCACGCAGATTTCAACACACATATGCCGCAACGCCGTTTTGCATTTAGGCAGGGGCTGTACTACAGTGAGTTGAGTTGTCCTGCGAAGCAGAACAACAATCCAAGGGGCTGTAGCTCAGTTGGTAGAGCGCTTCGTTCGCATCGAAGAGGTCGTGGTTTCGACTACCATCAGCTCCACGAAAGCCTTCCGGAATTCCACCTCCGGAAGGCTTTTTCTTTACTTTCCGCGGCGGCCCGGCAGTGTGCGATGCCAAGCCACCACTTTTCACTTCATACGGCAAAGGGGTGGGAAGGAACCGTGGTTCCTTCCCACCCCTCCGCGTTGACCTACCCGTGGCAGGCTTGCGGCTTAGCGCCTGTATGCGTGGCGTGCCGTGGAGACGCGGTTGCGGCGCGATGCCTCCCACGCGGCCGCGCCCAGGGTGGTGAGCATGATGCCGGTGAGCATGACGGCGTTGGCGTCCACACCGGTGGAGGCGAGCTTGTCGGCCTTCAGGGACGCGTTGAGCGTGGCCTGCTCGCTGGTCTTGAGCGTGGTCGACGCGACGGTGGCGCCGGCATTGCCCTTATTGCCCTGCTCGCCCTTCTGCTGCCCGTCGGCCTTCGCCTGCGCGTCCTTCTGCGCCTTGACGGCCTGATCGTACGCGGTCTGCGCCTGCTTGACGGCCTGCTTGGCTTCCGTGAGCTTCGCCTGCGCGTCCTTCAGCGCGGCCTGCTTGGCTTCGAGGTCGGCCTGCGCTGCGTCCAGTGCGGCCTGGGCGTTCCTGACGGCTTCGGTGTCCTTGGCGTCGGCGCGGGCCTGATCGAGGTTCGCCTTGGCCTGGTCGAGGTTCGCCTGCGCGTCCTTGACGTCCTGTTCGAGGCCGGCGATGGTCTGTTCGGCGTTGGCCTGTTCGGCCTTGGCGGCGGCGAGCTCCGACTGCTTCGCGTTGAGATCGTCGACGGCCTGCTGGAGGCTGCTGGTCTTCGCGTTCAGGTCGTTGACGGCCTGCTGGAGTTCGGCTTCCTGCTGGGCGGCCTTGTCGCTGGCCTGCTTGGCGGTGTCGTATTCGCCCTGCGCCGTGTCGAGGTTCGCCTTGGCCGTCTGGTAGGCGTTGTCGGCCTGTTCGGCGTCCGTCTTGGCGGTGTCGTACGCGCCGGTGGCGTTGTCGAGTTCGGTCTGCGCGTCGGCGAGGATCGCGGCGCGACGGTCGGCGTTCGCCTTGTCGGTCTTCGCGGTGTCGTACGCCTGCTGTGCCTGCTTGAGCGTGGCCTGCGCCTGCTGGAGCGTGGCCTGCGCCGCGTCGTCGGCCTGCTTGGCCGCGTCGTAGGCCGTGGTCGCGTCGTTCAGCGTGGCCTGCTTGGAGTCGAGCGTGGCGTGCGCCTGCTGGCTGGCCTGCTGCGCCTGCGCGTATTCGGTTGCGCGGGTCGCGGCGGTGTCCTGCGCCTGCTTGAGCGTGGCGGTGGCGGTGTCGAGCGTGGCCTTGGCCTGTTCGGCGTCGGCTTGCGCGGTCTTCTGCGCGGCGGTCTTCTCGGCCTGCGCCTTCTCGGCCGCGTCGAGACGCGCCTTGGCCTGTTCGACGGCCTTCAACGCGTCGTTGTACGTGTTCTGCGCGTTGTTGATGCGGTCGATGTACGCCTGCACCTTCTGGCGGTAGACGGCCGCGTCGAGCGGCGTGGTGTCGTCGGAGGCGTACTGGTTCCAGTTGGTGTTGAAGAACTCCTGCGAGTAGGCGTGATCGTCTGGATAGTCGCCGTAGCCGCTGTAGGCCATGCCGGTGGACGTGTAGTCGGTGCTGATGATGTTCAGGTAGTGGCCGACGAGGTGGTACAGCTCGGGGTAGGTGGAGCTGATCTCCTGCATGGTCATGTTTTCGAGGCCGGGGTAGTTTCCGGACTTGATGGCGTCCTGATAGGTCTGCTTCTCCTGCGTGTACCACCCGTCGAACGGATCCATCTTGGTGGTTCCCCATGCGAGGTTCTCGCCGATGCCGTACTGGCCGTTGTGGTAGTAGTTGCCGTTCGCGGCGAAGTTCGCCTGCACCATCGCCATCGCCAAGGCCGCGTCGGACACCTTCAGCGGGGGCACGCCCTCGGCCTCGCGCAGCCTGTTGCACTCGTCGATCAGGTCGAGCGCCCTGACGAGGTTCTCAAGGCTGGTGGCGTCGTTCTCCGCGCCGAGATGCGTGTATTCGAGATAGTCGGACACGCTCGAATCGGTCAGCACCTTGTACGCGAACTCCGCGTCGTTGTCCTCGAACCAGCCGGCCGCGCCCTGCGCCTGCTTGCGGGCCGCGTCGTCCGCCGCGGCCTTCGCGTCCTGCGCCGCCTTCACCGCCTCGTCGTACGCCTTCTTGGCCGCGGCCTGTTCCGCGTCGGCCACGGTCTTCGCGTCCTTCGCGTCCGCGAGCTTCGCGTCCGCGTCCGTGAGCGCCCTGCCGGCCTTGTCGGCCTTCGCCTGCGCGTCCGCCGCGTCCGAATCCGCCGCGTCCTTCGCGTTCTTCGTTTCGGCGAGCTTCGCGTCGGCCTTCGCGGCGGCGTCCTGCGCCTCGTCCTTCGCCGTCTGCGCCTCGTCCACCGCCGTCTTGGCGGCCTTCGCGTCCTTCGCCTTCGCGTCGGCCACGCTCTTCGCGTCCTTGGCGTTCGCCTGCGCCTCGTCGGCGGCGCTCTTGGCGGCCTCGACGGCCTGACCGGCCTGTTCGGCGGCTTCCTGCGCCTGCTTGACCTTGGCCGGGTCGTTCGCGTCACCCGCGATGGCGACGGCCTCGTCCAGCGCGTTCTTCGCCTCGTCGGCCTTCGCCTTGGCGGTGTCGGCGTTCGTCTTGGCGGTGTCGGCGTTCGCCTGCGCGGCCTGCAACGCCTGCGCCTTGTCGGCGGTGGTCTTGTCGAGCTTGGCCTTGTCGGTCGCGTCCACCTTGGACTGGGCCTCGTCCTTCGCCTTCTGCGCCTTGTCCTTCGCGGCCTGCGCGTCGTTCTTCGCCTGCTGGGCCTCGTTCACGGCGTTCTGCACGCGCTCCACGTTCTTCGCGGTCTGATCGGCCTTCGCCTGCTCCTCTTCGAGCTTCCTCTGCGCCTCGTCGAGCTTGGACTGGGCCTCGTCCACGCCGGTCTTCGCCTGGGCGATGCCGGGATCGGACGCGATGGCGTCGGCCACGTCCTGCTGCTTGTCCGCGACGTTCTGCTGGGCCTTGTCCACATCGGACTGGGCCTTGTCGGCGTTGGCCTGGGCCTGTTCGCCGTCGTTCTTGGCGGAATCGAGCGCGGCCTTCGCGTCCGCGACCGCCTGCGCGGCCTGGTCGACGCCCTGCTGCGCCTGCGTGCCCTGCGCCGTGTTCGATGCCTGGTCGATGGCCTGCTGCGCCTGGGAGACGGCCTGCGCGGCCTGTTCCTCCGGCGTGACGGCGGTTTCGTTCGCCAGCGCGGGAGCGGCGATCGTACCAGCCACGGCCACCGTGGCGACCGCCACCGCCAGTCCCCTGTTGTTCTTCTTCGCACTCATAGTGTTCTCTCCAACCTTCCCCTCAAGGGGAGTTCCTTTGTGTACACCGCGGTAGCCCCGGTCACATGACGGCCCTTCACGTCATCGCACCGACGGAATCGGTCGGCAAACCGGCAACCATCGACGGCTTCTCATGTAACGAATGTAATACGACAAGCGGTATCCCCAAAACCATTGTCAACAAATGTTGCACCCATCCCTCCGCGCTTCCACACCCATCCCGGCCCGCATATCAATCACGTAAAAACGGCATGGCACCGACCGCACAAGTTAGACTTGAGCGTATCTGAAAAACGTTTGGAGGGGGTTGCCATGGCTGGCATCAAAGACGTCGCGGCGAAGGCCCACGTGTCCATCAGCACGGTCTCGTATGTGATGAGCGGCAAGCGTTCCATCGGCGACGACACCAAACGCGCGGTGCTGGACGCGGCCAAGGAGCTCGGCTACCTTCCCAGGAAGGCCACGCCGGACGTCATGGCGTTCCTGACCGGCCGGCCGATCACGGGCGACGGCGACGATTGGAATAACCGCTTCCCCAGCTCCGGCACGCATAAGCGCACCAAGGTTCTGGCGCTCAGCTCCCCCGTGCACGGGTACACGGATTATTCGAATTACGCGATGTTCTTCTTCGGGCTCGCCTCACGCGCCAAGCGTTACGGCTACGACATTCTGCTGCTCATGCACGAATACGGCGATCAGGAGCTGGTTCGCGTCACACGCAGCGGCATGGTCGATGGCATTCTGCTTCTTGACGTGCTGATGCACGATTCCCGCGCCGAGGTGGCGCCGATGCTCGACGTGCCGGTGGTGTCCGTGGGGTACCCGTCGAATTCGGAATCGGTGTATTCCGTCGATCTTGATTTCGAACGGATGGGCCGCGAGGCGGTGGAGAAGGCGGCCACGCTCGGCCATACGCGCGTGCTGATCATCGGCACCAACGAGTTCGCCTACGAGGACGGTTCGAACTATCTCATCCGTTTCCGCGACGCCGCCATCAAGCATGGTTCGGACCTGGGTGTCAAGGTCACGTTCATGGCGTCGACCGGCTACGGCATGGCCGACGTGCGTCTGCTGCTCGATTCGGCGTTCGCGAACGATAGCGAGATCACCGCGATCATCTGCCAGACCAATCCCACGCATGTGAACAATCTGCTGATCGCCTTGCAGGAGCGCGGGCTGCGCGTTCCGCAGGATATTTCGTTGATGGCCGCCTGCACACAGGGCGTGCATCAGCTGTCGCAGGGCGTTGACGAGATGCCCATGGATCCGCATGCCGTGTGCATGCGTGCGATCGACATCATGATGGAGGCCTTGGAGGGCCGCCGGCATGATGTGGGTGCGGTCGAGCTGCTGCCGCCCAAATATCTTGCGCGCGGCACGATGGGTCCGCGACGCGCCGGGTGACCGGAGCGTCGCGCTCACGGCACCACGACATGATTTCGCTGATTTCGATAGCCATGTAAACGATTGCTTTTTCTCGACATGGCGTAAACAAAGGGAAACCCTTTGGAATCAGTGGAAATGCGCGACAACGTTTGCAAGGTAAAATCATTAAACTAATTAATCGAAATCAATCGAAATAAGTTGAATACTTCATCGAAAACCCGTAGCGTATCAAGCAATGAGGTTCCCGATACAAACCCTGAGTCTCATTTCAGTAAAGGCGCTGAAAGAAGGAGTACACGATGAAGTTCACCCGTAAAATCGTCGCAGCCGGTCTGGCGGCGGCGACCATGCTCGGCACACTTGGCCTGGCCGGCTGCGGCACCAGCAGCGACACCGCCCAGGAGGAGAACCCGAAGTCCATCAAGATCTGGCACTACGAAGAGGACAACGGCGCACAGGGCAAGGCCTGGGCCAAGGCCATGGAAATCTTCGAAAAGAAGACCGGCGTCAAGGTCGAATTCGAAAAGAAGTCCTTCGAGCAGATCCGCCAGAACGCGGCCCAGATCCTCAATTCCGACGAAGCCCCCGACGTCATGGAATACAACAAGGGCAACGCCACCGCCGGCCTGCTGGCAAGCCAGGGCCTGCTCACCAGCCTGAACGACTACGTCAGCAAGTACAAGTGGGATGAGAAGGTCAGCGGCACGCTCGCCGACACCGGCAAGTACGATGACAAGGGCGTCATGGGCTCCGGCGACTGGTACGGCATCACGAACTACGGCGAAGACATCGTGATGTACTACAACAAGGACATGTTCGACAAGTACGGCATCGAAATCCCGAAGACGCTCGACGATCTCGAAGCCGCTATGCAGAAGTTCGTCGACAACGGCGTCACCCCGCTCTCCGAAGGCGTGGCCGAATACCCGCTGCAGCACCTGTGGTGGCAGCTGGTCCTCTCCAAGGCGAACGACAAGTTCATCAAGGCCTATGAGATGTACGACGGCGACGTCGACTGGCAGGGCCAGGCGACCACCTACGCCACCAAGACCATCAAGGATTGGGTCAACAAGGGCTACATCTCCAAGGATTGCACCGGCACCAAGGCCGAGGATGCAGGCCAGGCCTTCATGAACGGCACCTACCCGATGTTCTTCTCCGGCACCTGGTGGTTCGGCCGCTTCCAGAGCGACATGAAGGACGCCAACTGGACCTTCGCCACCTTCCCCGACACCGATAAGGTCGTAGGCTCCTCCGGCAACATCTGGGTCATCCCCGAGAACTCCAAGAAGAAGGATCTCGCCGCACAGTTCATCGACATCACCCTGAGCGACGAAGTCCAGAACCTCATGGGCAACTCCGGCGGTCTGCCGATCGCCGCCGATCCGGACAAGATCACCGACGAGAAGACCAAGGAACTCATCACCTCCTTCAACGGCGTGCTTGAGAAGAACGCCCTCGGCTTCTACCCGGATTGGCCGACCTCCACCTTCTACGACGAGCTCAACTCCTCGCTGCAGGAACTGGTCAACGGCACCACCGACGTGAAGGGCGTGCTCAACCAGATGAAGGACAACTACGACAAGGGCGTCGAAGCCGCCGGCGTCAAGTCCTGAACCGCCCCAAGCGCATAGCGCATAGCGCACACACATAACTGAACCCACCGCCAGGCGCCGCCGTCCATCACCGCGGCGGCGCCTGGCACCTTCCAACACCCGTCCGGCGGGCAATGAAGCCCGTCCGACGGACCCTACGCTGTTCGAACCGAACGCGCCACCACAGGGCAGGGAAGCCCGGGAATCCGGCGCGAATCATGAAAGCGACTGACGCAATGAACGCTCACACCAAGAAAACCCAACCGCGCGGCCAGCAGCCGACCGCCAGGGAGAAGGGGATGTCGAGAATCCCCGGCAATCCTTCCAACCGCTTCTGGCTGTACCTGCTCCCCGGTCTGCTGATGCTGCTGTGGATCATCATCATTCCGGCTGTCTGGAACATCTACCTCAGCTTCACCAACTACCGCGGCATCAAGCCGCCGCAGTTCGTCGGCCTGGCCAACTGGGCCCGACTGATGAAGGACACCACGTTCTGGGTGTCGTTCCGCAACTCGATCTGGATGATCATCGCCATGGTGGTCGTGCCGATCCTGCTCGGCCTGATCCTCTCCTCGCTGGTGTTCGACGTGGTGCAGAAGAAGTTCGGCACGAAGGCCGCCTCCACCATGCGCGCCATCTACTACTTCCCGCAGCTGCTGCCGATCGCAGTCGCCTCCCTGGTCATGGGCTGGATCTTCCGCCCGGAGAACGGCGCACTGAACGCACTGCTCAAGGCGATAGGCCTCGGCGGATTGCAGCATGATTGGCTCGGCAAGCCCGACACCTCGCTCATCTTCCTGATGCTCATCATGATCTGGATTCAGGTCGGCTACCCGCTGGTCATCTTCATGTCCGGCCTGCAGCGCGTCGATCCGGAACTGTACGAGGCCGCCAGCCTCGACGGCGCCAACTGGTGGCAGCGCTTCCTCGCCATCACCCTGCCGTCCATCAAGCCGGAGATCTTCGTGGTCGCGCTGACCTGCACCATCGCCGCACTCAAGGTATTCGGCCCGGTCTACATGCTGACCAAGGGTGGCCCCGGCACCAGCACCATCGTGCCGTCGTACTACTCCTACGTGCAGTTCTTCCAGTCCCAGCAGGTCGGCTACGGCGCCGCGATCGCAACCGCGCTGACCGTCGTCATCATCATCGTCGCCGTTATCTTCACGAACCTTCAGGAGAAGGTCGCGAAGGAAGATGAGGAGTAAGATCATGACTTCCGCAACCAACATTCCCGTGCATGTCAAGAAGAACCGTACCGCAGGCGATTGGGTGATCCTCATCCTGCTCATCGTGGGCGGCCTGGTCATGCTCTTCCCGTTCATCGTGCTGCTGCTCAACGCGTTCAAGACGACCGCCGACTACAATTCGTCCGGCCCGCTGTCCTGGCCGCATGAATTCAGCACCGATGGTCTGATGAAGTTCTGGAACCGCGTCAACTACCCCGAAAAGCTGTGGAACAGCATCTGGACCTCCGGCCTCGTGGCTATCCTCGCCGTGATCCTCTCCATGTTCAACGCCTTCGCACTGGGCATCGGCCGCGTCAAGGGCCGCCGTTGGATCATCCTGCTCATCATGCTCGCCAACATGCTGCCGCAGGAAGCCATGCTGTACCCGCTGTACATCATGTTCAAGAAGATCGGCCTGTACAACTCGCCGTGGGCGATCGTGGTCATCTTCACGGTCATCCAAAGCGCATTCGGCACCTACCTGCTCTCGTCCGTGTACGGCACGTTCCCGAAGTCCATCCTTGAGGCGGCGTCGATCGACGGCGCAAGCCGCTGGACCATCTTCCGCAAGATCGTGTTCCCGATCTCCAAGCCGACGCTGAGCGTCATGCTCGTCTTCTTCTTCATCTGGACGTGGAACGAGTACATGATCCCGATGGCCTTCCTCATCGACAATTCGACGCAGACCATCCCGATCGCGGTCAGCTCGCTGACCGGTGACCGTCTGATGGATGTGACGACGACCGCCGCCGCATCGCTGATCAGCATCGTGCCGACCCTCATCTTCTACTTGATCTTCCAGCGCACGCTGTCCCGCGGCATCACCGCCGGCGCGGTCAAGTAGTACCGATAACCCACCCCACGCATTCCCGGCTCCGGAAGTCCTTTTCTCTCTCTTCCTATCCGGAGCCGGGATCACCTCTTACACTTCAACCCTCACACACCACACAACCCATCACACATCACCAGGAGCAACAACAATGAAGTTCACCAACGGTTACTGGATGATCCGCGACGGCGTCGACGCCCTGTACGCACGCGAAGCCTACGAACTCGGCATCGGCGAAGACGGCGAAAGCCTGAACGTCCTCGCCCCGACCTCCGTGGTCCGCGGCCGCTACGACACCCTCAATCTGCCCACGTTCAACATCGACGTGACCTCGCCGGCCGAAGGCGTGATCCGCGTGACCGCAGGCCACTGGCAGGGCGCGACCGACCAGCCCGGATTCCCGCTGAACGCCGACCAGCCGGGCGGGCGCGACTACATCCACGCCGAAGCGGACGGCAATGGTGATGGCGAAGTCGGCCAGGACGGCGCGAGCATTTCGCTGACCTCCGGCGGCCTGACCGCCAAGGTGGTCAAAGGCTCGCCGTGGAACCTGACCTTCCTTGACGCGGACGGCAAGGTGCTCACCGAATCCTCCGGCAAGTCGCTCGGCAGATTCGGCCTGAACAAGCTGTCCAACGTCACCGCGCAGCCGGTCGGCGAGTTCGGCGTGACCATGGATGGTTCCGCATACGACGAATCCGACGTGTTCACCGGCATCCAGCTGCATCTCGCCGTCGGCGAAAGCGTCTACGGTTTCGGCGAGCGCTTCGGCGCATACGTGAAGAACGGCCAGACCATCGACATCTGGAACGAGGATGGCGGCACCGCCTCCGAGCAGGGCTACAAGGACATCCCGTTCTACATGACGTCCAACGGCTACGGCGTGCTGGTGAACAATCGCGGCCACGTCTCGTTCGAGGTCGGTTCCGAGAACACGGAGGCCGTGCAGTTCTCCGTTCCCGGCGAAACGATCGACTTCTGCGTGATCTACGGTCCGACCCCCAAGCAGATCCTCGACCGTTACACCGCTCTGGTGGGCCGCCCGGCCAACGTGCCGGCCTGGAGCTACGGCCTGTGGCTGACCACCTCGTTCACCACCAAGTACGACGAGAAGACCATCAACTCCTTCATCGACGGCATGGCCGAGCGTGACATTCCGCTGAGCGCCTTCCACTACGACTGCTATTGGATGCGTGAGTTCCATTGGACCGATTTCGAGTGGGATAAGCGTTTCTTCGGCGATATCGAGACGACGCTCAAGCGCCTGCACGAGGACAAGGGCCTGCATATCTGCGCGTGGATCAACCCGTATATCGGCCAGCGCGGCTCCATGTTCAAGGAAGGCAAGGAGAAGGGCTATCTGGTCAGGAAGCCGAACGGCGAGATCTGGCAGACCGACTTCTGGCAGGCTGGCATGGGCTTGGTGGACTTCACCAATCCGGATGCGCGCGAATGGTTCAAGGGCAAGGTCAAGAAGCTGCTGAGCCAGGGCGTGGATGCCATCAAGACCGATTTCGGCGAGCGCATTCCGCGCGACGTGGTCTGGTATGACGGTTCCCCGAAGCTGTCGATGCACAACTGGTACACGCAGCTGTACAACCAGACGGTGTTCGAAGCCATCGAGGAGACGTACGGCAAGGGGAAGGCGTGCCTGTTCGCCCGTTCCGCGACCGTGGGCGGCCAGCAGCAGCCGGTGCATTGGGGCGGCGACTGCGAGTCGACGTTCAACGGCATGGCGCAGACGCTGCGTGCCGGCCTGTCGATCACGAGCTCCGGCTTCGGTTTCTGGAGCCACGATATCGGCGGTTTCGAAGGTGCTTACCCGGACCCGGCGGTGTACAAGCGTTGGGTCGCGTTCGGTCTGCTCGGCTCCCACTCCCGTATGCACGGTTCCACCGTGTACCGCGTGCCGTGGCTGTTCGATGAGGAGGATGAGAAGAACGGCGTGGTCAATGCCCCCGGTCAGACCGCGGTGGATGTGGCCCGCACCTTCACCAAGCTCAAGCTGTCCTTGATGCCGTACGTGTATCAGACGGGCCTGCAGCCGCATCTGCACGGCACTCCGGTCATGCGTTCGATGTTCGTGGAGTTCCCGGATGATCCGACCTGCCGCACGCTGGACCGCCAGTACATGTTCGGCCCGGATCTGCTGGTGGCTCCGGTGTTCACCTATTCGGGTGATGTGGAGTACTACCTGCCGGCCGGCACGTGGACGAACTGGTTCACCGGCGAGAAGGTGGTTTCCGAGCATGGCGTGTGGCGCAACGAGCGTCACGGTTTCGACACCATTCCGCTGTGGGTGCGTGACGGCAGCGTGCTGGTCACCAAGCCGGGCGCCGAAACCCCGGATTACGAGTATGGCAAGGATGCGTTGGTGTCCGTGTTCCTCGACGGCGTCGATGCCGCCGAAGCGGTGGTCACGGAGACGGATGGCTCCTCGGTGACGTTCTCGGCCCGTCGTACCGCCGATGGCGTGGAGGTGTCCAGCTCGGATGGCCGCGCGTTCACCGCGCGTCTGGGCTTCGGCGAGACCGTCGCCGCACCGGAAGGCAAGGTGGTGCTGTAATCGCGACGTTGATCGGTAGCTTCCCCAAGTAGCCTGGCAGGCCCGGTCGGAACGTTCATCCATGGGAACGTTCCGGCCGGGCCTTCCTTTGTTGCGGGTGTTGCGGGTGTTGCGGGCTTCGGGCGGCAGCCCGGGCATGGTTGGCGAGCATGATTGGAAGCATGATTGGCGGGCGCGGGAGTTGGGCACACAGTGGGGAATACTGGGCAGTATGGAGAGCATGAGCGCATTGCCGGAAAACGGCGAGAACGAAGGCATGGAACATAATCCGAACGTCGGCGAAACCAATGAAAGCAACGGATTCGGCAGACTGGTCGCGGGCGCGGATATCCCGCAGGGTACGGTGGTGCTGGCCGCGACGCCGATCGGCAACACCGCCGACGCATCCGCCAGGCTGATCGCGCTTCTGGAACATGCCGATATCGTCGCCGCCGAAGACACCCGCCGCCTGTACGATCTGGCGAACCGTCTCGGCGTGCACGTGAACGGCCGCGTGGTCGCCTATCACGACCATAACGAACGTGATAAGGCCGACGGCCTGCTCGACAACGTGGAAACGGGCGCGACCGTGCTGGTCGTGTCGGATGCGGGCATGCCGACCATCAACGACCCCGGCCTGGCCATCGTGCGCCGGGCCATCGAACGCGGCCTGCCCGTCACCTGCGCGCCCGGCCCGAGCGCCGTGCTCGACGCGCTCGCCCTGTCCGGGCTGCCCACCGACCGGTTCTGCTATGAGGGCTTCTTGCCGCGCAAGCATACCGAACGTATGCAGCATCTGCGCATGTTGCGTTCGGAACGCCGCACCATCGTGTTCTACGAGACCTTGCACCGCATCGCCGATTCCATGGACGATCTGCTGGAATCCTTCGGCCCCGACCGTCGCATGGCGTTGTGCCGCGAACTCACCAAGGATTACGAGCAGATCCGCCGTGGCACGATCGGCGAAATCCACAGCAGCGTGAGGAACGATCCGCCGCGCGGCGAAATGGTGCTGGTCATCGAAGGCGCGTCCGACGAGGAAGTCAACGAAAACACCCCGAACGTGCTCAGCATCGAGGAATTGGCCGAACTCGCCGCCGCCAAGGCGAAGGATGAAGGGCTGCGCATCAAGGAGGCCATCACGCGCGTGGTCGCGGAACACCCGCTGCCGGACGGCTCCCTGCCGAACCGTAAGCAGGTGTATGCGGCCGTGCTGGCCGCCAAGGGCGAATGATTCCGTAACCCGTTGGATGGTTCGGGGGCTATGCGCCCGCCGGATCGTCCAACGAGTCGAGCAGTACGTTCAAGGCCCTGCGCACGCCGGGCCCGCCCGCCTGCGACACGTATTCCAAAAGTCGCGCGTCCGCTTTCGGATTCGCCACCAGCCACCGGCGCAATTCCGGCGCCTCACGCGCGATATGCCACAGTATGTCGATATCCGTTTCCGGGTCGGCCGCGAGCGCCGGCGTCAACGCCAGTGGCGGCGCAGGCGGCTCCAGGGCATTGCGTGGCGTTCGCGCCGCATTGCCGCGGTGTTCGCCGTCGCGCTGGCCATCATCGTGCAATCGTTCCAACCGGCATGCCTGACGCAGGGATCGCAATCGTCGTTTCCCCCGTTTCATACCGTGCTCCCCGCAAGGGCAAGCGTTTCGTCGTTGTTGTCACGCCCCCAGTCGCCACCCCCTGCGGCCATCCCCTGCGTTCCCCTCGTTTCCCCTTGTTCCTTCTCTTCTCCCCTATCGGTGGTCTGTTCCGTCACCCTTTGCCCAACGCGATCGATCATATCGATCATGCCGTGTTCAATCGCGTCGCACTCGGCGGCACTGCGCTCGCTTTCGGCCGCCGCCATGGTGCGCCGGCGTTCCTCGTAGTACAGGCGCACGGTGTTGAGGAACGCCCTGGCGCGCGGCGCCGACACCGTGCAGGGGTTCATCGCGAGAATGGCCTCGCAATCGTCGGGCGTGAACCGGTAGGCGTGCATGAGGTCGACGATCCGATCGGCGAACACCGTCGCCCCCGCCGCACCTCTGGACGTCGACGCGATATCGCACACCGTGCGCTGCGGGCTGGTAACGTCCAAGTCGCCCACCTTCACCAGCTGTTCGCGCCCCACTTTGCGCGCGAACACGCGGATCGGCCGGCCATGGCGCAATGTGCGGTAGTGCGATCCGGACAGCACGTCGACGGTTTCCGGGAACGCGCCGCCCATCCACACCCACAGCGCGGTACGCATGCACGCCGCCGTAGCCGACGGGATCATCTTGTGCACGATGAGAGCGCGACCGTACAGCGTATCGCCGTGATCGGCCCAATACCCGCTGCACCCGTCCAATGAACGGACCGAGCCGCCGCGCGACAACCTGCTTAGGCTCATCGGGCCGGGAAGGTCGCGCGAATGCAGCAATGGCGGCACGACCGGTCTCGCCCGCGATCTGTTGGTTCCCCGTATCTTGATATGACTGTTCATGGCCCCGACCGTAGGGGACGTATCGCGCCGGACGCAACCGCAAGCCGCGAGCCTGTGGATATGTGGACAGTCCGCCCTACCGGAAGCGGCGGAATGTGCATACGCGTGTGGATATTTTTCGGTTATCCACATTCACGCCCCCGTGTCCCAGCCGCGCCGGATAATCGGGCGTTATGAGTCATATTTTGGTGAATGTTGCATGGCCGTACGCGAACGGCCCGCGTCACATCGGTCACGTCGCCGGTTTCGGCGTTCCGTCCGACGTGTACGCACGATACGAACGTATGAAGGGCAATGACGTGCTGATGGTGTCGGGTACCGACGAGCACGGCACCCCGATCCTGGTCGAGGCGGACAAGGAGGGCGTGAGCGCCCAGGAGCTCGCCAACCGGTACAACCGCGTGATCGCCAACGATCTGTGCAATCTGGGTCTGAGCTACGACCTGTTCACGCGCACCACCACCGGCAACCACGAGAAGGTCGTGCAGGAACTGTTCAAGCAGTGCCTGGAGAACGGCTACATCTACAAGGGCACGCAGAAGGTCGCCATCTCCCCCTCCACGGGCCGCACCCTGCCGGACCGTTACATCGAAGGCACCTGCCCGATCTGCGGCGCCGACGGCGCTCGCGGCGATCAGTGCGACGATTGCGGCAACGAGCTTGATCCGGACGAGCTGATCAACCCGGTGTCCAAGATCAACGGCGAGGTTCCGCGTTTCGAGGAGACCGAGCACTTCTTCCTCGACCTGCCGGCGCTGGCCGAAGCCAACCTGGCTTGGCTGAAGACCCGCAAGGATTGGCGTACCAACGTCATCAACTTCTCCATCGGCCTGTTCAAGGAAGTCAAGCCGCGCGCCATCACCCGCGATATCGACTGGGGTATTCCGGTGCCGGTGAAGGATTGGATCGACAATCCGAACAAGAAACTGTACGTGTGGTTCGACGCCGTGATCGGCTACCTGTCCGCGTCCATCGAATGGGCTCGCCGCAAGGGCGATCCGGAAGCGTGGCGTGCCTGGTGGAACGATCCGAGCACCCCCGGCTACTACTTCATGGGCAAGGACAACATCACCTTCCATTCCCAGATCTGGCCTTCCGAAATGCTGGCCTACAACGGTCAGGGTTCCAAGGGCGGCGAGACCGGCAAGCTCGGTCCGCTGAACATGCCGGAACAGGTCGTGGCCTCCGAGTTCATGACCATGGAAGGCAAGAAGTTCTCCTCCTCCCGCGGCATCGTCATCTACGTGAAGGACATCCTGTCGCGCTACCCCGTTGACGCCGTGCGCTACTACATTTCCATCGCCGGCCCGGAAAGCTCCGACTCCAACTTCACCTGGGCGGAGTTCGTGCGCCACAACAATGAGGAACTGGCCTCCTCCTGGGGCAATCTGGTGAACCGCGTCGCCAACCTCATCGCCAAGAACTTCGGCGAGATCCCGGCGATCGACGAGAACGAGATGACCGACGAGGATCGTGCGCTGCTTGCGGAAACCCGCGAAGCCTTCGCCACCGCCGGCAACTTCATCGAAAGCCATCATCAGAAGGCCGCGCTGCTGGAAGCGATGCGCGTCGTCGGCGACATCAACAAGTACATCTCCGCCACCGAGCCGTGGAAGATCAAGGACAATCCGGCCCGTCTCGGCACCGTGCTGCATGTGGCCGCACAGGCCGTGTCCGACGCGAACCACCTGCTCGCGCCGTTCCTGCCCCACGCTTCGCAGAAGGTGTGGGAGGCTTTGGGCGGCAAGGGCACGTTCTCGCCGCTGCCGCACATCGAGGAGGTCGAGGATCTCGACAAGCCCGGTTTCATGTACCCGATCATCACCGGCGATTACAAGCTGGGCGTGAACGTGCACCCGTGGGAGAGCGAGCCGATCGAGGTCGGTGCGCCGGTCGCCAAGCCGACCCCCATTTTCGCCAAGATTCCGGTCGAGGCCGTGCAGGAGGAGCTTGATCGCTTCTCGGCCGATCTTGCCGCACGCAAGGAGGCCGAGGCCGAGCGTCTCGCCGCCGAGAAGGCGAAGCTCGCCAACTGAATCGTCTGAGCGGTATCCGTTCGCGAAGGCCCGGTCGTCATCGATGTTCGTCGATGGCGACCGGGCCTTTTCGGCGCCCGTCACCCCCATATACCCCCTCTCTCACACCCCCATCACATTTCTCTCAGGCAATTGACAGGAACACGTATTCTTCCCCCAAGGAACGCACGGTTATATAGAAAACGTCAGCGGAACACAACAACGCAGGCGAGGTTCCCCGAACCCCATAACTGAATCCTTTCTTCTCTCTCTTCTCTCTTACCCGGCGGTTTCCCCCGCCGGGTTTCTCTTTTTTCGGGCGGTTTCCGGCCATACCCGAACACCCCCACGCACCTCGGGCACGCCCCGGCACACCCCCGCCAGCATTTGGTCAGGGTCTTGTGGGCGCATAGTGCACCCGTTTACAATCAAACCGTCTACCCAGACCGACCCAAAGAGGAGTTTCATTATGCTCACCAACGAATACGTCAAGCGCGTGTATGCCCAAGTGGAGAAGCGCGACGGCGACCAGCCCGAGTTCCTGCAGGCTGTCTCCGAAGTCTTCGAAAGCCTCCAGCCCGTGGTTGAGAAGCACCCGGAATATGAGAAGGCAGGCGTGCTGGAACGTATCGTCGAACCGGAGCGCGTGGTGAAGTTCCGCGTCGCATGGACCGATGACGAAGGCAAGGTCCAGGTGAACCGCGGCTACCGCATCCAGTTCAACTCCGCCATCGGACCGTACAAGGGCGGTCTGCGCTTCCACCCGACCGTGAACGAGGGCGTCATCAAGTTCCTCGGCTTCGAGCAGATCCTCAAGAACTCCCTGACCACGCTGCCGATGGGCGGCGGCAAGGGCGGCTCCGACTTCGATCCGAAGGGCAAGTCCGACGCCGAAGTCATGCGCTTCTGCCAGGCCTTCATGACCGAGCTGTGCCGTCACATCGGCCAGTTCACCGACGTTCCCGCCGGTGATATCAACGTCGGCGGCCGTGAGATCGGCTACCTGTTCGGCCAGTACAAGCGCATCCGCGACGAGTACTCCGGCGTGCTGACCGGCAAGGGCCTCGAATTCGGCGGCTCCCTGGCCCGCACCGAGGCCACCGGTTACGGCCTGTGCTACTACACCCAGGAGGCTCTGCGCGTCCTGAAGAACGATTCCTTCGAAGGCAAGACCGTGGTCATCTCCGGCTCCGGCAACGTCGCCATCTTCGCCACCGAGAAGGCTCAGGCCCTGGGCGCGAAGGTCGTCACCGCCTCCGATTCCAACGGTTACGTCTACGACCCGAACGGCATCCAGCTCGACGTGGTCAAGGACATCAAGCTCGGTCACCGTGGCCGCATCAAGGAGTACGCCGAGCGCGTGCCGGGTGCCGAATACCACGAGGGCTGCAAGGGCGTGTGGACCGTGCCGTGCGACATCGCGCTGCCGTGCGCCACCCAGAACGAGATCGATGGCGAATCCGCCAAGGCCCTGGTCGCCAACGGCTGCAAGGTCGTGTGCGAAGGCGCCAACATGCCGTCCACTCCGGAAGCCATCACCACCTACCAGGAGAACGGCCTGCTGTACGGCCCGGCGAAGGCCGCCAACGCCGGTGGCGTGGCCGTGTCCGGCCTTGAGATGAGCCAGAACAGCTACCGTCTGAGCTGGACCTTCGAAGAGGTCGACAACAAGCTCAAGTCCATCATGGAGAACATCGTCGCCAACTCCCTGGCCGCCGCCAAGGAATACGGCCACGAGGGCGATCTGATGCTCGGCGCCAACGCTGCCGGCTTCGTCAAGGTCGCCAACGCCATGGTCGCCCAGGGCGTGCTGTGATCGACTGACATCACGGGCATAGATTGATGGGGAGCGCTCCGAAACATACAATACGTTTCGGAGCGCTCCCCATCGCTTTATCTGATTGATCTATTTTTGAAACAGCGAAGACAACCTTCATCTCGACCATATCGTCATGAACGTCACGGTATGACATATCGTGACGAAGGACCATCACCCTCGTGACGCAGCTTACCTTCACCCGTCATTTTCTTGAGCAACCGATAAGCGCTGATATAGCTCACTCCCAGCAATTCCATAACTTCCGAGGAAGTCACTGAGCCATCATTCTTCTCCGCCAATTCAAGAACCAAGCCCATACGCCGAGTGGACGAAATATTGTTCTGTCTCACATACGCAGGCAAGGCATTCGCATCCTTATATACCTTGGAGCTCAGGATGTACGATCGGGACCGACCGCTGCCGAACGCCTCAACCACGCCGGATTCCACCAAGTTCTCCACAGCACCTACTACCCGACGGTTCTCCAACCTGGAAAACTCACATAACTGCGGCACAGTCAGACGCCGATACTCCCTCAACAAAGACAGCACGATAAGAGCCCACACCGAAAGTTCACTGCCGCGCTGCCTTTCCTCATTGGTCACCATTAGTATGAATGCTTCGTCAGGAACGGCGCGACGGATAAACAGATTAACCTCACTGGCGGTGGATTTTGAATAATCAGGCATCGTCCCTCCACTGGCAAGCGATCCGCTATAGATCTTATCCACGCCACGCCCAGTTCTCTCGGCAAAACCAGCCGTTTTCATAATCTCAGCCAAACAGGGATTACGTGACCGCGGCGATGCCGTCAACAGGTTATCCTCGGTCACGCCTTCGATGAATCCACCTGGATTGGAGATGGTCAATCCATCGCCATCCACCATGAATCGTACGTTACCGATCTGCGCATAATCACGATGACAGAAAGCATTCACCATGGCCTCGCGAAAAGCCTGATGATCGAAATCCGGTACGTTTACATGCACCAGTCCACTCATAATCTCATGCTCTGGGTTCCAAGGCTGCATCAAATCACTGATTCTGCCAAACATATCAACCAGCGGTAGAACGAACGGATCAATGTTCACCCTCGGCATCGAACCATCCATGACTTGGAACACTGCCTTAGCAGTAGGCACACAACGCTTAATGGATTCCACACTGCCAATGGTCAGCAGGCCAGCAATCGTGGGAAGTTCCTTGCCGTCCTGCTCAGTTGTCAGGCCGAGGGCTCTATCAAATTCCAAATCATCGAGTGCCAGCAAAGGATTCTGCACGTTGGTTTCACGGATACGGCTACGCAGCCGATTACGGCATTCGGCGTCCAAATCCGAGATCTCTCCCCCGGGAGCGGGTTGCTCACTGTAGTCATAACTACGTTGTTGCGACAGACGACTAATAAACTGGGCAACGAATAATGGGACCACCTCAGGCGTACCGTCAGCTTTCAATCGTCGCTGCAGCGTCTTACCTCCGCTTGTCGACACGATTTGTTGGCTGTTATCCACCTCAATTACCACTACCTGGCAGTCATCCTCATGCAACAATTCCACACGAACGGTCTGTTGCGGAACGGTTTTGTTGAACACAAAGGCTGCAAGCCCATTGATATTGCGGTGTTGTTTGGCAATACCCGTGGGGGTACCGTCATCCTCCACACCAAGATACAGTGCACCGCCCTGCGTATTGGCAAGGGCAACGATATTTTCCACGATTTCATCGTCGGACTGCGGACGCGTACGCTCGCTTTTGAATTCAACTGTCAAGGTTTCCTTACTCGGAAGCATTACCCTAACCTTTCACTAACCTTGCATAATTCTAACATGTTAGAAAGGGATTCTTACATGTAAGAATTATGCAAGATAAATGTAAGAGCATCATGCGCACAAGAAGACATACAAAGTGACCCCCAGGGGTGTTCCCGATGCCGTCCCCGTTTTCTTTTCCGTTCCTTTGAATTCGCCTCATGCCCGCCGGGCCGCCCACCGCATAGACTGGGAGCCATGAGCGAAATAAGCGCGTTGAATCTCGAACCCGGCGATGCCGTGGGCGGCTACACCCTGATCTCCCGTCTCGGGTCGGGAGCCATGGGATCGGTGTGGCGTGTACAGGATGATGGTGGCCACACGTATGCGATGAAGATACTGCGGGATTCACTGTCCGACGAGGAGAACGCGCACAACGACCCGAACCTCAAGGAGAACGTTCCCGCCCGCGAGCGCCTGCGCCGCGAGGCGTTGGCGTTGCGCCGCATCCATAATCCGGGTGTCTGCGGCATCGTCGACATGGAGTTGGATGATGCGGTGGCGTTCATCGTCACGGAGCTGATCGAAGGCAAGAACCTGAAGGAGGATGTCGCCGCGAACGGCCCGTATGTGGGCAATGATCTCGAACGTCTCGCACGCAAGCTTATCGAAGCGGTGCGGGCCGTGCATAAGGCCGGCATCATCCACCGCGATATCAAGCCGACCAATGTGATGATCTCCGCGACCGGGCCGGTGCTGGTCGATTTCGGTATCGCCATGGGTGAGAACGAAAGCCATGTGACCCGTACGGGTCTGGTCATGGGCACGCCGGGCTTCATCGCGCCGGAGATCATCGACGGCGCGGATTCCAATGAGGCGACCGACTGGTGGTCCACCGCTTCCGTGCTGGCGTTCGCCGCCACCGGTTCGCCGGTGTTCGGCACGAAGCCGATGATGGCCGTGTTGGAACGTGCCGCTTCGGGCAATGCGAATCTCGCCGGCCTGCCTGCCAATACGCTTGCTGCGTTCCGCAGTGCGCTGCACCCCGATCCGTCGCGGCGTTGCACGCCTGAACAGTTGCTGCACGCCGTCGCATTGGATGCGTTGAACCCGTTCGCCTGGCATACTCCGGAATCCAGCGGTTTGTTCGATTCCACCAAGGGCGCGGACGCCTCGGAGGTGGTGCGCCCTTTTGACGTACCGCTTCCGGAGGGCATGAGAATGCCTCCGCAACAGTCGGTCACGACGAATGCCGTACCGCGTCGTTCCGCCGCGCTGAACCGGTTGGCGCAACGCAATCAGCCGGGTAATCTGCGTGCGGATTGGGATGGTGTGGGGACGGATGCCGATAATGATCCGGGGTTCGTCGCCGCCACGATGGCGTTGTCGCCCGAACAGTGCACGGTGGCGCTTCCCAGCGATGCGTTGGGGCCGGAGCAGGCCACGCAGGTTTTCGCCCGTACCCGGGTCATGCCCACTGAATCGCCTGCCGAGGCGAAAACCTCGGTTATGCCGGCGGCTGGTTATCCGGCTGCGCCGGGCGTAGCCACCTCGGCCACGACGGTTATGCCCGGCGCTTACGGGCAGCGGCAAACGGCCGCGCCCACGCAGGTCATGCGGCCGATGCAATCGTTGCCGCCGTTGCCGTCCGTACCGCCGTTGCCATCGGCACAGCCCATGCAATCCATGCCATCCATGCAGCCCGCGCAGCCCATGTCATCAGCGCCCATGCCGCCCCTAGCCCAGGAGCAGATTCAGGAGCAGATGCCGGCACAGCCGTTGCAACCGGAGGCCAACCCGGCGGACGTCAAACGCGGCAGATACCTGTCGCGCAGCACGCTGCCACTGGTGCTCATCGGTCTTGTACCGGCCGTCACGGCCCTGTTCAACCTGCTGATTGCCCCGGCCGCCGCCCTGCTGTTGTTCTGGCTGCTGTTCACGATCGGATTCAGCACCGAAGCGCAGTTGGAGCGCGAAGGCAAGCGCGGCGGGCGGCGCAAGGGGTCCGATACCGCAATCGGCGTGCTCTCGCTGCCGTGGCATGTGGTGCAGGGCGCGTTCCATGGCGTGATCCGCGTCGCGCTGTACACGCTCGTCTACGCCCTGTTGACCGTCATCGCCACGTTGGTGCTGAGTCTTCCGTGGCAGATGGTCCCCATCGGCGACATATGGCCGTACATGTTCCCCTATCTGACGGATAACGGCGTTCCCCTGTCGTCCACCGGTTTGGCGGTGACGTGCACCGCGGCCGCGGCCTGGCTGATCACCGCGTTCTGGCCGAACGCCCCGATGCTGCGCTTGGGTGCCGGCATGATCGGCAGACGCCGGACGCCCCGCCGCGCATCCCGTACCGCTTCATCCCCCGAACGGCAGTCGATCTGACCGTTCCGCAATCACGATATCGTTTTCATGCTTCGTGGACTACACTGGGCACGGAGCGAACATAAGACAAAGGAGCACGCATGTCCAATTCGGACAATCACCGTCAATCCCGCGCCGAACGCCGCGCGGCCAACGAAGCCGCGGCCAAGGCCGCCGCGGAACGTGCGGCCAAGGAACGCCGCCAGCAGACCGTCATCGGCGCGTGCGTCCTGGCGGTCATCGTCGTACTCGTCGCGGTGATCGCCCTCGCCATCTGGCAGCCGTGGAAGAGCAGCAAGTCCTCGGAGAGCAGCAATGCCAGCAGTCTGACCGTCAAGCAGGCGTATGACGAACTGCAGAAGGTCAAGAACAAGCCCACCACCGCGGACAGCAAGGGCGGCATCCTGATTTCGAAGGACGGCGTGGGCAAGAAGGTCGCGGGCGCACCCACCGTGGCCGTCTACATGGACTTCATGTGCTCCGGCTGCGGCAGTTTCAACCGTCTGGTCGACCCGACCTTGGAGAAGATGCTCGACGCCGGTCAGGTGAACCTCGAGCTGCATCCCATGTCGTTCGGCGACCGTTGGAGCAAGGACAACTACTCCACCAGGGCCGCGAACATGCTGCTGTACATCACCGAGCATGACAGCGATCCGAACCATATCCTCGGCTTCATCTCGAACATGTACGCCGACGACTTCCAGCCCGCCGAGAACTCCGGCGTCACCACTTCCGACGATCAGATGAAGAAGCAGGCCACCAAGGCCGGCGTGTCCGCCAAGGTCGCCGACGCCGCGGTCACCGACAAGTACACCGCCTGGCTGGATGCCATCGACACGTACACGCCGAAGCGCAGCGAGCTGTGGAACACGTCCGGCGATCTCAAGGGCCAGATGACCACGCCCACCATCACGATCAACGGAAAGTTCTGGGATATGAACGAATCCCAGTCCGTGTATTCCGACACCAAGACCGGTTTGCTGGCGGCTTTGGGCATCGACGAGGATAAGGTCGGTGTCGAAGGCACCATGCCGTCGATCGGCGCGAATGGCAAACCGATTGCCCCTTCAGCGGATAAGTAAGCGTTTCCATCCAGTGGAACTGATATGCTTCTCTGTGTCTGTGTGCTGAAACGCACACCGCCTCTTTAGCTCAGATGGCCAGAGCGGCCGCCTTGTAAGCGGCAGGTCGTCGGTTCGATCCCGACAAGAGGCTCTTACCCCACCTGGGGCTACAATAGAAGAACAGACGTCGCTCGAGTAAGAGTGAAGGGCCTCACCCCCTAATTCGGCCCTTCCATATGGGGCCAGAGCATCCCCCTAATCTGCTCTGCCCCTAAGAGGGGGCGGGAACATTCCCCTTCTCTCCCGCCCCCTCTTTCTACTTTCACCCCGTCCCACGCGGACGGGGTCTTTTTTTGTGGTGAAATGGCTTACACTCGCCGGTTCCCCGAGGAGACATCACTTCCTGCCATTAAGATTGGGCGCGGTATGCCCGAACGCCACTGACGGCGGGTCTGGAAAGAGGTTGTATATGGCACGGAGATGGACACCGCAACGGTTCATGAGAATGCGTCGCGTTCGTGTCGCCGTCTGCGCGATCACGGTCGCCGCTATGGCGGTGGCGACGTTCGCACTGACCACGCGCAAGGCCGTCGCGTTGAACGTCAACGGCAAAACCACCATGGTGACCACCTATGCCATGACTGTCGACCGTCTGTTGGAGGAGCAGGGCATCAACGTCCGTTCGCACGATCTGGTGCAGTCCACATCCGGCGGCAATCTGGCCGATCATGCGGTCGTCACCGTGCGCAACGCCTATCAGACCACGGTGAACGTTGACGGCGAGGAGATTCCGTTCTGGACGGTGGCGGACAGCGCCGATCAGCTGATCGGTTTCTTCAAGGCGAACGAGAGCAAGGCTTCCAGCATCACCGTCAACATCGATAACGTGTACAAGCAGCTCACCGGCGGCATGGTGATCAACCGCAAGGGACCGGTCACCGTGATGGCCGACGGCAAAAGCTCGCAGGCCCCGAACGGCAAGCTTCCGGCCGCTTCCATCCTTGATTCCAAGGGCATCACCGTGGGCAAGGAGGACCGGGTGAGCGTCACGGAAAGCGGTTCGGAGACCGTGCTGCGCGTGCAGCGCGTGACGCATGGGCAGGAGACGCGCACCAAGGTCGTCCCGTTCGAGACGCAGACCATCGTGGATTCCTCGCTGCAGCCCGGCGAGACGGTGATCCGCCAGCAGGGTGAGAACGGCGAGATCCAGCAGACGTACAGCGTGACCTATGTCGACGGTGTCTCCGACACCGAAACGCTGGAGAACGAGACCACCACCAAGGCGTCGGTGAACCAGGTGGTGGCGGTCGGCCCGGCGAAGGCCGAGACCGATGATGATAGCAAGGATTCCGGCGATGGTTCCGACACGGATTCCGGTAAGGATTCCAGCAAGGACTCCGGCAAGAGCGATGATTCGGATTCCTCGAAGAAGGACGATTCCAGCAAGAGCGATACCGACACCGGCAATGGCAAGTCGGATTCCAAGACGGATTCCGGCAAGTCCGACTCCGCTTCGAAGAGTGATACCGGCACCACCCAGAAGCCGAGCCAGAACACGAACCAGAATCAGAACACGAACCAAAACCAGAACAACCAGAACAACCAGAACAGCGGGCAGACCACCCAGAAACCGAATCAGAACACCAACAACAACCAGAACAACAGTCAGAACAACAACCAGACCACTCAGAAGCCGAGCCAGAACACCAACAACAATACGAACAGCGGCTCGTCCTCCAGCGGCCGCCTGTGGCACCCCAGCGTAGCCCAGGCGCAGGCGTACGCCGCCGCCGCGGCCGCCCAGCGCGGTTGGACCGGCGCGGACTGGGACGCCCTCGTCTGGATCTGGAACCACGAGTCGAGCTGGCTGTGGAACGCGGAGAACCCGTACTCCGGCGCATATGGCATCCCTCAGGCCCTGCCGCCCGATAAGATGGGCGCCGGCTACAGGGACGACGCCGCCGTCCAGATTGACTGGGGCTTGACTTATATTGCTGGACGCTATGGCAGTCCGAGCCAAGCCAAACAATGGTGGCTGCAGCATAACTGGTACTGATCGAAGGCTTTACGATGACCGATATTCCCGACACCGCATCGACCGCGCATCTTCTCGGCGCCGCCGATATCCGACGCATCGCCGACGAGGCCGGCGTAAGCCCGACCAAGAAGTTCGGCCAGAACTTCGTCATCGACCCGGGCACCGTCCGGCGCATCGTGCGTGAAGCGCACGTTCAGCCCGATACGCATGTGCTGGAGGTCGGCCCCGGACTCGGCTCGCTGACGTTGGCGATCCTGGAGACGGGCGCCACCATGACCGCCGTGGAGATCGACCCGCCGCTGGCCGACCGTCTCCCGCAGACCGTGGCCGAATTCATGCCGGACGCCTCCGGGCGCCTGTCCGTCATCAACCGCGACGCACTCACCGTGGGCCCGGAAACACTGCCGGAATTCGCGGACGGCAAGCCGTTCACGCTGGTGGCGAACCTGCCGTACAACGTGGCCACGCCGATCCTGCTGACGTTGCTGGAACGATTCAGCAATCTCGATTCCTTCCTCGTCATGGTGCAGAAGGAGGTTGCCGACCGTCTGGCCGCAACCCCCGGCAATAAGATCTACGGCACGCCCAGCGTAAAGCTCGCCTGGTATGGCGAAGCGAAGCGCGTGGGCACGATCGGACGCAACGTGTTCTGGCCTGCGCCGAACGTGGATTCCGCGCTCGTGCATTTCCGCCGTTTCGATACGCCCCGCCCGCAGCAATTGCGTGACCGCACGTTCGCGCTGATCGATGCGGCGTTCGGTCAGCGGCGCAAGACCCTGCACGCGGCGTTGAAGAAGATCGTTCCCGCCGAGGCCTTCAGCGCCGCCGGCATCGATCCGACCCGCCGTGGCGAAACGCTCACCATCGACGAGTTCATGGCTCTGGCCAAGGCCATCGAAGCCGGTTCCGGCACGGCGAACACGGCAAACACGGCAAACACGGCAAACCCGGAGGGCCGCGCATGAGCGACACCCCACGCAGCGTCGTCGTCGAATGCCCTGCGAAAACGAATCTCACGCTTGAAGTGGGCGAGCCCCGCAGCGAATGGGGAGGCCGCCACGAACTCGACACCATCTACTGCGCCATCAGCCTGACGGACACCGTCACCGTCACGGAGAAACCCGTCGACGCCGGGTTCTCGCTGGAACTCGACGGCACGCATCTGGGCGATCTGGCCTCCTCGCAGGCGGATATGCGCCGCAATCACGCGGTGCTCGCCCTGTTCGCCATGGCCGAAGCGGCCGGGCGCGAACCGAACGTCGGCATTTCCATCACGAAGCGCATTCCCGTGGGCGGCGGGCTCGCCGGCGGTTCCGTCGACGCGGCCGCGACAATTCTCGGCCTGAACGAATTGTGGGACTTGCACTGGCCTGTGGAGAAGCTGCAGCATGTCGCCGCCACGCTGGGAGCCGACATGCCGTTCTGCGTGGCCGGTGGTTACGCGCGCGGCACCGGTTACGGGGAACGCATCAGCATCTACTCCCCCGATTCCGCCGAAGCCCGGGATCTGCGCGACCGTGGGTTCGCCGGTCCGCTGCTGGTGGGCGCCTACCAGTCACAGCTGAGCACGCCCGAAGTCTACGCGGCTTTCGACCAGATCGGAGCCAAGCCGGGCGACGCGAATCATCTGCAGAACGCCACGATCAGCCTGCATCCGCGCAGTGGCCACGCCATCGACGACGCGCTGGCGGCCGGCGCATCCCATGCGTTCGTGTCCGGATCGGGCCCGTCGGTCATCGCTTTCACGCCCACGCCGGCCATTCGGCAGGCGGTTATCGAGGCTTGGAAGCGCAACGCGAGCGTCGACCGTATCATCGCCGCGAGCGCACCCGCGGTACCGTCCGTGAGCGTCACGGTAACGCGATACAGTGAAACAGCATTCCGAAGCGAAGGGACAACGCAATGACTGAGCCGTATGACGAACGTGCAGCCCGCAAAGCGTATATGCGCCGCCGCCAGACGACGGTGTTCACCATCACAGCCGTGATTCTCGTGGTCGCTTTGGTCGTGTCCTGCCTGGTCTCCTTCAAGGTGATCACCTTCGAGACCAATACGAAGACCGTCGCCCAGCCGAATTACGGCCAGGCGGTTCCCTGCGCCGCGAAGAACTCGGACGGCAGCGCCATGAAGTGGGCCGACAACAACACCGTGCCCGTACGTGTGCGCAACGGCACCGAGTTCGCAGGCTTGGCCAAGGCCGTCGGCGAGGCGTTGCAGGACCGTCAGTTCAATGTGGTGACGATCGACAACTACCCCAGTTCGAAGGTCAACCGCACCACCATCTATTTCGGTGTGAACGCCATCAACCCGGCCTATACGCTGAACGCGTATTTCAAGGATGCCGTCATGGTGATGGATGACCGTCAGGATCGTCTGGTCGACGTGGTGCTCGGCGCCACGTTCAACGATCTGAACAAGGAACGCGACGTCAAGAAGCAGGGCGATACGATCAAGGATTTCGAAGGCTGCAAGACAGTTGACGAGATGAACAAGCTCGGCCTGCCGAAGGCATCCGAGCACACCGCGGTCAACTGATCGGCACGCGAATCGCAAGCACGAGAAAAGCCCCTTCCCGCTCATGGCGGGAGGGGGCTTCGTCATAATGCCGTTTGCCGGATTTCGCCGCTTGGCGGCCGGAACCCGCGGGAAATCACGCCTCCTGCTGCTCGGCGTACCAGCGCCGCAGCTCGGCCACGGCGACGTCATGCTCCACCGGGCCGTTATCGAGACGGTAGTCGAGCATGTGCTTGTACGCCTTGCCGATCATCGGGCCGGGTTCGAGCCCCAGCAGGTCCATGATCTCGTTGCCGTTGATATCCGGGCGGATCGCGTCGAAGTCCTCCTTCTTCTTCAGCTCGCGCACGCGATCCTCCATCTCGTCCATCGCGCTGGAGAACACCATCGCCTTGCGACGGTTCTGCGTGGTCGCGTCGGCGCGCGTCAGGCGGTTCAGACGCTCGTACAGGTGCCCGGCGTCCTTCACGTAGCGGCGGACCGCGGAATCCGTCCACGGCTCGTCCACGTAGCCGTGGAAGCGCAGATGCAGGTTCACCAGTTCGCTGACGTCCTCGACCATGTGGTGGTCGAAGTGGAGCGCGCGCAGGCGCTTGCGGGTCAGTTTCGCGCCCACCACGTCGTGATGGTGGAAGCTGACCTTGCCGCCTGCCTCGAACCTTCTGGTCTTCGGCTTGCCGATATCGTGCATCAGCGCGGCGAGGCGAAGCGTCAGATCCGGGCGCGGCACGGGGCCGTTGTCGTCGGTTTCCAGCGCGACCGCACGGTCGAGCACGATCATGGTGTGTTCGAATACGTCCTTGTGGCGGTGATGCTCGTCGATTTGCAGTTCCAGCGCGGGAATCTCGGGGAACACGATGTCGGCCAGGCCGGATTCCACCAACGCTTCGATGCCGGCGCGCGGGCGGTCGGAGAGCAGCATTTTGGTGAGTTCGTCGCGCACGCGTTCGGCGGAGACGATGCGGATGCGATCGGTCATGTCGTACATGGCTTCGGCGGTTTCCGCTTCGATGGTGAAGCCCAGTTGGGCCACGAAACGCACCGCGCGCATCATGCGCAGCGGGTCGTCGTCGAAGGATTGACGCGGGTCGACCGGCGTGCGCAGAATGCCTTTGGCCAGGTCGTTGGCGCCGCCGAACGGGTCCACGAATTCCAGGTCGGGCACGCGCAGCGCCATGGCGTTCACGGTGAAATCGCGGCGCGACAGGTCGCCTTCCAGCGTGTCGCCGTACGCCACTTCGGGTTTGCGTGAATCCG
>NZ_JAHBBE010000019.1 GCF_019331805.1 Bifidobacterium pongonis
TGCCGCGCATCGCCGCCGGCACTCCCACACTTTTCAGGCTTTCAGACTCCCAGATTCCACGTTTTCAGGTTTGTCAGGAAGGGACGGCAATGACCGAACCGCAATCGATCCGCAACACCGAACGCACGCTCGTGATGGGCGTGCTGAACATCACCGAGGATTCCTTCTCCGACGGAGGCCTATGGCTCGACCCGGCCAAAGCCGCCGAACATGGCCGTGACATGATGGCCGCCGGCGCGGACATCATCGACATTGGCGCGGAATCCACCAGACCGGGCGCCAAGCGCGTATCCGAAGAGGACGAGCTGGCCCGGATCAGGGGAGCGGTCGAGGCGCTGATCCCCGAAGGCGCGGTGCTGTCCATCGACACGACGCGAGCGAGCGTGGCCGCCGGAGCGCTGGAACTCGGCGCGCAGATCATCAACGACGTGTCCGGCGGCACGTTGGACAAGGAACTGCCGCACGTCGTGGCCGATCACGAATGCCTGTACATCGTGCAGCATTGGCGCGGCTGGCTTGCCGGATCGCACGGCTCCACGCCGGACGCCGACACCTCCCACTACGAGCATGGCGTGCTCGCCGACGTGCGCGACGAACTCATGCGGCAGGTCGACGCGGTGATCGCGGCGGGCGTGAACCCCGAACGGATCATCATCGACCCGGGTCTTGGATTCTCCAAGCCCGGCGTGGAACACAACATGCCGTTGCTGGCCGGGCTTGATACGTTCACCGGCACCGGCTACCCGGTGCTTATCGGGCAGTCCCGCAAGCGTTTCGTCTCCGCGCTGCTCGCCGATGCCGGCTTCGAGCAGGTCGGCATGGATGCGCGCGACGACGCCACGGCCGCGATGTCGGCGTTGAGCGCCGAGCATGGCGCGTGGGCGGTGCGCGTGCATGACGTGGCACGTTCCCGCGCGGCGGTTGCGGTGGGCGACGTCTGGCGGGCCTACGCGCAGCGATAAGTGGCCGTTCCGGCTGTTTTGACTGTTCCGGCGGCTGAACGGCTCCAATAACGCAGACGGTTTTCGGTAAGACAGACGGTTTCGAAAGGCCCGGCGATTTCGGCGGGCAAGGGCATGCGCCCGGCGCATGCGGAAAGGATTCCATGGACAGGATTGTTCTCACCGGCGTACGCGCCAACGGCACGCATGGCGTGCTCGACTTCGAACACGAGCGTGCGCAACAGTTCATCGTCGACGCCACGCTGTACCTGGATCTGGCCGCGGCAGGGGTGAGCGACGACCTGAACGACACCGTCGACTACGGTCGCGCCGCGAAGGAGATTGTCGCCGTCATCGAAGGCAGGCACGCCGATCTCATCGAACATCTTGCGCAACGCATTGCGGACCGGCTGCTCGCCATCCCGCCGATCGCCAAGGTGGACGTGACCGTGCATAAGCCGCACGCGCCCATCACCGTGCCTTTCGACGATGTGGCCGTCAGCATCACGCGGTCGAAGGAGAACGCGAAGGAGGGCACGGAAAGGAACGCGGGGAAGAACGCCAAGGAAGCCGGTTGCGCACCTGCCACCCATCATGCGGTCATTGCCATCGGCGGCAATCAGGGCGATGTGGAGGCCACGCTGCGTGATGCGGTCCGCCGCATCGACGCGCTCGGCGGCACGCAGGTCACCGGTGTTTCGCCGCTGTACCGCACCGTCGCATGGGGTATGCCGGACGGCACACCGGACTTCCTGAACGCCGTGGTGGAAGTGAGCACCACCCTGGACGCGTACGATCTGCTCGACGGCTTGCACGGAATCGAAAACGACCACGGCCGCAAGCGTGAAACGCATTGGTCCAGCCGCACGCTCGACTTGGACATCATCGATTACGACGGTGTGGAATCGGATGATACGGCGCTCACCCTGCCGCATCCGCGCGCATGGCAGCGGGCCTTCGTGCTGGTGCCGTGGGCCGCGCTCGACCCGGAGGCCGATCTGCCGGGCATGCATGGCGGTCCGGTGGGCGAGCTTGCCGATGGTCTGCTCGACGAGGCGGATGAGCCGCCCGTCGAATTCGTGGCGTCGGATTGGCTGAGCGGTGGTTCGGGCACGCGAGGCTCCCGGCATGGCATCGATCGAAAGGCTAAGCGTGAAACCGGCCGTGATGCCAAGCGCAATGCCGATCGTGACGCCAAACGCGACGGTCAAGGCAAGCATGACAGCCAGAGCAAACGCCAGCCGAGGCATGCCGCCGACGGCGGTCCCGGCGCTTCCGGCGCCTCCGCCGGCACTGCGGGCGCATCGGACGGCCTGCAGGCCAGAACGGCCGTCATCTCGCTCGAATCCGTCTCCACCGAGGCCGAGAACCTGTTCCGCGAGGCGATTGTGACCATCGACGGCATCCCCGGCAGTCAGGTCGAGGGCATCTCGCCCCTGTACCATGTCGGCAACCTCGACGGCCCCGACGCCATGAGCGCCGTCGTGCAGATCCTCACCAAACTCGGTCCGCGCGAACTCATCGAAGCCTTGGAGGCCATCGAATCCATGCATGGCAAGGCGGTCGACCTCGATCTGGTCGATATGCAGGGCGTCGTTTCGGATGAGCCGGACTGCCGTGTGCCCTGGCCGTCCGCAGGCAAACGCGCCGCGGTGCTCGCCCCGTGGATGGACATGGATCCCAACGCCACGCTGGACGGCGACCCGGTATCGTTCCTGCTGGCGATGGCGCAGGACGCCGGGCGCGTGGGCATGCTGAGCGACGCGTGGATCTTCGGCGCCGACGCGGAATGACGAAACGCGCGAACGATTGCATGACTGAACGACCGAACGATTGAACGACCTAACGATTGAGTAGAGCAATGAGGAAACCGGATTTGGGAGGGAGAAGCGACGATGAACGCGCATAGGACGCCCTGGTGGCATGCCGCCGTCGCGCTGGTGCTCGGACTGATCGCCGGCGCGGGCATCGCGGTGTTGGGCGAAAGCACCGGCCTGACGCTGATCGGCACGCCGTGGTTCGTGGCCGCGGTACTGGTCATGATCGGCGTGGTGGCGCTGGTCCTGGCCTTGAACGTGCACAAATACGCCACGACCGATCCGAAGAAACGACCGAAAACCTTCGTGAACCCTTCGGTCGCGTTCAACACGCTCGTGCTGTGCAAGTCGATGATTCTGGCGGGCGCGGCGCTCGCCGGATGGTACGGCGGGCAGATCATCCCCACCATCTCCCATATCGAAGGCTCGTTCTACGAGCATGCGGTGCTCGAATGCGCGGTGACCGCCGCCGTATGCCTGGCGGATATGATCATCGGCTTCGTGGGGGAGTGGCTGTGCCAGCTGCCGCCCAACGAAGGGCCGGAAAGCCCCAAGATGAAGGAGCAGCAGCGGCAGGGCGGCCTCGCCGGTGCTGCGGCCAAAACCGTGCGCTGAACGGTTCGGCACACGTGCACGGAGCGCACGCGCACGACACGTAAACGCGGGAGGCGGCGGACTCGTCACATAACGAATCCGCCGCCTCCCGCGTTCGCGTATGGCTGCGATCAGCGCCCCGGCATCACGCCTGCGGCACGCGCAGCATGGCCTCCTGCGCGATCACCGCGACCAGCTCGCCATCCTGCGAATAGACCTTCGCCTCGCACAGGCCACGCCCATGCGCGGCGGTCGGCGTATCCTGCACGTACAGATGCCATTCGTTGATATCCACGTCACGGTACCACCACATCGAATGGTCGATCGACGCATACGAAATACCCGGCGTGGTGATGCTCAGCCCGGCGCGGCGCAGCACGGGTTCCATCATCACCTGATCGCAGCCGAGCGCGAGCAGCGCACGATGCATGGTCTGCGGCACATCCACCCGGCCATCGCTGCGCATCCACACCATCTGCCTGCCGGAATCGGCTTCGGCGGAAGCCTTATCGGGCGCGAGCATCACGGTGGGCGTGACATGGCGGATATCGAACGGCGACTGCTGCGCGTAGAAACGGGCGAACGGCGACTTCTCCGAATACGGTTCCATCAGCTGCTTGGCGCTCATCAGCGTTTCCGGATCCGGCACATCCTCCGGCATCGGGTCGGCGAACTCCACGCCCGTCTGACCGGACTCCTGGAAGCTCGCGATCGCGGTCAGGATGGAACCCTCGGCCTGCGTGACGTTCACGCGGCGGGCGGAGAACGAGCGGCCGTCCCTCAACGATTCCACATCGAACAGCAGATCCTGGTGGATGTCGCCCGGGGCGACGAAATAGCCGTGGACGGAATGCGGCAGGCGGGAGGGGGAGACGGTTTTGGCGGCGGCCATCAGCGACTGCGCGATGACCTGGCCGCCGTAGACGCGGCCCGTGGGGAAGTACATGCTTTCGCCGTTGATATACGTGTGACTGCGGTATTCGGACGGGGTGCCGAGAGCCAGAACCTTCACGATATGCTCCAATGGGGTGAGGGCTTCTTGGGTCATGCTATCTCTCGATTCGACGTTGGTTCGATTGGTTTATTCGATGCAGCCACTCTATACCGCACGTGTTACACAGGCCCGGCCTGATATGTTGTGACGGTGTTACGGTACGCGGCGCGATTGCGGGGGTGTTAACGGCGTGATCGCAGGGTGGTTGCGGTGCGTTCGCAGCGTGATCGCGGGCCATGCGCGGGCCGTGTGCGGGCGGTGTGCGCCCAGAATGACCGAATGGCGGCCCTCCATATGGAAGGCCGCCATTCTGGTTCTACGAAAGCGGGAAATCAGCCGCGCACGAGCTTCTTGTGCAGACGGTGCGGACGCGCCGCATCCTCGCCCAGACGTGCGACCTTGTTCTCCTGGTAGGCCTGGAAGTTGCCTTCGAACCAGTACCACTTGGCCGGGTTCTCATCATCGCCTTCCCACGCGAGGATATGCGTGGCGACGCGGTCGAGGAACCAACGGTCGTGGGAGATGACCACGGCGCAGCCGGGGAACTGCAGCAGCGCGTTCTCCAACGATTCCAAGGTCTCCACATCAAGATCGTTCGTAGGCTCATCGAGCAGCAGCAGGTTGCCGCCCTGCTTCAAGGTCAACGCCAGGTTCAGACGGTTGCGCTCGCCGCCGGACAGCACGCCGGTGAGCTTCTGCTGGTCGGAACCCTTGAAGCCGAAGCTGGCCACGTAGGCGCGGGTCGGCACTTCGACGCCGGCCACCTCGATGAAGTCGAGACCGTCGGACACGGCCTCCCACAGGTTCTTGTTCGGATCAAGGCCGGCACGGTTCTGATCGACATAGCTGATCTTGACGGTGTCGCCGATCTTCAGCTCGCCGCTGGTCAGCGGTTCGAGGCCGACGATTGTCTTGAACAGCGTGGACTTACCGACGCCGTTCGGGCCGATCACGCCGACGATGCCGTTACGCGGCAGGGTGAAGCTCAGATCGTCGATGAGCACGCGGTCGCCGAACGCCTTGTGGATGTGCGTAGCTTCCAGCACCTGGGAGCCCAAGCGCGGGCCGGCCGGAATCTGGATTTCGGAGAAGTCGAGCTTCTTGCTGTTGCGTGCCTCCTGCTCCATCTGGTCGTAACGTTCCAGACGGGCCTTGTTCTTGGCCTGACGGGCCTTCGGCGAGGAGCGGACCCAGTCGAGTTCGTCCTTGAGGCGCTTGGCGAGTTTGGCGTCCTTGGCGCCCTGGATCTCCATACGCTTGGCCTTGGTCTCCAGGTAAGTGGAGTAGTTGCCCTTGTACGGGTACAGGTGGCCGCGATCGACCTCGCAGATCCATTCGGCCACGTTGTCCATGAAGTAACGATCGTGGGTGACGGCGATGACGGCGCCCTTGTACTGGTGCAGGAACTGCTCCAGCCACAGGATGGATTCGGCGTCGAGGTGGTTGGTGGGCTCGTCGAGCAGCAGCAGATCGGGGGCTTCGAGCAGCAGCTTGCACAGTGCCACACGGCGGCGCTCGCCACCGGAGCACACGTTGACCGGGGTGTCCGGATCCGGGCACTGCAGGGCGTCCATGGCCTGATCGAGCTGGGAGTCGAGATCCCAACCGTTCGCGGCGTCGATCTCGGTCTGCAGCTTGCCCATCTCTTCCATCAGGGCATCGAAGTCGGCGTCCGGATTGGCCATCTCCTCGCCGATCTGGTTGAAACGCGCGACCTTGTCCGCGATCGGGCCGAACGCCATCTTGATGTTCTCGCCCACGGTCTTGGTGTCGTCCAGCGGCGGCTCCTGCTGCAGGATGCCCACGGTGTAGCCAGGGGTGAGGGTCGCTTCGCCGTTGCTCACGGTCTCCAGGCCGGCCATGATCTTCAGCAGCGTGGACTTACCCATGCCGTTGGGGCCCACCACGCCGATTTTCGCGCCCGGCAGGAAGCTCAGGGTCACGTCGTCGAGAATCACACGATCGCCGAAGGCCTTGCGGGCCTTGATCATCTGATATACAAATTCAGCCAATGTTGTGTTCCATCCTTAAGAAACGTTGGAATTCCAGCGTGTTGCATGAGCGGTCAACGGATGATCCGCGAATGGATCCCGGAACGCAACCCACGCACAATACCACGTGCGATTATCCCATACCCCATCTACACGGCCGCGTATGCGAAAGTCGCGCGGTCGGGCACACGGTTCGGCGGTGCGTGAAGACTCCCGTCGCGGCTCGTATCGTTGCCCCGCTGCCGCAGCGCGTACCGTTCCGCTTTCCGCCGCAAATCGTACAATGATGCGGTTGGCATGGTAATCACCATCAGCCCATGTTGTCGGGCTCATGGTAGGCACACGATAGGAAGACTGTTTCGATGGGTAATGATCGCGGGAAGGAATGGTACGAGCGGGAAGCCTCGTACGATGAATGGGCCGAATGGTGGCGTGAGGAGGGTAGGAGCCTGTACGACTCCGTCCGCCCCGATGTGACGATCGATTGCGTCATCCTGACCTACGACGACGATGAGAGTACGCAGGCCGAGGATTCCCTGAAATTCCTGTCGGTACGGCGTAAAAGCCATCCGTGGCGCGGCCATCTGTCCCTTCCGGGAACGTTCCTGCACGCCGACGAGAGGAGCGCCGGTCAAGCCGTCCGGCGTGAGCTCGCGTGGTTGTTCGTACGCCCCGAGGAAGTCGAGGCCAGGATCCAGCAGATTCGCACGTTCACCGGCATCGAGCGCGATCCGCGCGGGCAGACGGCGAGCATCCTGTACGTGGTGTACGCCTCGGAGGCCATGAGTCTCGAGCTGAATGACGGTGTGGACGCGGTGTGGGCACCGTTGGCCGGTTATTCGGTGGAGGCGCTCGACGAACTCGGCGGCGCCGTGGCCGCGGCCCCGGATTCGGCTCCGGCGGGCGATGTGGTGGACGCGTTCGATCATGCGAGGATGCTGAGCCTGGTGGTCGATCGCCTGCGGGATCAGTTCGCTTGGACGCCCAACGTGTTCTACACGCTTCCGGAGGAGTTCACGCTGACCGACGCCATGCGCTTGCGTTCCTCGCTGTTCGACGAGGATTACCACGAGATGAAGCGTGCCAACTTCCGCAAGAAGTACGCCGTCCTGTGGGATGAGGTCGGCGTCGTCGACCCGTCGGATCCCCGCAGCCCGAAACTGTTCTCGGTCGCCGGGAAGCGCGGCCTGGCCATGGAGTGACCTGCCTGCAGGCGCATGCGACTTTGATTGTGCGGGTAAGCGGGCGATCTCCGCTTACCCTGCCTATCCCGCTTACCCCCCGAATCTGCGAATCTCCGAATCCCCGAATCCCCAGCGTGTCGTGATTTTGCTTTTCGCGGTTCGCGGTATACGCTGACAATCGTCTAACAAATCTGGTTCACGCGACCGGTCTTGAAAAAGATCCGTTGCATACACAAGATGGAGACGAAAAACTATGTATGGGATGAATAGGCCCAAGTGCGTAGTCGGGCTAGGCTATGGTGACGAGGGGAAAGGCATGACGACCGCCTTCCTCGCGCAGCAAGCCCAAGCTGGCTACGGTAGGTCCGTGGTAGTGCGCTACAACGGTGGACCGCAAGCGGCCCACAACGTGAGGGTGACGACGTCTGACGGCAAGGTGCTGCATCACACGTTCAGCCAACTAGGCGCGGGTACTCTCACTGGTGCCGCCACCATACTGTCCGAACACACGCTTCTTCAGCCCTACGCCTTGGCAAAGGAAACCACCGCGCTGATCGCGCAGACCGGCAACAATCCGCTCCCTCTGCTGAGCGTGGATCCCAAGACCCCCTTGCTGCTCCCCGTGCACGCGCAGTGCAATAGGATGCTCGAAACAACACGGGCGAAGATCGGCAGACGTCACGGGTCGACGGGAATGGGCGTAGGTGTGGCCAGGGATTACGAGCTGGCCATGCGGGAAGCTGGTTCCGTGGACGCCATTCCCACGGCGTTCGACCTGGCGAGGCCGTTCCTGCTCGCCGACAAGATGCGGGCGCAGGCCGAATGGCTGGGCGAGCGTTGGGGGATGGATTTCCATTACACCAAGGAACAGGCGGAAGATCAGGCCACCGAGCTTCACCTGATGTACGGCGATTTCACCGCCGGTGGCGCCGAATTCATCCCCGCATGGGAGGCGTTGGAGGACTACCGGTGGACTCCCGGCGCCGTGGTGTTCGAAGGGTCCCAGGGCATTCTGCTCGACCTGCGCTACGGTTTCTTTCCGCACGTGACCTACGGCTGGATGGATGCCGGGAACGCCAGGGAGCTGTCCGAGCGCGCCTCGCTGCCGGCCCCGCTGGTGGTCGGCTGCACGCGCACCTACTCCACGCGCCATGGGAACGGGCCGTTCCCGCCCGAAGGCACGTGTGACGTGGATGAGACGGACAACGGTACCGGGGTGTGGCAAGGGGCGTTCAGAACCGGTCTGCTTGACCTGCCCATGCTGGAATACAGCGCCGGTTTGGTGAAGCCGGACGTTCTCAGCGTCTCATGCGAGGACCTGTACCCCGGGAAGGCCATCACCAGATGGGAGAACGCGGATGGCGAGCCGGTGCAGCCGGGCGATTACGCTCTGGCCGCCGACGACGGCATACGCCGCCGCGATGATGACGCCGGCTTCGACCCGGAGAACGTCTACGCACCATTGCGCGAAGCGAAGCCCGTCATCGAGGAAATGGGATTGGATGCCGTACTCAAGGCCATTTCCAAGACGGCGAACGCTCCCATCGTGATGGATGGGGCCGGTGCCGTGCTGTCCGACTGGACGGAACGGCCTGTGGCGGAAGTCGCGGACTGACCTTTGAAGGAAGTCGCGGACCGACCCGCCCAAACGAATCTCATAACTGAATATGAACAATATAAGACGCCCCGCTGTCTGCACAGCCGGGCTGTACAAGGAGGCACCATCATGGGTGGCGGTAGTTGGAGTTCAAGCACGTACGATAGGGTCACCGGAGCCAAGATGCGTTCCGGATCCACGTTCGGCTACACAAGCGAAGCGTTCCGGACCGGAATCCGGAAGGCGCACGAGTCCCTCGACCCGCTGAAGGAAGGGAATCCCACAATCAGGGAATCCAGGGACAGCAACGAACACCCCGAATCCACGTCGATCGCCATAGCGTTCGACGTGACCGGCAGCATGGGCAGCAACCCGTCGTACCTGCAATCCGATCTGAAAAACGTGTTCGGCATGCTCGTCCGCAAGGACATCGTTCCCGATCCGCAGATCAGTATCGTGGCGTACGGCGACGCCTATTGCGACGACGTGCCGCTCCAGGTCGGGCAGTTCGAATCCGACAACAGGATCGACGACGAGCTGGATAACGTGTTCATCGAGGGAGGTGGCGGCGGTAACGGCGGCGAGACGTCCACCCTGGCCGCCTTGTACCTCGCCGAGAACACGCGGACCGACGCGTGGGAGAAGCGTGGCAGGAAAGGGTACTGCTTCTTCATCGGCGACGAGAAGGCCCTCGACCTCAAGGCAAGCCAGATCCGCGACTTCATGGGGTCGCCCGACCCCTCGAACGTGACGGCGGCCGAGGCGTTCCGCAAGCTGCAGGAGAAGTGGAACGTGTGGTTCCTGCTCATCGATAACGGCGCCGCCAAGCGCCAGCGTTCCGAAAGCTGCTACAAGGACCTGCTTGGCTCCGAACGCGTCATCAAGATCAGTGACGGCCACGAGGCTCCGGCCACCATCGTGTCCATCATCGGCGCGATGGAGGAAACCACGGACTACGCAACCCTGCCCGAGGATCTGATGGCATCCGGCTTCAGAGAATCCCAAGCGCTCGCGGCCGTCGATGCCACCAAAGGCATGTACGGGACTGCGGACGCCGACGGCGGGAACGCTGTAGTGCCGGTCGACGACTCGTATGGCGACCTTGGCCTGTAGCCGATAGCCGTTATCCACACTGGGGCTGGGTCTTTACCAGCCCCAGTCGTTTTACGGGAGAGCTGATTATGTCTAACGAGACCATTGACGAGATCAATGCCGCGGCGGACGCCGACGCATTATTTCCGCCCATCAGAAAACGCGCCATCAACAAATACCGCAGGCTCATGCGGGCCGTGCACCCGGACGTGGACCCGTCCCCGGAAGCCACCGCCGCGGCCGCGCGACTGAACGCGCTATGGGAGGATTGGCTGACGGCGCATGACGGCAAGCCCGGGAGCACCGCTGCTGCTCCCAAACCAACAACGAAGCCGACGGAAGTGCTCCGCACCGAGTCCAGCGTCCTGTTCACAACCCCCGGCGGGTGGCTGTCGGTAACCAGAAGCGCAGGCGGCCCAAACGGGGGTGATATCGGCAGGCTTGTGAAGAAGCTGAACCGCCTGGTCAGCGGGTCTCCCGTCGACGTCGGCGGACGCGTCTCGCCCGTCATGATTCCACAGGCCGACGGTCTGCACTCCGCAGTGCGAGTGGAACGCGGGCTGATGGATGACGGCTGGACGCTCGGTGCGCTGGGCAAGCTGACAGGGCGAGACGCCGCGTGGGTGCTCAAACGGCTCGTGTTTCTCGGCGGCGCCTTGGAAACGGCCGGCCTCGACGTGCCGGAACTCGGCCGGCGAGTGGTCGTGCAGCCGTCCAAGCACATGGTGGGGCTGTTCGATTTCACCGGAGCCGTAGGAAGAAGCAACGTGGACGCCATGACGCCGCTGATGGCCGAATTCATCGAACGATGCGCCGACGAGAGCGAAACCGATGGTCGTAAGCTGGCGGCGTTCGCGAAAGGAAGCATGCTGAAATCGAGGCCCGCGCCGGTGGAACTCATGCGGGAGCTTGACGATGTGCTGTTCGACCTATACGGCAAACCGCAATACCATGCCATGCCGGACCCGGTCGGTCACTGACCGGATCCGCCCAGATCGGCCAGACATGGCATGGCCGGTCAGGCCGATCTGGGCGGATGGCGTCCCTGCCGGGCGCATCGCCGGAAACGGTTAGATGATGACGCCGTCGCAGTGATCGATCTCATGCTGGATGATCTGCGCGGTGAACCCGGTGAACGCGGCATGATGCTCACGGAACCTGCGATCGCAATACGTGACCTCGATGCGCTGATGGCGTACGGTCCGGCGCTCGCCCCTGAGCGACAGGCATCCTTCGGCGGTATCGTACGCGCCGTCCGCCGCCGTGATACGCGGATTGAACATGACGGTGATACGCCCGCCAAGCTCCTCATCCACGAACGCGATGATGCGCTTCGAGACGCCGATCATGTTGGCGGCCATGCCGACGCACCCTTCGCGGTGCGCGTCGAGCGTATCGCGCAGATCCTCCGCCACCGCCAGATCCTCGGCGGTATTGCGCGCCTCCTCGGACGGCTGGCTCAGAAACGGGATCGAAGTCATGATTGCACGCTGCATACGCATCCTTTCCATGGTGCCGCGGCGACTGCACGCCGCACGGTTCCGACACCATCACATCCTATGGCATGTTCCCGCCGTGGCTATCCGGCCAGCCCGGACCGGCATGCGGGAATCGTGACGCGGAACGAATCGATCGAATTGTCGATTCGCGCGGCCGGACGATGCTCGCTGCGCAGCATCGCCTCGATACGGCGGTAGCCGGTGCCGTTGTCGCGCAGCACCATGCCGTCGCCCGGGTAAGGGACGGAACGCAGCAGGGAGAACAGGAACGGGTTGCGCGTGGAACTGGAAACCGGGTGCTTCATCGTATGCTTCGTCACCGCGCCGAACAGGCCACCCGGATTGGTGATCTCGATACGATCCGGGAACATGTCGACATGCACCGGCGTGCCCACCGCGTCAGGCGAATAATCGCGGTGGATGAGCGCGTTGGAAATGGTTTCACGCAACACCGCTCTCACATACGGCGGGCGGGCGGTTGCCGCGCCGGTCACGCCGCCGCTCCAATCCATCAACGTATCGACCGCATCGGCAACCATGGTCGGAATCGGCCCCACGAACACCGCAGTACGCACCAATTCACGCCCCGTGGAGAACACCTCGTCACGCGAGACGCCCGGGAACAGCGCGGCCGAAATGTTCAACCGCGGGTAGCAGCGCTGCGGGTAGCGGCCAAGCGCCAACAGGCCGGCCAGCGTGGGATGCGGCACCGAATCGTCGTCGCGGCCCAGCACGCGCAGGTCGAGCAGCATCTCCTCATCGCTCATGCCGTCGAAGACATGCCGGTGGGTGTTGCGCTCGTTGTCAAGCAGCGCCCGCACCAGGTTGGGGGACAGGTCATCCGGCGTGGCATCCCCGACGATGACGACGTCATGCTCCGGCTGACGCTGCTCCTCCAACAGACGGTCCACCTCATAGGTGGTCATGCGTCGATCGCCGTCGCCCGTGCGGATATACGAACCGTTATATGGGCCGGCCGCGGTGAAATAACAAGGTTTCTCGCGCGGCAGCATCTCGTCGACCACGGCGAACACCAGATTCGCGCCCTCGAACGGGCAGGTCACGATGATCGGGCGCACCGTGGGCGTGAGCTTCTCGCAGGCCTGGCTGAGCGACTCCTGCATGGAACGCGCGTTGAACCCCTCCACCGGGGTGAAACCGTTCTTCTCGCTCAGACCGAGAATGATATAGCCGCCGTTGCCGTTCGAGAACGCCGACAATGTGTCGGTGATGGTGGTGCTGATCTTATGCGCGCACTCCTTGACCTCGCACTGCTGCGTATCGTTGCCGATGATGCGCATGAGCTGTATCAGCTCGGTCATTTTGGCCGTGTAGTCGTCATTGTCCATGTCACGCCGCCTTGCCGTAGGTACGTTCCCCAGCATACAGCGCCGTGCCGCGCTCGCCGGTCTCCCACGCGGGCGGCGCTCCGAGGGCGCCTCGTACCCGGCGCTCGCGGATTCCGCACTGTAGGAAGTACGCGGCGTTTCACGGAGGGGAGGCATATCATGGCACGTTGGAAGAGGAAAACAAAGAGAGGACCATACGGCCGTGAGCGAAACGCTATATATCCGGAACGTAAGACCCCTCGGCTCCGATGAGCCGGTGAACATCATAATCCGTGAAGGACGGATCGAAAGCATAACGCCGGGAATCGCGGAACATGAACGCGATCTGCCGGTATTCGACGCCGAAGGCATGTGGATCATCCCAGGCTTGTGGGATTGCCACACGCATTTCACGCAATGGTCGTACACACTGGGACGGCTTGATCTGCTCAACGCCCGCAGCGCGCATGAGGCGATGGAGATGCTGCGTCGCCACCTCGACGATCTGCGCGCCGAAGGGCGGCTCAACCCCGACCGGTATGTGGTGGGCATGCGGTTCCGCCATTCGTTGTGGGCCGACGATGAGCAGCCCACACTTGCCGCCATCGACGCGGTCACGGGCGATCAGCCGGTGGCGTTGTCCAGCGCCGACATGCACTGCGGATGGGTGAATTCCGCCGCCGCGCGCAAGCTTGGCGTGCAGGTGGGCGAGTCCGGGCTCGTAGGCGAGCTGGAATGGTTCGACGCCTACTGCAAGCTCGACGATGCGCCGGGAGCAGCCGAGGAGTTGGACCACCTGCTGCGCAACGCCGAACTCGATGCCGCTGGCAAGGGCATCGTCGGCGTGCGCGACTACGAGATGGCCGAGAACATCGATACATGGATCGCCCGCTTCGACAGGGGCATCAACGGTTTGCGCGTGCAGGCCGGCGTATACCCGGAACGTCTGCAGCAGGCCATCAACGACGGCTGGCATACGGGCGACGAGCTGCCGGGGAGCGATGGCCTGGGGCATGTCGGCGCGATGAAGCTCATCTCCGACGGCTCGCTGAACACGAGGTCGGCCTACTGTTCGACGCCGTATTCGGGCATCGAACCGGAGACGTTCGGCACGATGAGCTATACGCCGGAACAGGTCGAATGCTACATGTTCGTGGCGGCGCGTCACGGGTTCGACATCGCCTGCCATGCCATCGGCGACGAGGCGAACACCATCGTGTTGGATTGCGCCGAACGCTCCAAGGCGCGCGGCTCCATCGAGCACGCCCAGATGCTCAAACCCACCGATATTCCGCGATTGGCCAAGCTGGGGCTCGCCGCGAGCATCCAGCCGCAGCATGCCATGGACGATCGCGATGTGATCGCCCGGTTCTGGGGGAATCCGGCCGGCGTGCCCTATGCGTTCAAGGCGCTGCATGATGCCGGTACGCGCCTGCTTATGGGCTCGGATGCGCCCGTGGCGCCGCTTGACCCGTGGATGGCCATCTCCGCGGCGGTGTTCGGCACGGAAAGCTCGGATCGTGAGCCGTTCCAGCCGGAGCAGTGCCTTGATTTCGGCACGGCGCTGGCCTCGTCCGCGGCCACCGGGCGTGCGGTTTTGGCGGCGGGCGACGTCGCCGATATGGTGCTGCTGGACCGGGACCCTTCCCGTGCGGCTTCGCCCGAGGAGATGCGGGCGATGCCGGAGCATGTGCAGGTGACCATGCTCGCCGGGCGGTGGACTTTCCGGAAGTGAGGAAGCAGGCGTGGTATCCGCGGCGGGGCGGGCAAGTCGGTGACTTGCCCGCCCCGCTGTTGTTGGTGCTGAGGCTGGTCGGGGTGCGGCCTGGTGACTTTGGCGGCTGCCGCCACTTGGGTGCGGGCTGCGTGTGAATCACATGCGAGTTGCGCTCAACTTGCGCCCATTTCGGGGCGACCTATGCGCGCATAAGGGTGAAGAGGCGCGGGTGCGCGCTCGAAAAGACGCTAACTCGCTTATGTATGGCGGATTTGTGGGTCCGCATTGTGCTAGGTGGCTTATATATGGCACGGAAAACGGAATATCCCGGGTATGAACCGCGCCGTTACGCGGCTCATACCCGGGATATTCGGGAATAGGTGCCGTATATAAGCCACCTGGTTATTTCACGCCGGGCAAATCTGCCACAAATAAGCGAGATATAGGGCGAGATGTAGGCGAAAGCCCGCCTGGAAGCGTGCACGCCGCTCGCTTCACGCCCTCCCGGCTTGCGGCCGTTTACTCCTGCACCGCGGCGAGCGCCTGATCGAGGTCGGCGATGATGTCGTCGGCGTTCTCGATGCCGCAGCTCAGGCGCACCAAGTCGATGCCGACGCCGGCCTCCTCAAGCTGTTCCTCGGTGAGCTGGCGGTGCGTGGTGCCCGCGGGGTACAGCGTGCAGCTGCGCGCGTCGGCCACATGGGTGGCGATGGACACCATCTTCAGGTGGTCGAGGAAGGCGGAGACTTTCTCGCGCCCGCCGGGCACGCCGAAGGAGATCACGCCGCACGTGCCGTTCGGCATGTACTTGAGCGCCAGCTCATGGTATTTGTCGCCTTCCAGCCCGGGGTAGCTCACCCAGCTCACGCGCGGGTCGGCGTTGAGCCATTCGGCCACCTTCTGCGCGTTGGCGCAGTGGCGTTCCATGCGCACGCCCAGCGATTCCATGTGCATGCCCATGATCCAGGAGTTGATGGGCGCGGGCGTGGATCCGAAGTCGCGCATGAGCTGCGCGGTGGCCTTGGTGATGTAGGCGGCCTTGCCGAATTCGGTGGCGTAGGTGACGCCGTGGTAGGACTCGTCCGGGGTGGTCAGGCCGGGGAATTTGCTGGCGTGGGCCATCCAGTCGAAGTTGCCGGAGTCCACGATTGCGCCGCCCACGCAGGAGCCGTGGCCGTCCATGTACTTGGTGGTGGCGTGGGTCACGATGTCGACGCCGTATTCGAACGGGCGGCAGTTGATTGGGGTGGGGAAGGTGTTGTCCACGATCAGCGGCACGCCGTGGCGGTGGGCGGCGTTCGCGAACTTTTCGAAGTCGAGCACGATGAGCGCCGGGTTGGAGATGGATTCGCCGAACACGGCTTTGGTGTTCGGGCGGAATGCGGCTTCGAGTTCCTCTTCGGTGCAGTCGGGGCTGACGAAGGTGCATTCGATGCCCATTTTGCGCATGGTGACGTTGATGAGGTTGAAGGTGCCGCCGTAGATGGCGGAGGAGGCGACGATGTGGTCGCCGTTGTTGCAGATGTTGAACAGGGCGAAGAAGTTCGCCGCCTGGCCGGAGGAGGTGAGCATGGCGGCCGCGCCTCCTTCCATTTCGCAGATCTTCGCGGCGACGGTGTCGTTGGTCGGGTTCTGCAGGCGGGTGTAGAAGTAGCCCGCTTCGGACAGGTCGAAGAGTCGGCTCATCTGTTCGCTGGACTGGTATTTGAAGGTGGTGGCCTGGATGATCGGCGGGGTGCGTGATTCGCCGTTGCCCGGCTGGTAGCCGCCCTGCACACAGATGGTGTCGACGTGTTCGCTCATTGATGCTCCTTTTCGGCGCTTCCTTGCGTCTGCTCGTTGAATAAAACACACATACTCTAGCATCCCTGCGAGAATCGTTGATTTTCCGGGCGAAACACCGAAAGTAAAACGAATTGACAAAGATAGGTAATTCATTTTATTATGTATCGCAAGACGGGACGAACCCGCCGGAAGTACACCAAGTGCAACGCTTGCAAAGGCAAAGCCGTAAAGCAAAGGAGCAACCCATGGGTCTGTGGGACATTGACAAGATTCCGTACGTCGGCCGCGAACAGGGACCGAAGGAGGGTCTGGCCTTCCACTACTACGACGCCGACCGCGTGGTCGCCGGCAAGAAGATGAAGGACTGGCTGCGTTTCGGCGTCGCCTGGTGGCACACCTTCGATCAGGAACTCGTCGATCCGTTCGGCACCGGCACCGCCCAGCGCCCGTGGTACGGCAAGTACGCCAAGGCCGAGGATGAGGCTCTGGCCAAGGTCGACTACGCCTTCGAATTCTTCCAGAAGCTCGGCGTCGAGTACTTCTGCTTCCACGATCGCGACATCGCCCCCGAAGGCGACACCCTGCGCGAGACCAACAAGAACCTCGACAAGGTCGTCGACAAGATCGAAGAGAACATGAAGGCCACCGGCGTCAAGCTGCTGTGGAACACCTCCTCCCTGTTCACCAACCCGCGCTTCGTCTCCGGCGCCTCCACCTCACCGTTCGCCGACATCTACGCCTACGCAGGCGGTCAGCTGAAGCACTCCCTGGAGATCGCCAAGCGCCTGGGCGCCGAGAACTATGTGTTCTGGGGCGGCCGCGAAGGCTACGAGAACCTGTGGAACACCCAGATGAAGCGTGAGCAGGAGCACATGGCCAAGTTCTTCCACATGTGCCATGAGTACGCTCAGGAGATCGGCCTGGACGCCCAGTTCCTCATCGAGCCGAAGGCCAAGGAACCGACGATGCACCAGTACGACTTCGACGCATCCACCGCCATCGCCTTCCTGAAGACCTACGACATCGACTTCATGAAGCTGAACCTCGAAGGCAACCACGCCAACCTGGCCGGTCACACCTACCAGCACGAGATCCGCACCGCCCGCGAAGCCGGCGTGCTCGGCTCCCTGGACGCCAACCAGGGCGACAAGCTCATCGGCTGGGATATGGACGAGTTCCCGACCGACCTGTACGAGACCTCCACCGTCATGTGGGAAGTCCTCGCCGCAGGCCAGATCGGCCCCCACGGTGGCCTGAACTTCGACGCCAAGCCGCGCCGTACCTCCTTCTACGCCGAGGATCTGTTCCGCTCCCACATCGCCGGTATGGACGCCTTCGCCGCCGGTCTGCTGGTCGCGGCCAAGATGCACGAGGACAAGTTCATCGAGAACCTGCAGGCCGAGCGCTACAGCTCCTACGATTCCGGCATCGGCGCGACCGTTGAGGACGGCACCGCGACCCTGGCCTCCCTGGAGGAGTACGCTCTGGACATCCCGCAGGCCAAGCTCATCGAGGCCACCAAGTCCGATCACCTGGAGTCCGTCAAGGCCACCATCAACAACTACATCGTCGAGGCTCTGGCCGAGGCGTGACCCTGATGGGTCGGGGTCACGGTTCCCCGGCCCATCGCCTACAGCCCGGTCCCGCTTAAGGGACCGGGAGCGAATCGGGCTCCCCTCCGATTCGCCTCCCTTTTCCTTCCTAGTTCCCATGAGGTCGCCCGCGTTGCACACACCATTCGCGCGGGCGGCCTCATGTCATATGCGCGGCGTATGCCGACGTCGGTTCCGGTTTTGGTTCCGTGCGTGCCGGTTCCGCGCGTGCCGCTGCCGAATACGCCGCAACCAGAAGTTCGATGCAAGGGTGGCGCGATGCCGGGCGGAAGCCAGCGCCCATACCGCCCCGCCAAGGAGAAACCATGACCAGCGAAACCGAGAGGATGATCGCCTCGGATGAGGATCTGACCAAATTGTTCACCGGCAAGCCCACGCAATACCGCAAATCGCGGTCGCTGCCGAAATTCACCGGCCAGGCCATGCAGACGTGCGCGACGATCAACCGCATCTTCTTCGACGATCCCGACGAGGCCTACCGTCTGTTCCACGAGCTCATCCCCGACGCGGGGGAAGGTGTGCAGTTCACGCCGCCGTTCAACATCGATTACGGCATCGGTCTGACGATTGGGCGCGGGACGTTCCTCAACAAGGATTTCCTCATCGTGGGTGGCGGGTACGTGACCATCGGCGAGAACTGCCTGATCGGCCCGCGGTGCACCATCGCCACTCCGAACCATGCCAAGGATGCGGCGACCAGATTGGCGGGGTGGGAGCACGCCTCACCGGTGACGATCGGCGACAACGTGTGGTTCGGCGCGAACGTCACGGTCACGCCCGGCGTCACGATCGGGGCGAATTCCATTATCGGCGCGGGGTCCGTGGTCACGCGCGACATCCCCGAAAATTCGATAGCCGTCGGCAATCCCGCGCATGTGATTCGCGAGATCCCCGAACATGATCCCGCCTTCGCCGAAGTCGAGGGCCTTCTCTGACGCGTACGGGGTGTTCCGTCTCCTCTCAAGTCCGCTGGACCGTCGGATGGATCGGAGGCGGTGGCTGGTCGTTGCGGTCGCCCTGTGCCGCTTGCCCCGAATCATGCAATTAAGCATTTTGCGATTGAGGTGTATAAAGCTTCAATTACCAATTGAATCGCGACAACTGGCAATGATGTTCGCCCTCGGTAAAAGTGGTATTTTCGGCGATGGGGGATAGATTTGGAAATGCTTATGGAGGGGGCGCTGTAAATGGCATGTGAAACAGTCCGGAATGGTTTTGGTTTTGATACGGATCAGCATGTTTCCCATAGATGTTATTGAAAGCAACGTTTCCTGCCGGTGCGAACTTACTGATGAACATTTGGGGTGAATCATGGGTAAACAAGCTGGTGCTTCCGACGTGCAGGCTTCTGATTGTAAGTTATGGGATATTCCGGGTTATCTGCTGTGGTTTACGGCGGACAGCGCGACAGCCGTAGGCGTGGCCTTACGGTATTTGGCGGTTTCTTTGATCGGTTTCAATCTGACGGGATCGACTGTAGCCGCAGGTTGGCTGGGGTCGTTGGCTGCGATTGCGCAGCAGGTGACTGCCATATTCGGAGGCACGTTCGCTGACCGTCATGACCGCAGGGCCCTGATCGTCGTGAATGCGGTTGTGGGTGTCGTCTGCTGGGGAGCAGTCGCTGCGCTCCTCATGACAAATAGACTTGTTTTCTCCATACTGCTTGTTATCGCGGTGTTGGAATCTGCAGTCAACGGGTTTCTCGGTCCCGCGTCGGATGCGATGCTCAAGTCCATCGTTGATGTTCGCTCGTATCCCAAGGCGCGCAGTCTCAACGAGGGGCGTGACGCGACTATCAACATGGCAGGTAGCCCGGTGGGCGGTTTGCTGTACGGTATCGCCCCTTGGCTGCCGTTCCTGTTGGCATCGGTCATGTACTTGCTGGCCGGTGTGGCTGCCGCATGCATTCGATCTACCGGGATATCGAAGAACGATAAGGCTGAGGGACATTGCGAGAGAACCACATCCTGTGCTGATGGAGACGGCGAGAGCATGACGGCTGCGCGGCAATCCGATGGCTCTCGTACGGGAGCATCGTTCTTTCGTGATTTTGTCGAAGGGTGGTCATGGTCGCTGCACCGCAAGATGCTGGTGCTGACGATGGTGTCGTCCGCACTGGTGAATTTCGGAGTCAACGGTTTCCAGTATGCGATTCAGCTCCATTTGATGCGCGTAAACGTGAATGCGACGCTCATTGGTTTCGTGAATACGGGCGTGTTCCTCGCGACGCTCACAGGTGCGTTCGTGGCTGGGCGAATCAGCGCCATCGCGCCGGTCGGCCCTGTGACATGCTGCGGATTCGTGTTCATTTGCATTGCATCGTTGCCGATGTTGTTTACCGACAATTATTGGGTGTTGATCGTCGCGGATGCTGCGATGTGTCTGCCATTCCCGATTATTAACGCGTTGCTGCTTGGATTCGTGTTCAGTAAGACGCCTGATGTGATGCAGGGGCGCATCACCGTGACGCTCAGTGTGCCAGCTCAAGCACTTTCGGCGTTCTGCTCGGCCACTGCTGGAAGCTTGCTGCCCGTACTTGGGTTCCGTGGGGCAATGCTGGCATTCTGGGCGGTGATGCTTGTTAGCGCGTTGCTTATTGTCAGTTCGCGTGGTTTGCGCACTGTTCCGTGTGCTGACCAGTGGGATCGCACGCCGTTGGAGTAGCGAGGAAGGCGGATGCAGAGTGCTAGATAGAGGATCCCGCTATATGCTCCGTATCTGTCATGATGTCGTCGCGGAGTGTTGTTTCTGAACCTGTTGCGGTGAGGAATGTGGGGCGAAACGTAAGGGTGGCATCACGCACGAAGCGTGATGCCACCCTTACGTTTTTCTCTTCGGCTGGCCGATCAGCCGCGAGCCTTCGCGTAGGCCTCGTATACGGCTTCGGTCGGCTCTCCGGTTTCCACGCCGTCGATGGTGAGCTTCCATGCGGGCGGCTCGGCCTCGCCGGACAGCACCCATGCGGCCTGTCGCGCGGCGCCGATGGCCACGTATTCGTCGGTGGCGGGGCGGGTCACGTCCATGCCCAGAATGCTCGGTGCGAGCGTGCGGATGGCTTCGGATTTCGAGCCGCCGCCGATGAGCAGGATGCGGGAGATCTCGGCGCCGAGGGAACGGATGAGCTCCAGACAGTCGCGCTGGGAGCACAGCAGGCCTTCCACGAAGGCGCGGGCCATGTTCTCGCGCGTGGTGTTGGCCAAGGTCAGGCCGGAAAGCGTGGCGGTGGCATCGGGGCGGTTGGGGGTGCGCTCGCCGTCGAAGTAGGGCACCAGCGTGATGCCGCCGGCGCCGGGTTTGGAGGCGAAGGCGAGCCGGGCGAGCTCGTCGTAGTCCACGCCGAGCGCCGCGCGGCCGGCATCGAGGATGCGCGAGCCGTTGATGGTGCAGGCGAGCGGCAGGTAGTGGCCGGTGCAGTCGGCGAAGCCGGAGACAGCTCCGGTCAGATCGTAGGTCGGGTTTTCGGAGATGGCGGCGGCCACGCCGGAAGTGCCCAGGGAGATGGAGACGTCGCCGACACCCATGCCCAGGCCGAGCGAGGCCATGGCGTTATCGCCGCCGCCGGGGGCGAGGATGCAGCCGCCGCTGACGTTCGCGCCAGCAATGGCGGGATCGGCCTTGACGGGTGCCGCGTCGCGCGGGCCGAGCACGGAGGGCAGCACGATGGCGTCCGCATGGGCTTTGGCGGCTTCGGCTCCTTCGGCGGCTTCGAGCACCATGGCGATCAGGTCGCGGCGGTATTCGTTCGATGCTGCGTCGTAGTAGATGGTGCCGGAGGCGTCGGAGCGGTCGGTGAACAGCGCGTCGAGGTGGGCATCCTCGCCTTCGGCGACGGGGCCGTAGCCCGCGATGCGCCAGCTCAGCCAATCGTGGGGCAGGCAGATGGCGGCGATCTTCCTGGCGTTTTCGGGCTCGTTTTCGGCGACCCACGCCACCTTGGTCAGCGTGTAGGAGGCGACGGGGGAGGAACCCACGGCCTTCACCCAACGCTGCTTGCCGCGGGCGATCGGGTCGTCCGGTTCGCCCGCTTCGGCGGGGGCTTCGCCCATCTTCTCGATCAGGGCGGCGGCCTGCGGTGCGGAGCTCACGTCGTTCCACAGCATGGCGTCGCGGATCACGTTGCCCTGCTTGTCGAGGATCACCATGCCGTGCTGCTGGCCGCCGACTGCCAGCGCGGCCACGTCGTCCAGTCCGTCTGCCTGCTGTGCGGCCTGAAGGAACGCCTCCCACCAGTAGGACGGGTCGATGGATGTGCCGTTCGGGTGCTTGGCCTGCCCGAAGCGGACCAGTTCGCCGGTTTCGGCGTCCGTCACGCGGACCTTGCAGGATTGGGTCGAGGTGTCGACGCCGGCCACCAGAGTCTGTGCCATGATGTGTATTGCCTCCTTGCGCATGCCGTTCGCCAGCGGCGCACGGTCTATAGTTAGATGAATGAACTATACTATGGTAGTGTAGCATCAATAAGCGTCCCGAACCATCGGTTCGGCATATTCGATGCGGAAAAACGCAAGCGACAAGGCAAAGTGAGGAACGGTTATGGCTTCCCTTCGCAGGATCAATCAGGATGATCTGCGCAACCACAATCTTTCGGTGGTGATCGACACGCTGCTGCGTGCCTCCTCGCCGATGAGCCGCGCCGACCTTGCCAAGGAGACCGGCCTGACCAAGGCCACGATGTCGCTGCTGGTATCGATGCTGATCGACGCCGGTGTCGTGGAGGAGGGCGAGCCGCAGAGCTCGTCGAACTACGGGCGTCCGTCGACGCCGCTGGCGGTGGCCGGAGGGCGCGTGTGCGGCATCGGTATGCAGGTCAACACCGACGGTTACGGCTGCGTCGCGCTGGATATCAACCGCGACACGCTGTGCCACGAGTGGGTGGATGCGGATATGAGCGGTGTGGCGCCGGAGGACGTGTTCTCCAGGCTGGGCACCATGGCGGCCTCCGTGGAGCGCAAGCTGAAGCGCAAGGGTTGCCTCGTCGCGGGCGCGGCATGCGCACTGCCGGGTCTGGTCACGTCCAGAAAGCAACTGCTTATGGCCCGCAACCTCGGCTGGGAGAACGTCGATCTGACGGCGTTCGATGTCATGCGCAAATACGACGTGGTGCCGGGCAACGAGGCGAAGATGGCCGCCATCGCGCAGATTCCCGGCTATGCGTGCGTGCGTGCCGACTACTTGGATGCGGTCGACTGCACCGATTCCTTCCTGTACCTGTCCTGCGATATCGGCATCGGCGGTGCGCTCGTGCGTGACGGCGAGGTGGTGACCGGTTCCCACGGCTTCGCAGGCGAGATCGGCCATACGTCGGTGTCGCTGGACGGGCCGTTGTGCCGTTGCGGGCGCAGGGGGTGCCTGGAGGCGTACGCCGGTCGCCGTGCGCTGGTGCGGGAATCCGGTGTGGCGACGAGCGATGATGAGGCGTCCACCGTGGCGGCGCTCGACAGGCTGCTGGACGCGTGGCATGCGGATGACCCGCAGGCGGTGAAGGCCGTCGAACGGGCCGTCGATGCGTTGGTTTCGGCCATCGGTTCGGCGGTGAACCTGACGGATGTGGACACCGTGCTGCTGGGCGGATGGTGGATCAACTTCGGTCAGTCGTTCTACGAGACGCTTGAGAAGCGTCTGCAGACGCAGGTGCTGGGGGCTTCGGATATGCAGGTGAGCGTGTCCATGCCGCCCGTCGCCGACCATCCCGCGCTGTATGGCGCCGCGGAGGTGGGGCTGCGCCGCTTCATCGACAATCCGCTGGCGTTCATCGCCGAGAAGGCATGATGCGGGCGCAAAGCTGCGGATCTCGCATGTTCATCGTAGGCGAGTCGTAGATGAGTCGTAGACGAATCATGGTTCCGAAGCGCGGAAACATGTAATGGCCGATCAATATACAAGAAGGCCGATGCCCGTAACAGGCATCGGCCTTCTCATGTATCAGCCGTATCGGCTAGCCGGATGCGGCCGGCGGCGAGATTCCGCTATTCCGTGAATCGCGGGTGCCGAGGAATCCCGCCGCCTGGCATCACGCCTGCTTCTTCTTCAGCATGATCGCGGCACCGAGCAGCAGGGCAGCGGCGCCGGCGAGCACGATGGCCGCGACGGGCGCACCGGTGTTCGCGGTGGAAGCCGGCTTGGTGGTCTTGTTGGCGGCGGGCTTCGTGTTCGTGCCCGGGTTCGACGGCTCAGCCGGCGAATCGGCCTCGAACACGGCCTGGATGGAGACGCTGCCGTCGGGCATGGTGAAGGCGTTGTCGGCGATGGTGATATCGCCCTTGGTCACCTTCCACTCCTTGAAGTGGTAGCCCTTCTCAGCGGTGGCGGTCAGCTTGACCGTGGCGCCCTTGGCGGCCCTCTCGACGTTCGCGGAGGCGGTGCCGCCCTTGGTGGCGGACACGTTCACGGCGAACTCGGTGTTGCGCACGCGCCACAGCTGGGTGCCGTAGAACGGGTTCGCGGTGCCGATCACCATGTAGTCGTCGGTGTCGCAGAAGATGCGCAGACCGTGGTTGAACGGATCGCCGAAGCCTTCATCGGTGACGGTCTTCACGTTCACCTTGCCGTTGTCGGAGATCTCGAACAGGTTGAAGCCGCGCTTGGACTTGGACAGGTACGGCAGAGCCTTGGCGTAGGCCTTCAGGTTGGCCTTGGAGGTCAGCTTGACGAGGGTTTCGTACAGGCCCTTGAACTTGTCCGGAATCAGATCGCCGATGCCGGAGAACGCGTCCACGACCTCGCCGTAAGCGTTGGCAAAGTCGGCGGAACCCTTGTCGGAGAGCTGGGAGCCGAGCGCGTCGAGCTCATTGTTGATGTCGAAGAGCTGCGCGGCGTCGGAGGTGGAGGCCAGGCTGCCGGGGACGATGCTGCCGTCCTTGATGCCGTCGACCAGTTCCTTGGTCTGGGCCTTGGTCAGGGTGATGGCATCGTTGGATGCGGAGGAGTTCGCGTCGGCGGACTGCGGCTGAGCCACGGAGGCGTCCTTGGCGGCTTCGGCGCGGGCCCAGTCGACCAGTGCCTCGGGGTCGTCGGTGGACGGCATGGACTGTTCGGAAGCCTTCTCGTCGGCGCTCTGCGTGGAGACGGCGGAGGCCGGATCGGTCGGGCCCATGCCCCACAGCAGGCGCAGGAACACGCGCAGGTAGTGGACGGTGTTGTTCCAGTCCTTCTCACTCATGTTCAGGATGTCGCCGTTGGTGAACTGGGCGACCGGCTCCAGCAGGGTGGTGGTGTTCATGGTGGACAGGTACATCTTGCCCTCATGGACGGCGGTCTGCCAGGTGTACTGGTTCATGTGGTTGTCGTAACCGCTGCCGAGACCGGTGGTGCCGCCGTTCGGGAAGGTATCGTTGGCGTCGCCCACGAGCATTTCGACGTTCTCGTTCTTGTCCATGCGGTACAGGTTGACGGACTGCTCGAGGTTGGTGGCCTGGGTCACGAAGTTGCTCTTGGTGACGAAGCCCTGGAGCGCGCTGCTCACATCGTTGTAGTCGCCGATGTACAGGTAGTCGCCGTAGACCTGCAGGGTGCAGGCGCCGGCGCTCACGCGGCTCTTGTCAAGACCGTAGTAGTACTTGGCGCCCTTGGAGGTATCGCCCGCGAGCGGACGCCAGGTCCAATCGGCCTTGTTGGTCGGGTCGCCCTTGTTCTCGCCCACGTAGATGGCGAAGGAACGCATGGTGCCGGTTTCCTCGTTCAGGGTGCTGGTGTCGCCGGTGCAGACCACCACGTACAGCTTGCCGTTGAACTCCTGCACCTGGTAGATGCCGCCGCCGCCGTTGACGTCCTGGCGGTGGATGGCGGGCAGGTTGTCGAAGCTCGCCATATCGGCGATCACCTTGTAGGAGTTCGGATCGGACGGGGTGTTGGAGGCCACGAGCTGGGCCTTGCCCTTGCCGTCCGCGGTCGGCTTGAGATCGCCGGCGATCAGGGTGTCGCCGAAGGAGCCGATGGCGCGGGTGGAGGTGAACACGTTGCCCTTGACCAGGGAGCGGAAGCCGTTGACGTCGACGCTGTCGTAGACGCGGGTGAGCTTGTCGCCGTTCTCCGGGTCGACCTCATAGATGCAGGGGAAACCGTTCTGATAGGCCATGGCGGTCTGGATCTCCTGCTGGGTGAGCTCCTTGTCGTTGGTGTCCATGATCATGCCTTCGAAGTACAGCTTGCCGTTCATCTTGAACGCGCTGCGGAAGGTCGGGATGACGCCCTTGCCGCCTTCGATGCCGGCGCTCTTGGACATCAGGATCTTGGTTTCGCCGGTCTTCACGTTGAACTTGAAGAGCATGCCGCCGGCGCTCTTGCCGTCGGGCTCGCCAAGGTACATGTTGCCCGCGTACATGGTCTGCATGAGCGCGGTGGCCTCCTGCGAGGTCAGGCCCAGGCTCGTCATGTCGCGGCTCAGAATGGCCTGCACGCCCAGACCGCCGTACATGGTGCCGATGTACACCCAGTCGCCGTAGGATGCGGCGGCGTAGCTGTAGGACTGGCCGCGGTCACCGTTGCCGGTGGCGCTCAGGCCGGAAGTGTAGGGGGCGATGGTGCCGTTGCCGGTGTAATCGACCACGCCATCGGCCTGCTGAAGGCCCTGGTCGGCGTGGCTGACCTTTTCGAAGGTCATGCCGTTGGCGGCGTTATACGTATAGGTGGGATTCAGTTCGCTTGCTTCATCCGCCATGGCGGTGCTCGGGACTCCGGCGAGCATCATCGCACATGCGGCAATCGCGCCAATGCACGCGACGGCTTTGTTTCTCATCTTTGTTTTCTCCTTAAATGGCGAGACGTGAATAACGTCATCGACGGGGGTCTGGGCGTTCCGACGGCAACGACGGAAAACATGCCACGCATGGAAACCACAGAACCTCCATGCACAACGGTATCGGTGATTGTTGACAAGCCGTCATGGCAAATGTCTCGTGGAAACAGAAGAAAATAACAGCTTATTTCGTTGCAAACGTTGGCGTTTTACGGGATTGACGTTATTGTCAACGAGGGTTCGAAGCGGAGGGGGTAGGGGGCGTTGAAGGGTGTGTGCAGGGTGGGCGCCTGATGGCGGCCCGGCGATATCGTGAACCGGGTCGGCATCAACGCAACGGCCCGGCGTCTTCGAATGCCGGTCAGACCGTGGCGCGGTAGCCGGTTCCGTAGAATCCGCGATTGCTGCCGTCGCGGAACGTCAGGCACACATCCGTGTTCCGGCAGGGGGTGCGCGTGCTGTTCATCACGGCGATCTGATCCTCCTCGCTGAGCGGTTCCACGCTAGCAAGCTGGCCGTCGATATATTCCACCTGTATGTAGCCTTCCAGCAGCCGTTGTGTCAGCTGATCGCTGGTGGTGACGCCAAGCGAGCTGTCGACGCGGACGCCGTCGATGATGACATAGGTGCTTTCCGCGGCCATGGCATGCTGCGGGAAAGCGAAGGACAGTGGCAGCAACAATATGGCGCACAGCGCGGCGAATCGGTTCCGCTTGCTTTGATTCAAAGTTCCTCTCATCGGAAATGCTCCTTGTGATACGCGACGATGATGGGTTCAGCGTCAACGGTATGAGCCGCCGACCGATTTTTCCACCACATGTCACGATTTTCTTGACATGGGCAAGACCGTAAGATGCCGCCGGTGTACCATGACTGGCATGGGGGATGACACTATCGGTATCGCATTGGTCGACAACGACATTTGGTCGGCGAGCATGCTTTCGCAATGGATCGAACAGGCGTCGGCCGACTTCCGGATGCGATGGTGCACCCACTCCAGCGCGGACGCCCTGCACCGCTGTCTGTTCGATCGGAACGTGCCGGATGTGCTCATTGTGGATATGGCGTTGAACGATATCAGCGGCGATGTGGTCTGCAAGCGCATACGGCGGCGAAATGGCGATATCGGGTTGCTATGCATCACGGCTTATCCCACGGAACGCTATGAGCGGGACGCCATCGAAGCCGGCGCCCAGGGATTGCTGTCGAAGGAACGTCTGGTGCGGGACCTGCCCGCGGCGATCGTCCGTGCGGCTCGGGGAATGCCCATGGATGACCGGTTCATGGATGCCGCCGCCGCACATGAGATGCTGCAACGCGGGGAAACCATGCGCACCATGCTGAGCGATCGCGAGCGTGACGTGCTGCGACGGTATATGCGCGGGGACACCACGGCTCAGATTGCGCTGGCATTGCACGTCAGCCCCAACACGGTGTTCACCTATATCCATCGCATATTGAGGAAACTACACGTTTCCACAAGAAATGAGGCCATGGCCGTATGCAGGAAATACGATCTGGTATAGCAACGGTGCGCTCGCGGTTCGCCGGCAAAGCAGCGTCGAAATCATATGACGATGCGCTTGCCCTTGTGACGAGGGTTCTGTTCATGGGGCTGTTGATTGTCCTCATTGTGGACGAATGCGCGTTTCGGGCGGTCGAACCGGACAAGATCAGCCATGCGGTGTTCAGCGTCTGCGAAGCGGTTGTGCTGCTGATCGCGGCGTGGAACCCCACGGTGGGGAGTTGGCTGATTGTGATGTTCAGCCAGGCGGGCGGTCTGTTTGCGTTCGGCGCATCATCGGTGGTGCTGTTCGCCTGTCTGCTGGGAGTGGCGGTATTGGGATTCCGCGCGTTCGCGCAGGGGTGCGCGGCGACGGTGATATGCGTCTGCGAATACATCATGGTGAATTCGATTGATGGAAAACACCTGGTGCCGGTGAATGTCGCGCTGTTCGCCATGACCGTGTTCGTCTGCGCGCTCGCCGGTGCGCTGCTACGCCGTTCGCTTCGCGATCTGACGGTGGTCCGGCATCTGGCCAACCGTAGGAAGCAGGAGCGTTTGGCGCTCACCTTGCATAACGAGACCTGCAACGACGTGGCCTACATCATCCGCCGCATCGATGAGATCCGCGGAGCCTCGCGGTCGATGGGTGATCATGATATGGCGGAACTGCGGTCGGTTCTGGAAAACGTATTGAGGCAGACACGGTCCGTGGTGTCCATCATGGCGAACGACGCCGACGGCGATACGGTGATAGGCGGGCGAGGGGCAGTCGCTGCCGATCACGCGCTTCATGGAAGGGAACGTCAGCTGCGTTCGATCGCGACGAAATACGAGGAGCGTCTGCAGCGTTTGGGATTCGAAGGCGAGACCATCACCGACATCCAGGACGGCGGAATCATGACGGACAGCGACTATGCGCTGATTTCCGCCATGTTGAGCGAATTGTTCTCGGATATCGTCAAACACGCCGATCCGGAAGGCGGGTATTTCGTCACCATCGGTCTGACCTCGGCTCGATTCTCCCTCTCGGCGTGCGACAAGCCTTCCGAGAAGGAATCCGCTGCAGTACCGACGAAGATGGGTCTGCAACGTTATGCCGATCAAATCAAGTCCCGTGGCGGAACGATTGATATCCGTTCGTCGAAGGAGCGATGGGTCGTGGACATCGACCTGCCGTTGTAGTGCGTGGTCGCATTTTGAGTCTGTTGCGCGTCTGTGACGGAGAAACCCCGTCTTCTCATCCATTGTCGATTTTCTTGGGAATGCCTATAATCTCTTAAGGTCTCCTTAATGGGGGCGGAGCTTGATAGGGGGAGTATGCGTCAGAAATTGTTGGCAGTGGTCGTTGCTGTAGCCATGCTGTTGGGGATGGGCGTTGCTGCGCCTGCGGCATCGGCGAATCCTTTGTATGATTACGCGATACGTGTACTTAACTCACGAAACGAGTGTGAGCAGACATTGAAGAGGATTCGCCGTACATTGGTTTGGGGCGCGTGCGTGACCGCTCCCGTTGGCGTTACCTATTTGATTGGCGTACGCAAGTAGAGGTGTTGTTATGTTTGATTCCCAAAAACAACAATTGGAAGCGTTCAATCAGGCTTTGCAGGCCATGCAGTCGGTAAACGCGGAGGATTCGCCGTATGCTCATGCCTACATGGACAATCTGCTGGGGCTTGTGGAACGGTACAGGTCGGGCGAGATGGAGTGCGGCGAGCTTCTCGAACAGGCCATGATCGATATGGTTTCTTTTCAGCAGTTCCTTGATATGCGGGTGACCATGCTGGAAAGGCGTCAGGATCCGCCGGTTGCTTGGTGATCGGTTCGTTTCCGGAGATGCTATGTATGCCGCATGCGGTCGCAGACGTCGACCTGCCGTTGTGATCGTTCCGCGGGAACGGCTCAGGCTCGTGCGGACAGCGTCAACGGCAGCAGGCACTCGGTCTCCTGCTTCGGATCATGCTCCGAAGGGTCGAGGAAGCCTTTCCACTCGTTTTCCGGGAAGATGATGTCGGACAGGCTGATCCACTGTTCCAGCAGGTTCATCGAATCGTCGCCCAGCCAGCGGTATTGCAAGCCGTCCATGGCGCTCATCGCCAGGGTGTACAGGTCGTAGAAGCGATCCTCGGTCATGCTGGGCGGCATCAGCCAGTTCATCGAACGAATCATCTCCCACTGGCGCATATGACGTCCGATGAAGAAACTGTGCGCTGGGTGGGAAGGGCTCAATGCTTCGCCGTTCAGCACCGAATACAGTTGCACGAGTTCCGGGCGTTGCAGGTTGTACAGCACGATGTTCAGACAATAGCGCGGGTAGCAGTAGACGCGGTGTCCGTCCGCGTCCACGAATCCCGCGGTCACCGCATTGTATTCGTCCGCATCCGGAGTGTCGTAGCATTCGGACAGCACCATGTTGAGCAGGTCGTCCTTCGAGGAGATGTAATGGTAGAGCGCGGCTTCGGTGATGCCCAACTCGTTGGCGATGCCTTGCAACGACATACCCCAGAATCCCTTGATGGCGATGACTTTGACGGCCGCCTGCAGGATTTGCCGGTGACGTTCCTCCGGACTCATGCGTTTGCGCCTGACGAAGGTTTTGTCGCCCAACGTGTCCCTGGCCGTGGTCACATTGCTTTTGGAGGCTTCGGCACGCGATGCTGCGGGCCATGTACTTTGATCGTTCACAAAACCATCCCATGCCGCAACGCCCATACTTGCTCCTTGATTCCGTGCGATCGTGTGTTTCCGGGCCTGTGTGTTTTTTTGAGGGGCTGCCCGAAAACACTCCCATGATATTAGGGGATGTTGATGGTCTTGCGTTCCAAGCAAGGAAAATAAGTCGTTCGTGCGGGGAAGCCGGTCATATTGCCGGTCTTCCCCGCATACGAAATATGTCAGAACGTGACTTCGACCTCGACCACGTCGTTGCCGGCGGCGGGCGGCACCACATTGCCGTCGATGCGCTCGCCGTTCACGCTGACGGAACGCTCGCCGGTGCGCTTCATGCCGATACGGTAGGTCGTGCCGCGGAACACGCGGGTCACCGTAAGATCGGTGAATTCGGCCGGCAGATGCGGTTCGACCGCCAGGCCGTCAAGCGTCGGGCGCACGCCCAGCAGGTACTGCGAGACGTCCACAAAGGTCCAGGCGGCGGTGCCGGTCAGCCAGGAGTTCTTGCCCTCGCCCGGGGTGGCGGCTTCGGGGCCTGCGACCATCTGGCAGTACACGTACGGTTCCACCTTGCGCACGTCGGACTTGTCTTCCATGTACGCGGGGCAGTTGCGCTTGTATACGGCGAATGCCTCGTCGTCGTTGCCGGCCAGGGCGTTGGCGATGGAGATCCACGGGTTGTTATGGCAGAAGATGCCGCCGTTCTCCTTGTAACCGCGCGGGTAGGAGGAGATTTCGCCCAGTTCGATGCGGTAGGTGGAATAGGCGGGGGCGAGGATGGCGGTGCCCCAGTCGCAGGTCAGCTTGTTCTTGACGGATTCGAGAGCCTGCTTCGCCTTGCCGTCGTCCAGACCGATGCCCGCCATGACGCACATGCCTTGCGGCTCGATGTAGATCTGGCCTTCGGTGTCTTCATGCGTGCCGACCTTGCGGGAGTAGGCGTCGTAGGCGCGCAGGAACCATTCGCCGTCCCAGCCGGCGGTTTTCACCGCTTCGTCCACCGCGTTGATCTCGGCGCGTATGGTGGCCGTTTCCGCCGCCGTCTGTGCGCCGGTCATGCCGGAGGCTTCGCCGTAATGTTCGATGATGTCGGCGTACTGGCCGCCGTACAGTACGAACATGCCGCCGATGAACACGGATTCGGCGACGCCGGTGTCGTTGTTCTCAACGGTTTGGAAGCTTTCGCCCGGGGTGTCGGAGAAGCAGTTGAGGTTCAGGCAGTCGTTCCAGTCGGCGCGGCCGATCAGCGGCAGGCCGTGGGGACCCTTATGCGTGATGGTGAAGTTCACCGAACGGCGCAGATGCTCGAGCAGCGGGACTTCGGAGCCTTCCACGTTGTTGAATGGCACGGGCTCGGTGAGGATGCTCGTGTCGCCGGTTTCGGCGAGATAGGCGTAGGTGCCGGCGACCAGCCACAGCGGATCGTCGTTGAAGCCGCCGCCAATGTCGGCGTTGCCTTTCTTGGTGAGCGGCTGGTACTGGTGCCAGGCGGAACCGTCCTCCATCTGGGTGGAGGCGATGTCGATGATGCGCTGGCGTGCGCGCTGCGGAACCAGGTGCACGAAGCCGAGCAGATCCTGGTTGGAATCGCGGAAGCCCATGCCGCGGCCCATGCCGGACTCGTAGTAGGAGGCGGAACGGGACATGTTGAAGGTGACCATGCACTGGTACTGGTGCCAGATGTTGACCATGCGGTCGAGCTTTTCGTCGCCGGATTCGACGCTGTAGGTGCTCAGCAGTTCGGTCCAGTAGGCGTTCAGCTCGCTCAGCGCGGCTTCGACCTGTTCCACGGTGGCGAAGCGGCGGAACAGCTCGTGCGCCGGCTTCTTGTTGATGATGCCGACCTTGGCGGGATCGTTGGGGTCCTCCCACTTCTGATCTTTGGCGACTTCGATGTAGCCCAGCACGAAGACCAGCGACTTGGTTTCGCCGGGCTGTAGTTCCAGGCGCACGCGGTTGGCGGCGATCGGGAACCAGCCGTGCGCCACGGAATCGTGCGCCTTGCCCTCGGCGATGACCTGCGGGGTGTCCCAGCCGTTGAACTGGCCGAGGAATTCGTCGCGGCTGGTGTCGAAACCGATCACGGGGGAGTTCACCGCGAAGAAGGCGTAATGGTTGCGACGTTCCTTGAACTCGGTCTTGTGGTACAGCAGCGTGGCGTCGCTTTCGCGTTCGATCTCGACTTCGCCGGTGGACAGGTTGCGCTGGAAGTTCGAGGAATCGTCGACGGCGTTCCACAGGCACCATTCCACGGAGGCGGTGGCGTCGATGACGACGGGTGCGTCGGTGGTGTTGGTCACGTCGAGACGGTTGATTTCGGCGTTGGTGTGCAGCGGCACGAAGGCGGTGAGCTTGGATTCGATGCCTCTCTTGGACGATTCGAACACGGTGTAGCCGATGCCCTGACGGCAGCGGTAGGAGTCGAGCGGGGTCTTGGTCGGCAGGAAGGTCGGGGACCAGGTTTCGAGGGGCTTGGCGTCGGCGTCGGCGGAGTCCATCAGGCTCAGGTAGTAGCAGCGCGATCCGTTGTCGCCCGGAACGTTGTTGTAACGGTAGCGGGTGATGCGGCGCAGCTTGGCGTCCTTGTAGAAGGAGTAACCGCCGCCGGTGTTGGAGATCAGGGAGAAGAAGTCCTCGTTGCCGAGGTAGTTGATCCACGGCAGCGGGGTTGCAGGAGTCTCGATCACGTATTCCTTGGCGGCATCGTCGAAATGACCGTAGCGCATGGGTGTCCTTTCATCGGTGAAATGACGCGGGTGGGACGTATACTGATTCATATTCGTCCATTCGTCTTACTAAATAGGATAGCACGTTATTTATAAAGTTATAAATAACGTGCTGCAAGCGTGTTGCCGCAACGTCTCATCGGCGTGATGCCGTCAATATTCCGCGGTCGGGATATACTTCCACCTGTTGCCCTCGTAGCTCAGTCGGTTAGAGCAGCACCCTTATAAGGTGTTTGTCCTGGGTTCAAGTCCCAGCGAGGGCACAGCAGAGAACCCGCCGAAGCCGGCGGGTTCCTCCATATTCCAACCATTTTCCGGTGAGGGAGAATCGTGTAATCGGATCATGTGAATCAGCTGTCGGCATAGAAAGACGCAGATGGGTTTTCGTAGATTGTCTGTGTAGGATAGAGCTCTGTACGAGACTATTCCAAATATGCAATCGGAGGGGGCATGAGCAATGGGCAAAACGGCAATGACCGGTCGCAAGGCGGCGATTTCCAAGGGGATGCGCATGGGCCTGAAAACAGGACTGACCGGCCGGGTGGTTCGTCGGCAGGCGCCGGCGGTTCCGACCTCGGGAGAATTGCAGGCGATGGCCTGGAACAGAACCGGGAACGCGATCCGAAAGGCGTTGGAGACGCAGCGCTAGGGCATCGTGTTTCGATGACGCACATGGAAGTGACATCGGGACCGCTTCCTCCAGCTGCGGAACTCGAACGTTATGAAAGGATTCTCCCCGGTGCTGCGGATCGAATCCTCGCCATGGCGGAGCAATCATTGCAATCCGAAATCGAAGGGCAACGTGATATCCGCAGAATATACGCCGAGGACAGAAAGGCGGAAAACTGGTGCTTGAAATTCACCAGTGCCGTGTTCTCGCTGCTGATCGTGATGATATTCATCGTCACGGTGATTCTGTGGGCTTTGGGCATGAAAGCACAGGCGATGCTCAGTGTGGCATGCTTTATCGGCTGCTTGCTTCCGCGCGTCATTGATGCGATTAAAGGTCGCAAGACCGGTGACAATATGGCGCCGCCGTTCACTGGAGAGGATCCCTCCGCCGAATAGCCGCTGGCATCGTTGCGGCGTTTCCGCTCATCCGAATGACGGTACGTGTTCGAAGGGCGCCCATTTTCCGCATGTCAGATTGATTCCGGTTGGGGGAGGGTGCTGCCGAAACGCGAGAAACGGCAGGCATACCATAGTTCGGCGGTGGTGCCCGGATCGGTCAGGTCGGCGTTCAGTGCCTTGGCGATGACGCCAAGATATTTGGTCAACGTATGCCGATGCATGCCGGCCATGCGCGCGGCCTCCTCGGTTCTGCCACGGCTGCTCAGCCAAGCCCACAGCACGTCCACGGCGCGGATCGTGGTGGCGGCGTCATGATCCGGGGTGTGAGGGCCGGTGGACAGGTCGAATGTCAGGTCGGCGATCGGCGCGAGCTTCAGATCGGCGAACGCCCTCATCAGCGAAGGCTCCACCACGCTTTCCAAGCTTGCGGAATTCCGGTCGCTGCCGTAGCGAATCAACGGCGCCCCTGAGGTCAACGCCTCCGCCCCGGCCTGATACGCCTCATGCCGTGCTCTGGGCATATCGGCCCACGTCGCGCCCGACGATTGACCGACGGTGAGACGCCCGTCATGGGTCAGCTGTTCCGTCCACGTCCGCGCGTTCGACTGCGAGACGATGGCCCACATGTCGCCGTCCATCATGCCGAACACCGCAAGATTCGTGTTCTTGGCCAGCGTTCGGCGGAACGGTTCGAACAGTCGCCCCGCGTCCTCCAGCGCGTCCTGCCGCCCGATGATGCGCAATGCGACCAACGGCTGCACGGGCATGCCGTTCCACACGTCGTCGGCGAACCGGCGCACCGTATCGGCATCGCCTTCCAGGCACATCCGGGTCATGGTGGATCGCAGATTGGCGAGGGAACGGTTGGAATCGGCGGCTCCGTTGATGGCCAGCGACAGCAGGCTCGTCGCCTCCGCGACCAGCGGGTGGTCGATGCTGCCCTTGTTCCCCTTGCGCCCCGAAACAAGATAGCCAAGCGTCTGCTTGGTGGGGGAGGCGATGTGGAAGATGGCGATGTCATAGCCTTTCGCCACGGTGAATTTCGCTTCGCCGAGCACGCTGAACGCCAGCGCGTCACCCAGCGAATCCATATCCACGGGAATCGCATGGTGCGAGGAGGCGATGATGGTGCCCACAGGGTTCAGCAACGCCGCCCAGCCGCCGATAAGCTCGGCCAGCCGGGAGACGATCGTGCTCACCGGGTCGAGGGTGTGCACGCTGCGCAGCAGTCGTTGCTGATTGCGGTACAGGCGTGCGAAATGCTGGCTGGTGTCATCGGAGATGCCACGTGCCACGGCTTTGGAGATCGCGATGAACGGTGTGGCCAGAGGGACGCTGAACAGGGGAAGCCCGGTGGCTTCGCACTGGTAGACCAGCCATTGGGGGATGGCGTCGTGCTGCACGCCGATGCCGAATCCGACACCGCGCACGCCGGCTTCGACCAGTCGGGACGCGAACGCGCGGTGCGGATCGTCCGGCTGATCGTCGGGCATGAGCAGACCGGTGGTGAGCAGGATCTCACCGCCTTCGAGATACGCCGTCGGGTCGGGGGACTCCGAAAAATGCATCCATGAGATCGGCGCGTCCAATGCACCGGCATCGCCCTCCACAACCAGGGAAAGATCAAGGGAACGCTGCTCCAGCAACGTGTTCAAGGTCATCGCCATACGGCCAATCTAACCGGCTTTCGGCACTGTGTGGACAACTCGGCCATATATCGAACCTATTTTCAACAGAACGTCCATATCATTCACCGCCGCGGATTCCTATGGTGAAAGCCAACAACGAACGGAACACCGAAAGGAGCGCAGGATGACCACCCGTGGAACACTCACCATCGCGATGGCCCAAACGGGCCAGCTGTCCATCGGCAAGCCCTTCGGCGCGTTCGCGAACGATGTACGCCGTGTGGCATCCATGCAGAGCGCCGACGGGCTGGCCCCGGAACTCATCGTCTACCCGGAAATGCATCTCTACGGCACCGGTGAACTCGACGATGAACGCGCCTACCGCATGCAATGCGCCTCGGCCACCGACCTGCACGACGACATGGCCGGCAAGCTCGGCAACCTCGCTCGCGAACTCGGCATCTGGCTCATTCCTGGAACCGTCGCGGAACGCAATCCCGAAGGCGGCATCTTCAACACCGCACCCGTGTTCTCCCCGGAAGGCGAACTCGTCGCCTCCTACCGCAAGATCTGCCCGTGGCGTCCGTTCGAACGTTACACGCCCGGTGATTCCTTCACCGTGTTCGACATTCCCGGCAAAGGCCGCGTCGGCATCATGATCTGCTACGACGCCTGGTTCCCCGAAATCAGCCGCCAACTGGCTTGGCTGGGCGCCGACCTCATCATCAACCCGGTGCGCACCACCACCCCGGATCGTGCGCAGGAACTTATCCTCGCCCGCGCGAACGCCATCGTCAACCAGGTGTTCGTCGCAAGCCTCAACGCCCCCGCGCCGCAAGGCGTCGGCGAATCGCTGCTCGTCGATCCGGAAGGCGGCGTCATCGCGTCCACCGACGACGCGGACGATCACGTCATCATCCGCACCATCGACCTTGACGCCGTGCGTCTGGTCCGTGAACGCGGCACCGCCGGCAGCAATCGGATGTGGGAGCAATTCCGCCCGGGCGAACCGCCCATCCAGCTTCCCCTATACGAGGGCGCCATCGATCCGCAGCGTTGGCGCATACAGGATTGATCGGCGCGAACCGCCCGACCGGTCCGTACAGAACAAGTTGTTCAGGAAGGAACCGACATGACAGCACAGATAGTCAACGGCCCCGCCGTCGCACGTTCCGTCGCGCAGCCCGTCGAAACCGAAGGCGCGCTGAAACGCACCATGGGATTGCGTTCCGTGGTCCTGTTCGGTCTGGCCTACATGACCCCGATCATCGCGCTTGGCACCTTCGGCGTGATCGCCTCCACCTCGCACGGTGCGGCGGCCATGTCCTATCTGGTGGCCACCGTCGCCATGATGTTCACCGCGGGAAGCTACGGCCGCATGGCGGTGCTCCACCCGCAGGCGGGCAGCGCCTACACATATGTCGGCAAAACCATCGGGCGCAAACTCGGCTTCCTCGTCGGGTGGGCGATGCTGCTCGACTACATGTTCCTGCCCATGGTGGTGTGGCTGATCGGAGCCTCCTACCTGAACGCGCAGTTCCCGGCGGTGCCGATCCAGGCGTGGGTGCTCGGCTTCATCGTGCTCACCACCGCCATCAACGTCATCGGACTCAACGTGGCGGACAAGATCAACTACGCGCTGATGCTGTTCCAGGCGCTTGTGATCGTCATCTTCATGATGCTTTCCATCCGATCCGTCATGGGAGGCATGGGCACAGGAACGCTGTTCAGCACCCTGCCGTTCACCGGCAACGGTTCGTCGCCGTCCGTGATCGTGGCCGGAGCCGCCATCGCCGCCTACTCCTTCCTCGGATTCGACGCGGTCACCACGATGAGTGAGGAAACGCGCGACGCCCGCCACACCATTCCCAAGGCGATCATGCTGGTCGCGCTCATCGGCGGTCTGATCTTCGTGGGCATCGCCTACATCACCCAGCTGGTGCATCCGGGCGGCATGTTCGACGACGAATCGTCCGCGGCCTACGAGATCGCCACCCAGGTGGGAGGCAACCTCTTCACCTCCGTGTTCATCGCGGGACTGTGCTTCGGCCAGTTCACGTCCGGCATCGCCACCCAGGCCTCCGCATCCCGTCTGCTGTACGTGATGGGCCGCGACGGCGTTCTGCCCAAGCGGATCTTCGGCAAGCTGGGCAAGCGTTTCGGCACCCCGGTGCTCAGCATCCTGCTGGTCGCCTGCGTCGGCCTGATCGCCCTGTTCCTCGACGTCGCCACCTCCACATCCTTCGTGAACTTCGGCGCCTTCACCGCCTTCACCCTGGTCAACGTGTGCGTCATCTGCGCCTACGCCAAGGCGGATGCGGCGGAACGCAAGGAGCATTTCCGCGGCGGCGTATGGCTCAACGTGCTGGCCCCGGCCATCGGCGCCGTGTGCTGCGCCTACCTGCTGCTGCACCTCGACATCCACGCGGTCGAACTCGGCCTCTCCTGGCTCGCCATCGGCATCATCGTCCTCGCGGTGCTCACCCGAGGGTTCCGCCGCAACCCGCCGGAATACGGCGACTGAGCCGAATAGCCGAATAAGCGGATAACCGAATAATCCGTGAACCCGCCAGCAAGGCGGTGCCACCATCAACCACCAAGACTTTTCGAATATCACCAACAACGAAAGGAACCATCATGTCAGTCCCACAGGTCGCACGCAACATCGTCACCGCCATCCCCGGTCCGAAGTCCAAGGCGTTGGAAGAGGAACACAAGAAGTATGTGAGCGCGGGCGTCGGCCAGGGCATGCCGATCTTCGCGGAAAGCGCCTCCGGCTCCACCATCACCGACGTCGACGGCAACCGCTTCATCGACCTCGCCTCCGGCATCGCCGTCACCGGCGTCGGCAACTGCGCACCGGAAGTCGTCAAAGCCGTTCAGGATGAAGTCACCAAACTGACGCACACGAACTTCGCCACCACCCCGTACGCCAACTACATCGACGTGTGCAAGAAGCTCGCCGAACACACGCCCGGCGACTTCCCCAAGAAGAGCGTACTGGTCAACTCCGGTGCGGAAGCGGTCGAAAACGCCATCAAGATCGCCCGCAGATACACCGGTCGTTCCGCCGTCGTGGTGATGGAGAACGCGTTCCACGGCCGTACCAACCTGACCATGGCCATGACCACCAAGTCCATGCCGTACAAGCAAGGTTTCGGCGCTTTCGCCCCGGACATCTACCGCGTGCCGTTCTCCTACCCGCTGCGCGACGCCTTCGGGGCCGACGGTGCAGCCGCAGCCAAAGCCGCCGCCGACAAGATCGAACTGCTGGTCGGCTCCGCCAACGTGGCCGCCATCATCGCCGAACCGATCCAGGGCGAAGGCGGCTTCATCGTCCCGGCCGAAGGCTTCCTGTCCGGACTGGCCGACTGGGCCCACGCGCACGACGTGCTGTACATCTCCGACGAAATCCAGGCCGGCTTCTGCCGTTCCGGCAAGTGGTTCGCCTGCGAGTACGACGGCGTCGTTCCCGATCTCATCACCACCGCGAAGGCGCTCGGCGGCGGTATGCCGATCGCCGCGGTCACCGGTCGCGCCGACATCATGGACGCCGTGCAGCCCGGCGGCATCGGCGGCACCTACGGTGGCAACCCGGTATCCTGCGCTTCGGCGCTCGCCGCGGTGGGCATCATGGAAAAGCTCGACCTGCCGGCGAAGGCCGCGCATATCGGTGAAGTCGTGGACGGTCTGCTCAAGCCGCTCGTCGGCGAAGTGCCGACCGTGGCCGAAGTGCGCGGGCGCGGTGCCATGATCGGCATCGAATTCGTCAAGGCGGGTACGATGGGACCGAACAAGGAACTTGTCGGCCGCATTACGAAGCGCACGATTCAGGAAGGTCTGATCATGCTGACCTGCGGCATCAACGGCAACGTGATCCGTCTGCTGCCGCCGCTGGTCATCACCGACGATGAACTGACCGAGGCCGTCGAGGTGCTCAAGGAGATCATCATCGAGGAAAGCGCCAAGTAAGCCGCCGACCCGCCCCAAGCGGGTTCCGGAACGCGCACGAAGCGGTGTGCGTCAATAGCCGAATGACAAGGCGTGTGCCGGTCGCTCCAGGTCAGGGGAGGCCGGCGCACGCGGGAAAGGAACGTGACCGATGAAACTGCTTACCGTCGGACCGGACAACATCTACTCCTTCGACACGGTCAAGGAATTCGCCGAATCCTTCCGGCTGGGCCCCACGGACCTGCTGGTGAGCATCGAGGCGATCTACACGAGGTTCCTCGAACCGTATGCGAACGGCGCGAACGTCATCCTGGTCGACAAATACGGCGCCCAGGAGCCGACCGACGTCATGATCGACGAGTTCATCAAGGATGCCGGCGAATACGAGTACGACCGCATCGTCGCCATCGGCGGCGGTGCCGTGATGGACATGTCGAAGATCGTCGCCGTGGCGGGCGGCGCGTCCATCGACGAGGTGATCGACCATCTGCCGCAGTTCACGCGCAAAGTGCGCCTCGTGCTCGTGCCGACCACCTGCGGCACCGGTTCCGAAGTCACGGAGATCGCGGCCATCAACCGTACCCGTCTCGGCTGCAAGGCCGGCGTCGCCAGCCCGGAGATGTTCGCGGACGACGCCGTGCTCATCCCCGAACTGCTGTACGGCCTGCCGGACCATGTGTTCGCCACCAGCTCGCTCGACGCGCTCGTACATTCCGTGGAATCGACGCTGTCGCCGAACGCCACGCCGTATACCAGGATGTTCGGCTATGAGGCCATGAAGATGATCGTCGGCGGCTATAAGGCGGTGGTCGAGGCCGGTCCCGCCGGTTCGCCGGAACGTCGTGCCAAGCGCAACGAGCTGATGGGCGATTTCCTCATCGCCTCCGATTATGCGGGCATCAGCTTCGACACCGGCGGCTGCGCGGCGGTGCACGCGTTGAGCTACCAGCTCGGCGGCAAATACCATGTGCCGCACGGCGAATCCAACTACGCCATGTTCACCGGCGTGCTCCGCAACTATATGGAGATCAAATCGGACGGCGAGATCGCCAAGCTCAACCGGTACCTCGCCGAGATCCTCGACTGCGACGAGGCCGATGTGTACGACGCGCTGGAGGCGCTCATCGACCAGCTGCTGCCGAAGAAGGCCCTGCACGAGTATGGCGTGACCGAGGAGGATCTGCCGGAATTCGCCGACCGCGTGATGAAAACCCAGGAACGCCTGATGAAGAACTGCTTCGTGCCGCTCGATTACGATCGGGTGCTCAAGATCTTCACCGAGCTGTATTGATCGTCGGCCGGCCTCCGGCCGACTTGTTGGTGAGGGAATCGCCCGTCCAAGCCGCACGCCGCGCCCCGCGGGGCCGCGATGCGGAAGGACGGGCGATTTCTCATGCCGCCTGTACCGTTTTTCCATGCCGTTCCAGCGCGGTTCCCGCGCCGTTTCCCGCCGGGTTCGGCCATAAGCCGCCGGTGTCCCAGCCATCGTCTACCCTTGCTGAGGTTCCGGTTCACGCCAGCCAAAGGGGCGAGGCGACCCGGGTCACCTGAATTCCCTAGGAGACACTATGAAGCAGGGTATCCATCCCGATTACCATGCCGTCGAAGTCCTGTGCTCGTGCGGCAACACCTTCGTCACCCGTTCCACCGCCAAGGGCGACCACATGACGGTCGACGTGTGCGCGAAGTGCCACCCCTTCTACACCGGCAAGCAGAAGATTCTCGACACCGGTGGCCGCGTTGCTCGCTTCGAGAAGCGCTACGGCAAGAAGAGCAAGTAGCTTATCGAACGCCAGCCCGTTTCCGTTCCGGTGCGTGCCAACGCACCCGGCTCCGGAGGGGGCTGGCGTTTTCGTATTCTCAAAGGGGTTTCCAACCCTGCACCCTTCGCGGAAGGCATCGCCTCGTAGAACGCGATCCACGCCCGCGTCTCCAACCGTTACATTCGCAAACAACGCAAACATTCGCAAGCATCAAGGAAGCACATGGCAGACGAACAGTTCCCCGCGGCGCAATCCGCGTTGAAGGAATACCAATCGCTCGAAGAGCAGATGGCCAGCCCCGAAGTGGTGACCGATCCGAACAAGATGCGCAAGCTCGGCCGTCGTCATGCCGAACTGGGCGGCATCGTCAACGCATACAACGCGTATCTCGCCGTGAAGAACGACCTTGAGGCCGCCAAGGAAATGGCCGCCGAGGATCCCGATTTCGCAGCCGAAGCCAAAAGACTCGAAGGCGAACTGCCCGAAGTGGAGGAGAAACTGCGCACCGCGCTCATCCCGCGCGACCCGGATGACGCACGCGACACGATCATGGAGATCAAAGCCGGTACCGGCGGCGAAGAAGCGGCGCTGTTCGCGGGCGATCTGCTGCGCATGTACACCCGGTACGCCGAAAAGCGCGGCTGGACCGTCACCGTGCAATCCGAAAACACCACGGAACTCGGCGGCGTCAAGGACGTTCAGGTCGCCATCCGCGCCAAAGGCACGCCCGCGCCGGAAGACGGCGTGTGGGCGTCGCTGAAATACGAAGGCGGCGTGCACCGCGTGCAGCGCGTCCCCGTCACCGAATCGCAGGGACGCATCCAGACCTCCGCGGCGGGCGTCATCGTGTTCCCCGAAGCCGACGACGACAACGACGAGATCGAAATCGATCCGAAAGACCTGAAGATCGACATCTTCATGAGCTCCGGACCGGGCGGCCAGTCCGTGAACACCACGTATTCCGCCGTGCGCATGACGCACATCCCCACCGGCATCACGGTGAACATGCAGGACGAAAAGTCGCAGATCCAGAACCGTGCCGCCGCGCTGCGCGTGCTCAAATCCCGACTGCTCGCCATGAAGCACGAGCAGGAGGCCGCCGAAGCCGCCGACATGCGCCATTCGCAGGTCCGCTCCCTCGACAGGTCCGAGCGCATCCGCACCTACAACTTCCCAGAGAACCGCATCGTCGACCATCGTACGAACTACAAGGCGTACAACCTCGACGCGGTGCTCGACGGCGACCTGCAGGCCGTCATCGACTCCGACATCCAGGCGGATGAGGCCGAAAGGCTCGCCCACCAGCAGTGAGCGCGAACGACGTCTTCGCCCAGAACCGGGCGAGGCGGCTTTTTCATGGAACGATTCATGGCACAGGCCGGGAACGGTAGAGGGAAAAGGAAACGGAAGGATGATGGACGAAACCATCGCAGCGGCGGCCGCCACCCTGAAGGAAGCGGGAGTGGATACGCCGGAACACGACGCGAAACTCCTATTCGCCGAAGCGGCGGGCTGCGATCTGCGCGACGTGGACAAAGCCATGCTCATGGGGGAGAGCCTCGATTACAGCGCCGAGACGTTCGACACGATGATCGCACGACGCGCGAAACGCGAACCATTGCAATACATCGTGGGTCACACGCCATTCCGCTACCTCGACCTCAAGGTCGGGCCGGGCGTGTTCATCCCGCGCCAGGAAACCGAACTCGTGGTGCAGGAAGGCATCGACTGGATCACCAAAAACAGGCTGTACAACCCGCGCGTGGTCGACCTGTGCGCAGGATCGGGCGCCATCGGCCTCGCCATCGTCACCGAAGTGCAAGGCAGCCACGTCTGGGGTGTGGAAATCAGCCCGCAAGCCGTGGCATGGACCCGCAAAAACATCGAAGCAACCATGCGGCGCTGGCCGGCGCTCGCCTCCAACTACGAACTGGAAATAGGCGACGCCACCAGCCCCACCACGCTGGACAAGCTCGACGGAACCATCGACATGGTCATCACGAATCCGCCGTACGTGCCGCAAAGCGAAATCCCCGAACAGCCCGAAGTGCGCGACCATGATCCCGAACTCGCGCTGTACGGCGGTAACCTGGATGGCACCCTGATCCCCGAACGCATCATCAGACGAGCGGCCAAACTGTTGAAGCCGCAAGGTCTGTTCGTCATGGAACACGACATTTCGCAAGGTGATCGCCTCGCCGCGTTCGCCGGTGCCAACGGTTTCGGCGAAGTGCACATCCGCAACGATTACACCGGTCGACCCCGGTATCTCGTCGCCGTGCGCTCCGGCGACTGACGGCCGATTCCCGCGTGCGGTGTTGCCACAGGCAGGAAACGGTCCGTCGCAACCACCAGCCATTACCAGCCGTCATGCCCGGCGAGTCCGCCATGTAGAAGATATTGCACAGGCCGTCGGGCACCCGCATATGATGAGTGGCTGCATCAAGGTCGGCAAGACTGCAACAGGTCAGAGGACCATAAGGAGAGGAAGAACGGCAATGAAACGAAAATTTGCCGGAAAGGCCGCGGCGCTGTGCATGGCCGCGGCCATGACGTTGTCGCTGACGGCATGTTCCGGCGGCAACATGTATGCGACAAGCGAAGACAGCATGAAACTGTCCGATAACGATGTCATCACCCTGGGATCGGTCACCACCAATTCCGGCGCCGCCGCAGCATACGGCGAAGCGGAAGTCAGCGGATTCAAACTGGCGGTCAACGAAATCAACGCGGCCGGCGGCATCTTCGGCAAGAAAGTCGAACTCAAATCCATGGACGACAAAGGCGACGTGATCGAGGCGTCCAACGCCTTCAACCGTCTCGCCGGCGAAAAGCAGGTCATCGGCATCCTCGGCCCCACCATCTCATCCACCACGGGCGCGGTGGCGCCATTGGCCGACCAGAATCAGCTGCCATCCATCGCCCCCGCCGCCACATCCGATTCCATCGAAACCGGCGGCTACCTGTTCCGCACCTGCTTCAAGGACTCCTACCAGGGTGAGATCGCAGCCAAATTCGCCGCCGAAGACCTGAAAGTCAAGAAAGTCGCCGTGCTGTACGGCACCGGCGACCCATACTCCTCCGGCGTCGGCAAAGCGTTCGTGAACGCCGCCAAGAAAGCCGGACTGGAAGTAGTGGCCGAAGAAAACTCCTCCAGCGCCGACGACACCGAATACTCGTCCCAGCTGCAGAAAGTGCAGGCGGCAGGCGCCGAATTCCTGTACGCGCCGTACTACTATTCCGCGGCCGGCCCGTACATCATCCCGCAAGCCCGATCCGTCGGCTACGACGGGTACATCATGGGCCCCGACGGCTACGACGGCCTGCAGATCACCGGCGCCAAATCGCGCTACAACAAGGTGCTGTACACCACGCACTACTCGCCCGACGACACCTCCAACAAGAAGGTGCAGAAGTTCATCAAGTCGTACAAGAAGGCCAACAACAACGCCACGCCGAACACGTTCACCGCGTTGGGCTACGACTCCGTCTACATGTTCAAGCAGGCCATCGAAAAAGCCGGCCCCAACGCCAGCCGAGCCGACATCCGCAAAGCCATCAGCGGCATGAGCTTCTCCGGCGTCACCGGCAAATTCACCCTCGACTCGCACGGCTCCCCGAAGAAGTCCGTCATCGTGCTCGAAATGAAGAACGGCGAACCCACCTATCGCAGCACCATCGAACCGGCCAAGTGAACCGCCGGTCCCCAACACCCGTAACAGCAACGAATCAACCTCTATAAGAAAGGGGGAATGATGGGCAATCAGGTCATAATGTTTATCAGTCAGATCTTCAACGGTCTGAAAATCGGCAGCGTGTACTCCCTCGTGGCTCTGGGATACACCATGGTGTACGGCATCATTCGTCTGATCAACTTCGCGCACGGCGACTTCATCATGGTCGGCGCGTACGTGCTCATGCTTACCATTCCAGCAATCATCGCCTGCGGCATGCCCGCATGGCTCTCCGTAATCCCGGCAATCCTCGTGTGCGTCGCAGTCGGCATCATCGTGGAAAAGGCCGCATACAAGCCGGTGCGTGAAAAAGGCAACAACATGACCGCCCTGATCACCGCCATCGCCATGAGCCTGCTGCTCGAAAACGGCTCCCAAGCCGTCTTCGGCGCCGACTACCAGACCATCCCCACGATCATCCAGATCCCGTCCATCGCCATCGGCGACCTCAAAATCGACGGCGCGACGATCGTGACCGTGCTGCTCGGCATCATCATCATGATCGCGTTGCAGCTGTTCGTCTCCCGAACCAAGCAAGGCAAGGCCATGCGCGCGGTTTCGGAAGACAAGGAAGCCTCCATCCTCATGGGCATCAACGTGAACTCCACGATCACCCTGACCTTCGCCATCGGTTCCGGTCTGGCCGCGGTCGCCTCGCTCATGTACTGCATCTCCTACCCGCAGGTGTCCCCGATGATGGGCGCCATGCTGGGCCTGAAAGCCTTCGTCGCCGCAGTGCTCGGCGGCATCGGCTCCATCCCCGGCGCCATGGTCGGCGGTCTGGTGATCGGCGTGGTCGAAAGCCTCACCAAGGCCTACATCGGCACCATCACCGGAGGCATCATCACCTCCGCATTCGCGGACGCCATCGTGTTCGGCATCCTCATCATCGTGCTGCTGGTCAAACCGTCCGGCCTGATGGGCGAACCGGAAAGCGAAAAGGTGTGATCCCATGAAGAAATCAATGCTTTCCATCAAACAGTCCTACATCGTCTGCGCCATCGGCGTCGTCGTACTCTTCGGCATCCTCATGGGCGTGTGCGAAACCGGCATGGTCTCGCTGTACGTCAAAGGCATCATCATGACCTGCTGCATCGCGGTCATCATGACCACCTCCCTGAACCTCACCATCGGCGTGCTCGGCCAGCTGACCCTGGGCTGCTGCGGATTCGAAGCCATCGGCGCATACTCCGCGGCACTGCTCAGCAAACTGCTCGTCGCCAACGGCGTCGTGATGAACGACACCCTGCGATTCCTGCTCGTCACCGTCGCCGGCGGCCTGGTCGCCTGCGTATTCGGCGTGCTCATCGGCATCCCCGCCCTGCGCCTGCACGGCGACTACCTCGCCATCATCACGCTCGGCTTCGGCGAAATCATCCGAGTCATCATCCAGAACCTCAAGGTCGCCGGCGGCGAAGGCCTCGACAAAGGCCAGCAAGGCCAGGCCCTGATCGGCATCGACCGTCTCGCCAACCTGTACGTGGTCTTCTGGATCACCGTCATCACCGTGGTGCTGCTGTTCATGTTCGCGCGCTCCCGCTACGGACGTGCGGTCAAAGCCATCCGCGACGACGAAATCGCCGCAGGCGCATCCGGCATCAACATCACCTACATGAAAGTGCTCGTCTTCGCCATCTCCGCATTCTTCGCAGGCATTGCGGGCGGCATCTTCGCGCAGTACATCGGCGCACTCACCCCGAGCATGGCCGGCTGGCTGCAATCCATCAACTACGTGATCATGGTCGTGTTCGGCGGCATGGGCTCGCTGACCGGCTCCATCGTCTCCGCCGTCGGCCTGACGATCCTGCCGGAACTGCTGCGCGCATTCTCCGACTACCGCATGCTCGTCTACTCGGTGGTGCTCGTACTCATCATGATCTTCCGCCCGCAAGGCATCTTCGGCAACTGGGAATTCTCACTGCCGAAGGCCATCAACCGCATCTTCTACCCGAAAGGGAAGAAGAGCGAAGCCAAGAGCGACACCGCAGACACCGCCGAAGCCAAGGAGGCCAAGCATGAGTGAACCGATCCTGAAAGCGGAGCATCTCGGCATCACCTTCGGTGGTCTGAAAGCCGTCTCCGACTTCAACATGACCATCAACAAGGGCGAACTCGTCGGCCTCATCGGCCCGAACGGCGCCGGCAAAACCACCGTGTTCAACCTGCTCACCGGCGTCTACCAGCCGACCGAAGGCGCGTTCTACTTGGACGGCAAGAAGATGAACGGCAAAAAGACCTATCAGGTCGTACGCGCCGGCATCGCCCGCACCTTCCAGAACATCCGACTGTTCAAGCAGATGACCGTCGAAGAGAACGTGCTGGTCGCGTTCAACGAATCGTTCACCTACAAGATGGGCGGCGCGATCTTCCGCACCCCGCGCTTCTGGAAGCAGGAGAACGACATGCACGCCAAGGCCATCGACCTGCTGCGCATCTTCGGCCTCGAAGGCCTGGCGAACACCGAGGCGGCGAACCTGCCGTACGGCGCCCAGCGCAAACTGGAAATCGCCCGCGCCCTCGCCACCGGCATGAAACTGCTCCTGCTCGACGAGCCCGCAGCCGGCATGAACCCCACGGAAACCGAAGACCTGCTCAACTGCATCAACACGATCCGCGACCGCTTCGGCATCGCCATCCTGCTGATCGAACACGACATGAGCCTGGTCATGAACGTCTGCCAGCGCATCCAAGTGCTCGACTACGGGCGGACCATCGCCTCCGGCCTACCGGAGGAAATCGCCAACAACCCGCAGGTGATCTCCGCATACCTTGGAGCCGACGACACCGAATCCGAGGAGGCAAACTGATGCTCGACATCAAGAATCTGTGCGTATCCTACGGCGCGATCGACGCCGTCAAGAACATCAGCCTGCACGTGGACGACGGCGAAATCGTCTCCCTGATCGGCGCGAACGGCGCCGGTAAAACCACCACGTTGCACACCATCACCGGCCTCGTACCCGCGAAATCCGGTTCGGTCATGTTCAACGGCCACGATCTGCTCAACGAACGCAACCATAAAATCGTGACCTACGGCATGGCGCACATCCCCGAAGGCAGGCATGTGTTCACGCGCATGACCGTCCAGGAGAACCTGGAAATGGGTGCGTTCAGCCTCAAGGACGATTCGAAGATGAGTGACGATCTGGACATGGTGTTCGGGCTGTTCCCGCGTCTGAAGGAACGCCGCCGCCAGCTGGCCGGCACGTTGTCCGGCGGCGAACAGCAGATGGTCGCCATGGGCCGTGCGTTGATGAGCCATCCGAACACCATCCTCATGGACGAACCTTCGATGGGCCTGTCCCCGAAGCTGGTGAAGGAGATCTTCGCCATCATCAGGAAACTGCACGACGAGGGCATCACCGTGCTGCTCGTCGAACAGAACGCGAAGATGGCGTTGTCCATCGCCGACCGCGCCTACGTGCTGGAAACCGGCGTCATCACCATGGAAGGCGACGCCAAGGAACTGCTGCACGACGAGAAGGTTCGCAAGGCGTACTTGGGTGCCTAAGCACGCAGTTCCCCGATTCGTGATCCGGTGAAACCGCGTCCGCCTGACCGGCTCAAGCTTTTCGGCTTGACCATGGTCGGGCGGGCACGGTTTTCGCATATATGCGGTTCGTCTGATGTTTGCGTGTTCTTCTGTGCGATTCGGAATTCGGCGGATTGGGACGGGCTGGATTTCTCTTGTTTGTTCCGGTGTGGTCGAGAATCGTGTCTGTGTCCGACACGCTCCGGGCCGCTCTGGCCGAGTCTTTACGGTCGGCCGCAGGCACGATTCCCTGGGTTCGCGGGATCGGTTGGATTGGGACGGGGTGGATTTTTCCTGTTTGTTCCGGTGTGGTCGGGAATCGTGTCTGTGTCCGACACGCTCCGGGCCGCTCTGGCCGAGTCTTTACGGTCGGCCGCAGACACGATTCCCTAGGTTCGCGGGATCATCGGGATTTACTGGGCGTAATCCTGCAGGGCGGCGGCGTCGGCGTCGGTGATTTCGCGGATTACGCGCGCGGGATTGCCTACGGCCACGGAATTGGCGGGAATATCCTTCGTCACCACGGCACCCGCGCCGATCACGCAGCCATCGCCGATCGTCACGCCGCCGAGCACGGTCACATTGCCTCCGAACCAGCAGTTCGAACCGATCGTGATCGGGCGGCCGTACTCATAGTCGTAGTAGGAGCCGTCCTCCGCTCGCCTGACATTGCGATCCTGCCAACGAATCGGGTGCATGGGCGGCAGCAGCGAGACATTCGGCCCGAACAGCACATCATCGCCGATGGTCACGGGCACGCAATCAAGACAAGTGAAATTGAAGTTCATGAACACGCGGTCGCCGATCGTGGTGTGGCAGCCGTAATCGAAGAAAACAGGGCCCATCACGTCGAGATGCTCGCCGTGGCCGGGCAGCAGTTCGTCGAGGATGGCGTTTCTCGCCTCGGTGGCGCCTCGCGGCAGCGCGTTGAACTTGCTGCACAGGTCGGCGGATCGTTCGAGCAGGGCGTTCAATTCGGGGTCGCCGGAACGGTACAGTTTGCCGTCCAGCATCTCCTCGTGCTCGCTGCGGCGTGGCGTACGCAATTCGACCGGGGGCAACGATGTCATGATGGGCTCCTTCGCGTGGGGGAAAATCGTGTGGTGTCGCGTTACGCGACGTCTCACATTATAGGGATTCATGCCGGTGGCGAGGGCGCGGGCGATTTCCAGTTTGCGCTGGGCGCCGTACGGCAGGTTCGCCGCCTCGGTGTTCGCC
>NZ_JAHBBE010000002.1 GCF_019331805.1 Bifidobacterium pongonis
GGCGATGATCACGGTGGGTAAGCTGCTGCCAGGCTGGTGGTATTGCGTTTCCATCGATAAGGCGCTCGGCGTCGGCACCGTCTCCTCCGTCGATGTGACGGGCTGGGCGTGCGACACCGGATTGGTGCTGCTGTTCGGCGTTGCGTTCGTCTGCCTGGGATTGGGCTTCAGCCGTCTGCGTTCCGAACGTGGCGAATAGTCGGAATAGACGGAATAGGCGGAATGGATATGCCGGGCTGGTTCCCGCCGGATACGAAAAAAGGTGACCCGTCGTTGGACGGATCACCTTTTTCGTATGGAATGCGATCAGGCTTCGCTGGCCGTCTTCTCGGCCGGGGCACTCAGGAAGTGCTCTTCGCCGGGCAGCACCGCGTTCAGGATCACGGCGACCACGAAGGCCACGGCGATGCAGTTCGATGCGAAGATCGACTTGAACAGGTCGGGGAAGTTCACGAAGATGTCGCTCACCTGGGTGAAGCCGATGCCGATGGTCAGCGACAGGGCCGCGATGGTGATGTTGCGCTGCGTGTACCCGGCTTCGGAGATCATCTGGAAGCCGGAGAGGATGATGTTGCCGAACATCATGATCGTGCAGCCGCCGAGCACGGCCTGCGGCAGCGAGTTGAACACTTCGGCGATGGCCGGCACGAAGCTGGCGATGATCAGGATCAGACCGCCGGAAAGAATCACCTTGCGGTTGACGACCTTGGTCATGGCGACCAGACCGATGTTCTGCGCGAAGCTGGTCAGCGGCAGGCAGCCGAACAGGCCGGACACGGAGGAGATCAGGCCGTCACCGGCGATGGCGCCGGCGGTTTCGCGTTCGGTCGGCAGACGGTTCAGACCCACCTTGGTCAACGCCGCGGTATCGCCCAGCACCTCAACGGAGGACACCACGTACAGCAGTGCCAGGGAGATGATGGAACCGGGGTCGAACACCGGCTTGAACGGCATGAACTGCGGCAGGGAAAGAATGGCCAGATGCTGGAAACCGGAGAAATCCACCTTGCCCATGCAGATGGCGATCACATAGCCGACCACCAGGCCGAACAGCACGGACAGCTGCTTGGCGGTGCCCTTCATCAGCAGCTGGAACGCCAGGCAGGCGACCAGCGAGATCAGGCCGAGCGTGAGATTCTGCCAGGAACCGAAATCCTTGGCACCGCTGCCGCCGCCGAAGCTCGTGGCACCGACGGTGAGCAGGGAGAAACCGATCGAGGTGACGACGATCGCGGAAACGATCGGCGGCACGAAACGGCGCCAGTACTTGGCGGTCAGACCGAGCACGAGTTCCAGCAGGCCGCCGATGAGGACGGCGCCGACGACCGCGCCATAGCCCTTGGAGGAGCAGATGGCGCAGGCGGCGGCAACGTAGGTGAAGGAGATGCCGGTCACCATGGGCAGGCGCGACCCGATGCGCCACGCGCCGTACAGCTGCAGGCAAGTGCCGAGGCCGGCGACCAGCAGGCCGGCCTGGATGACGGCGGCCGACTGTGCGGAATCCATCTTCGCCGCCGACGTGACGATGAAGATCGGGGCGAGATTCGCCACGAACATCGCCATCACGTGCTGCAGTCCGAACGGAATTCCCCTCCAGAACGACACCGGGGCATCCAAGGAGGTCAGAGCCTCCATGGAGATGCCGCTTCTCTCCTTCTCCTTCTTCTTCTCAGCCATTGTTCCTCTCTTCTCCTTTGACTATGGCTTTGGGAAATCTATGGAAAAACTCTTCGCCGCGCCGCCCGCGGCCCGCGCTCAGTGGCGGAAGGTGATCTCGCCGGTCGTGGGATCCATGGCGTCCACGATGGCGAGCGAATCGACGTCGTAGCCTTCGGCGCGCAGCGCGTCGCCGCCGCCCTGGAAGCCCTTCTCCACGGCGATGCCGATGCCGGTGACGGTGGCGCCGGCCTCCTTGCAGAGGCTGATCAGGCCGTGCAGCGCCTTGCCGTTCGCCAGGAAGTCGTCGATGAGCAGCACATGTTCGCCGGCATGCAGGTACTTCTTCGACACGATGACCGGGAACTCCTTCTGCTTGGTGAAGGAGTAGACGGTGGTGACGTACTGGTCGCCGTCAAGGTTGATGGACTGCGCCTTCTTGGCGAATACCACGGGCACATTGCCGAAATGCTGCGCAGCGCAGCAGGCGATGCCGATGCCGGAGGCTTCGATGGTCAGGATCTTATCGACCCGCTTGCCTGCGAAGTGTTCCGCCCAAGCCGCCCCCATGCGGTCGAACAAACGCACGTCGCACTGGTGGTTGAGGAATGCGTCCACCTTGAGGACGTTGCCTTCCTTGACCGTTCCTTCGCTCTGGATGCGCTCTTCGAGTTCCTGCATTGATGCCTCATTTCTATGCCGGTGGTGTGTATGCGCCGAATGGCGCCCAATATCTGCCACAGCTTACGCTTGCGGAATGACCGGGCGCGTTTCCTGACCGCGCGGTGTGGTAGTAAGGAATGCGCACAGGATTCGAATGAGCAATCGAATGAACGATTGGATGAGTGGGACGGAGGGTATTTCAGCAGTGGAACAGGAACCGGAACTGATCGCGCGTACCGCCGACGAACTGATAGGCGACCTTAACAAGCAGCAGGCCGAAGCGGTGCGTTACCAGGGTGCCGCGCTGCTTATCGGCGCCGGTGCGGGGTCGGGCAAGACGCGTGTGCTCACGCGCCGCATCGCGTGGATCCTGAGCCAGTTCGGCGCATGGCCGAGCCAGATTCTCGCGATCACTTTCACCAACAAGGCCGCGGCGGAGATGCGCGAGCGTCTCACCGCGCTCATCGGACCCGTCGCGCAGCGCATGTGGGTATCGACCTTCCATTCCGCCTGTGTGCGTATTTTGCGGCGCGACGGCAAGGCCATCGGCCTGAAATCCGGCTTCTCCATCTACGATTCCGCCGATTCCGAACGCCTCGTCAAGATCATCGCCACCGAATTCAACGTGGACATCAAGCGCTACACCCCGCGTTCGATTCTCGGCCGCATTTCCGACTACAAGAACCAGCTCACCGGTTGGAGAACCCAGCTGGCCGCGTACGCGCCCGATTTCAAGCCGGGCACCCGCGGCTACCAGATCAGCCGCTTCGACAACGTCGAGGAACTGTACGCCATCATCTACGCCGAATACGAGCATCGCCTCGCCTTGGCCAACGCCGTCGATTTCGACGATCTGATCGTCCGCACCGTGGAACTGTTGCGCGATCACCCGGATGTGGCCGAATACTACCGTCACAAGTTCCGTTACATTCTGGTGGACGAGTATCAGGACACCAATCATGCCCAGTATGTGCTGGTGCGCGAACTGGGTGGCGTGGATTCGCCGGAGATGCCGTCGCCGAACGCCGCTGCGGCGGGTCGTCAGGGCCCGGCCTGGATCACCGTGGTGGGTGATTCCGACCAGTCGATCTACGCCTTCCGTGGCGCGGATATCCGCAACATCCAGGATTTCGAACAGGATTTCCCGAACGCCAAGACGATTCTGCTCGAACAGAACTACCGTTCCACGCAGACCATCCTGGACGCGGCGAACGCGGTGATCGCGCATAACGAGGGCCGCAAGCCGAAGAAGCTGTGGACCGCCGTGGGCAAAGGCGAGCCGATCGTCGGCTACGCCGCCGACAACGCGCAGCAGGAGGCGGTGTGGGTGGCGTCCGAAATCGCGCGTCTGCACGCCGAGGAGGGCATCGCGTATTCGGATATGGCGATCATGTACCGCGCCAACGCGCAATCCCGTTCGCTGGAGGAGGCACTGATCAACGCGGGCCTGCCGTACCAGCTCATCGGCGGCACGAAGTTCTACGAACGCCGCGAGGTCAAGGACGCATTGGCGTATCTGCAGGCCATCCTCAACCCGGCCGACGACGTGAACCTCCGCCGCATCCTCAACGTTCCCAAGCGCGGACTCGGTGCGCGTGCCGAGGCGATCGTGCTGGAATACGCCCGCGAGCGGGGGAGCAGCTTCTTCGACGCGCTGATGCATATGGAGCAGATCGAGGGCATGCCCACGCGCACGGCCAAGGGATTGGCGGCGTTCCGTGATCTCATGGCGTCGCTGTCCGCCTTCGCGAGGGCTAACATCAATAAGCCGAGCGAGATCGTGGCCGAGGTGCTCAACAAGTCCGGGCTGCTTGAGGAGCTTCAGAAGTCGGTCGACCCGCAGGACCAGTCCCGCGTGGAGAACCTGTCCCAGCTGCAGTCCACCGCCGCCGAATACGAGCAGAACACGCCCGACGCCACGTTGGGCGGTTTCCTGGAGACCACCGCGCTGGTCGCGGATTCCGATCAGCTGCCCGACGAGAACGAGGATTCGGGCAAGGTGACGATGATGACCCTGCACACCGCCAAGGGTTTGGAATACCCGGTCGTGTTCCTTACCGGCCTCGAACAGGGCACGTTCCCGCATTCGAGGTCCCTGGAGGATACGTCGGAGCTTGCGGAGGAGCGCCGTCTGGCGTATGTGGGCATCACCCGCGCCAAGCGTCGCCTGTACGTCACCCGCGCGGCGGTCAGGGCGCAATGGGGGCAGGCTAACGAGATGTTGCCGAGTCAGTTCCTGGACGAGATTCCGGATGAGCTGATCGACTGGAAGCGCCGCGAAACCGGCGGCGAACGCATGCGCACCGGCTGGGGTGGCGATGACGAGTTCGGCGGCTGGGAGGAAGACGATTTCCTGTCCGGCCCGGCCTTCGGCGGCGGGTCGTACGGTTCCGGTTCGTCGTACGGCTCCTCGCGTTCCGGCTCGAAATCGGGCGGCTGGGGTTCGGCGGCGCCGAGGTACGGCTCCTCGTCGCGCGGTTCCTCGTACGGTTCCGGCTCCGGGTATGGTTCCTCGCCGCGGTATGGCTCGTCCGCCCGTCACGGTTCGGGGTCGGGGTCGAACCGTTCCGGCAAGGTCAGCACCCGCCATGTCTCGCCGAAGAGCGCCCCGGCATCGGCGCTGCACAAGGACAACGGCCTGAACATCTCCGATTTCGCGGTGGGCGACCGCATCACCCACGACCAGTACGGACTGGGCAAGGTCGTGGACGTGCAGGACAAGGGTCGCAATTCCGTGATCACCGTCGATTTCGGCACGGACGGCGTCAAGAGACTCATGCTGCGCGTCGCGCCGATCGAAAAACTGTAAACGGCGCCGCGTCGTAGCGTCGTCCATTCGTCCCCGCCCGGCCGATACGGGCGGGGACTTGCCATACGCGGGCGAATCCCGTAGAGAGAACAAGGAGAACGGGTTCATATGTATGTCGACCCGAGCAGAAACACCAAGGCGGGCAACCTGCGTTGGATCATGCCGTATTGCAAGCCGGATCTGCCGAAGATCGTCGGCTCGATCGTGCTGTTCTGCATCAACAACACCATGGCGCTCATCATCCCGCTGCTGTCCGGCATGATCGTCGACCGCGTCATCATGCAGGGCCATGTCGATGAGTTGGGGCGCCTCTGCATGCTGATGATCGTCCTGACCGTCGTGCGCGTCGGCACGCGGTACGGCTACCAGATGTGGATGGAACGCTTCGGTCAGAACACGGTCTACCGTCTCGTCAGCGACGAGTATGAGAAGCTGCACGAGCTTGACTTCACCTATTTCAACCACACGCGTACGGGCGACATCATGAGCCGTATGACCTCCGACACCGACGCCATACGCCACGCGTTGAGCTGGGTGAGCTATCAGGCGCTGGACTGCGTGGTCATGTTCATCGGCGCGCTCGGCGTGATGTTCGCCATCGACTGGCGTCTCGCCCTCGCCCTCGCCTGCGTCACCCCGTTCATCTTCATCCTCACCCAGGGCCTGTCGTCGCACGCGCGCCCGCTGTTCTTCGCCGTGCGCAATTCGCTCGCCTCGATGAACTCGATGGTCGAGGAGAACATCGAAGGCAACCGCGTCGTCAAGGCGTTCGTGCGCGAACCGTACGAGACGGGGAAATTCGACGAGCGCAACGACGACTATATGAAGCGCAACATGGATCTCGCCCGCAACAGCCGCAAATACATGCCGTGGCTGGACGGCCTCGGATTCTCCCTGCAGCTCATCACCCTCGGCTTGGGCGGCCTGCTCGTCATCAAGGGATACATGACGCTCGGCGACCTGGTGGCCTTCAACTCGTATCTGTGGATGCTCGACGGCCCGATCCGCCAGTCGGGGTGGCTGACCAACGACTGGCAGCGGTTCAACGCGTCCTGCATCAAGATCCGCAAGCTGCTCACCGCCGAATCACGCATCAAGGAGCGCCCGGATGCCGCCGAAGGCAATGACGTGCGTCCGGACGGTATCACGGGCGACATCGTCTTCGACCATGTCGGCTTCGCCTTCCCCGACGACCCGTCGACGCCGATCCTCAGCGACATCGACTTCCACATCCCCGCGGGCGCGAAGCTCGGCATTCTGGGCGAAACGGGTTCGGGCAAATCCACGCTCGTCAACCTCATCTCCCGCTTCTACGACCCGACGTCCGGCCATGTGCTCATCGACGGCGTCGACGCGCGCGACTGGCCGCTCGCCGCATTGCGTTCGCAGGTGTGCATCGTCGCGCAGGACACGTTCCTGTTCTCCGACACCATCGTCGGCAATATCGGCTTCGGCGCGGGCGAACAACGCGAGCATGACGAACGCTACCTGCGCCGCATGGCCACCATCGCAGGCGCCGACGAGTTCATCCGGAACATGCCGGACGGCTACGACACCATCGTCGGCGAACGCGGCGTCGGCCTGTCCGGCGGGCAGAAGCAGCGGTTGAGCCTAGCCCGCGCGTTGGCGGACGATCCGTCGATCCTCATCATGGACGACACCACCAGCGCCGTCGACATGGAAACCGAAGCGGAGATCCAACGGCATCTGCGTGAGATGGATGGCCGCAGGACCATCGTCACCATCGCACATCGCATCTCCTCAGTCAAGGATTCCGATCTCATCCTTGTGCTCGAACACGGCCGCGTGGTGGAACGCGGCACGCATGAGGAGCTGGTGGCGGCGCACGGCCGCTATTGGGAGATCTACCGCAGGCAGCTCGGCCAACAGACCGGCGCGCCGCAGGGCTTCGAGAAGTAAGGAGGGGCGATCATGGCACAACGCAATACGTACCGTGACGACGAGGAGCTTGAGGAACGGATCGACATCCACGACATCCTGCGCATCGGCGTCTATCTCAAACCGTATACGGCCAAGATCGTGCGCGTCCTGTGCGTGGTCGTGATGATGGGCTGCATCGCCGTGGTGGCGCCCTACCTGACCAAGATCATGATCGACAGCGCCATTCCGAACGGCGATGTGGGACTGCTTGGCCGTCTCGTCGCGCTGATGGCCGTGCTTATCGTGATCTACGAACTCGGCCTACGCTATCGAACGGTAGCCATCACCGAGGTCGGCCAGCTTATGCTCAAGGACATGCGCCGTGACATCTTCACGCATATCCAGACGCTGCCGTTCAGCTATTTCGATTCGCGTCCGCACGGCAAGATCCTCATCCGTGTGGTCAACTATGTGAACACCCTGTCGGACACGTTGAGCTCCGGTCTGGTCAACGTGATCTCCGACGTGTTCACATTCCTCATCACCCTCGTCGTGATGTTCGTGGTCGACTGGCGTCTGGCCCTGTTCAGCCTCGCGCTGTTCCCGCTGCTCATCGCATGGGTGCTGACGCTCCAGCATTTCCAGCGCCGCGCCTACCAGACGCTGTCCAACAAGCAGAGCAACCTGAACGCGTACATCCACGAGTCGATCGCCGGCGTGAAAACCACGCAGACCTTCGCGCAGGAGGCGGCGCAGTTCAGGAACTTCCAACAGCAGCAAGGGGAGGTGCGTACCGCGTGGATGAGGGCGGTGCATATCCAGACGCTGCTGTGGCCCGGCATCCAGACCATCTCCGTGATGACCATCGCTCTGATCTACTATGTGGGCGTCACCGGGTTCGGCGCGGTGAGCGTGAGCACCGGCGTGCTCATCGCCTTCGTCGGCTACGCGAACAATTTCTGGAACCCGGTCATCAGCATCGGCAACTTCTACAACCAGCTCATCACCTGCTCCGCCTATCTCGAACGCATCTTCGAAACGCTCGACGTCGAACCCGAGATCAAGGACGCGCCGGGCGCGGTCGACCTGCCGCAGATCGAGGGACGTGTCGACCTCAACGATGTGGTGTTCCGCTACGAAGCGGACGGGCGCGATATTCTCGACCTGGTCGATCTGCATGTCGAACCGGGCAGGACGGTCGCGCTGGTGGGGCCGACGGGCGCGGGGAAGACCACGATCGTCAACCTGCTGTCGCGTTTCTACGACGTTTCGGAAGGTTCGGTGACGATCGACGGGCATGATGTGCGCGACGTGACATTGGCGAGCCTGCGCCGCCAGATGGGCGTCATGCTGCAGGACACCTTCATCTTCTCCGGCAACGTGCGTGAGAACATCCGCTACGGCAGGCTCGACGCCACCGACGAACAGATCGTGGCCGCGGCCAAGGCCGTGCACGCGCATGATTTCATCATGGATCTGCCCGACGGCTACGACACCGTGGTGGAGGAGCGCGGCTCGACCCTGTCCGCCGGGCAGCGCCAGCTCATCGCCTTCGCTCGCGTGCTGCTCGCCGACCCGCGCATCCTGATCCTCGACGAGGCCACGTCGAATATCGACACCCGCACCGAGGAGGCGTTGCAGGCCGGGCTGAACCATCTGCTCAAGGGGCGTACGAGCTTCATCATCGCGCATCGTCTCTCCACCATCGAGAACGCGGATGAGATCTGCTACATCGACCACGGCAGGATCGTCGAACATGGCAATCACCGTGAACTGCTTGCGGCCAAGGGCGCGTATTACCGTCTGTACGAGTCGCAGTACGCCATGATCAGGGCCGTGGAATAGCCGCCATTACTGCATCGGAAGCCAAAAGTCAAGTCTTGTTTTTCCGCAAGCACGCTGCACATAATGGAGCGTTGCCGTATCGGGTGTTGCCGGCAATCCGCCGACGGCCCGCAACCGATCGAAGATCATAGAGAGAAAAACAATGAAGAATACCGTGTTCGCTTCGCTTCCAACCGTCATTCTCGGCGCGCTGACCGCCATCGCGCCGCAGACCTTCGCCCACGCCTGCATGGGGCACGCCACGTTCGGTGCGTGCCATTACTCCCAGCAGGCGGCCACGGGCATCGGCCTGGTCATCCTCGTGCTCGGCATCGCATCGTTCTTCACGCCCCGACTCGTGCGGGTCGGCATCAATATCGCCATCGTGGCCGACGCGCTGCTGCTGATCGCCGTGCCGAATCTGCTGATCGGCGTGTGCAAGGGGCAGATGATGCACTGCCGTATGGTCATGCTGCCCACGCTCACCGTGCTCGGCGTGCTCACCATCATCTGCGCCGCGGCCGCGGCATGGATCGAATCGCGTCCGAAGACGGTGCGCCAGTGAACTCGCATATCACGCTTCGCTCGCTGCCGGTCGAGAATCTTCGGAGAAAACCGCTGCGCACGGCGGCGCTGACCATCGTCGTCGTGCTGCTCAGCGTGGCGTTGTTCGGCGGTTCGCTGCTGAGCGCCAACCTCGGCAACGGCATGCGCAGCATGGAACAGCGCTTGGGCGCCGACCTTATGGTCGTGCCGCAGAACAGCGCCCAACAGGCCGAGGCCCTGCTGACCAACGGATCGCCCGGTACCTTCTATTTCACCAGGGACGTCGCCTCGGCGATCGCCAAGGCGGACGGCGTCGCGCAATCCACCGAACAGGTGTACATCTCGTCGCTGTCGGCGTCATGCTGCGCTTCGAAACTGCAGATCATCGGCTACGATCCCAACACCGATTTCGTGATTCAGCCGTGGCTTTCCTCACAGTTCAACGGTGAGGTGAAGGACGGGCAGATCGTGGCGGGAGCCGGTGTGAACGTGTCGTCCGACGGCACCATCGAGCTGTACGGCCGCACATGGCCCGTGGTCGCGCAGCTCGCCTCCACCGGAACCAGCCTCGACAATTCCGTATTCGTCAACCGCGCCACCGTGCCCGACATGGTCGAGGCGTCCGCCCAGGTGTCCCACCGGGTCATGCCCGCGCAGTATGCGAAGAAGGCCGTCTCCGCCGTGCTCATCAAGGTCGCGGACGGCTACGATCCGCATACCGTGGCCGAATCGATCACCAAACTCGACTTCTCCTACAAGAAGCTCGGCTTCGTCTACCCGGGCGGCATCACCTCCGCTACCAAGGCCTCGCTCGGCTCTCTGGTGGGGTATACCGCGGTATTCGTGGCGGTGCTGTGGGTGATGGGCGTCATCGTGCTGCTCGCGGTGTTCTTCGCGTCGGTGAACGAACGGAAGCGCGAATTCGCGTCGCTGCGCATCATGGGCGCGACGCGTGGCATGCTGCGCGGCGTAATCGTCCGCGAATCGCTTATCGTCTCGCTTGCCGGAGGTGTGATCGGCGTGGCGTTGGCCTCGCTGTTCGTGTTCCCCTTCAGTGGCCTGATCGGCAGGCAGTTGCAGTTGCCGTATCTGCAGTCCGGGCCGTTGGCGGTCATCGGCATGATCGCGTTGACGATGCTGTGCACGGTGATCGTCTGTGTGGGTGCGTCCATGCTGGCGATGCGCAAACTCGCCAGGCCGGAGGCATACGTGACTCTTCGAGAGGGGCAGTGACATGGCCATGGAACAAACGGAACGGAATCAAACGGGACGGACGCATCTGCTGGTCGTCGATGATCTGACCAAGCGGTTCCGCCGTCGCGGCAAGGATTTCGACGCGGTCAGCCATGTCGGCCTGACTATGGACGAAGGTGATTTCGTCGCCATCGTCGGCAGGTCGGGAAACGGCAAAAGCACGTTGATCTCCATGATCGCCGGTTTGGTTGAGCCGACATCCGGCACCGTGCGCGTGGACGGCGAGATCGTCGGCACGATGGACGATCGCACGGTGTCGCGGTTGCGCAACAGGACCATCGGCTTCGTCATGCAAAGCCAGACGCTGCTGTCCAATCTCACCGTGCTCGACAATGTGGTGTTGCCGGCCACATTGTTCGCCGATGCCGCGGATGCGGGCCAGACCGCCGCGAAAGACGGTGAGCCCGGGGGAGAAGCGCCCAGCGGAGAAACGCCTAAGGAAGAATCGGATGGGCTCGCCCCCGAAGACGCCATCGCGCCCGATCCGCTCAATGAGCGTGCCATGGCCCTGCTTGAACGCCTCGGCGTCGCCGATCTCGCCGGCAGCTACCCCAAGGAGCTTTCCGGCGGCGAAATGCGGCGCGTGTCCATCGCGCGGGCGTTGATGAACGAGCCGCGTCTGCTCATCGCCGACGAGCCCACGGGCGATCTCGATCAGGAAAGCACGGAGGTCGTTATGAACCTGCTGCGCGGCCTGGCCGATGCGGGGACCGCGGTGCTCATGGTCACCCATGATCCCGAAGCTCTCGGCTACGCCGACTACGCGCTTCGCATGGATGCCGGCGTGCTGTCCCGCCCCTGAGTGTATGCTGGTCGATTGGTGTCTGCCGAAGGCGGGCGCCATCTGGAGTCTTAGCCCATCAACGGGTCGACGGTTCCTCCGGAACCGCTCGTGTTCACACGACGAAGCGTTGGAGAGGCCTGGCTCAACGCCGATGCTCTCGGGTATTCGGCGTTCCGTTCAAATAACGACAGAAGGATTAATTACCATGACGAACGTTCAGCGTTCTCGCCGTCAGGTGCGTCTTTCCCGCGCCCTCGGCATTGCTCTGACCCCGAAGGCTCAGCGCATCTTCGAAAAGCGTCCGTACGCTCCCGGCGAGCACGGCCGCACCCGTCGCCGCACCGAGTCCGATTACGCGGTGCGTCTGCGCGAGAAGCAGCGTCTGCGCGCACAGTACGGCCTGTCCGAGAAGCAGCTCCGTGCAGTGTACGAGAAGGGCACCAAGACCTCCGGCCAGACCGGTAACGCCATGCTGCAGGATCTCGAGGTCCGCCTCGACAACCTGGTGCTGCGTGCAGGTTTCGCCCGTACCACCGCTCAGGCCCGCCAGTTCGTGGTGCACCGTCACATCCTCGTTGACGGCAACATCGTGAACCGCCCGTCCTACCGTGTCAAGCCTGGCCAGACCATTCAGGTCAAGGCCAAGAGCCAGACCATGGAGCCGTTCCAGGCCGCCGCCGAAGGCGTCCACCGCGACGTTCTGCCGCCGGTCCCGGGCTACCTCGACGTGAACCTGGCCTCCCTGAAGGCCACCCTGACCCGCAAGCCGGAAGCCGAAGAGGTGCCGGTGCAGGTCAACATCCAGTACGTGGTCGAATTCTACGCCCGCTGATCCGGGCCCACTTCTGTATTCATTACAGTCAAGGACATACCGCTCGAACCCCGCGATCCTTTTGGACGCGGGGTTCTCGCGTTGTATGGCCCGTGAGAGCCGGGTCGTATGGTGCAGGGTGTTGCAAGACATGACGGGTGGTTCTCTGCAGACCTTCCCATATACGGCAGCGCCGTCGGCCGGAGGTGTCGGTCGACGGCGCTGGATGGATGCGGAGCGCGATGGTTCAGGCGATTTGGGCCAACAGTGCCGGCAGTTCGGCCATCGTGTCGATGACCGCATCCGCGCCGGCATCAACGAAGGCCTTGCGGGCCGCGTCACGCGCATCCTGCCGGGCCGCGGGAGACAGCGCCTCGAATTCGGCTTCGGACAGGCCCATCTGCGAGCTGCCTTCGGTCACGCCGATGGTGAAACAGCCGGCGTTCCTACCCTCGCGGATGTCGGAAAGCGTGTCGCCGACCTTGGCCACACGGCGCACGTCGGTCAGACCCAAAGCCTTCATATTCGCGAAAACCATATAGGGGTAGGGGCGGCCGAAACCGTCGACCCCATCGGGGCTGATCCAGAAGTCGGGCGCGTAGCCCTGCGCGGCGGCCTGCGGCACGACGATGTCCATCATCGAATCGGTGTAGCCGGTGGTCGAGCCGATCTTCACGTCGGCGGCGCGCAGAGTGGCCACGGCATCGAGCACGCCGGGCTTGGGGGCGGCGTACCCGTCGAGAATCGAGAGCAGTTTCGGCTCGAAGTGCGCGTAGACGGCATCCGCGTCGGCATCGGTCGGGGCGGCGCCATGCTCGTCCTCCCAAGCGCGGGCGATGCGGTTCATATGCAGCATCGTGTTGATATGGTCATGCTTGAGCATGCCCATCGGCTTGCGGGTCTCGTCCATGGTCGGTTCGACGCCGAATTCCTTGAATGCCTCGACGAAGGCCCGTACCGGGGCGAAACAGCCGTAGTCGACGGTGGTGCCGGCCCAATCGAAGATGACGGCGTCGAAACGTGCGATGGGGGAAGTCATGTCAGTGTTCCTTTCAAAAAGTGATTGCGGTTTCTGCCGTGGCGGCGGGCATCAGGCGGCCATGCGGACGTTGGCCGGGGCGTCGGCCTTGATCTTCGCGCCGGCGGCATTCATGGCGGCGACCGCATCGGCGAATTCCGGAGTGCCGGCCGAAGCTTCGAGCAGACCGCGTTCGGCCATGTACTGGGCGAACAGCTCGGTGACGCGTTCGATGTCGTCGGCGTAGATCTCACCGATATTGCCCAAACGGAACGTGTCCTCATCGGTCAGCTTGCCCGGGTAGATCGCATAGCCGCGCTCCTTGATGAAGGCATACATGTCGGCGAAGTCGAACGAGACACCCTCGGGGTAGAGGAACGTCGTGATGATCGGCCCCTGATGGTCGTTGAGGAAGGTGCCGAAGCCGAGGGCGCGCATACGGGCGATGAGCAGTGCGTTGTTGAAGGCGTAGCGTGCGGCGCGGGCGGGCAGTCCGCCCTCCTCGCGCATCTCCTCGAGGGCCTTATGGAAGGCGAGCACCACGTGGGTGGGGGAGGTGTAGCGCCACTTGCCGTCGCCATCCTCAAGGCCGCGCCACTGGTCGTACAGGTCGAGCGAGAGGCTGCGCGCCTTGCCCTTCGACGCTTCGAGCGCGGCGATGTTCGCAATGATGAAGCTGAAGCCCGGCACGCCCTGGATGCACTTGTTGGCGGAGGAGATGAGGAAGTCGATGCCCCATTCCTCGACAGGGATGTCCACGCCGCCGAAGGAGCTCATCGCGTCGACCATGAAGGTCTTGCCGTGGGCCTTGGCCACGCGGGACACGGCCTCGATGTCGTTGAGCAGGCCGGAGGTGGTTTCCGAATGGATCATCGACACATGGGTGATCGACGGGTCGGCGTCGAGGATTTCGGCCACGCGTTCGGCGGAGGGAATGGTGCTGTAGGATTCGGCGTACTGCACATAGTCGATGCCGGCGTGCCGGCAGATCTTGGTCTGACGTTCGCCATAGGCGCCATTGGTGCACAGCAGCACCTTTCCGGGCTGGGCGTCGGCCGGCGCCAGCCCGGCTTCGATCTGCTTGGCGGACGGGCCGATCACCGAGGTGAGCACGCTTTCCACGCCGAAGGTGCCGGAACCCTGCATGAGTACGGCCGTGTAATGCGCGGGATCGCAATGGGCGAGCTCGACGAGCTGACGGCGGATATCCTGGGTGATGGCCTTGTAATCGTCATCCCACGTGCAATGGTCGAACAGCATCTCCTCCTTGACGGTGCGGGTGGTGGTCAGCGGGCCGGGGGTGAGCAGTTTGTAATCGTTCATGGTTGTGATTCTCCTTAGGTTGGATTCGGTTGTTGATTACGGGGTTGGAAAATGCGTAAGGTTACGGATCAGTCGCCGGCGGCACGCTTGCAGGTCGAGGAGAAGTCCTGGTGCTGCTGGAGCAGGTCGACGGTGAGCGGCTTGTCGAAGGTTTTCGGGTATGCCGATTCGTTCGCGCCCGCCTTCTCGCCCTTGTATAGCGGTGTCGGGTAGGTTTCGAGCAGTTCCTTGCGGCCTTGGTCGATGATGATCGCGGCCATTCTTTGCGCCTTGGGATTGGTGCTGCGGCCTTTGTCGAGCACCGCCACCGATTCGGTCAGCGAGTAGTTGCCTTCGATCGGGTCGATCACGTCGATTGGCAGGCCGTTCCGCTTGTCGGCCATCGCCTGATGGCGCAGTCCGAAACCGATGGCCACCTCGCCCGAACGGACGGCCTTGAGCGGGCCGGAGCCGGACTGTTCAAGGTGCGGCCCGGCGTTGCGATAGATGCCGGTGAGGATACGGCGGCCTTCCGAGCCGGTGCCATAGGCTCCCGCGATGGCTTGGACCATCAGCCATCCGGTGGACGAGCCTTCCATGTCCGGCACCGAGATCAGGCCCTTGTATTCGGGCTTGGCGAGATCCCTGAAGCTCGTGGGGCGGTCCACGCCTGCGGTTTTGAGCGCGGTCGTGTTGATCATGATCGCGCCCTCCTGGGCCGTGGTCGGGCGGCGGTAGTCCGGGGCCTTCGAGTTCTCGGTGCTGCCGAGCAGCCGTGAATCGACGTCGGTGAGCGTGGCGAACATGTGGTTGCGCTGCTGGGCGGAATCCACGTAGTAGGAGCTCATCGTCAGCATGTCCGCCTCCAGGGCCTTGCCTTCGGCCAGCATTTTGCCGCCGAGTTCCGAGGTGCCGAAGGACTGGATGATGTACTGGTTCCGGTAGCCGTTGGCGTCGAGTGCGTGCTGGAAGGCCTCCACGGCTTCGTCGTCGGCGTTCGTGTAGATGACGACCTGCCCGTCGGCGGCGGCCGTGCCGGAGAAGGTGCCGAAACCGAAGGCCACGAGCAGCGTGGTCAGCACGATGGACAGTCCGGCCGTCAGGCGGTTGCGCACGCGGCGGTTGCCGGTGGTCGGCAGCGGGAAGTCACGCGACCCGGAAGCCGAGGCCTGTTCGGCGGCGACCAGCGCGGTGTCGGGGCGTACGGTGGCGCGCACCGCCGCCACCTGCGGCAGGCGCACTTTGGCGGTGGCCGCGGCGCGTTCGCGTGCGGGCTTGCGTTCGCGGGTCAGCAGGGCGATAGCGCCCTTGACCGCCAGATTGGTCACGAGGATGAGTAGCGAGAGGGCGAAGATCTCGTCGAACTTGGCGACATGCTGCAGCGCGGAGATCTTCGTCGTGATGACCTGCGTGCGGGCGCCGGTCAGGAACACGACCGCGGAGATCGTGACCATCGCGTTGACGAAGTAGTAGCCGAACACCTGCAGGATGGTCGGCCACGCGTTCGGCGTGACAACGCGCACGATGGTTTTGATCCAGCTGTCGCCCATCAGCTTGGCCGTGGTCTCCCACGAGCCGTTCATCTTGCTCAACGAGTCCTTGATCATCTGATACGGGGTGGCGAAGTAGTGCACGACGTTGGCGATGATGAGGATCCAGAACGTATTCTGCAGGTTCGTGCCGGAGAACATGAACAGGAAGGCGATGCCGAGCACCATGCCGGGGACGGTGTTGATGATCGCGCAGATCGCGTCGACGGTGCGCTTGGCCCAGTTCGGCAGCTTGGAACGCGACGTGACCAGACCGGCCGCATAGGCGAACAGGCAGCCGACGATGGCGGTCATCACGGCCACGTACACCGAATTCGTGAACACTTGGGTGAGTTCGGAGTCGGTGAACAGCGTGGCGATATGCGTGAAGGTCGGGCTCGTGTCGAACGGCCAGGAGGCGACGAACGGGATGAGCACGATCACCACGAAAAGGCTGAGCGTGCACACCAGCGTGGCCACCGACAGTGTGCCGCACACCGCGTCGCGTCGACGGCCGGCCGGCAGTTCGATCTGCGAGACCTTCGCGTAACGGATCGAGAAGCGTTCGAGCACGCTCATCAGGATGATCGAAACGATCGAGGGGATGAGCATGAACACGGCGATCACGGCGCCGCGGTTGAAGTTCGGGATCGAACCGAGCATCTGGTTGAACAGCGTCATCGCGAGCACATCGTACTGGCCGCCCACCGAAGTCGGAATGCCATAGTCGGTGAAGGCGAGGAAGAACGATTGGATGAACGCCACGGCCATCGTGCCGATCAGCGGGCGCACGCAGGTGACCAGGAAGGTCTTCCACGCCGGATCGCCCATGATATGCGAAACGATGATGAACTTCTTGTCCACGAACTGGAAGCTGTTGTTGATGAGCAGGAAGCAGGTGGGCAGCGTGTACACCACGTAGCCGATGAGCAGGCCGTTGAAACCGTAGATGTCGAAGAGCTGATGGCCACCGAACAGCCGGGTGATCAGGCCCTGCTTGCCGAAGGAGTAGATGATCGCGAAGCCGTAGGTGATGGTCGGCAGCAGCATCGGCACCTGGGTGAGCAGGGTGATGGCCTTCTTGAGGCCACGGGGAATGTTCGTGCAGTTGACCGTGTAGGCCAGCAGGAAGGCGAGCAGCACGGCGACGAGCGCGGACGCGGCGGAGACCTTGAGCGAGTTGAGCACGGAGGTCAGGAATTCGGGGCGTTGGATCACGGCCGCATAGTTGGCCATCGTGGCCGCGGCGCCGTCGGAGGTCTGGAACGATTTGAGGATGACCAGCGCCATCGGTGCCACGAGGAAGGCGAGGAAGGCGAAGAGCACGACGCCCAGCAGCACCCACAGCTCGGTCTGCTTGGGCGCGCGCGGGCGGCGTTCGTAGTTGACGACTTCGGGCCGGATGTTGGGCAGCTGTTTGCGCGCCTGGATGGATTCGATCGACATGTCAGGCCGCCTTGCCTTGCGCTTCGGTGGCCGCGGCGCCATCGCCTTCGGCCTCATGGAACAGCGAATGGATGTTGTTGCGCTTGACTTCGAGCTGGTGGAGGATGAACGTGCGCACGAAGTCGCTGGCCGGGTGCTCGATGATGTCCTCCGGGCTCGCGTACTGCGCGATGCGGCCCTGATTGAGGATGAGCACCTTGTCGCTCATCGTGCAGGCCTCTTCGGGATCATGGGTGACCATGATCGTCGTGAGCTTGTACTGGTCCACGATCTGCTTGATCTTGGCTTTGATGGATTCCTTGATCACGCCGTCAAGCGCGGAAAGCGGTTCGTCGAGCAGCAGCAGCCGCGGTTTCATCACCAGCGTGCGGGCGAGGGCCACGCGCTGCTTCTGGCCGCCGGACAGCTCGTCGATCTTCTTGTCGAGATGTTCCTCAAGCCCCAGCAGGGAGATCATCTCGCGGATCTCCGCCTCGGAGGAGATGCCCGGATTGTTCCTCAGACCGTAGGTGATGTTCTCGTAGGCGTTGAGATTGGGGAACAGCGCGTAATCCTGGAACACGATGTTGAAACCGCGCTTCTCCATCGGCACGCGGGTCAGGTCCTCCCCGTTGAACAGGATCCTGCCGCTCGTCGGCTCGGTGATGCCGAGGACGATGTTGAGCAACGTGGTTTTGCCGCCGCCGGAGGGGCCGAGAATCGACATGATCTGGCCGTCGCCGAGCGTGAGGCTGATGCCGTTCAGGACGTGCGTGTCGCCGAACGACTTGGTGATGTCTTTCAATTCGAGCATATTTCCCGATTCCTTCTGTGCGATGCCGGTGGTTTTCCGGACCTCAACCATCGTCCGTCCGCCACGGGCGCCGGGCGGACGGTTTGGAGGAAAGCTCGAGGAAAAGAAGGTGAACAGCAAGCGAAACTACATCATTCGCCCGTAGAAAAGTAGTTTTCCTAAGCCAGGCTGCGATCGCGGACCATGCGTGCGGAGGCGTCGAGCGCGGTGGAGAATCGCCCGTAATCGCTGAGGATGACGCCCATGTAGAGCATGTCGACCAGGGCCACGTCGGCCACACGCGAGAAGATCGCGTTCCCGTAGATTTCATGCGCGTCGGTGCCGGTGATCAGCGTGACATCGGCCGTCGCCAATGGTGTGCCGGCCGTGTTCGTGACGGCCAACGTGCGTGCGCCCGCCGTCTTCGCCGCGCGCAGCGCCTTGACCGTGTCGGTCGAGGATCCGGAATGGGAGAACGCGACGGCCACGTCCCTTTCCCCAAGATGGCCCGCCCCCACCTGCTGCAGGTAGGCGTCCGCGGTGAACCGGCAATCCAGCCCCAGGTATGTGAGCTTCGTGAACAGGTCGAATGCGGGTACCAGCGAGTTCTCCACGCCGAGCACCTGAATCACGCGCGCCCCGGCCAACAGGGTGCAGGCCTTGCGGAAGGCGTTCACGTCGAGCGCATGATCGAGCTCCTCAATGAGGCGGGTGGCTCCGGCCAGCGCCTTTCTCGGCACGTCGGCGGAATCGTCCCAAGGGCTGAGACCGAAACCTCCCAGCGGGTCGAAAGTCGTCTGTTGCTCGGTTTCGGGGTGGCGCAGCGCGTAGCGAAGTTCCCGGTAGCCGCCGAATCCGAGTTTGCGGGCGAAACGGATGACCGTCGGCTGGCTGACGTGCGCGGCGTCGGCCAGCTGCCCGACCGTCAGCTCGGACGCCTCGTCGATATGGTCGCGCACGAAGCACGCCACCGCGCGTTCCGCCGGTCGCAGCGAAGCATATATGTGGTCGATGCGTTCGCGGATGCCCGCCGAGGTCTGCATGCCGTCATCTCCTTGCCGGGTCGTTTTCGCATGGGTCACGAGCCACCGTAAGGAGCCAAGGTGTGCGCCCGCGGGATTGCGGTTGACGTTCGGGTGAACGCGGCGTGAATTCCTTCGCCGGGGAAGCGCGTGGGGAGCCCGGCATTGCGGGCGGCGCGTATTATTCGCCGTGCGGCGTGGGTATGATGAAACCATGTTGCTTCATCTTCATCTCGTCCGTCACGGGCAGACGTTCTATAACCGTTACAACAAACTGCAGGGGTGGTCGAACTCCCCGTTGACCGAATCCGGTCTCGCCGACGCCGACAAGGCGGGGGAGCGACTGGGCGGCATGGTCTTCGCCGCGGCCTACTGTTCCGACACCACGCGCGCCATGACGACCGCCGAGCGCATTCTCAGCATCAACGAAAGTAAGGGGAATCCCCGCCCCGAACTGATCAGCGACATGCATTTCCGCGAACAGTTCTACGGGTATTTCGAAGGCACCGATATGAGCCAGGCCTGGTACGCCGCGGGCGGACCGCACGGCGTGAAGACCTACAACGAGATCGTCGACAAGTACGGTCTCGCCGCCACGCGCGACTGGCTGAAGGATGCCGACCCGTTCCATGACGCCGAATCCGACGAGGAATATTGGCGGCGTGTCGAAGGCGCGTTCGCGCTGATCGCCTCCAACCCGCGTCTGCAGGACGGCGACGATGTGCTGCAGATCAGCCACGGCAACACGTTGCTGAGCCTGGGGCATCGCTTCGGCGGCCCCGATCTCGACCTGAGCGAACGTCCCGCCAACGGTTCCATCACCGACATCGATTTCGACACGGCCAAGCCCTTCGACGAGGCGTTGACCATCGTATCGTATGGCAAATAACCGTTAGCCTACCTACATCGGGCGCCGTTCCGGACATTCATGGCGGGACGGCGTCTTCGACAAAGTGGCACGTAGTGCTACTCTTGTGCGGGTAACTGATTACATAGGAGGCGCACTATGGGTGTTGGAGAGATCGCGGGCCTGATCGCCGCGATTGCGTTCGCCGTGCTGGCGGGATTCATGATCTACCCTCTGATCCGTCTGGGCAAGCTGTTCGACCAGATCGCGATCACGGTCAAGGAATCCGGCGACCATGCCATTCCGGCGCTTGATGAGGGCGTCACCACGGTGCGTCAGGTCAACAAGTCGCTGGAGGATGCCAACCGTATTTCCGCCGCCGCTTCGACCACCGCCACCAACGTCGGCGCACTGGTCGACCTGTACGGTTCCTTCCTCGGCAAGCCGGTCATCAAGGCCGCATCCGCCGTCTACGCAGCCAAGTCCACCGTCCGTTCCTTCCTCAACAAGCAGGGCGGAACCGCGGCCAAGGGGGAGTGATGTTCAAGCGATTGTTCTGGATGTCCGTCGGATTCTGCTGCGGCGTATACACCGTGATGAAGGCGCAGGCCTACGTGAAGGCCAACACGCCGGCCCCGGCACGTCAGGCCCTGTTCGGCCCCGACATCGACAACGTGGGGCTGCGTACGTTGCAGGGCATGCTCCAGGAGTTCAACGAGACGCGCAAGAGCCGCGAAGCCGAACTCAACAAGCAGTACGCCGACCGTCTGCGCTGACCGTATCCATTCTTTTCCTCATAAGTCCAAACAAGGGGCTCGCGTGCCCCAAACCAATCACAAGGAGTCCATTCGCCAATGCGAACCTCAGAAATAGCGAAGCGCTATCTCGACTATTTTGCCGCGCATGACCACCTGGTCGTTCCCTCGGCATCGCTGATCTCCCCGAACCCGACCACGCTGTTCACCATCGCCGGCATGGTTCCGTTCATCCCCTATCTGATGGGTGAGCAGACCGCCCCGCATCCGCGTATGGCCTCGAACCAGAAGTGCGTGCGCACCCTGGACATCGACGAGGTCGGCAAGACCACCCGTCACGGCACCTTCTTCCAGATGCTGGGCAACTTCTCCTTTGGCGATTACTTCAAGGAGGAGGCCATCCACTACGCGTACGAGCTGCTGACCACCCCGCAGGACAAGGGCGGTTACGGCTTCGACCCGGAGAAGCTGTGGATGACCACCTTCACCGACGATGAGGAAGCGCGCTCCCTGTGGAAGAACGAGGGCGTCGACCCCGAGCATATCCAGATCATGGGCATGGAAGACAACTTCTGGACCACCGGTGGCCCCGGCCCCGGCGGCCCGTGCTCCGAGATCTACGTGGACCGCGGCCCCGAGTTCGGTGTCGAAGGCGGCCCGATCGCCGACGAGAACAGGTACATCGAGATCTGGGATCTCGTGTTCGAGAACTATGAGGTCGACAACGTCAAGTCCAAGACCGACCTGCATATCGTGGGCGAGCTGGAGAACAAGAACATCGATACCGGCGCCGGTCTGGAACGCCTCGCATACCTGATGCAGGGCAAGAACAACATCTATGAGACCGATGAGGTCTACCCGGTCATCGAAGCCGCCGAACGCCTGTCCGGCCACAAGTACGGCGAGAACGAGGCTTTCGACGTCAAGTTCCGCGTCGTGGCCGACCACGTGCGTTCCGCCTTGATGATCATGTCCGACGGCGTGCGCCCGAGCAACACCGGCCGCGGCTACGTGCTGCGCCGCCTGCTGCGCCGCACCGTCAAGGCCATGCGTGCCCTCGGCGTCCAGGAAGCCGTCATGCCGACCCTGTTCCCGACCTCCAAGGCCGCCATGGAAGCCTCCTACCCGGAGCTCAACAAGACCTTCCATGATGTGAGCGAGGCCGCGTACGGCGAGGAGGACACCTTCCTGCGCACCCTCGAATCCGGCACCGAGATCTTCGACATGGCCGTGAGCAAGGCCAAGGAATCCGGCAAGGACATCGTCTCCGGCGACGACGCGTTCAAGCTGCACGACACCTACGGCTTCCCGATCGAGCTCACGCTCGAAATGGCCGAGGAGCAGGGCGTGAAGGTCGACGAGAGCAAGTTCCGCGAGCTCATGGCCGAGCAGAAGAGCCGTGCCCGCGCCGACGCCCTCAAGAAGCGCCACAACGTGGATCTGTCCGTGTACGACGATTTCAAGAAGACGCTCGCCAAGCCGATCGACTTCCTGGGCTACACCGACTTCTCCGCCCGCGCCACCGTGATCGGCATCATGCAGGAAGGCAAGGGTTCCGTCCCCGCCGTCACCGGCCCGGCCAACATCGAGGTCATCCTCGACCGTACCCCGTTCTACGCGGAAGCCGGCGGCCAGCTCGCCGATCAGGGCGAGATCCTGTCCGACGATGGCGCGGTGCTTGAGGTCGACGACGTGCAGAAGCCAATCAAGGACCTCATCGTCCACCAGTGCCGTCTGACCGAAGGCACGCTGGTGGTGGGCACCCAGGTGAACGCCAACATCGACCTGAACCGTCGTGGCGCGATCGCCCGCTCCCACACCGCCACGCACATGGTGCACAAGGCGCTGCGCGAGGAGCTCGGCCCGCAGGCCACCCAGCGCGGTTCCGAGGACGCCCCGAACCGTCTGCGTTTCGACTTCCAGTGGTCCAGCGCACCGTCCAAGCAGGTGATGAGCGCCGTGGAGGCGCGCGTCAACGACCGCCTGCGCGACAACCTTTCCGTGACCACCAAGGAGATGAAGTTCGACGACGCCATCGCCCTGGGTGCCATGCACCTGTTCGGCGAGAAGTACGGCGACATCGTGCGCGTGGTCTCCATCGGCGAGGACGGCTGGAGCCGTGAGCTGTGCGGTGGTACCCACGTCGACCACGTCGGCAAGATCGGCGCGATCAACATCATGTCCGAGGCTTCCGTCGGTTCCGGCGTGCGTCGTGTCGACGCCGTCGTGGGCGCCGGTGCGTACGAGTACAACGCCCGTGAGCACGCGCTGGTCTCGCAGCTGAGCGACAAGCTCAACGCCCGTCCGGACGAGCTCGCCGAGCGCGTGAACACGCTGCTCGCCAAGCTCAAGGAATCCGATCGCCGTCTCGCCGCCATGTACGAGGATCAGCTGGCGGCCATGGTGCCGCAGCTGGTGGAAGACACCAAGGATTCCGCAGCGTCCGTGAAGGTCGCCGCCAGGAACGTCGGCCACTTCGGTTCCTTCGACGCACTGCGCAAAACCGTTCTGGACGTGCGCGCCCGCCTTGGCGAGGATGCGCCCGTGGTGGTCGCGCTGGCCGGTGTGAGCGCCGACGACAAGACCATGGTGGCGGTCGCCACCAACGCCGCGGCCCGTGAACTCGGCATCAAGGCAGGCGATCTGGTCCGTGGCGCGTCCAAGATGCTCGGCGGCGGTGGCGGCGGCAAGCCGGACTTCGCCCAGGGCGGCGGCACCGACGCCTCGAAGATCGACGAGGCGCTCAAGGCGCTCGAAGCCCAGGCAGTGAAGGGCTGAACCCACAGGCATGACCTGGTTGGGTATTGATCTAGGTGATGCTCGGGTCGGACTCGCATTGTCCGACCCGGAGCTCACCTTTGCACATCCGATCGGCAACATCCAAGTGCATGGCGACTCCTTCCGCGCCATCGAGGATGTGATCTACACGATCGAGGACGAAGACGTCGACCACGTCATCGTCGGTTTACCGCTGCTGCTCAGTGGGGAAGAGGGTAAAAGCGCGAAGAAGGCCCGTCGGTGGGCGAATAATCTTGCCAAGCGGATCAGCGCATACATGGAGAGCGGCGAAACCGCTTTGGAACGGGTGCCAGAGATAGAATTGATGGATGAACGTCTGACGACGGTGAGCGCACACCGCCAGCTCAGACAGGCGAATATTGCAGAGAGAGGGCACAGGCCCGTAGTCGACCAACAGTCCGCTGTTGTGATTTTGCAAGCCGCGTTAGATAAGAGGAAGTAAAACAGGAGAAGTAATGGCAGATAATTTCAACGATTACTTCGAGGAGAACACGCAGTGGGTGACGGGCAATTCGGCGGCTCCCGTCGTGGAACCGCCCAAACCGCCCAAATCCCGTCGTGAAATGCGCAAGCGCCGCAAGAACCGGCAGCGCAAGCGTTGGCTGATCGTCATCGCGGTTCTGGTGATTTTGGGACTTGTGGGCGGTGGTGTATATTTCGGCGTGCGCCACATCAACGCCGTCCGTGCGCAGAACGAGGCGAACGCGCGTCTTTCCGAGGATTACGAGGGGCCGGGCACCGGATCGGTGTCGTTCACCGTGGAATCCGGTGAGGACGCCCTGACCATCGGCAGGAAGCTCGTCAAGGCTGGCGTCGTGAAGTCCGCCGAGGCCTTCGCCAACGTGGTCGGCGCCAACAACGTCAACCTGTACCCCGGCACCTTCGAGCTGAAGAAGCACATGAGCAACGCCGATGCCATGAAGATCCTTTCGGATACGAGCAACGCCAAGGGCTTCTTCGATGTGAAGGCCGGCGAACGCGTCTCCGACGTCATCAAGGGCGCGGCCGAGATGACCGGCATCGCCGAATCCGATTTCCAATCCATCGTGGACGGTGACGGTTCCGGCATCCTGCCCTCCGAGGCGAACGGCAAGTTCGAAGGTTGGCTCGAACCGGGGCAGTACGACATCAAGTCGAAGACCTCTGCGAAGGAGATTCTCAAGATGATGGTCGAACGTCGCATCGAGAAGCTCGATTCGCTCGGCGTGCCCACCGGTTCCGAACGTGAGAAGATCCTCAATATGGCGTCCATCGCCGAAGCCGAAGTGAACCAGAAGGACGATTACGGCAAGGTGGTCCGCGTGATCCTGAACCGTCTCGCCAAGGGCATGACCCTCGGCATGGATTCCACCGTGGCGTACGGCAACAACGTCAAGTCCTCCCAGATCACCCAGAAGATGCTGGACGATTCCTCCAACAAGTTCAACACCCGTATCCAGAAGGGGCTTCCCCCCACGCCGATCTCGAATCCGGGCGATTCGGCCATCCAGGCGGCGCTTGACCCGCCGCAGGGCAATTGGCTTTACTTCGTCACCACGGATCTGAGCTCCGGCACGACCGAGTTCACGGATAACGCCGACGAATTCGACAAGCTGGTGCAGAAGTACAAGGCGAACAACAAGAACGCCAACTGATCGGCTGTTTCACCATGAAGGCGGTGCCCCCTCAACCGGGGGCACCGCCTTCATGCATGTGAGCGTACGGCATGGGGATGCGGCAACATGCCGATGACATCGGGAGATACGCGACGGATCGCGCCCCGCGCCCCCGCACGCCGTCAGAGCATTGTTCCCACAATGACCGCGATGATGGCCGCGGCGACGAGCACCGGGATGAACGGCATGCCGCCGCGTCTGTCGAACCTCCGGGCCGTGCCTCGGCCGTTCGCGCCGTTTGCACCGCCGGCGGCGCAACGGTTCCAGCACCAGATGAACGGCAACCCCAATACGCCTATGGCGAGCCACCACGCGAGTATGGCCGACAGGCCGAGCATGCCCACGGCGAGTCCGAGGGGAATCATCGCCAGCGCGTCCGTGCCGTTCACGCCTCCCGCCTTCACGGCCGAAAGCAGGGCCAGTACGCCGGCGCACAGTGCCGTGAACAGCACCGCCTGCAGGATCTGGAAGAACGAATTGGCCATCGCCGCGGCGATGATGTCGGCGATGAGCTGCGCCAGCGAACCGGCGAATATCCAAGAGGGGCGCACGCGGCGGCCGCGCGCGTCCTCGACGCCGATCGCAAGCCCACATAGCAAACTCGGCAGGTAGAACAGGTATGGCATGCCTTAACATTAACCCAGTTATTTGCGAGTGAAAGGGAAACGTATGTTGCGTTGGCAGACGGCAGGCGAATCGCATGGCGAGGCGTTGGTGGCGATGATCGAGGGATTGCCCTCCGGTGTCGAGGTCACGAGCGGCGACGTGGTGGATGCCTTGGCCAGGCGTCGTCTCGGTTACGGCCGCGGCGCGCGCATGAAGTTCGAGCAGGACAAGGTCCGTCTGCTCACCGGCGTGCGTCATGGGCGCACGCTCGGCACGCCGATCGCCGTCGAGATCGCCAATACGGAATGGCCCAAGTGGACCGAGGTCATGAGTGCCGACCCGCTCGACCATGAGCTGCCCCGCGAAGGGCGCAACGCGCCGCTGAGCCGTCCCCGTCCGGGCCATGCCGATCTGACCGGCATGCGCAAGTACGCCTTCGACGACGCGCGTCCGGTGCTGGAGCGTTCCTCCGCCCGTGAAACCGCATCCCGTGTGGCGCTCGGTGCCATCGCGGCTGATTTCCTGGAGCAGACCTTCGGCATCCGCACCGTCTCCCACGTCCTGTCCATCGGCGGCGCCGGTGTTGAGGACCGCACTACGGCACCGCTCCCGACCCCCGACGATCTTGAGGCGCTGGATGCCTCTCCGGTGCGCACCCTCGACAAGGATGCGGAAGCGCGCATGATCGCCCGCATCGACGAGGCCAAGGCGAATTCCGATACCCTCGGCGGTGTGATCGAGGTCGTCGCCTACGGCGTTCCCGCCGGCATCGGCACCTACGTGGAATCCGACCGCCGTCTCGACGCGGCCCTGGCCAGCGCCGTCATGGGCGTGCAGGCCATCAAGGGCGTCGAAATCGGTGATGGTTTCCTCGAAGCCGAACGCCCGGGCTCCGAAGCCCATGACGAGATGGTCGTGGAGGATGGGCATATCGCGCGCGTGAGCAACCGTGCGGGCGGCATCGAAGGCGGCATGTCGAACGGCCAGCCGATCGTCATCCGTGCGGCGATGAAGCCGATTCCCTCCATTCCGAAGGCGCTGCGCACGGTGGATGTGCTCACCGGCGAGGCCGCGCAAGCCATCAACCAGCGTTCCGATTCCACCGCAGTGCCGGCCGCGGCCGTCGTGGCCGAAGCAATGGTCCGTCTGACCATCGCCAAGTACGCGCTTGAGAAGTTCGGCGGCGACAGCGTCGAGGAGACGCGCCGCAACTGCGAGTCCTACCTCGCCTCCTGGCCGGAGCACATGCGGTGAGCGGCGGAATGGCAGGGAAAGCCAGGCCGGTGGCCGTCCTCATCGGCATGATGGGGGCGGGCAAAACCCGCGTGGGCAAGGAAGTCGCCCATATCATGGATCTGCCGTTCGCGGACGCCGACGTATGCATCGAACGCGAAGTGGGCATGAGCATCCCCGAATTCTTCGAGCGTGAGGGCGAGCCGGAATTCCGTAAGGTCGAGGCCGATCTCATCGCCGACATGCTGGAGGATTTCGACGGCATCTTCTCGCTGGGCGGCGGCGCTCCCATGACCCCGTCCACGCGGGACGCGTTGGCCGATTACGTCGGTCGCGGCGGGCGTGTCGTGTACTTGGACGCCGACCCCGAGGAGGCCATGGAACGGGCCAATCGCGGCGGCGGGCGCCCGATGCTCAACGGCGATGCCGAAGAGCGTTGGAGGAAATTGTATGTGGAACGCGATCCCGTGTTCCGCGAGGTCGCGAACGTGCGCGTGCGCACGCGCGGCCTGACGCCGCAGATGGCGGCGAGAAAGGTCATGGATATGATTCGCGAACGCAACGTGCATGTCACCGGGACGGGTATCGAGCCGTATGACGTGCGTATCGGCGAAGGCGTGATGGGTCATCTGCCCGAGGTTCTGGGCGATGGCCCGGTGCGTGTGGCCTTGATCCACACCCAGCCGGTGCAGCGTCACAGCGACCATGCGCGCACCCTGCTGCGTCAGGCGGGCTACACCGTGTCCGACATCGTGGTCCCGGACGCCGAGGCGGGCAAGACCGTGGATGTCGCCAACGGTGTGTGGCGTCGTCTGGGCGATGAGGGCTTCACCCGTTCCGACGCGATCGTCGGACTCGGCGGGGGAGCGGCCACCGATCTGGCCGGTTTCATCGCCGCGACCTGGATGCGCGGCATCCGTTACGTGAACTGCCCGACGTCCCTGCTGGCCATGGTCGACGCGTCCACTGGCGGCAAGACCGGCATCAACACCGAAGCCGGCAAGAATCTGGTCGGCTCGTTCTACACCCCGGCCGGCGTGCTCGCCGACATGCGCGCCCTCGCCACGTTGCCGAACGACATCTTCATCGAGGGATTGGGCGAGGTCGCCAAGTCCGGTTTCATCATGGATTCGGAGATCCTGCAGATCCTTGAGGATCATGCCGATGAATTGCGCGCCTTCGACGGGTCGACGTTCCTGGATTCCGATCTGAAGGATGTGGTCGCGGAGCTGATCGAGCATACCGTGGGCGTGAAGGCCTACCATGTGTCCGCCGATCTCAAGGAGGCGGGGCTGCGCGAATTCCTGAACTACGGCCATACGCTCGCCCATGCCATCGAGAAGCTTGAGCATTTCCGCTGGCGTCACGGCAACGCGGTGGCCGTCGGATGCGTGTACGCCGCGGAGCTGTCGCACCTGCTGGGCTACATCGATCAGGATCTGGTGGATTACCATCGTTCGCTGCTCGGCTCCCTCGGCCTGCCGACCTCGTGGAGCAACGGCTCGTGGGACGATGTGCTCGCGTTGATGCACAAGGACAAGAAGGCGCGTGGCAACACGCTCCGTTTCGTCGTGCTCGACAGGATCGGGCATCCGATTCATCTTGAGGACCCGCCCGCGGATGCCGTCGAAGAGGCGTTCCGCCGGATCCAGCGATAACAGTCCAGTATCGGAACATGGTTCCGCGATAACAAGGGAGTGAATGGAATATGACCAAAGTCGTGGTAGTCAACGGGCCGAATCTCGGTCGTCTGGGCGTGCGCCAGCCCGACGTGTACGGCAAGCAGGATCTTGCGACCCTGCGCGAGCTGTGCACGCGGTGGGGTGTGGAACTCGGGCTTGACGTGGAGGTTCGCCAGAGCGACGACGAGGCCGAGATGATCGGTTGGATGCATCAGGCCGCCGACGAGAAGACGCCCATCGTGATGAACCCCGCCGCGTTCACCCATTACTCCTACGGTCTTGCGGATGCCGCCCATATGGTGATCGACGAGGGGCTGCCGCTGATGGAGGTGCACATCTCCAATCCGTCCGCGCGCGACGAGTTCCGCAAGCGCTCCGTGATTTCGCCGGTCGCCACCGGCACCATCACCGGCATGGGCTTCTATGGCTATAAGCTCGCGCTGGAAGCCGTCGCCCATCTGGTCGCGGGGGAGTGAATCCCGTTTTCGGTACGGTCGTGTGAGGGCCGGGTCGTCCCATGGATGACCCGGCCCTCGCCGTATTTCCGGGCGTTCCATGCGTATGGTTCGCCGCGTGCGTAACAATGCCGTTCAACACGCAACGCCAATTCGGTTTTGTAGGTTATGTGAAATACCATAGAAAGCATTGATTGATAACGTGTGCATGCCGAGATGAGTAATACGGCCAGTGTCGGCCAAAGGTCGTGGCTGGCCGTGGTTGCCTACGTTATCAACCAAACCACGTCGCATGGTGCGGCGGGGAAGAATCTCGATGACGAGGAAAGGGAAGCATGATCGCACAACGGTCGTTCAGACGAATCCTGGCGGCGAGTGTCGTCGCCGCGATGTCGTGCGCGTCGCTGATTACGGTTCCTAACGTCGCTCAAGCCGAGGAGACCAGCTCCTCCGGCAAGAAGGACGTTCAGGTGATCGCATTCCAGCAGACGTGGAACACCATCGCCAAGGAATGCACCAACACCTACGGTCCCGAAGGTGTCGCCTATGTGGAGGTCTCGCCTCCGCAGGAGTCCATCCAGGGCACCCAGTGGTGGACCAGCTACCAGCCCGTGAGCTATAAGCTCGACTCCAAGCTGGGCACGGAAGCCGAATTCAAGAACATGGTCAAGCAGTGCGCCGCGGCCGGCGTGGGCATCATCGCCGACGTCGTGCTGAACCAGACCACCGGTTCCGACGTAGCCGCCGGCGACCAGAAGGGTGTGGCGGGCACCGATTACAACGGCTCCACCGGCACCTACCCGGGCTTCGCCACCAAGCAGTACCCGGAAGGCATCACCGCCTCCGACTTCCACAGCTGCAAGAAGAACATCTCCGACTACACCAACCAGAAGGAAGTCCAGGAGTGCCGTCTTAGCTCCATGTGGGACTTCGACTCCGAAAGCGAGAAGGTGCAGGACATCCAGTCCGATTATCTTGTCTCGCTGTGGAACGCCGGCGTGCGCGGATTCCGCATGGACGCCGTCAAGCACATCCACACCGACAGCATGAAGGCGATCAAGGAGAAGTTCGCCAAGAAGATCGGCAAGAACGCCAGCGACATCTACTGGATCCAGGAAGTCATCGGCAACTCCTCCGAAGCCGCGGGTATCCAGCCGAGCAACTACGTGCAGAACGGCACCGTGACCGAATTCGGCTTCAAGTCCGAAATGAACCAGACCTTCAAGGACAAGATCGCCAACCTCAAGGGCTTGAGCGACCGTCTGAGCAAGGATCTGTCGTCCGAGGACGCCAACGTGTTCGTCACCAACTGGGATACCGCCCGCAACGAGGGCGCGCTGACCTACAAGGACGGCGCCAAGTACCAGCTGGCCAACGCCTTCATGCTGGCCTACGACTACGGCACCCCGCGCCTGCTCTCCGACTACAAGTGGGATGTCAACGACGATGGCGCACCCAACGCCACCGCGACCTCCGTGCCGGACGTCGACATGGACAAGGCCTGCTCCACCAACGATTCCGATTGGAACTGCGAGCAGCGTTGGACCTCCACCCGCGGCATGATCGCCTTCCGCAACTACGTCAACGGCACCAAGGTCACCGATTGGCAGGATGACGGCGGCGACAACATCGCCTTCTCCCGTGGCAGCAAGGGCTTCATCGCCATCAACAACGGCAAGAAGGACAAGGACGCCTCGTACACCACTTCCCTCGCCGACGGCGAATACTGCAACGTGTACGCCGCCATGGACTGCTCCAAGACCGTGACCGTCAAGAACGGCAAGGTCGAGACCACGGTTCCGGCACGTTCCGCCATCGCGCTGTACGCCGGCGCCACCAAGGCCGATCACCCGGCAGCGTCCACCGCCACCGATCCGTCCGATCCGGACGTGAACCAGGAGGATGACGAGGTCCTGCCCGACGACAAGAGCATCACCATCTACTACAAGCCGAACGATTCCAGCTGGAAGACCCCGAAGGTCCACTACGGCCTCGGCGATGACTGGAACCAGCCGGAAGCCGACATGACGCTCGACGCGCAGGGCTACTACCGCGCCACCATCGACACCAAGGGCAAGAAGATCGACTTCGTGTTCCATGATGCCGACACCGACCAGTGGGAGAACCCGAAGGGCGGCGGCAACTACCACGCCAATGCGGGCATCACTCACATGGGTGTGGCAAGCCAGTCCGCGACCGTGGGCAACCCCGAAGCCATCGGCGGTCAGACCCGACTCGTCGTGCACTACAAGCCCTCCAGCGCCTCGGACAACCGTGGCGTGTACGTGTGGGGCAAGGACACCAGCGGCACGGACATCAACGCCGAGCACCACGCCTTCACCGGCAGCGACTGCTGGGGCAAGGTCACCACGCTGACCTTCGACGGCAAGTTCGAGAACTTCGGCTTCATCATCACCACCAGCGACTGGAACAAGTACGGCGGTGACCGCAGTGCCAAGGTAAGCGCCGACGGCACCGCGGAAGTGTGGATCGACGGCACCAAGTACCCGGATCAGGGCGAATCGACCACCGTCGAAACGCTCGACGCCGCGCCGGAGGACTACGCCTGCGATGCCGCCACCGTCAAGGTGAAGGTCCACTACAACCGTGACGACGGCCTGTACTTCAACTCCGAGGACACCTCGACCACCGTCCCGCAGTGGGATATCTGGACCTGGGCCTCCAACTGGAACGGCGGAGCTGCCACCTTCACCTCCCATGACGATTGGGGCGAAGTCGCGGAATACTCCTTCAACACCTACACCTACTACAACAACGACGGAACCTCCGACATCGGCATGCTGCGCCGTTACGGCAAGGATGCGTGGAAGGCCAAGGATCCGGACGGCGGCGATCACAAGATCCCGTCGGACGCCCTGGTGTTCGACGGCACCGATGGCAATGCCACCGCCACCGCCGAAGTATGGATGCTCAACGGCGACGCCACGGTGTACACCGCTCGCCCGGCCCTCGGCGCTTCCATGAAGTCCGCCGAGATCTCCGACACCAACCAGCTGACGGCCAAGCTCTCCAAGAAGGTCTCCGCCGACGACATCAAGGACGACGTGACCGTCAAGGATGCCGATGGCAAGACCGTGGCCGTCAAGAGCGTCAAGACCGATGGCACCAAGGTGATCATCACCACCGACAAGGAACTTGACGTTCGCGGCAAGTACACCGTCGAGGTCAAGGGCTTCGGCTCCCAGGACGCCGTCGCGGGCTCCGTGGTCCGCACCGACGCCTTCGACAAGAAGTACGCCTACAGCGGCGACGATCTCGGTGCGACCTACAAGGCCGCGAAGACCGGCTTCAAGCTGTGGGCTCCGACCGCCACCGACGTCAAGCTCGTCATCTACAAGTCCGATGACCCGAACGCCGACGTCGACCGCACCATCGACATGACGAGCGGCGACAAGGGCGTGTGGAGCGCCTCGGTGAACGATCTCGCCAGCGGCACCGCCTACGCCTATCAGCTCACCTTCGCCGACGGCACGGTGAACGTTTCCGCCGATCCGTACGCCACCGCGGCGGTCGCGAACGGCGAACGTTCCGTGGTGCTGTCCAAGAAGGACATGGGCAACGCGGGCAAGCGCATGGATGCCTTCTCCAAGACCACCGATGCGTCCATCGCCGAGATGAACATCCGCGACTTCTCGATCAGCCCGAACTCCGGCGTCTCCGCCGACAAGCAGGGCAAGTATCTGGGCGTCGTCGAATCCGGTACCAAGACCGCCAAGGGCGCGACCTCCGGCCTCGACTACCTCAAGAAGCTGGGTGTCACCCACGTGCAGATCATGCCGATGTACGACTACGGTTCCGTCGACGAGACCGGCGACCTGAGCTACGACGCCAAGGGCGCGCAGAACTGGGGCTACGATCCGGAGAACTACAACGTGCCGGAAGGCTCGTACTCCTCCGATCCGAGCAACCCGGCCTCCCGCGTCACCGAAATGAAGCAGATGGTCAAGGGCCTGCATGACAGCAATATCCGCGTCATCATGGATGTGGTGTACAACCACGTCTACAATGCCGCGAATCATTCGTTCAACAAGACGGTCCCCGGCTACTACTTCCGCTACGACGACAACGGCTCGCTGGTCAACAACTCCGGTTGCGGCAACGACACCGCCTCCGAGCGTGCGATGATGCGCAAGTACATCGTCGATTCGGTGACCTACTGGGCGAAGAACTACAACATCGACGGTTTCCGTTTCGACCTCATGGGTCTGATCGACACCGAGACGATGAAGGAAGTCCGCGCGGCCCTCGACAAGATCGATCCGTCCATCATCGTGCTCGGCGAAGGCTGGGACATGAACACCACGATGGACAAGAGCGAGATGACCATCCAGCCGAACGCCTACCAGGTCGCTTCGGATGGCACGAACAACGGCATCGCGTTCTTCAACGATTCGATCCGCGACGGTCTCAAGGGCTCCGTGTTCTCCGACACCGACACCGGCTTCGTGTCCGGCAAGGCCGATCAGGAGAAGCTCATCGCCCACAACGTGCTCGGCTGCCAGTATGATGCCGACGCCGACACCACCTGCTGGAACGGCAACGCGCAGGATCACTACGCGGACGCCGGCCAGGTGGTGAACTACGCCGAAATCCACGACAACATGACCCTGTACGACAAGCTCCGCGCATCCGCACCCACGGATGACGAGGCGACCACCGAGGCGCGCGCCAAGCTCGCCGACTCCGTCGTCTACCTGTCCGAGGGCATCCCCGCCATCCAGCTGGGCCAGGAGTTCCTGCGCACCAAGGGCGGCAACGGCAACAGCTACAACGCAGGCGACGCGACGAACGCCATCGACTGGGATCGCACCACGCAGTACGCGGGCTCCGTCGATTACGTCAAGGGCCTGATCAAGCTGCGCAACAAGATCGCGGCGCTCCGCCAGACCAACTACGACGACATCAACGCCAGCGTGACCATGCTCAAGTCCGCCGACGGCGTCGTGGCCTACCAGGCGAAGGACTCCAGCGGCACCTACGTGGTGATCTTCAACGCCAATGGCAAGGCCGCCTCCGTCGAAGGCGTCGCCGCCGGCAAGTACGAGGTGCTCGCCTCCGACGGCACCGTGTACGGCGATGACGAGGCCAAGAGCGTCACGGTCCGCAAGGGCTCCACCTACGCGGCCGGCGCACTGTCCGCCACCGTGCTCAAGGTCGCCTCCGCCGACGACGTGGTTCCCGTGATCAGCGGTGTGACCGAATCGACGACCATCACCGTCGGTTCCAAGTTCGACCCGAAGGCCGGAGTCACCGCCACGGACGACATCGATGGCGATCTGACCGACAAGATCGAGATCGAAGGCAGCGTGGACACCAATAAGGTGGGCGATTACAAGCTGGTCTACTCCGTGACCAACTCCCGTGGCAAGACCACGACGTTCACCCGCACCGTGCATGTCCAGAAGCGCGCCGTCGTCCCGGCCGCCGACAAGGGCACGAAGGGTTCCGCCACGGCGTCCGGTACCGCGGGTACCGCCGCCACCGGCGCCTCCGTGCTGGTGATCGCGCTGATCGCGCTGGCCGCCGCCGCGGCCGGTATGATGTTCCGCCTTCGTGGAAAGGAGGAACGCCTCTGAGCACAATGACCCATAAGCAACTCCGATAAACGCGCAAGAGCCGGCCTCCGATTGGGGGCCGGCTCTTGATGTTTCGGTGCGGTTCCGGCGTTTTCACCCCGCCCACCGTGAGGAGGGGAGCCCCTCGTGCATGGCCGGATCCGTATAACACGCCGGGTCAACTGTGAATGTTAAGCTGGAGTTCCATGGTTAGAAGAACACATGGCAATCCTCAAGAGCACGTCACCAAGCATATTTTCGTCACCGGTGGCGTGGTTTCCTCCCTTGGCAAGGGCCTGACCGCATCCTCCCTCGGACGTTTGCTGCGTTCCCGTGGCATCAAGGTCCTGCAGCAGAAGCTCGATCCCTACATCAACGTCGATCCCGGCACGATGAACCCGTTCCAGCATGGTGAGGTCTACGTCACCGAGGACGGCGCCGAAACCGATCTCGACATCGGCCACTACGAGCGCTTCCTCGACGTGTACCTGAGCCAGAAGGCGAACGTCACCACCGGCCAGATCTACCAGGAGGTGCTGCGCAAGGAACGCGCCGGCGAATACCTCGGCCAGTGCGTGCAGGTCATCCCGCACATCACCAACGAGATCAAGTCCCGTATGCGTGCGCAGGCGTCCGATGACGTCGACGTGATCATCACCGAAATCGGTGGCACCGTCGGCGACATCGAATCCCAGCCGTTCCTGGAGGCTGCGCGTGAGGTTCGCCGCGATTTGGGCGCCGAGAACTGCATGTTCGTGCATGTCTCCCTCGTGCCGTACATCGCCGCCGCCCACGAGCTCAAGACCAAGCCCACCCAGCATTCCGTGATGATGCTGCGCCAGCTCGGCATCTCCCCGGATGCCTTGGTGCTGCGTTCCGACCGCCCGCTGAACCAGTCCATCAAGGACAAGATCTCCCTGATGTGCGACGTGGATTCCGAAGGCGTGGTCAACTGCGTGGACGCCCCGAGCATCTACGACGTGCCGAAGATCCTGTTCAACGAAGGCCTCGACGCCTACGTCGTGCGTGAACTCGGCCTGCCGTTCCACGACGTCGATTGGGACGAGTGGGAGGACCTGCTGGAGCGCGTGCATCACCCGAAGCATGAGGTGAACATCGCCATCGTCGGCAAGTACATCGATCTGCCGGATGCCTACCTGTCCGTCACCGAAGCCATCAAGGCCGGCGGTTTCGCCAACTATGCCAAGGTGAACGTCAAGTGGGTCGCGGCCGACAAGTGCGAGACCGAGGAAGGCGCGGCCGCCGCGCTCGATCAGGTCGACGGCATCGTCGTGCCCGGCGGTTTCGGCATCCGCGGCATCGACGGCAAGATCGGCGCCCTGAAGTTCGCCCGTGAAAACAAGCTGCCGGCCCTCGGCCTGTGCCTCGGCCTGCAGTCCATGGTCATCGAATACGCTCGTCACGTCCTCGGTCTGGAGGACGCGAACTCCACCGAGTTCGAGCCCGATTGCGCGACCCCGGTCATCGCGACCATGGAAGAGCAGAAGGACATCGTCGCCGGCAAGGGCGATATGGGTCACACCATGCGACTGGGCAGCTACCCGGCCGAGCTGGAGGAAGGCTCCATCGTCGCCGAACTGTACGGCACCACGCATGTCACCGAGCGTCATCGTCACCGTTACGAGGTGAACGTGGCGTACAAGGACCAGCTGCGCGAAGCCGGTCTGCGTATCTCCGGCCAGAGCCCGGACGGCGAACTCACCGAGTTCGTCGAGCTGCCGCGCGAGGTGCATCCGTTCTACGTGGCCACCCAGGCCCATCCGGAGTTCAAGTCCCGCCCGACCAAGCCGCACCCGCTGTTCGCCGGTCTGGTGAAGGCCGCGTTGGACCACCAGCAGGAGCACTGAGCTTCGGCACGCCGGTGAACCGCATATGGCGGTGAAACGGCACCCGAACCGGAATGTGTTGCAGCCCACACCGAAATCTGGTGTGGGCTGTAGCTTTTTCATGGCGGTTCTGTTAGGTTCTAGTAGGACATTGTGTGAATGACGGAGGCAAACCGGTGAGCGAATCACAAACACCAAACGCCGCGGCTGACGTGGAGATGAGCCAATACGTGGCCGATCGCACCCGCGTCAACGAGGATAAGATCAGGCAGGATGACGAGATCATCAGCCAATTCGGCGATTACACCTACGGCTGGCATGATACCGACGCCGCGGGCGAAGCCGCGAAGAAGGGCATCGACGAGGACGTCGTCCGCGCCATCAGCGCGGATAAGGGCGAACCCGAATGGATGCTGGAGAAGCGCTTGCAAGGCTACAGGGACTTCATCAGCAAGCCGATGCCGCAGTGGGGCGTGGATCTCAAGGACTTCGACGCGGACGATTTCAAGTATTACGTCAAGCCGATCGACAAGCAGGCGACCACTTGGGAGGAGCTGCCCGACGAGATCCGCTCCACCTACGACAAGCTCGGCATCCCCGAAGCGGAGAAGAAGCGACTCGTCTCCGGTGTGGCGGCGCAGTACGAATCCGAAGTGATCTACAACTCGATCCAGGAGGATCTGAAGAAGCAGGGCGTGATCTTCGTCGACACCGACACCGCGGTGCGCGAATACCCCGACATCGTGCAGAAGTATTTCGGCAAGTGCATCCCCAGCGACGACAACAAGTTCTCCGCGCTGAACACGGCCGCATGGTCCGGCGGATCCTTCGTCTACGTGCCGAAGGGCGTGCATGTGGACATCCCGCTGCAGGCGTACTTCCGCATCAACACCCCGAATATGGGCCAGTTCGAACGCACCCTGATCATCGCGGACGAAGGCTCCTACGTGCATTACGTCGAAGGCTGCACGGCCCCCATCTACTCCACGGACTCCCTGCACTCCGGCGTGGTCGAGATCTTCGTCGAGCCGCATGCCCGCGTGCGCTATACCACCGTGCAGAACTGGTCGAACAACGTGTACAACCTGGTCACCCAGCGCGCCTACGTGCGTGAGGGCGGCACCATGGAATGGGTCGACGGCAACATCGGCTCCAAGGCGACCATGAAATATCCGGCCTGCATCCTGGCCGAACCGTACGCCAAGGCCAGCACCATGTCGCTCGGCTTCGCCGGCAAGGGCCAGTATCAGGACACGGGCGCGAAGATGATCCATCTCGCCCCGCACACCAGCTCCACCATCGTGGCCAAGTCGATCTCCCGCGGCGGAGGCCGTTCCGCATACCGCGGTTTCGTGAAGATCGTCAAGGGCGCCGAAGGCTCCTCGAACTCCACCGTGTGCGACGCGCTGCTGGTGGACGAATTCAGCCGTTCCGACACCTACCCGCATGTCGATGTGCGCGAGGACGACGTGTCCATGGCGCATGAGGCGACGGTTTCCAAGGTCTCCGAGGACCAGCTGTTCTACCTGATGAGCCGCGGCCTTTCCGAGGACGAGGCCATGGGCATGATCGTGCGCGGCTTCGTCGAGCCGATCAGCCGCGAGCTGCCGATGGAATACGCGCTTGAGCTGAACAGACTTGTGGAACTGCAGATGGAAGGATCGGTGGGCTGAGCCATGACCGAAGCCAAGGAAATCAATATCCCCGTGGCGGATCCGAACGATCCGTACGCGAACCCCGCGGCCATGCCGTCCTCGGCGGACCGCAACCCCCGTTCCTTCGAGGTCGGGGCGTTCCCCGAACCGAACCGCAAGCAGGAGGATTGGCGCTATACGCCCGTCGAGCGCATCAGCGAATTCTTCAACGTGTTCGTCCCGTCCGGCGAGACCGGCATCGAAGTCGGCATGATCGACGGGTCCGCACTTGCGGAAGGCGTTACCCTGAGCCAGGTCAGGCTTGGCGAAGGGCCGTCCGGCACGGTGTCCGAACCGTCCGACCGCGTTTCCGCCGTGGAATGGAACTCCGGCGCGACCGCCACCGTTCTCGAGCTGAAGGGTGAAATCGCCCAGCCGGTGCTCGTCAAGGTGCATGGCGCCGGCATGGATCTCGATGCATTCCATCTGGTGATCGCGGCGGGGGACGATACGCATGCCGATGTCGTCGTCGAGCATGACGGCGACGCCCGTCTCGCCGAAGGCGTGGAAATCGTCACCGGCAAGCATTCGAACGTGTCCACCACTTTCATCCAGGAGTGGAATGCCGGTTCGAAGCATGTGGGCAACCATCGCATCCATGTGGGCGAAGGCGCTTCGCTGCGCCATTCCGTGGTGACGCTCGGTGGTGACGTCGTGCGCATCCGCATGGATCAGGATTTCGGCGGCGAGCAGGGCGATCTCAACATGCTCGGCATCTACTTCGTCGACCCCGGCGAGCATATCGAGCATCGCACGATGGTGGTGCATAACCATCCGGAGTGCAAGAGCCGCGTGGTCTACAAGGGTGCACTCGACGGTAAGGGGGCGCATTCCACGTGGGTCGGCAACGCGCTGATCGAACCCACCGCACCCGGCACCGATTCCTACGAGCTCAACCGCAATCTGGTGCTCACCCCGGGCGCCATCGCCGATTCCGAGCCGAATCTTGAAATCGAGAACGGCAACATCATCGGCGCTGGCCATGCCTCCTCGGTCGGTCGTTTCGATGACGAGGAGCTGTTCTACCTGCAGTCGCGCGGCATCAGCGAAACCGAGGCGCGCAAGCTCGTCGTGCGCGGCTTCTTCAACGAACTCGTCGAGGAGATCGGCATTCCGGCCATCTGCGACCATCTCATGGACGTCATCGACAAGCGTCTGGCGCGCGGCGAAAGCGACGCCATGGCGCAGGTGCTCGAGGAACAGTGAAACGTAAAGGATTAAGGAACCATGTCAACGCTTGAAATCAAAGATCTGTACGCCCACGTCGAAACCAAGGACGGCATCAAGCCGATCCTCAAAGGCGTGAACCTCACCGTCAACTCCGACGAGACCCATGCCATCATGGGGCCCAACGGCTCCGGCAAGTCCACGCTGGCCTACACGCTGGCAGGCCACCCCAAGTATGTGGTCGACGGCGGCGAAGTGCTGCTCGACGGCGAGGACATCCTGAAGATGACTCCCGACGAGCGTGCCAAGGCCGGTCTGTTCCTCGCCATGCAGTACCCGGTGGAAGTGCCGGGCGTCTCCATGACGAATTTCCTGCGCACCGCCAAGACCGAGGTCGACGGCAAGGCGCCCGCCATCCGCACGTGGGCCAAGGAACTTTCCGAGGCCATGAAGCGACTCAAGATGGATCCGAAGTTCGCCACCCGTTCCGTGAACGAAGGCTTCTCCGGCGGTGAGAAGAAGCGCGCCGAAGTGCTGCAGCTGGAACTGCTCAAGCCGAAGTTCGCCATCCTCGACGAAACCGACTCCGGCCTTGACGTCGACGCGCTGCGCATCGTCTCCGAAGGCGTGAACCGCGCCAAGGAAGCCAACAAGTTCGGCATCCTCATGGTCACGCACTACACCCGCATCCTCAAGTACATCAAGCCGGATATCGTGCACGTGTTCGCCGACGGCCACTTCGTCAAGACCGGTGGCCCGGAGCTGGCGGATGAGCTGGAGGAGAACGGCTACGATCAGTACCTGCCGGAAGGCGCCGATTCCGAAAGCGCACTGGCATAAGGCTGTTCCGTTAGGAACGTCGAACTCTAAGGGGTGTACATGGCAGATTTTGCAGCCATTCGCAATGAGTTTCCGATTCTGGACCAGGAGATCCACGGGCATCCGCTGGTGTACCTCGATTCGGCGGCGACCTCGCAAAAGCCGCAGTGCGTCATCGAGGCGGAAAGCGAATTCTACCGGACCATCAATGCCGGCGTGCATCGCGGCGCCCACGAGCTGGCCGCCCGCAGCACCACGGCGTTCGAGGACGCCCGCGCGAAGATGGCCCGGCTCGTCGGCGCCAATGCGGCGGAAGGCGAGGAGGAGATCGTCATGACCGCCGGTGCCACGGCCGGATTGAACCTGCTCGCCACGGCGTTCGGCAACGCGTCGCTTGGGCGTGGGGGAGAGGCGGCCCGAAGATTCGCCCTGAAACCCGGTGACGAGATCGTGGTCTCCAAGGCGGAACACCATTCCGTGTTGTTGCCGTTCCAGGAGCTCGCCGCGCGTACCGGCGCCACGTTCAAATGGCTGGACCTGACCGAGGATGGCCGCGTGCGCACCGATAACCTCGATGAGGTCATCACCGAACGCACGAAAATCGTCGCCGTGACGCATGTGGGCAATGTGACCGGTGCCATCACCGACATTGCGCCCATCATCAGGCGCACGCATGAGATCGGCGGCATCTTCGTGCTCGACGCATGCCAGTCCGTGCCTCATCTGAAGGTCGATTTCCATGCGCTGGACGTCGACTTCGCGGCATGGAGCGCCCATAAGATGTACGGTCCGACCGGCGTGGGATTCCTGTACGGCAAGCGTGAGATGCTCGAAGCGTTGCCTCCGGCGAACTTCGGCGGCTCGATGGTCGAACTCGCGTGGATGGACCAGCCCGCCCAGTACATGCTGCCGCCGGCGCGGTTCGAAGCCGGCACCCAGCCCGTCGCACAGGTCGTTGCGGCCGGCGTCGCCGCGGAATGGATGATGGCCATCGGCATGGAACGGCTGGAGGAGCATGAGCGCATGCTGACCGCCGAACTGTTGAAGATGGGCGATATCGACGGCATCCGCATCCTCGGCCCACGTGAGAACGAGAACCGTATCGGCACCGTCGCGTTCGACGTCGAAGGCGTGCATCCGCATGACGTCGGCCAGTTCATCGACGCCCAGGGCATCGCCATCAGGGTCGGTCACCACTGCGCCCAGCCGGTGCATCGTCATTTCGGCCTGTACGCTTCGAACCGCGCCTCCTGCGGCGTGTACAATTCCGTCGACGACATCGACGCATTGCTCGAAGCGTTGGCCAAAGTGCGTCCGTTCTTCGAGGCGTAGCCTCGGCGCACGGCAAGTAAAGGAGAATATATGTCTGATTTTGGCATGGGCGGTGACGACTTCGAACAGATGTACCAGGAGGTGATCCTGGAAGCGTCGAAGCATCCGCACGGCAAGGAGAGCTTCGCCGTCGATTTGGCGCGGGAGGATGCCGGTGCCCGATCCGGTGAGATGACGGTACGTGCCTCGCATGAGTATTGCACTCCGGGCGAATCGCACCAGTTCAATCCCACGTGCGGTGACGAGGCCACGGTGCATGTCGAGGTCTCCGATAGCGAGCCGCGCACCATAGAACGCTTGGTGTGGGACGGCCACGGCTGTTCCATCTCCCAGGCGAGCCTGTCGATCATGGTCGATCTGGTCGAAAGCAAAAGCGTCGATGACGCCATGGAACTCGAGCAGCTGTTCCACCGTTTGATGGAATCGCGTGGCAAAGGGCTGGGCGACGAGAACGACGAGGACAAGCTGGAGGATGCCATCGTGTTCCAGGGAGCCTCGAAATACCCGATGCGCATCAAATGCGCGCTGCTCGGATGGGAAGGTCTGAAGGACGCCCTCGCCAAGGCGCTGGCGGCGAAAGACTCGTGACATGCTGCGTGTCGCGGCGTAGAGTGTTCAGCAGCTATTGCAGCAACATTGCAACGATTGTGGAGTGAACGATGAGTGATACTTTGGTACCCGAGCCGCAGGCTTCCATTTTCGACGCCGTGAACGGCGTGGTCAAGGATGAGGACGCCGCGCGTCGGATGATGATGAACCCGGCCTTGGCCAAAACCGTGGGCAGCGAAGGCGCCGGCGATGCCACGGCTTCCAATGCCGAAACCGGCGGCTGCGGGTGCGGCAAGCAGGAGGGGGAGTGCTGCCAGGATGAGGGCGAGAACGCCATCCCCCTGAAGTTCGTGGACGATATCGGCCGTGCCACCGCCGCGGATGTCCGCGAGGCGTTGCATCAGGTCATCGATCCGGAGCTCGGCATCGACGTCATCGACCTCGGCTTGGTGTACGGCATCGAAATCGACGAACTCGGCCGCGCCATCATCACCATGACGCTGACCACGCCGGCATGCCCGCTCACCGATCTCATCGAAGACGAATGCGCTTCGACGCTGGCGGGTCTGGTCGAGGAATTCCGTATCGACTGGACGTGGCAGCCGCGTTGGACGATGGACAAGATCACCCCGGAGGGCCGCGATCAGCTTGCCGCCCTCGGCTTCAACTTCGACAATCTGCCCAAGTACTGATGTAAGTATCGGCAGCCCAAGTACCGCAAGTACGACTGTTCAGATACTGACAGCCAGGTATTGACGGTCGCCAACCGGCGTACCGGTGCCCCTGCAACGGTTTCGATACGTCCGAGCGACAACATATGGCGAGGCCCGGCACCTTATCGGTGCCGGGCCTCGCCATATTCGTATTCGGGACCGGGCCGATCGCGAGCGTCAGTCGTCCACCACTGTGCCCTTCGGCACGACGGTGATGCCCTCGGGCGTGACGGTGAAGCCACGGGCCAGATCGTGCTCGGTGTCGATGCCGACCGTGGAATTCTCGGTCAGGACGACGTTCTTGTCGAGGATCGCCTTGTACACGCGCGCACGGCGGTTGACGACGACACCGTCGAACAGGATGGAGTCGACGACCTGCGACCAGGAGTGGATGTGCACGTTCGGCGAGAGTACGGAATGGTGCACTTCACCGCCGGAGACGATGACGCCGGGGGAGACGATCGAATCGGTGGCGTGGCCCAGACGGTCACGGCCAGCGTGGATGAACTTCGCCGGGGGCAGGGTGCCGGAGTTCGTGTAGATCGGCCACGCCTGGTTGTACAGGTTGAACTCGGGCACGTAGGCGATCAGATCCATGTGCGCATCGTAGAACTGCTTCAGGGTGCCCACGTCACGCCAGTAGGCGTGATCGGTGTCCGTCGAACCGGGGATCACGTTCGAATTGAAGTCGTAGACGCCGGCCTCGTTGCGGGCGGCGAAGTAGGGGGCGATGTCGCCGCCCATATCGTGCTTGGTGTCCTCGCTCTTGGCATCCTTGGCCAGCGCGTCGAACAGCGCGTCGGTATTGGCCACGTAGTTGCCCATGGAAGCCAGGAACATGTTCGGATCGTCCGGCAGCCCGGCGCAGGTGTCGGGCTTCTCCAGGAACGACTTGATCTGGTTCGGATGCTCGGGGTCCACGTCGATGACGCCGAACTGGTTCGACTGTTCGATCGGCTGGCGGATGCCGGCCACGGTGAATTCCGCGCCGGATTCGATATGCTGTTCGACCATCTGGCCGAAGTCCATGCGGTACACGTGGTCGGCGCCGACGATCACCACGATATCGGGCTGCACGTCCTCAATGATGTTGATGGTCTGGTAAATGGCGTCGGCGGAACCGAGATACCAATGCTTGCCGAGACGCTGCTGTGCGGGGACAGGGGAGACGTAGTTGCCGAGCAGCGATGAGAAGCGCCACATCTGGGAGATATGACGATCCAGCGAATGCGACTTGTACTGGGTGAGCACCACGATATGGCGGTAGTCGGAATTCACCAGATTCGACAGCGGGAAGTCGATAAGACGGAACACGCCGCCGAACGGCACCGCGGGCTTGGCACGATCGCGGGTCAACGGCATCAGACGGGTTCCTTCTCCGCCCGCCAATACAATGGACAGAATCTTCTGCTTGTTCTTTGCCATGTTTCGTGGCTCCTCTCATGACAATCATGACAATCGTGACGTTGAGCAGGCAACGTCGCCAGTAGCCAGCTTCATCGCTTGGCTCCATACCGTCAATAATTGCACAAAAAATACAATATGCAAGCAACGCCGCTCGCATGTCTGGAGGTTTTCCGGGATTTTACTAATTAGTCATTCAGGCGTCGGGTTGCATAAAAAGCGACGGCGCTCGAAGCAGCGACGTTCAGACTGTCGACATCATGCGACATCGGAATCTTCACGGTCAGGTCGGCGTTCGCGATGGTGTGATGGTTCAAGCCGTCGCCTTCGGTGCCGAAGATAAGGGCCAGTTTTTCGATATGCTGTGGGTCGCTCGCGTCGCTATTGAGACGGCGCGTCAATTCGGCGAGGCTGATCGAATCATCCTCAAGCGCCATGGCCACCGTCGTGAAGCCGAGCGAACGCAATTCCTCAAGCCCCTTGAACGGCCAGTAATGCTTATCCTCGCCATCGATGCGGGTCCACGGCACCTGGAAAACGGTTCCCATCGACACGCGCGCGGCGCGACGGTACAGCGGGTCGCCGCAGGACGGCGTGACCAGCACGGCATCCACATCCAATGCCGCGGCGGAACGCATCAGCGCGCCCACGTTGGTCGGGTCGACGATGTTCTCCATCACCGCGACACGACGTGCCCCGGCGCACACCTCCTCGACGGAGGGCAGCGGCCAACGGCGCATGGCGCTCAGCGCACCACGGTGCAGACGGTAGCCAGTCAGGCGCTTCAACTGTTCCGGCGACGCCACATATACGGGGATATCCGGCCCCCATTCGGCGTCGATACGCGCGAACATGTCGGCCATGCCCTCGATCCACGGTTCCTCGACCAGCAGAGACAACGGCTCGCGATGCGCGGCCAAGGCGCGGTCGATGACCTTGGGGGATTCGGCGATGAACAGACCTTTGGCCGGTTCGAGACGATTACGCAATTGGATTTCGGTGAGATTCACGTATGCGGACACCCGCTCGTCGTCGATGGAATCAAGTGCGATGAAGCGCATGCGCGAAAACTCCTTGAGATACAACAAAACCCCTTGTTTCCAAGGGGTTTTAACTGTGCCCGAGACGGGACTTGAACCCGTACGGTCGTATAAAATAACCACTAGCACCTCAAGCTAGCGCGTCTACCATTCCGCCACCCGGGCAGGTCGCTGTTTGGCAACGAGTGATACTTTAGCACCGAATCGACTCCGTGCAACCTCGGCGTGTCGCGTGCGTGTCGGCGGGCGGGACGCTGTTGCTAGCCTAGAAGGTATGACGAATGCTTTGTTCCTGTTTGACCCCGATAGAGATGACGTGCCGGTGAACTCCGATGAATCGAGCACCGGTTGGAAGCTCGCCCTGCCGCCGCAGGTCAAGCGCCATGCCGTGCAGGCCATGCGCCTGAAGGAAGGGGACAGGTTCCAGCTTTCCGACGGCAAGGGGCTGAGGCTCGACGTTGTGCTCGACGATGCGCAGAACGGCATCGCCGAAGTCAAAAGCTTCGTAAGGGAGGAACAACCCGTCACCAGGTTGGCGCTCGTGCAGGCCCTCGCCAAGAACGGGCATGACGAGCAGGCCATCGACATCGCCACGCAGATCGGCGTCGACACCGTGGTGCCGTGGCAGGCCGACCGATCCATCGCGAAATGGAAAACCGGCAGAACCGACCGCAAATGGCTCGCCACGCTGCAGGCGGCGACGGAACAGTCGCGGCGCGCGTGGACGCCCGAACTCGCGGAATGCGTGTCCAGCAAGCAGATCGTCTCCATGATCCTGCGCGCCAACGTGCACGGCGATATGGTCATCGTGCTGCATCAGGACGCCACCGACACCTGGGCATCCATCGAAGAACAGGTCGGCTGTCTGTCCGACGCATGCCTCGGCGACGGCAAACCGCGAACCGTATACGTGGTGGTCGGCCCGGAAGGCGGCATCAGCGAGGATGAGGTCGGGGAATTCGTCAAGGCCGGAGCGAAAAGCGTGGTGCTGGGACGCAACATCCTGAGGGCGTCGACCGCCGGACCGGTGGCGTTGTCGCTGCTCAGCAGGTCGCTGGGGCGGTACGAGTGAGCGTCAGGCGCGAAGGCCTGCGCGTCTGGGCGGCGCAATAGCATAAGACTGAAAAGAACCGTGTTGAAGGAGCATACGATGAGCGAAGCCGAAGATTGCCTGTTCTGCAAGATCGTCGCCGGGCAGATCCCGAGCACCAAGGTGTACGAGGACGACACCACCTACGCATTCAAGGACATCAACCCCCAGGCCAAAGTGCACGTGCTGATCGTGCCGAAGCACCACGTCGCGAACGTGGGCGAACTGGCCCAGGCCGACCCCGCGCAGCTCGCGCACATCGTCGAAGTCGCGCAGGGCATCGCCGACAAGGAATTCCACGGCGAATACCGTCTGGTGTTCAACACCGGCCGCGACGCGGGGCAGACCGTGTTCCACGCGCACGCGCACGTGCTGACCGGCGAAGTGCTTGACGAGTAGACGGAAGGAACCAGTGGCGACGACAACGCGCACCATCACCATCCCCACAGAACTTGACCCGGTATCCGTGCTCGGGCCGGTCGACGAGGTCATCCGCGAAATGGAGCGGGCGTTCCCCGAACTGGAATTCACGGTACGGGGCAACCGCGTCATCATCACCTCGCGGTCCAAGCAGAGCGAGTCCGACGCATCCAAGGCGGAGCATCTCCTCGACGTGATCGTGGACGCGGCCCACACCATGCCGGTGGACGCCGAAACCGTGCGTCGCATGATCGAACAGGACGATGCGCTCGACAATCGCACGAGGGCGACCCACCCCGGCCACAGCAAGGCAGTGGAGAACCTCAAACGCATGGAGGATGCCGAAGCGCGGGCGAGCCGCGAACGCCGCAGACCATCCGTCCCCGGCGTCATCACCTACGCCTCCGGCAATCCGGTGCGGGCGAAAACCGCAGGTCAGGCGGCATACGTCACCGCGATCGAATCGCACACCATCACCTTCGGCATCGGACCGGCCGGCACCGGCAAGACGTATCTTGCGGTCGCCAAGGCAGTGCGCGCGTTCCAGGACAAGCAGGTGCGCCGCATCATCCTCACCAGACCGGCCGTCGAAGCGGGGGAGAGCCTGGGCTTCCTGCCGGGCACGTTGAACGAGAAGGTCGACCCGTACCTGCGTCCGCTGTACGACGCCCTGTCCGACATGCTGGGCGCCGACCAGCTCAAGCGTTACATGGACGACGGCACCATCGAAGTGGCGCCGCTCGCCTACATGCGCGGCCGTACGCTCAACGACGCGTTCGTCATCCTCGACGAAGCGCAGAACACCACCGAGGAACAGATGAAGATGTTCCTCACTAGGCTCGGATTCAACACCAAGATGGTGATCACCGGCGATATCACGCAGGTCGATCTCGCGGTCCGACGCTCCGGGCTGGCCACCATCGAACGCATCCTCGGCGGCATAGAGGACATCGCCTTCGTGCATTTGCAGGCGGAGGACGTGGTGCGTCATCGTCTCGTCGGGCGCATCGTGGCGGCATACAGCCGGCATGAAGGATTGGACGGGGACCACAGGCGGATGTCCCGCGCGAGCGCGGAAACACGCCGGAACAAGAGTGAGGGCAGCGATGAGCGTTGACGTTTCCAACGAAACCGTATGGACTATCGATCCGAAACTCTTCTCGGATCTGGGATTGTGGGTTATGGATCAGATGCGTGTCAGCACGCAGTCCGATCTGACGATTCTCTTCGTGGACCCCGATCCGATCGCGCAGATGCACATGCATTGGATGAACCTCGAAGGGCCGACCGATGTGATGAGCTTCCCCATGGACGAGCTGCGACCGGGCAACGGTTCGACTGTCATGGAAGGCGTGCTCGGCGACATCGTGATCTGCCCATGGGTGGCGGCACAGCAGGCCGCGGCCGCGGGCCACGGCGTATTGCAGGAAATGATGCTGCTGACCATCCACGGCATCCTGCATCTGCTCGGCTACGACCATGTGGGCGCCGAACAGGAACGACAGATGTTCGGTCTGCAGCGGCAGCTGCTGCTGACCTTCATCGCGGTGAGGCAGGATTTGGGAACCCCCGTCAGCCTGCCAGCGGGAAGCATCGACGAACTGGCGGCATGGGACGCCGAACACGGTTCCGGCCGTGAACTGACGCATTGAGAGGAAACGCCGAGGGAAGCTGCGCCCCGGGAAAGGGAACGACATGAGTGGCCAAATGACATTGGTCGTGCTGAGCGTGGCGCTGGTGACGGTCGTGGCGCTGCTGGTCTGGCTATCACTATCCATGGCCGCGGCCGAAGGCGCCGTCGGCCGCGTGACGCGGGCCAACCTCAACAACCGCATCTTCGAAGTGCAGACCGACCCGGACACCAACCAGTTCACCACAGCCAAGAAAGTCAAGCGGATTCAGCAGGTGCAGCGTTTCATCGCCAACCGCTACGCCACAGCGGGATCATGCGCGTTCTTCCGTATCACCTGCAACGTGCTGTCCGGCGTGCTCGTCGCCATCGTCGCAGGCACCTGGGGAGCCTCATGGTGGCTTGAACTGCTGGTAGGCGTGGTGTTCGCGTTCGTCGTCGCGGTGGTGAGCATTCTGGTGCGACCGCGCGAAACCGGCGTCAACAAGCCGACCGACATCATGATCAAACACGCGCGACTGGTCGGATTCGCCGTCGCCGTCACGCCGTTCGCCCGCGTGGGCACCAGCCAGGACGGCCGACGCCGCCGCGACCTCGACCTGTCCGACGATGAGGAACTGGAGAAAATCCAGCTGGAACAGGGCCGCGCCGCCATCGACCGCATGGTCGAATCGAACGAATTCGATCCCGAAGTATCCGAAATGATGCGCAACGTGCTTATGCTTTCGGAAACCCTCACCAGGGAAATCATGGTGCCGCGCACCGATATGATCACCATCGAACGCGACTCCTCCCTCGAAGACATGCTGAAGCTCTGCTCGCGCTCCGGATTCTCCCGCGTACCGGTGATCGGCGAGGATGTGGACGATCTGGTAGGCATCGCCTACCTCAAGGACGCCGTACGCGCCACCGCTTTCAACCCGGCGGCGATGAGCCGCGACGTGGCCTCCATCGTGCGCGACCCCATGCTCGTACCCGAATCGAAACCCGTGGATGACCTGTTCCACCAAATGCAGCGTTCCCGCCAACATGTGGCCATCGTCGTGGACGAATACGGCGGCATCGCCGGCATGGTCACCATCGAAGACACCATCGAACAGATCGTGGGCGAACTGGAAGACGAACACGACCGTACGCAGCACGCCGAACCCAAGAAAATCGGCGACCACAAATGGAGCCTGCCAGCCCGCACGCCCATCGCCGACCTTGAGGAACTCTACGAAATCGACATCGACGAGGACGACGTCGACACGGTATACGGTCTGCTCACCAAACTCATCGGGCGCGTACCCATCGTGGGAGCGTCCGCGGTGACCAGAGGCATCAGGCTCACCGCAGTCGATTCCGCAGGCAGGCGCAAGAAAGTGTCGACCATCGAAGTCGAACCCGATGGAGTCGAGGGGCGCGAGGAAGATGGCAAAGCGCAGGAAAACGCCGACAATGACGAGAACAACGAACATCGCGATCACAAGGAGTGACATGACCGATACAACCACCGACGCCAACCAGGCATCCGAACCATACCGTTCCGGCTTCGTGGCGGTGGTAGGACGACCGAACGTAGGCAAGTCCACACTGGTGAACGCCCTGATCGGCACGCAGATCGCCATCGCATCCTCCAGGCCGGAAACCACGCGAAAGGCGATTCGCGGCGTCCTCACCACGGACAACGCGCAGCTGGTACTGGTCGACACCCCCGGCATCCACAGGCCCCGCACGCTGCTGGGCCAGCGACTGAACGACATCGTCGACGAATCCCTGTCCGACGTGGACGTCGTCGCCTTCCTGCTGCCCGGCGATCAGGAGATCGGGCCCGGCGACAAGCGCATCCTGTCCCGACTGCGCACCAACTTCGCCACCAAGCGCGAAGACGGCACCTTCGAATGGCGCGTGCCGCTGATCGCCATCGTCACCAAAATCGACGAACTCTCCCGCGAACAGCTCATCGCCAAACTCATCGAAATCAACGAATTCGCCGACTTCTCCGACATCGTCCCCGTCAGCGCGCTCAAGCATGACAACCTCGACGAAGTGCGCAACGTGCTCATCGAACACACGCCGGAAGGCCCGCAGATGTACCCGGCCGAACAGCTCAGCGAAGAACGCCCCGAGGAAACCATCGCCGAACTCATCCGAGGCGCATTCCTCGAACAGCTGAACGACGAGCTGCCACACTCCCTGGCCGTGGTCGTCGACTCCATCGACTACCCGGAAGACAACGAAACCGGCGCCGCCTACGACGGCAAAGCCCAGGTGAACGTCTCCATCTACGTGGAACGCGATTCGCAGAAGCCCATCATCATCGGCAAGGGTGCTTCGAACCTCACCGCGGTCAAAAAGAAGCTGCGTACCGCGGTGAACCGCATCGTCGGGTGCAAGGCACGACTCGACCTGCATGTGAAGGTAGCCAAGGGATGGCAGTCGGATCCTAAGCAATTGGAACGTCTTGGCTTCTAGTCTGTCGGCAGTCCACCGGACTGCCTTCGGACGGTTCGGCCAAACAGCTTGAATGGTGGAATGGCTAGCTGATAGCTAGCGTATGTTAGCTTCTGAATGTGTTGGGCCCCGCCGCGGGATGATCCGCGACGGGGCCCAACACATGTTCGCTGGCTGTAGGTTACAATCCGGCCTCCGCCATGGAGATGTAACCGGGGTCGATCAGCGTGCTCTTCAGATTGCCGGCGCTGACCGCCATGAGATCCTCGTGGACGGTGGGAACCTTGGTACCGTTGATCGTCTGCTGCGAAACGTACGACACCCCGTCGAGCCCCTGCCCGCCGTTCAGGCGCACGCACACCTTCGCGATGTCGGCGGACAACTTGCCTCGATCCTCAAGACCGGTCATCCACTGCTTGCCGTTCACCACCTGGGGGATGGTGTCGGCATAGCTACCGTAGCCGGTGATGACCGGCCAATGCGCATTGCGACTGTTCTGCGTGGTCGCCGAGGAATCATCGGCGGCATCGTTCTGCGCCTTGGCGTCGTTGTCCGGCGACTTGGACGGCTCCGGAACCGCCTTGCGCAGCAGATCCTTATGCCCGGCGATATTGCCCACGATGCTGGGAATGGTGATGGACGGATTGATGTCGGCCGAGGAGCCCTGATATCCCATGTCGCCGAGCTTGTCGACCACACTGGACGCCACCGCATCGTTCATGGCGATGATGCCGTCGATTTTGGTCAGAACCGATGCCCCGTCCTTCTTGACCAGAGGAATACGGTTTTCCAAGGTCTTCGCGACGCCATCCTTTTGGTTGAGGTCGAACGCGACCTCCTTCCAATCATCGTCGGTGGAATCCTTGCTCAACGTTCCGGAAGGACTGTAGATCCTGCCCTGCTCGTAATAGGGTTTGAGGATCTTCCACACGCCCTTGAAGGCCTCCTGGGCGAACGTATCGTCGATTTCGGCGTTCTCGGTGGTTTCGGCGTCATCGGCGCCGGCATAGGGGAGCAGGACCTCGACGGCCTTGGGATTGTCCTTGCTCACCTTGCCCAGATCGAGTTTGTTCACCAGCATGTTCGCCTGCAGTTCGCCGATCTGCTCCGGCGTGGAGCACTGGACGAACGCGTCCGGGGTGAATCCTTCGACCGTATTCGATACCAGCACGACGTGCATGCCGGCCTTCTTCGCCAACTGCAGCGCGGAACGCATACGGCTCTCCGCCTCCTGCTGTTCCGACGTCTGCGAATCCTTGCTTACGGACGGTTGGGTGACATAGTCGCCGTATTGGCGCGAGGAGATGTTGGTCTGGGATGCGGGCGCGACGATCAGCGTACTGCGGTTCGTCTGCTCCTTGTCCTTCAACCCGTTGATATGCTTCACCACCCAGTCCTGCAATTGCTGGCTCTGCTCGTCGATGCCGTCGGAGATGTGGGTGTCGATGTCGCTTTTCGTCATGCCCTGATCTTCAAGTTCGCCGGTGATCTGGGGAACGAGCTTCGCCCACTTGTTCAGCGGCGTCTTCTGTGACATGGTGATGCCGTCGGCCGGCGCGAACAGCGTCACCGTACCGGCGTCCGACTGTTTGCCCGCGTTGCCGGAGTCCGAGGAGGAGGGTTGCGTGGTGGAACATGCCGCCAGTGTCAGCAGCAGCGCGATGCTCGATGCCGCTGCGGTCATCCGTGCCAAAATGGGCGTACGAACCATGGATTTCCAATCTTTCCGAAACAATGGGCCGTGCCCGATTGTAGTTGATGAAGCTGTGTTTCTCCGCATATCGGTTCGTGCGGCAAGCTGTGCAGCCGTTCGCGTGAGAGCAGCGTGGGCGCCGAGCCTATGCCATGCACGCGAAAACGCCTCCTCCCGCGCTCCCGAAGAACGGTGGGGAAGAGGCGTCAATGAGGCTAATGCTTGCTAGCCAATAGGTGCGTCAACAGACATGCGGGGCACAATCACTCGGCGAGCGCCTTGGCGAGGTTGGTGTCGAGCGCGTCCATAAAGCCCTCGGTGTCGAGCCACGGCTGGTCCGGGCCGATGAGCATGGCGAGATCCTTGGTCATCTGGCCACCTTCGACGGTGTCGACGATGACCTTCTCCAGCGTTTCGGCGAAATGCCTGACCTCGGGGGTGTTGTCGAGATCGGCGCGGTGCTTGAGACCGCCGGTCCAGGCGAAAATCGATGCGATCGGGTTGGTGGAGGTCTTCTCGCCCTTCTGCCAACGGCGGTAATGGCGGGTGACGGTGCCATGCGCGGCCTCGGCTTCGACGGTCTGGCCATCGGGGGTCATCAGCACGGAGGTCATGAGGCCGAGCGAACCGAAGCCCTGGGCCACGGAATCGGACTGCACGTCGCCGTCGTAGTTCTTGCAGGCCCAGATGTAGCCGCCGTGCCACTTGAGCGAGCTGGCGACCATATCATCGATCAGGCGATGCTCGTAGGTGAGGCCGGCCGCTTCGAACTTCTCCTTGTATTCCGTTTCGAAGACCTCGGCGAAAATGTCCTTGAACTGGCCGTCGTAGGCCTTGAGGATGGTGTTCTTGGTGGACAGGTAGACCGGGTAGCCGCGCATCAGGCCGTAGTTGAAGCAGGCGCGGGCGAATCCGCGGATCGAATCGTTGACGTTGTACTGCACCTGGGCGACACCGCCGTCATTGCCGTAGTCGTACACCACGTGCTGAATGGGTTCGGAACCGTCCTCCGGGGTGAAGGTGACGGTGAGGCGGCCCGCGCCGGGAATCTTGAAATCGGTGGCCTTGTACTGGTCGCCGAACGCGTGGCGGGCGACGACGATCGGCTTGGTCCAGCCGGGGACCAGACGGGGCACATTGCTCATGACGATCGGCTCGCGGAAGATGGTGCCGCCGAGGATGTTACGGATGGTGCCATTGGGGGACTTCCACATCTTCTTCAGGCCGAATTCCTTGACGCGGGCCTCATCGGGGGTGATGGTCGCGCACTTGACGCCGACATGCTCGCGCTTGATGGCTTCGGCGGCGTCGACGGTGACCTGATCGTCGGTGGCGTCGCGGTTCTCGATGCCCAGATCGTAGTAGTCGAGGTTCACGTCCAGATAGGGGAGGATCAGTCGATCCTTGATGTCCTTCCAAATGACGCGGGTCATTTCGTCGCCATCGAGTTCGACGATCGTGCCTTCTACCTTAATCTTGGCCATATTGCCTCCTGTTTGGCTGATGGGATGCACCAAGTCTTAGCGCATGAATGTAACGGGGAACGGCATGATTCGACTATGTGAGACGGCCCGCTGCGCTGTCACATCTGCGCACTACGCTGTGGAACCATGTCTCAGGAAATTGAAATCGGTTTGGGTAAGAAGGCCCGTGTGGCCTATTCGCTGGATGACATCTCCATCATCCCCTCCCGCAGGACTCGCGATCCGCAGGATGTGTCGACAGGTTGGCAGATCGACGCATACGAATTCGACGTGCCGGTGATCGGCGCTCCGATGGATTCGGTCACCAGCCCCGCCACGGCCATCGCCATGGGCAAGATGGGCGCTTTGGGCGTGTTGGATCTGGAAGGTCTGTGGACCCGCTACGACGATCCGACCCCGCTGCTCGACGAGATCGCGCAGCTTCCGGCGGAAACCGCCACCAAGCGCATCCAGGAGATCTACGCCGAGCCGATCAAGGCGGAGCTCATCACCAAGCGCCTGCACGAGATCCGCGAAGCCGGCGTCACCGTGGCCGGTGCGCTCTCCCCGCAGCTGACCCAGGAATTCTATTCCACCGTGATCGATGCGGGCGTCGACCTGTTCGTGATCCGCGGCACCGTCGTGTCCGCCGAGCATGTCTCCACCACGCATGAGGCGTTGAACCTCAAGCAGTTCATCTACGACCTCGACGTCCCGGTGATCGTCGGCGGCGTCGCCAACTACACCGCGGCCCTGCATATGATGCGCACCGGCGCTGCGGGCGTACTCGTCGGCTTCGGCGGCGGCGCGGTCTCCGCAACCCGCACCACGCTGGGCGTCCAGGCTCCGATGGCCACGGCCATCGCCGACGTGGCCGAAGCCCGCCGCGATTACATGGACGAATCGGGTGGTCGCTACGTGCAGGTCATCGCCGACGGCGGCATGGGTGATTCCGGCAGCTTCGTCAAGGCCCTCGCCATGGGCGCCGACGCCGTGATGCTGGGCGCTCCGCTGGCCCGCGCCACCGAGGCTCCGGGCAAGGGCATGCATTGGGGCAGCGAAGCCCGTCACCAGACGCTGCCGCGCGGTTACCGCACCAACGTCGGCACCGTCGCCCCGCTCGAGCAGATCCTGTTCGGGCCGAGCCACATGGCGGACGGCACCACCAACTTCATCGGCGCGCTGCGCCGCACCATGGCCTCCACCGGTTACGTCGACGTGAAGAACTTCCAGCGCTGCAACGTGGTGGTTACGCCGCACGACGCCCAGTGACGCCATACGGCGTGTCGCGCCTAAAAAACGTTTTACGCGCCATAAAGCCCCCCGAAGAGTTTGCTTCGGGGGGCTTTATATGTTTTCCTTGAATGGTGCTATGCAAACGATGGCACATTCAACGAAGAAGATAAGGAAGAGGTGACTTCATTGGACCACGATGCCCAATTCTTCACACCCCTTGATGCAGAAGACAACCAACCGCCCGTCTACAAGGGCTTTGTCTCTGTCAGCTATGCCGCGGCGCCGGTCCCGTACCGTATCGTCGACGTTGCCCAAACCGGTATCGAAGGCCGCCAGTGTCATACACTGGCGGTTTCGTCGTTCCGGATGTCCATTCTCATGGCGGACATCGTCCGGGGCAAAATGTCGACGGAAATCCTGCGCAAGGCGGCAAGCGCCAAAGTCATAGAACGTTTGCAGCGTCTGGCGTACATCGTCGGCGAGCAGATGCGACGTGACCAGGCATACCGGGCGAAGCTGAGGCTTCCACCGGTCATGCTGCATTGGCAGTCCGGGACCATCATCAACGAGCAATGCCTGGAGACATGCGTGCAGCTCTCCCTCGGCAGGGAAATCTACTGGACGAACCTCAAATTCGAACGAATCGGATGCCGCTGGGTATGCACCTTCGCCGACATAGGTTGAGCGGGGTGAACACGGTTTCCCACGGCGCTCGGTGAGGTCGCCGTACGAAAAAGGGAAGGGGATTACAATCGAGCTTATTTAGGGGAATCGTACCGGAGGGCCGGGCATTCGGGGGTGTGGTTGCCTCCGGGGCCCGGCTTTTCCATTCCATGCGCCATGCTTCGAAGCGGAACGGGTGGAACGGGGATGGGTGCCGACGGCGTTGTGCCGCCATGCCTTGCGCGGGTGCCCGAATCGTATGCGGCATATGACGTCAATCGGTTGCGACGGGCATAGTCGGGCGTATGGTGGAAACCATGTTGCGAGAGTATATTTCCGATCCTGCGTATGAGACCCAGGACAGCGACACGATTTTCTCCCTGCTTCGGGATCGTGCGCAGAAAGCCCCCGATGATGAGATCGCCGAGTGGCAGGACAATGATGGGCGCACATGGCGCTCCGCCACCGCCGGTGAAATGCTCGCCCGCGTTCGTGAAGTGGCCAAGGGCCTTATCGCCTTGGGTGCCCGGCCCGGCGTGATGGTCGCCATCTATTCGGCGACATGCTACGAATGGGGCATCGTCGATTTCGCCTGCGCCGCCATCGGCGCGGTGAGCGTTCCGATCTACGAGACCGATTCCGCGGCCCAGGCGGCGTCGATCCTCGAAGACACGAAGCCTCTGATCGCCTTCGCCGGCGACAACGCCCACGCGTTGACGTTGGAACAGATTCGCAAGACAGCGACCGGATTGAGCTACGTGTTCAACTTCCAGGAGAACGGTTTGGACGCCGTGGCGGACTTCGGCGCCGGCGTCACGGACGCCGAACTCGACAAGGCCATCTCCCGCGTGAAGGCCGACGACATGGCCACCATCGTCTACACGTCCGGCTCGACCGGCAAACCGAAGGGCGCCATGCTGTCCAACCGCAACTTCACGCATATCGTGAAGAACGGCTACATCATCCTCGACGAGATGCTCTACCAGCCGAACCGTCTGCTGCTGTTCCTGCCGTTGGCGCACTGTTTCGCGAGGTACATCCAGTACGTGTGCATCGGCGGCCATGGCGTGGTCGGGTACATTCCCAGCGCCAAGCACCTGCTGGCCGATCTGCGCTCCTTCAAACCGACCTACCTGCTCGGCGTGCCGCGTGTGTTCGAAAAGGTGTACAACGCCGCCTCGCAAAAGGCGGGCAACGGCATCGCCGGGCGCATTTTCGCCCGCGCATACACGCATTTCGCCGACTGGTCCAAGGCGGAGCAGGAAGGCAAAGGCCATTCGCCCGTCGCACGCATCCGTCACTCCTTCTACATGCAGACCGTCGGCAAGTCCGTGCGTTCCGCACTCGGCCCGAACCTCGCATGGCTCGCCTGCGGTGGTGCGCCGATCAACCCCGATCTGGCCCATTTCTTCAACGGCATGGACGGCATCACCTTCATTCAGGGCTACGGCATGACCGAAACCGCGGCCCCCATGTTGGTGAACTGGCAGGACGACAACGAGGTCGGCTCCGTCGGCAAGCCCGGACCGGGCATGGGCGTGCGCGTGACCGACGACGATGAGATCGAACTGTTCGGTCCGAACGTGTTCATCGGCTACTACCGCCAGCCGGAACTGACCGCCCAGACGAAGTCCGAGGACGGCTGGATCGCCACCGGCGATCTGGGAACCATCGACGATGCGGGCTTCGTGCGCATCACCGGCCGCAAGAAGGACATCATCATCACCGCGGGCGGCAAGAACGTCAGCCCCGCGCCGATGGAGGAGACCATCGCCAGCTGCCCGATCGTCGACCATGCGGTCGTCGTCGGCGACAACAAGCCCTTCATCTCCGCCCTGATCGAACTCGAACCCGATATGACCCGCTCGTGGCTGTCCTCCCAGGGGCTCGACGCGGACATGCCCATCGAGCAGATCGTGCGCAACGACGCCGTACGCGCCTTCATCCAGCAGTACGTCGATCAGGCCAACGCCACCGTGTCCAGGGCCGAATCCGTGCGCAAGTTCGCCATCCTCACCGAACAGTTCAGCCAGGAGACCGGAACGCTCACGCCGAGCATGAAAGTGGTGCGCGCCAAGGTGATCAGCCGGTTCTCCGACGTGATCGACGGCGAACTGTACGTGCCCAAAGGCGCGTCCAAGCCGCTGCCCAGCACGGTTCGACTGCTCGACCAGGCCACCGAGTCCGTCAAGCAGGTTTCCGTCAGCATGAGCCCCAAGGTCAGGCAGGCATACGAGCAGGCCAAAGTGAATGTGTCGGATTCGATTGCTAGCGTTTCCGAGAAGATCCGCAAGCAGGAAGACGGCCCGGAGAGCAACGAGGCCGAAACCGAAACCAAGAATGAGGAGAAGTAAGCAATTGGCTATTCGCGAAATCAGAGTCGTTCCCGATCCCGTTCTGCGCACCCCGTGCGATGAGATCAAGGAGATCACCCCGGCCGTTCGCCGTCTGGTCGACGATCTGCTGGAAACCGTCGACGATCCGGGTCGCGCCGGATTGTCCGCCAACCAGATCGGCGTGAACCTGAGGGCGTTCTCGTACAACATCAACGGCAAGATCGGCTACATTCTGAACCCGGTCATCGAAGAGAAATCCGGCGAACAGTACGGCGACGAAGGCTGCCTGTCGGTTCCGGGCCTGTGGTACAAGACCCGCCGCGCCGATTACGCGCGCGTGCGCGGCATCGACCTGGACGGCAAGGAGATCGTGCTGGAAGGCCACGGTCTGTTCGGCCGCATGCTGCAGCATGAATGCGACCATCTCGACGGCCATGTCTACCTCGACCGCTTGGAGAAGGAAGAGCGCAAGGAAGCCATGCGCTACATGCGCAACCATCACTGACATCTCGCCCCGCCGATTTTGGCGGGGCGACGTGCTATTATGTGGGCTCGTGCGCCAACCGGCTCCGATCGCAGTCTCGGCGGTTGGAACCAAACCAATATTGTCAACCGGCGCGCAACAAATTCGCGTCATGCTCGCGACGGCCCGTGTCGGTCGGCTTCGATCCCATCAGGGAAGGGAGGCTGCACGCGGGTGCGCATGGCCAGGCAAGAACCGACAAGAAAGAGGTAGCAATACCATGGCTCAGATCACTATGAGCGAAATGCTGAAGGCAGGCCTGCACTTCGGTCACCAGACCCGTCGTTGGAACCCGAAGATGAAGCAGTTCATCCTCACCCAGCGCAACGGCATCCACATCATCAACCTGTTCAAGTCCCTCGACATGATCGACGTCGCCTACGACTTCATCAAGTCCACGGTCGCCCACAACGGCACCGTGCTCTTCGTCGGCACCAAGAAGCAGGCTCAGGAAGCGGTGTCCGCCCAGGCCACCCGCGTGAACATGCCGTACGTCTCCGAGCGTTGGCTCGGCGGCATGCTGACCAACTTCCAGACCGTCTCCAAGCGCGTCGCCCGCCTCAAGGAACTCGAAGAGGTCGACTTCACCGACGTGCACGGTTCCGGCCTGACCAAGAAGGAACTGCTGCTGCTCGAGCGCGAGAAGGACAAGCTGAACAAGCAGCTGGGCGGTATCCGCAACATGAACCGCACCCCGTCCGCGATGTTCGTCGTCGACATCAACAAGGAAGCCCTGGCCGTCGAGGAAGCCCACAAGCTGGGCATCCCGGTCGTCGCCATCGTCGACACCAACACCGATCCGGAAGCCGTCGAGTACCCGATTCCGGCCAACGATGACGCCATCCGCGGCATCGAACTGCTGACCAGCCTGATGGCCGACGCCGTCGCCGAAGGTCTGATTGAGCGCTCCGGCAAGGCCACCAAGGCCGAAGGCGAAGCCGCCGAGCAGCCGATGGCTGCTTGGGAGAAGGAGCTCCTGGAGAACCAGGCTCCCGCCGAAGCCGAAAAGGCCGAGTGATCCGGCACCGCCGGGGGAGAGGTTCCGGCCGCTCTCCCGGCGGGCTTCAATTTTTTCATCTGTCAAACCCAGTTCCATATAAGGGAGAACGAACACTATGGCAGCAATTACCGCCGCTCTGATCAAGCAGGTGCGCGAAGACACCGGCGCAGGCATGATGGACGTCAAGAAGGCCCTCACCGAGGCCGAAGGCGACGTCGCTCGCGCCAAGGAAATCATCCGCGCCAAGGGCATCGCCGCAGCCGGCAAGCGTGAAGGCCGCGCCGCCCAGGAAGGCACCATCGCCTCCAAGGTCGTCGAAGGCGCCAATGGCGAAGTCGGCTACGCCGTCGAGCTGAACTCCGAGACCGACTTCGTGGCCAAGACCCCGAAGTTCGTTGACTTCAGCAACACCGTGCTGGGCTACGCCGTCGCAGCCGATGCCGATTCCGCGGACGCCCTGCTGGAAGCCAAGGCTGAGGAAGGCACCGTCAAGGAAGCCGTCGAGGAAGCCGCCGCCCTGTTCGGCGAGCACGTCAAGGTCGGCCAGTTCGCCAAGATCTCCGGCGAGCATGTCGAGATCTACGCTCACAAGAAGTCCGCCGAGATGCCGCCGAGCATCGTCGCGATGATCGCCACCGATAAGGCCGGCGCCGCCGTCGCTCACGAAGCCGCTCTGCAGATCTCCGCCATGGGCGCCCAGTGGCTCACCCGCGAGGACGTTCCGGCCGACGTGCTGGAGTCCGAGACCCGCGTGGCCACCGAGAAGACCACCGAAGAGCTCAAGAGCAAGGGCAAGCCGGAAGCCGTGATCGAGAAGATCGCTCCGAAGATCGTCGAAGGCCGTCTGAACGCCTTCTACAAGGAGACCGTGCTTCTGGAGCAGGCCTACGTCAAGGATCCGTCCAAGACCGTCGGCGACCTGTTCAAGGAAGTCGGTGGCACCGCCACCGCGTTCGCCCGTGTCGAGGTCGGCAAGGGCGCGGAGGCCTGATTCCTCCCGCTATTCGCCTGATAGGTGATATCTGGGCGGTCCGCATTGCATGCGGGCCGCCCTTTTTGCTGTTATTGTTGGTAACCGTCTATTGAATGGGAAGAGCGAGGGCGGATATGAGAATCCTTGACGCATTGCTGATCAACTCACCGACGATACTGTTCGGCCTGCTGTTCCTCTGGTCGTTCTGGCGCGAACCGAGGCAGTTCCGCAACGGCCTGTTCCTGTCTCTGTTCCTGATCTGTTTGGGCGCGACATGCATGCTGTACTTCGACAACGTCCTGGTATGGGCCGTGGTCGCCGTGCTCATCGATCTTCTGGCGTTTGTCGGACTGGTGTTCCTGTTCTCCGACACGTTCATCGTGATCAGGCGTGAAGGCTTCTCCTTGGTGGCGTTGCTGCCTGCGTTGTTCGCTGCGACCTTCCTTGTGTGCTTCATTGGCGCGCCGATGGTGACGATTTTCTTCCCTGTGCCGTTCTGGTTCATGATGCTCACGCTGATGATCATGCTGGAAGGGTTCTGGTTCTTCCTCAGCTTCGGTTCGCTGCTCGTCTATTCGACGTTCTACCGCTTGTTGCCGCGCCGCCGGACCTACGACTACATCATCATCCATGGTGCTGGCTTGCAGGGCGACAAACCCACGCCGCTGCTGCGCGGCCGCATCGACAAGGCCGTGGCGCTGTGGGAGAAGCAGGGCAGGCAGGGCAAGCTCATCGCATCCGGCGGTCAAGGTTCGGACGAAGTCGTCTCCGAGGCCGAGGCGATCAGGAACTATTTGGTGGAGGAACGCGGCGTGCCCGCCGACGCCGTGATCATGGAAAGCAAGTCCACCACCACCATGGAGAATCTGAAGTATTCTATGGCCATCATGGATGAGCTTGGTCCGAATATGGAACACAAGGACAAGCGTTCGCTCAACAGGGGCGGCTACCGGTGCGCGCTGGTCACCAGCGATTACCATGTGTTCCGCGCCTGCGAGTACGCGCATAATCTCAAGCTCAAGGCGGACGGCGTGGGAAGCCATACCAAGAGCTATTACTGGCCCGCGGCGTTCATCCGCGAGTTCGTCGCCGTCACGCGTGCCCATCTGTGGCCGTATTACGTGATCGCCGCGGTCTGCGTTCTCATCTACATCGTTGCGAAATGCATCTCCGTATTCCTCTAGTCCGCCGGGATCATGAATCGGGATTCATCGTGCCCGCGCGTTGATGATGCGACGGTCGGCGTTAGCCGATATGCTGAAGAACGGTAGTTTTGCGGTTCGCGCGTCAGCGACGCGGGCCGAGTGACAACGAAGGAAGATAACTATGACTGGCGAAAACGCAGGCGACAAGCCCCGCAGAGTGTTGCTCAAGCTGTCCGGCGAGGCGTTCGGCGGCGGCAAGGTCGGCATCGACACCCACGTGGTGCGCCGCATCGCTTCGGAAATCGTCCCCGCAGTGAACAAGGGCGTGCAGGTCGCGATCGTGGTCGGCGGCGGCAACTTCTTCCGCGGCGCGGAACTGCAGCAGGCCGGCATCGACCGTTCCCGCGGCGACTACATGGGTATGCTCGGCACGGTAATGAACTGCCTCGCCCTGCAGGATTTCCTGGAGCAGGAAGGCCAGGCCACCAGGGTCCAGACCGCCATCACCATGGGTCAGGTCGCGGAACCGTACATCCCTCTGAAGGCCATCCGTCATCTCGAAAAGGGCCGTGTGGTGATCTTCGGCGCCGGCGCAGGCATGCCGTACTTCTCCACCGACACCGTCTCCATCCAGCGTTCGCTGGAAATCCACTGCGACGAAGTGCTGATGGGCAAGAACGGCGTGGACGGCGTGTACACCGCCGACCCGCGCAAGGATGAGAACGCCAAGCGTTTCGAGACCCTGAGCTACAACCGCGCCCTCGTCGACAACCTTGCGGTCATGGACGCCGCGGCGCTTTCCATGGCGCGCGACAACAAGAAGCGCATTCGCGTGTTCGGCCTCGAAGGCGAAGGCAATGTGACCCGCGCCCTCGTCGGTGAGGAAATCGGCACCCTGGTCTCCACCGCGGAATCGCGTGTGGCCGACTGACCATATCAAACGAACGACAACCACCAACGCAACATATATAAGGAGCAATAATGGCAAGCGTTATCGAACAGGCCAAGGAACAGATGGCCAAGACCGTCGAGAACACCAAGGAGAACTTCGCCGGCATCCGCACCGGTCGCGCGAACCCGGCCCTGCTGAACGGCATCATGGTCGACTATTACGGTGCCCCCACGCCCATCAAGGCCGTCGCCTCCATCGGCGTTCCCGAGCCGCGCACCCTGTCCGTCACCCCGTTCGATGCCTCCCAGGCCGGCGCCGTCGAGAAGGCCATCCGCAATTCCGATCTCGGCGTGAGCCCGAACCGCGACGGCAATGTCATCCGCCTGACCATGCCGGAGCTCACCGAGGAGCGCCGCAAGGAGTACGTCAAGCTCGCCAAGACCAAGGCCGAGGACGGCAAGGTCGCGGTCCGCAACATCCGCCGCAAGGCCAAGGAAACCATCGACAAGTCCGTCAAGGACGGCGAGATGGGCGAGGACGAGGGCGATCGCCTGCTCAAGGACCTCGACAAGGTCACCAAGTCCGTCACCGACGAGATCGATTCCCTGCTTGAGACCAAGCAGAAGGAGATCATGGAGGTCTGATCCGAGGCTTCCCGACAATCGAATATGGAACGCAATGAACAAATCCATGATCAGGCCGAGGTGACCCTCGACCAGATCAACAAGAAAACCGGTCGCAACATGCCGCAGGCCATCGCCACGGCGGTGCTGCTGATCGCGGTTATCCTCGGGTGCCTGCTGATAAGCGTCGACCTGTTCGTGGCGCTTGTCGTGGTGTTCATGATTCTGGCCCTGTGGGAGCTGAGGGTCGATTTCGCGACCGCCGGACTGCATATTCCAGTGTTCATGCTCTGGATCTGCTCGGCGGTCACGCTGTTCGCCGCGTATTATTCACGCCTGCATGTCGTGGCCATGTCGCTGTGCGCGATGGCCTCGATCATGCTGGTGGCGCTTTCCGCCACGGCGAAACTCAGCTTCGGCAACAGGCTCTCGCTTGCGGTGGCTAACAAGCTTTCGCATACCGAGGCGGGGGCCCGGCTTGAATCCTCCTTCAACCATGATGGGGGAGAGCAGCACCACAGCCGTCTGAGCCATGTGGCCGTGTCCGTGCTCACCGTGCTGTACATCCCGGTGCTGGCGAGCTGCATCATCGTGCCGCTGACCTTCCATGGTCACCCTGTGGCGCACGCCATCATGCTGGTGTTCCTGCCGGCGCTCTCCGACACCGGCGGTCTGTTCGCCGGCGCGTGGCTGGGCAAGCACAAGCTTTCCCCCAGGATCTCCCCGAAGAAGAGCTGGGAGGGCTTGGCCGGATCCGTGCTGTTCGCCATGGTCGGCGCGTTCGCGGTGATGTTCTGCACGTACACCCCGCAAGTGTGGGCGGCCCGGTGGTGGGTTCCCGTCGTGATGGGAATCCTGGTCGGTGTCGTCGGTACTTTCGGCGACCTGTGCGCATCCATGATCAAACGCGATCTCGGCATCAAGGACATGGGGCACCTGCTGAAGGGACATGGCGGCGTGATGGATCGCGTCGACTCGATCCTGATGGCGGCTCCGTTCACCTGCATCCTGCTGTGGGTCACGGGCCTGTGACGGCCCGACCACGGTGAAATCCGCGAGAGTGCCCGTGCATCCGTACGGGCACTCTCGCGTTATGACGTCACTAATCCGAACGAATCCGAATAATCCGAACGAAGCGAAGAAACCCATGACTTCCCCTGAAATCCCTGAAACCGGTATCACCGAAGGCGGCACCGAGGGCGCGTTCCGCGACGTGCTTTCCAAGGATCACGCCAAGCGTGGCAAGCCGCCGGTCCATTTCGCCGACATGACCGACGAGGAGCGCATCGCCGTGGCGGCCGAACTGGGACTGCCGAAGTTCCGCGTCAAGCAGCTCGCCAACCACTATTACGGCCATTTCGACGTGAACGCCGCGGAATTCACCGATTTTCCGGCGGCGAAGCGCGAGGAGGCCGCGGCGGCGTTCTTCCCGCGTCTCATCACCGAAGTCACCCGTCAGGTGGCGGACAACGGCACCACCATCAAAACCCTGTGGCGGCTGTTCGACGGTTCCCTGATCGAATCCGTGCTGATGCGTTATCCGACGCGCACCACGCTGTGCATCTCCTCGCAGGTCGGCTGCGGCATGGGATGCCCGTTCTGTGCGACCGGCCAGCTCGGACTGACCCGCAACATGTCGGCCGGTGAGATTCTCGAACAGGTGCGCGTGGCCGCCAAGATGATGCGCGACGGCGAAGTGGCCGGAGGCCCGGGGCGTCTGAGCAACATCGTCTTCATGGGCATGGGCGAGCCGATGGGCAACTACCGGTCGGTGCTGTCCGCGGTCCGTCAGATCTCGGCGTTGCCTCCGGAAGGCTTCGGCATCTCCGCACGCAACATCACCGTTTCCACGGTCGGCGTCGTACCCGGCATCAGGAAGCTCGCGGCCGAAGGGCTGCCGGTACGTCTCGCGGTTTCGCTGCACGCGCCGAGCGATGAACTGCGCGACGAGCTCGTGCCGATGAACAAGCGTTTCAACACCACCGCGGTGCTGGATGCGGCACATGATTACTGGCTTGCCTCCAAGCGACGCGTCAGCATCGAATACGCGCTCATGCGCGGCATCAACGATCAGGCCGAACACGCCAGACTGCTGGCCAGAAGGCTGAATCATTACGGCGACGATTGGGCGCACGTCAATCCCATTCCGCTCAACCCCATCGAGGGTTCCAAGTGGACGGCGTCGAAGCCGGAGGACGAGGCCCGCTTCCTTGAGATCCTCCACTCGGCTGGCATCACCGCCACATTGCGCGACACGCGCGGTCAGGACATCGACGGCGCGTGCGGTCAGCTCGCCGCCAAGGAACGGTAGTTCCGGTTCCGCGACTTCGCTTGGATATGGTTGGCGGCCCGATGATGCGTTTCGTCGGGCCGTCAACCATATCCGGCGACATGCCGCCAAAACCATGTGGGCTAACGAATCATAGCCAATAGGCTCCGTGCCACGGGCGCGGCGTTCCTAGTATGTGGACTCGCGTCGGACCTCGTAACGCAGGGTCTGTAGTCTGAAAGACTGAATCATTGGCCCGTCGTAGTAGTGGGAGTGAAAGATGTCGCTGGCGGTACGAGTCATTCCGTGCCTGGATGTTGATGCCGGACGTGTGGTGAAAGGCGTCCATTTCGAAAACCTCAAGGATGCCGGCGATCCGGTCGAACTGGCGGCGGAGTATTACCGTCAGGGTGCCGACGAACTGACCTTCCTGGATGTGACCGCATCCAGCTCGCACCGTCAGACCATGGTCGACGTGGTCAGTCGCACCGCCGAACAGGTGTTCATCCCCATGACCGTGGGCGGTGGCGTGCGCACCCCCGAGGATGTCGACTCCCTGCTGCGCTGCGGCGCCGACAAGGTCGGCGTCAACACCGCCGCCATCAACGACCCCACGCTGATCAGTCGTGTCGCCGAGCGTTTCGGCAATCAGGTGCTCGTGCTTTCCGTGGACGCCCGCCGCGAAAAGGGCGAACAGCATACGCAGTCCGGTTTCGAGGTCACCACGATGGGCGGCCGCAAATCCACCGGCATCGACGCATTGTGGTGGGTCAGGCGTGCCGAAGAGCTCGGTGCCGGTGAGATCCTGCTCAACTCCATGGACGCCGACGGCACCCAGTCCGGTTTCGACATCGAAATGATCAAGGCGGTGCGACGCGAGGTCAAGATCCCGATCATCGCCTCCGGCGGTGCCGGTAAGGTCGAGGACTTCCCGCCGGCCGTTGCGGCCGGAGCGGATGCAGTCCTCGCCGCCTCCGTATTCCATTACGGCAGGATGACGATCGCCGACGTCAAGGCGGAACTGCGCAAGGCCGGCTACACCGTCCGCTGAATGTTCTGATTTTCCATCCAATCCATCCGAAGAAGCAAAGCAAGAATGCAGTACGATAACTCCACAACACTCGATCCCGCAATCGCCGCACGCCTGAAGCGCGATGACAAAGGCCTGGTCGCCGCGGTCGTGCAGCAGTACGACACCCGTGACGTGCTGATGGTCGGCTATATGAACGACGAGGCATTGCGCCGCACGCTCACCACCGGCCGCGTGACCTTCTGGTCCCGTTCCCGCCAGGAATACTGGCGTAAGGGCGACACTTCCGGGCATGCGCAGTACGTCAAGGGCGTGTCCCTCGACTGCGACGGCGACGCGCTGCTGGTGGAAGTCGATCAGGTGGGTGCGGCATGCCATACCGGTAAGCGCAGCTGCTTCGACGAAGGCGGCCCGCTGCCCGTGGTCGAAGGCTTCAAGCCGGAGGAGGCGAAGTGATGGCGGAGTGCAGCGTCGAAAATCTGCGTTGGGGTGAAACCTGGCCGTCCCGCGAGCAGTTCCATGAACTCGCCGACGAAGGCTACCGCATCATCCCCATCGTCCGCCGGCTGCTCGCCGATTCTCTAACGCCCGTCGGTTTCTATGAGCGTCTCGCCGCCGGCAGAAGCGGCACGTTCATCCTCGAATCGGCTGAATTCGGCGGCACGTGGAGCCGCTACAGCTTCATCGGCGTGAACTCCATCGCCCAGCTGCGTTCCAACGGCGGTCAGGCCGACTGGCTCGGCAAGGTGCCGGTGGGCGTGCCCACCGAGGGCGATGTGCTGGAAGTCGCGCACGCCACGTTGAAAACGTTGAAAACGCCGAAGGTCAAAGGCCTGCCGAATCTCACCTCCGGTTTGGTTGGTACGGTCGGCTGGGATGTGATCCGGCATTGGGAGCCGACCCTGCGCGGTGAGGCTCCGAACGAGACCGAACAGCCTGAGCTGGTGCTTGCCCTCGCCACCGATATCGCCGTGGTCGACCACGTTTCCGGATCGGTATGGCTGATCGCCAATGCGGTGAACGTCGACAACAAGCCCACGCGCGCCGATTGGGCGTACGACAACGCCATCGAACGTCTCGACGCCATGCAGTGCCAGGCCGCCACGCCCACGCCGGGGGAGGCGCGCATCAACGTGCTCGACCCGAGCGTGCCCCAGCCGGAGTTGCGGTTCCGCACCGAGAAGTCGCATTACGAGAAGGCCGTGGAGGAGACGAAGAAGCATATCGTCGACGGCGATGTGTTCCAGGCGGTCATCTCCCAGCGTCTCGACATCGATTCTCCGGCCGACCCCTTCGACGTGTACCGCGTGCTGCGCACGTTGAACCCGAGCCCGTACATGTACTTCTTCGCGTTGACGGACACCAAGGGCCGCGTCTTCAACGTGGTCGGATCCAGCCCGGAAACCCTGATCAAGGTCGACGACGGCCACGCCATGACCTTCCCGATCGCGGGTTCGCGCCCGCGCGGCGCCACGCCGGAGGAGGACGAACAACTCGCCAAGGAACTGCTCGCCGACCCCAAGGAACGCAGCGAGCACATCATGCTCGTCGACCTGAGCCGCAACGATCTGAGCCGTGTATGCAAGCCGGAAAGCGTCGAAGTGGTCAGGCTGATGGACATCAAGCGATTCAGCCACATCATGCATATCTGCTCCACGGTGACGGGCACGCTGAACGATGGCATGACCGCTTTCGACGTGTTCACCTCCGCGTTCCCCGCAGGCACGCTCTCCGGTGCGCCGAAACCGCGTGCCATCGAAATCATCGACGAGCTCGAACCGGCGGATCGTGGCATCTACGGCGGCACGGTCGGCTACTTCGACTTCTCGGGGAACATGGATATGGCCATCGCCATCCGCACCGCCTTCCTGCGTGACCATGAGGCCAGCGTGCAGGCCGGCGCGGGCATCGTGCTCGACTCCGTGCCGGGCAACGAATGGCAGGAAACCCGCAACAAGGCCGCGGCAAGCGTCGAGGCCGTCCAGATTGCGGCCCAGTTGAAAGCCCTATAGGCAAGGGGACGTTACCCTTGCAAAGACGCCTTTTGTAACAAGAGAAAGGGACCACATGTCGGTACTGGACGAGTTGGTGGCAGGAGCGGTTGAGGATGCCGAGGCGCGTGAAGCGCAGGTCAGCCTCGAACAGATCAAGAGGAATGCGGCACAAGCCGCAGCGCCCCTCGACGCCACTCGATGGTTGAGGAAAGCCGACGGGATTCCGGTGATCGCCGAGATCAAGCGTGCGTCCCCCTCCAAAGGGCATCTGAGCGATATTCCCGATCCGGCGGCCCTTGCCCGCGAATACGAGGCGGGCGGGGCGAGCGCCATCTCCTGCCTCACCGAAGGCAGGCGCTTCCTCGGGTCGCTCGACGACTTCGACAAGGTCAAGGCCGCGGTGAACATCCCCGTGCTGCGTAAGGATTTCATCGTCACCGACTACCAGGTCTGGGAGGCGCGCGCCCACGGTGCGGACATCATTCTGCTTATCGTCGCCGCACTCGACGACGATAAGTTCAAGCATCTGCTCGATCTGGCCCACGAACTGGGCATGACCGTTCTGGTCGAGACGCATACGCGCGAGGAGATTCAGCGGGCCATCGATGCGGGCGCGAAGGTGATCGGCATCAACGCACGCAATCTCAAGAACCTTCGCGTCGATGTGAACAAATACAGCGAGCTCGCCTCCAATCTGCCCGACGACGTCATCAAGATCGCCGAATCGGGCGTGTTCGGAGCGGTCGAGGTCGAGGATTACGGACGTGCCGGCGCCGACGCGGTGCTGGTAGGCGAGGGCGTCGCCACGGCGGACGACCATATTCTTGCAGTGCAACGACTAGTGAAAGCAGGTGCACAGGTGAAAACCAGCGAATCCACTCCTTTGAGCGAACATCAGGGACCGTACTGGGGCCAGTTCGGTGGCCGTTACGTGCCAGAAGCCCTGATCACCGCGTTGGACGAACTCGAACGCGTGTATGACGAGGCCAAGGCGGACCCGGAGTTCCATAAGGAATTCATGACGCTGCAGAAGCGCTACGTGGGCCGTGAAAGCCCGCTGACCGAAGCGCCGCGTTTCGCCGAACTGCTCAAGGAGAAGACCGGTATCGAGCCGCGCGTGTTCCTCAAGCGCGAGGATCTCAACCATACCGGCGCGCACAAGATCAACAACGCGCTCGGTCAGGCGCTGCTCGTCAAGCGCATGGGCAAGACCCGCGTCATCGCCGAGACCGGAGCCGGCCAGCACGGCGTGGCCACCGCCACCGTGTGCGCGATGCTCGGCCTGAAGTGCCGCATCTACATGGGCCAGATCGACGCCAGGCGTCAGGCCCTGAACGTGGCCCGTATGCGTATGCTCGGCGCCGAAGTGGTGGAAGTCACCCTGGGTGACAAGATTCTCAAGGACGCCATCAACGAGGCGCTGCGCGACTGGGTCACCAACGTCAAGGACACCCATTATCTGCTGGGCACCGTTGCTGGGCCACACCCGTTCCCCGCCATGGTCCGCGACTTCCAGAAGATCATCGGTGAGGAAGCCAAGCAGCAGCTGCAGGATTGGTATGGCATCGACCATCCGGATGCGGTCTGCGCCTGCGTGGGTGGCGGCTCCAACGCCATCGGCATCATGAACGCCTTCCTCGATGACGAACGTGTGAACCTGTACGGTTACGAGGCCGGCGGCAACGGGCCGGAATCCGGCAAGCACGCCATTCGCTTCGCGCCGGGCACCGGTCAGCTGGGCATGTTCCAGGGCGCCAAGAGCTACCTGCTGGAAACGGACGAAGGCCAGACCCTCGACACGTATTCGATCTCCGCGGGTCTCGACTACGCTTCGGTCGGCCCCGAGCACGCATGGCTCAAGGAGATCGGAAGAGTCAACTACTCCTGGGCGACCGATGAGGAAGCCATGAACGCCTTCCGCGATCTGAGCCGCAGCGAGGGCATCATCCCCGCCATCGAAAGCTCCCACGCCGTCGCCGGCGCGTACAAGGCTTGCGAGGATCTGAAGGCCAAGGGCTACACGCATCCCGTCATCATCATCAACATCTCCGGTCGAGGTGACAAGGACATGGCCACCGCTGGCAAGTGGTTCGGCTATCTGACCGACGATCAGGCCAAGGCCCTCGACGTGACCGGTGCGCATGGCGACACCGTCGCCTGATGACGACTTGTGAGGAATGAAGGATTTTATTATGACTAACGAAGCAACCACCCCGTCCGGCCAGCCGCTGGGCATCAGCCACAAGCCGAGCCGGACCAAGGCCATGTTCTCCGAGTTCAAGGCGCAGAACAAGCCGGCGTTCATCGGCTACCTGCCGTACGGTTTCCCGAATCCCGACGATTCCCTGACCGCGTTGAGGACGATGGTCGAGCATGGCGTCGACGCGGTCGAAATCGGTTTGCCGTATTCCGATCCGGTCATGGACGGTCCCGTCATCCAGGCCGCAAGCCAGATCGCGCTGAATAACGGCGAGAAGATCGCCAACGTGTTCAAGGCGGTGGAAACCGTGGCGAACGCAGGCGGCGTGCCGCTCATCATGAGCTATTGGAATCTCATCTACCATTACGGCGTCGAGCGCTTCGCCACCGATTTCGAGAACGCCGGCGGTGCCGGCCTGATCACCCCCGACCTGATTCCGGATGAGGCGGGGGAGTGGATCGAGGCATCCGACCGTCACGGTCTTGACCGCATATTCCTGGTCTCGCCCGATTCCGCCGATTCCCGTCTCGAAATCGTCGCCAAGAACACGCGCGGCTTCGTATATGCCGCGGCACGCATGGGCGTCACCGGCGAACGTTCCACCATCGACGCATCCCCGCAGACTCTGGTCGAACGCACCCGCAAGGCCGGTGCCGAGAACGTCTGCGTGGGCATCGGCGTCTCCACCGCGGAACAGGGCGCGAAGGTCGGCGCGTATGCCGATGGCGTGATCGTCGGCTCCGCGCTGGTGCACACCCTGCTCAACGATGACGGAAGAACCGCCCGCGACACGGCCGAAGGATTGTCCCTGCTTGCGGCCAAGACCGAGGAACTCGCAGAAGGCATCCACGGGGCGCGCGCATGACGACGCTCGCCTACATTCCCTCGCCGGGCTTCTCCAAGTTCCAGATCGGCCCTTTCACCATCCGCATGTACGCCGTGTGCATCCTCATCGGCGTCTGCTTCGCGGTCTGGATTCTTACCCGGCGTTGGAAGCGTGCCGGCGGAACCTTCGATCAGGTACTTGACCTCACGCTGGTGACCGTTCCGTGCGGTCTCGTCGGCGCACGCCTATACCACTGCTTGAGCACGCCGGCCATGTACTTCCCTCCTACGGGCGATCCCGTGGACATCCTGAAAGTGTGGGAAGGCGGCATGGCCATCTTCGGCGGCATCGGCGTGGGGGCGCTGGCGGCTTTCCTGTGGTGCAGGCACAAGCATTACCCGTTCGCGCTGCTGCTGGACTGCCTGGCTCCGGGGCTTCTGGTCGCGCAGGCCATCGGCAGGTTGGGCAATTGGTTCAATCAGGAGCTGTACGGCAAGCCGACCACGCTGCCTTGGGGACTGAAGCTCAACGAGAACAGCGACGCCATCGGCCACAGCGAGGTCTGCTACCAAGGCACGGCCTGCCCGAGCGACACCCTGTTCCACCCCACGTTCCTGTACGAGATGATCTGGAACCTCATCGGAGCGGCGCTCATCGTCTGGTTGGGCAGCCGGTTCGCGAGCAAGCTCAAGGCCGGTCAGCTCGCCGCGGTGTACATGATCTGGTACGGCTGCGGCCGCAGCTGGATCGAGGAGATCCGCATCAACTATTCGACCCTCATCCTCGGCATCCGCACGAATACATGGACCGCCATCCTGACGGCCCTGTGCGGCATCGTACTGTTCGCCGTACTGAAGCGGTACGGGAAAACGTATGATGAACTTACGGCAAAGCTTCGTTCCGTCACGGACGACGAGCTTGAACGTATGAGCCAGAAATCCACAAAATGACCCTAGCCAACAGTAAGGTAGGAGATTATGAGCATTGAAATCGCACCTAGCATCCTGTCCGCCGACTTCTGCAATCTCGAACGTGACCTGAAGGCCATCTCCAACGCCGATCTGGTTCATGTCGACGTGATGGACCATCATTTCGTCCCGAACCTGACCCTCGGCGAGCCGATCGTCAAGCGTATCTGCGAGGTCACCGACCTGCCTGTGGACGTGCATCTGATGATCGAGGATCCGGATCGTTGGGCTCCCGAATACGCCAAGCTCGGCGCCGCCTCCGTGAGCTTCCACATGGGCGCCACCCATGCCCCGGTGCGTCTGGCCCGCCAGCTGCGCGAGATGGGTTGCAAGGCCTGCTTCGCGGTTCGCCCCGCGGAACCCGTCGAGCCGATCTTCGACATCCTCGACGAATTCGACATGATTCTTATCATGACCGTCGAGCCCGGTTTCGGAGGCCAGAAGTTCCTGGGCAACCAGATGGGCAAGGTGCGTCGCCTGCGTGACGAGATCACCCGTCGTGGTCTGAAGACCAAGATCCAGGTCGATGGCGGCGTGAGCCCGAAGACCGCGCACATCGTGGCCGAGGCCGGCGCCGACGTGCTGGTCGCAGGCTCCGCGGTCTACGGTGCGCAGAACCCGGCCGAAGCCATCGATTCCATTCGCGATAAGGCCGCAGCGGCCTACAAGGACTGAAAGAAACCATGAAGACTTTTGAATCGCTGTTCGCAGAACTGTCCGAAAAGGCAAAGACCCGTCCGGAAGGCTCGTTGACCGTCGACGAGCTGGACAAGGGCACCCACTTCATCGGCAAGAAGATCGTCGAAGAAGCTTCGGAGACCTGGATCGCCGCCGAATACGAGGGCGCCGATCGCACCGCCGAAGAGATGAGCCAGCTGCTCTACCACGTGCAGGTCATGATGATCAAGCACGGTCTGACGCTTGAAGACGTGTACAAGCATCTGTGATGCAAGGCCGGGTGAGCCCGGCAAAACCGATATTCAAGCCGAATAACAACAAGAGGAAGAAATAATGCTGCGAATCGCCGTTCCCAATAAGGGCATGCTGTCCGAACCCGCTTGGAACATGCTTGCCGAAGCCGGCTACAGACTGCGTTCCAATCCGCGTCAGCTCGTCGTGGAGGATCCGGACAATGATGTGGAGCTGTTCTACCTGCGTCCGCTCGACATCGCCGTATACGTCGGCAGGGGAACCATCGACGTCGGTATCACCGGCGAGGATCTGCTGAAGAATTCGGGCACCGAGGCCGTGGAGCACATGTCCCTCGGTTTCGGCGCTTCGACGTTCCGCTTCGCCGCGCCGAACGACTCCGATATCAAGGAGCTGAAGGACATCGACGGCAAGCGCGTCGGCACCTCCTTCGACAAGCTTGTCCACGATTATCTGGTCGAGCAGGGCATCAACGCCGAAACCATCCATCTGGATGGTGCGGTCGAATCGTCCGTGCAGCTTGGCGTGGCCGATCTGATCGCCGACGTGGTGTCCACCGGCACCACGCTGCGCAATGCTGGTCTGCGTATTTTCGCCGATCCCATCATGCACTCCGAGGCCTGCCTGATTCGCAGCCCGCGTCTGGACGAGCATGACGAACGCCTCACCATTCTGAGCCGTCGTCTTCAGGGCGTGCTCACCGCGCAGCGCTACGTGCTGATGGATTACGATATTCCGGTATCCAAGGTCGGCGAAGCCGTCGCGGTCACGCCCGGCTTCGAAAGCCCCACCATTTCGCCGCTGCACGACAAGCAGTGGAGCGCGGTGCGCGTCATGGTGCCGAAGGCCAAGGTGAACCATCTGATGGACAAACTGTACGAAGTCGGTGCGCGTGGCATCATCGTCACCGCACTGCAGGCCTCCCGCATCTAAATTTGAACAGTATGAGCAAACATATTCATAAGTCGACCTATAGTCCGGAAGCCCGTGACGTCATCTTCACCATTCCGAACGCATTAAGCCTGTTGCGAATCATCACCATCCCCGTAGTGGCATGGCTGATTTCGCGGCATAGCATGATTCCGGCGTTGATTGTGTTCGCTCTTTCCGCCATCACCGACTTTCTCGACGGTACGTTGGCAAGGAAACTCAATCAGGTAAGCAAGCTCGGCCAGATTCTCGACCCCTGCGCCGACCGCCTGCTTATCCTCTGCACGATTCTCGCGCTCGGCGTGGCGGGTATCATTCCGTGGTGGATGGTCATCGTCGTCGCCGCGCGTGATTTCGTGATGGGCATCGAGATCCTATGGCTCGCACAGTATGGCTACGGTCCGTTACCCGTGCATTTCGTCGGCAAGGCGGCCACCGCGCTGCTCATGATCTCCGTCGTGGCCTTGGTCGTGGCCGATATCGGCGTGGGCATGCCGGCGCATATCCTGCATCTGTTCGCCCTTGCGGTCGGCATTTGGGGCACCGTGCTCTACTGCCTCGCCGGGTTCATCTACCTGTGCCAAGGCAGTGTCGTCATCCGTAAGGAGCTTCGCTCCTGGAGGGAATCCAGGCGATGAGCGGCATCGATCCGATGCCGGCTTCCTACCCTTCGGAGGAATCGCGTGACGTCAAACATCGCCGCGCGGTATTCTCCCATTCCTTCGCAGGACTCATTTCGCAACATGCCGCACCGGAGGATATCTACACCCAGGAACGGGAACGTCGCCACCGCGTACGCAACGACGATTCCCTGCGTCTCATCGACGATCTGATCAACCGTCCCGTCGACCCGATGTTCCAGGACTCCATGCTCGGCAAGCATGACGCTTCGCCGTTCGCCATCTGGTCCGCGCGAACCATCTGCTTCGTGGTGTGCATCGCGGTCGGTTTCCTCGGTTGCATTTTCGTACAGCAGCTTCATTCCGATCCCCGCAAGGCGGTTCGTACCAGCTTGGCGAAGGAGCTCAGGGAATCGCAGAACAATCTCAACAGTCTTTCCGACGATGTTTCCAAACTGCGCAAGCAGGTCGACGAGCAGGCGAAGAAGGTCAGTGAAACCGGGGCCGGCAGCACGCTGCTCAAGGATGAGATGGCCAGCGGCCAGCTGGCGGTCAAGGGGGAGGGGATCACCCTCACCGTAGCCGACCCGATCGCCGCGGCGAACGAGAACAATGGCGCGACGCCGAGGGAAAGCGTCGGCAGCCGTCTGCGCGTGGTCACCGATTCCGATCTGCAGCAATTGGTGTCGGTGCTGTGGCGTTCGGGGGCGGAAGCCATCAGCATCAATGATGAACGGTTGGGCGCGCAGACATCCATCCGTACCGCGGGCGGCACGATCCTGATCGGCCTGACCGCAATCGAAAGCCCATACCGCATCAAGGCGATTGGCAACAGGCATGAATTGGCGCAGAGCGTAAGCCAGGAGAATCTCGGCGCATTGTATACCGTGTACGGAAAAGCCGGAATAAGCTTGCAGGTACAACAGTCCAAGGAGATTACACTGAAAGCGGCAGTGGTTTCGGACGTCAACTACGCGAGGAAGGCTGAATAGATGGCAGCTGTATTGGGTTTGATCATCGGCGTGGTCGTCGGGGTGTTCGTTCGTCCGGATATTCCCGTGGGTCTGCAACCGTATCTGCCGATCATGGTCGTCGCCGCGTTGGACGCGCTGTTGGGCGCCGCGCGCGCGTATTTCGAACGTAGGTTCTCCGACCGTGTGTTCATCATCTCGTTCTTCGCCAATGTGATCACGGCCACGCTGCTCGTGATCCTGGGCAACCAGCTGGGTGTGGGCTCGCAGCTGCAGACGGCCGTCATCGTCGTACTCGGCATCCGCATCTTCTCCAACGTGTCCGCCATCCGCCGCTTCATCTTCCGAGGCTGAGCATGGCAAGGCGAGGCAGGCGAGACGACAGGCGTGGTACGCGCAATACGGTCAGTGATCTGAAGGCACGTAATGAGGCCGAACGCCGCAACGACGACACGGCGACGGGTTCCTTCCCGCAGATCAGCAAACGTGGCAAGGGGAAGAAGGGGCTTAACGGCACGTCGGGATTCCGTGTGCGCGCCTCATCCACCATTCTCATCACACTGATGTGCGCGTTGCTCGGCTTCGGCTATATGACGCAGATCAACAGCGGCCCGTCCGCCTATGAGACGATGAGCGAGGATGAACTGGTGCGTCTGATCAACGAGACCAGCACACAGGCGCAGAACCTTGAGCAGCGCAAGAACCAGCTTTCCCAGCAGCTGTCGAGCCTGAAGGCCGCGGCCGACCAGCGGGAGCAGGCGCAGCGCATCGCCAATCAGAACAAGGAGACGAGCGGCATCATCTCCGGGCGTCTTCCCGCCCAGGGTAAGGGTGTGATCGTCACCATCGGCAAGGGAACCGATAAGGACATCGATGCCTCGACGATGTTCACGCTGATCGAGGAGCTGCGAAACGCCGGAGCCGAAGTCATTTCCATCAACGATGTCCGTGTCGTCACCTCGACCTCCATCTGGGCGGATGACGACGGTGGCTTGGAATGCGACGGCATTCCGCTGACCACGCCGTATACGGTACGCGCCATCGGCAATCCGGCCGACCTGCAGAACGCCGTGAACATCGCCGGTGGCATCGGATCTCGACTGAAGGTGATGTACGGCGCAAGGGTCACCGTGAAACAGTCGGATAATGTGGAAATTAACGCAACCCGAGAGCCTTCAACAAATAAATACGCAAAGACGGTAGAATAGCGATTATGACTGAACCTATCCCAAGCGCAGGCGAAACCACCATCATCGGCATGCCTGCCATCACCATTCCTGTAACCGCAACCGCAACCAGCGATCGACCGCTGACCGCGGAGGATCTCGACACCATCGCTCGTCTGTCCGACGACACCGCGTTGCTGATTTCCACTAGGGGAGCGGTATCCGGATCGCGTTATCTGCTTGACGAGGATGAAGTGACCGTCGGCCGCGACCCGCATTCCGATATCCTGCTGGATGATTCCACCGTTTCCCGCGCCCATGCCGTGTTCCGCCGCGTGAACGGCGCGTTCGTCGTCGTCGACGCCGGATCGCTGAACGGCACCTACGTGAACCGCCAGCGCATCGAGCACGCGCAGTTGAAGAACGGCGACGAAATCATGATCGGCAAGTTCCGACTCGTCTTCTTCACCAAATCCGCCGTCGTGGCATAACCTGACCTCCGGCCGACGGGACTAGACTTGGTATTCAACCACACTTGGCTGAAGGACAAGTCCGGCATCATCGGCATAGGAGGCGACGATCATGGATCAATCCGGCAGACTGCACCTGCATGTCCGTCTCGAAGATCGGGATGATCTGAACGAGCATGCCATTCAGGGCGAATTGTTCAGCCTTACCGACGAAGAGGACATCACACGAGGCTACCGGGGGACCGTCGCGTCCAAAGTCGCCGGCATCACATACCGGCAACTTGATTATTGGGCGCGCAAGCAGATCGTTGATCCATCGATTACGCCATCGCACGGGTCGGGGTCCCGCAGACTGTACTCATTCAAGGACGTGGTGATTCTCGCCACGTCCAAGAAGCTGCTTGATGCAGGCGTGAATCTGCAGAACGTGACCACGGCGATTGGTTTTCTGGTGGCTCATACCTCGTCGCAGCTGGAACACATCACCATCATGTGCGATGGGGAACAGGTATATGAGTGCACCACCAATGAGCAGATGATGGAACTGCTTAACAGCGGGCGTGCCGTATTCGCCGTTTCCGTCGGTTCGCTATGGCATCAGATCCGGGAGGCCTTGGATCATGAGAGCTACGTGGATTTGAAGGATCATCAGGTGAAGAATGCGGCGGTGCAGCCCGTCGATGATTTGACCGCAGCGCGTATGCGCAAGAACCTAGAGGCGCGGCAGCAGCGCCAGTCAGCGTGATATGGATATTCTGCCAATCGTATTGTGGGGGATAGGCGTGCTCACCTCCTTCGGCGAGTGCGTCTATGCTCTGGTTTCCAGTAAATACCGGTCCCGTTCCACCGAGCCGGACGTTTTGCCGCCGTCGCTGACGGCGATCGCCGGGCATCTGGTGGCGGTGATCTGCTTCGTCATGGCGTTGGTGATCGCGTCGTACTGCATCGATTTGTATGATGCGCGGATGCATGATTTCTATGGAAGCGCCATCCCGGTCGGCGGCGTCATCGCCATCGTGCTGCTCGCGCTGCAGATTGTGCTGCTGTACATGCAGTCGCGCAGGGCCATGCTGACCGAGATGAACAGACGATTGAACCGGTATATGAAGTAGGCGTTCGCGGTAGACGATCGGCCGTTCACCGGAACGTATTCCTTGCGGCAAAATGATGATGGGGTGGTGCGAGATTCATGTCTCGCACCACCCCATCATCGTATGTTCGGGCACATGCCTTCCGATGTGGGAAGTCCCCAGGCGTCCAGGAGAATATACAGGGCGGAAATCGTGGGGGAGCGGTCCCCCGTTCGGCTTCGGCTTCGCCGTTTCGTTCGCTCAGTGCTGCCCGTGCAGCTCCGGGTCCTCGGGATGATACTTGCCGACCTTATGCTCGGTGGTCATCACTTCGCCATCCGGACGGTAATTGATCTTGACATACGACATCACATGGGTTGCGCCGGCTTTCGCGCCGACCAGCTGGCAATTCCGAACGATATCCATGCAGGTGTCGAAGTCACCTTCGATGGCGGTTTCGAACGGTCCGACGAAATAGTCGACGCCGGTCGATTTGATGTACGCGATCACCTCGTCGACGATGGCGCAGGTTTCCTCGTCGGTGCGTGCGTTCATGGGCAGGAATTGGATGGCGACGGAGCAGTTCATGCAATCGGTCCTTTCGGTTTTTCCGGTTCTTTTCGGTTTTACGGTCCGAGAACGATGTATGTGATTCCATCCACAGCATACTCCAAGGAGAGGCCGTTTCGACCGGTGGAAGAGCGGTATGAATATGCCTATCTGACATAACGTACATTATCGGCTATTTTGGTACACGGGAAGAAACGGCTATGCTACTGTCTGTATTGAAGGGAAAATCAAGGAGGATTCTGCATATGTTCGTACTCCCAAATCTGTTGTTCTTCTGGAGTCTGATCGTCGCGATCGGCTCGTTCGTATTGGCCGTCGTATCCGCCGTGGACGACGCCCGACGGGCCGACCGGCTTACCGTGCGCATCGTCGCCACGTGCGTCGCCGTCGCGCTCTTCTCCGCATGGCTCGCCTCATACGCCTATGCCACGTGTTCGGCCGATCGGATCTCTCTGACGGACCTCATCGTCCTGTCGTTCCTCACCGTGGTGTTCACCCTTGGTGACTGGGGCAGCATGCGTCGTATTCAACGTCGCGCCTTGGCTCTGGTCTGCCTGTGCGCCTTCGCCTTGTCTCTGGTGTTCCTGGCGATTGTCGTGGCGGCGTACTGCGCAGCCTGATTTTCTGACATAACGTTCGCCATAATTCGTCATAAATGTGAGGTGGCCGCACGGATCATTCCCGTGCGGCCACCTCACGTATGTCTATTCGAACGTCGTGCGCTGTGCGCTTGTATCAGTCGGCGAAATATTCCACGACCGCGTCATGCAGTTCGTCGACATGGTCGATGATCCGGTACGCGCCATGCTCGGTCAGCTCACCGGGCTCCGCATATCCCCAACCGCAACCCAGACAATCCAGACCACAGGCCTTCGCGCCGTCGGCATCCGTCCAACGATCGCCGACCATCAGCGCACGGTCAACGGAACGGTCGAATCCGATGCTCTCGAAACAGTATTCGATGACCTGTTCCTTCAACAGGCGCGAATTGTCCTTGGACGCACCATAGATGCCATCGACCATGCCGGTGACACCGAACCTGTCGCAAATCGGCTTGGCCTGGTATTCCGGCTTGCAGGTTGCGACGGCCAGATAGTATCCGTCGGCACGCAAGGCGGCAAGCTGCTGCGGAATGCCTTCGAACACGGTGTTGACATACCGGCCGGCCACCTTTTCGCCGGGATTGTTCGGATCGTCGAAGATCTCACGATCACCGTAGAACTCGCGGTACAGGTCGACGCCATGATCCAGCTGATCGTCCGGAACATGATTGCGCTTCAGCGACTCGATGATCGGCGGTCCGACGAAACGCTGCAATTCAGCGGCATCGGGCACCTGCATGCCCAGCTCTTTGAACGTTTCCTTGACGCTCGCGAGAATGCCTTTCGCGGAATCGGTGAGCGTTCCGTCGAGGTCAAGCAGAACGACTTTTCTCGGTGTATCGGTCATGGGCTTCTCCCCTGTCGTTATCTTCTGGTTTCTCTGGTTTCTCGGATTGCTCTGGTGCATTGCATGGAACGGCCCGACCCATGAACCTGATGCGGATGATTCATGAATCGGGCCGAAACGCATGTCACTCGTAGTCGGGAATCCAACCGTCGCGGTGCATCTGCAGGCGCTTCTCCAGCAGTTCCGCCAGTTCCTTTTCGTCACGGCGTTCGAGCAGCATGTCCCAATGGGTTCGGGTCGGCTTGGAGATCTCGTTGGCCTTGTCTTCCTCGCCTTCGAGACGTGCCGTGGAACCGCAGTGGCATTCCCATTCGCTGGGGATCTCGGCGCCTTCGGCGAACGGCAGGATGGTACGGTGCCCGTTAGGGCAAATATAGGCTACTTCTTCACGGGCGGCGAAATCGACGTTCTGATCGGATTCCAGCGACTTGGCGCCGATGCTCATGCCCCTGAGGCTACGTTCTGCCATATTGGTGATTCCTCCTTAAGTACTGCTTCCACAGTACGAAACAGTTCGGACGATTGGAATATTCCCGTTCCGTGTGTATTACTCGATACCGCTGTACGCCACGACGCCGCGGTTGACGAGCTCGGCCGCCTCCCGTGCGCGATCGGCGAGCGAAGCGCCGTTCTCGCCCAGATAGGGTTCGGCGACCGCGATCTGATGGAGCACGTCGGACAGTCGTTTCGCGTTGCGCACGAAGTCGCCGCCCGTCAGTTCCGTGCCGTGGAGCACATCGGACAGGCTCCGGCCATCGGCCCATTCGTACATGATGTCGAGGATGCCGAAATCGATGTCCGGCAACGGGTTCATGCCGTGTGCCTCGCAGCAGGAACTGACTTCGGCGTGCACATGCTTCAATTCACGCGCGGCGACGGCGATCGGCCCATGGATCGACCCCGGGTAATACCGTGGCTCTCCCCCGCTGCCGCGCCTCGCCTCATAGACCAGGGACGACAGCACCGCGGCGAGCCCTGCCGGGGGCAACAAGTCGAACGTGCCGCCGCGTATCGCCTGGGCGAGTACGACATCCTGTTCGCTGTACAGACGGCGCAGCAGCTGGCCGGGTTCGGTCAACACCAGATCCCGTTCCCCCTGCACATCCAGATAGCCGAGTTCGGTGAGCACATCGCAGATACGGTCGAACTGACGAGCCACGGAACCGGTACGCGAATCGTAACGATGGTGCACGCGTTCGAGTTCGCGCATCTCACGCGCCCAACGATGCCCCCAGCGCAGGTGGCGCTGCAGATCCGGGCACTGCTTGCATGGATGTTCACGTTCCGCGCCACGCAGCTCGCCGATTTTGCGGTCAAGTTCACGGAACGCCTCGGAACGTTCCGCATCGGTGCGGAACAGCTGATGCTTGAGACGGTTGCGCTCACCCTTCTCCGCATCGCTGAGCGCCATGCGAATGGTCATGAACTCCTTGAAATCACCATGCTCGCAGGCGAACGCCTGCTCGTAGCCTTCCAAGGCACGCTCAAGCGTTGTCATCTGCGATTCCAGCTGCCATGCGGAGGCGTTCGCCTCCCATTGCGCGAAGGAATGGTCGAGCGTGGTGCGAGCCGTCTCATAGTCGCTGGAATTCAACAGATTCACGGCCATGTTGAAGGTCGGGTGGAAGCTGGAATGCAACGGGTAGACGCGCTTGCTGGACAATGCCGCGGCGGTCGCCGGCACGAATCCCCTATGATCCACCACCACGGCGTGGCCGATGGTGTCGATGCCACGCCGACCCGCACGGCCGGTCAGCTGGGTGAATTCGCCCGGGGTCAGCGGCACATGCCCGGTGCCGTCGTATTTCTCAAGCTTTTCGACCACCACGCATCGTGCCGGCATGTTGATGCCCAACGCCAGCGTCTCGGTGGCGAACACCATCTTGATCAGCCCTTCTTCGAACAGTCGCTCGACGATCTGGCGGAACAGTGCCACCATGCCCGCATGGTGGGAGGCGAACCCCTCCTCCAAGGCATAGCGGAAACGTGAGAACCCCAAGGTCTTCAGATCATCCTGGCTGAGCTGCCCTTCGACCATCTCATCCACGATGGCGCGGATGCGTCTCGCCTCCTCGTCCGTGGTGAGTTCCAGACCGGCGTTGAGGCACTGTTCGACGGCCTGATCGCAGCCGTTGCGGGAGAAGATGAAATAGATGCCGGGAAGCATGTCGAGATAGTTGAGCTCGTCGACCACCGCCCAGCGCCGGGGCGTATGACGTTCCGGCTTGCGCGACGGCGCACCGCCTCTCCCCCTGCCGGCGGGTCCTCCGTGGCGCTTGGTCTTGCCGCTACGCTCCTCGCCGCGCCTGCGCGACGCCTGATGATCGAGTTGGCTCAGACGTCTGGCGAGTTCCGTGTTCACTTCGGATGTCTGCCTGCCGTTGCGATCGCGCCGGTACAGATCGATGATCTCCGGTTCCGTCCTATCGTTCTGCTGGAGCATCACATGCTGTTCGAGCGGCACGGGTCGCTTTTCGGACACGATGAGCGTCGTGTCACCGCGCACCGAGGAAATCCAATCGCTGAAATCCTCCACGTTCGACACGGTGGCGGACAGTGCCACGATGCGCACGTTCTGTGGCAGGTGGATGATGACTTCCTCCCACACCGGACCGCGGAACCGGTCGGCGAGGTAATGCACTTCGTCGAGGATCACGTAGCGCAGCGCGCTCAGTGTGGTCGAGTGCTCGTACAGCATGTTGCGCAGCACTTCGGTGGTCATCACCACGATATCGGCTTCGGAATTGATGGAGATGTCGCCGGTGAGCAGGCCGACCTTGTCCTCGCCGTACACGTCGACCAGGTCATGGTATTTCTGATTGCTCAACGCCTTGATCGGCGTGGTATAGAAGGCTTTGACGTTGTGCTGCTGCGCGAGGAACACGGCGAAATCGGCCACAACGGTTTTGCCGGCACCGGTCGGCGCGGCGACGAGCACGTTGTTCCCCTGCTCCAACGCCTGATTGGCTTCGGATTGGAAGGAATCGAGTTCGAAGGGCAGGGTTCGTTCGAACTGCGCCGCAATGCTGGCGTCGCGGCGCTGACGTTGTCTGAAAGCGGCATAACGCTCGGACGGCGAAATAGTCGCGCCGTCCGAGCGTTGCTGATGATGTCGACTCATATGGATGCTTACTACCTGATGTGTTTAGTCGTCCGTTTCGCTGATGAAATCGGGGGTCTTGATCGGTTCCCGATCCCAACGTTCCCATACTTCCATGTGGCGTGTGCGCTTGGCGATCTCACGCTCCGCTTTCCGGGTGCGTGTCGTCTCGTAACGGTCGAGCGTAACCTTGAGCGGCTGCGTGAAGAACGGCGCTTCAGGCTCGGTTTCCTCCACTGGCTCGCCCATGCGGGCGACGCGATCGCCGATCTGCGACGCGGTACCGGACATCACATGCATGGCCTGAATGCCATGACGAATCGCGTACACGCATCCGATGACGATCATCGCCAGCATGAACAGCGCAAGAATCAGCCAAATCCACCAGGGCATGACGCTCCCCTATCTCAATCCTCGATGCGCTGCACGACGCTGAGTTCGCGCTGCGCTCGAGCGACGATCATCGAACGGAGGGTTTCCGGGCCGACCGCGACCAGATGACGCGCATGGGCGATGCAGAACGCCACGAACCACGAATCGGACGAAACGATGAGGTTGACCTTCTCCCCCTTGCCGCACGGTTCCACCGTGGCGTCGGGAAGATTCTTGATGAACGGCATATCCTTCGCGTCGGTGATGAAGCTCGTGGCGGTGCCATTGTCGAAGCTCCACTTGCGCAGCTCGCTCAACGGCATGTCGGGAATGTCGAGCTTGCAGGTCGGCTCCACGATCTTCGCCTGTTCGATGCGCGCGATATGCAGTACCTGCCAGGTGCGCGGCTTGCCGCTCGCCTTGTTGATGGCGGCGTTCTTCAACACGATGTCCTGCTTGTCCTCCGGCGCGGCCTTGGCCACATCCGTCCACAGGGCGACGTTGTAGATGCCTTCGTCCACGTAGATCTTCACCGGCGCAACCAGGCGGCGGCGGGTGCTGCCCGCCCCGTCGGTGTACTGCATGTCCAGCAGCGAACCGGAATCGATGGCACGCTTGACGATGTTGAAATTATGCGGCTCCAGCTCGTAACCGGTGAGGCTGAGCCACGGGGTCTGTCCCGGGCGGACATGCTGCTGCAAGCGCTGGTAGAGGTTCTCCGCCTGGGCACGCTGCTCGTTCGGCAGCAGCGGCGAATGCGCCAGATAGCTCACCGAAGCGGTGAGCATGCTCAGGTACTGCGGGGAAATGCCGGCGAGACGTTCCAAGCCGAGCGAATTCGTGGCGGAGACGATGCCCTCCGCGTCCAGCAGGGACCAATCGATGTCGAAGAACTGACTGCCCGCCATTTCACCGTCATCGGAGACGGTGGTCAGCGTATTGATGTCCTTGCGGATGACGTTGACGGACTTCTTCTGCTCTTCGGGGGTCTTCGGCTTGCCGATGAATCTATCGGCAAGTTCCTCAAGCGTGAACTCCTCGCCCAGATGCGCGGACAGGAACAGCATGAGGCGAAGCCTGCGATCCACTTCACTGCCGGTCTGGAAGGACTGCTTGCGCGCATGGCCGTTGGTCGGTTCGGAATCGTCGATGACGTTATCGGCGTCATCGCCCTGATGCGCGTTGGCGTTCTTCTCGTATTCCTCAATGGATTGGAGGTTCTCGGCGGCCCTCAGCCTGCGGTGGAACGCGTCGACGGCTTCCTGCGGGCTGACGATGGCTGCGCCGGGGTGTTCAAGCACGTAGGTGGCCAGATCATCGGAATCGGTGTAGGCGACGTTGATATGCTCGCCGTCCACGTCGATCGTGGCGGCGAAACGGCGCGAATCGATGACCTTGACCAGAGCGTCCGGGATGGTCTGCGTGCCCAGACCCGGCGCGATGGAATCCAGGCCGAGGCCCGGAATCGGCGTTTGAGGCACACGCGGCGCGGTACGGGAGATGCGACTGGTGTCGGGCTGTTCCGATTCGCTGGACATGGACATGGAACGCGCCAGATAGTTGGCCGCGGCCAGAACGGACATGTCTTCAGGCTTGAAGCACAGACGGACTCGGGGTTCATCGCCGAGCTGAAGACGATACGAGGCGAAATCCTGTCCTTCGGATTTCGAGGAGTATTCCGGCTGACGGGATTCGATGGCGATGCCCATGGCCGCGAGCTTGGCTCGGTCACGCTGGAACTGCTTGGCGAATGCGGCCTTCGCCGCCTGATCGGCCAATTCACCGTATGAATCGGCATACGCCTTCACTCGTTGGGCAATCTGTCGTGAAGTGAGCCACTGCGGGAACGCAGATGACAATACCGCCAGCACATCAAGCTCATGCTTGCCCCACTTGTCGGAGAAACGTCGCCTTCCGCTTGTGCCTTCTGCCATTAGTCCTCACGTATCGCTAGAGTTTTCAACAGCGTGCGCTGTTGCGCACTTCTTTTATATTACGGCTTTTTTTACTGAATGGTTGTCTTTTCATAAAAAATTGAAAGACTTTTTGCCGCCTCATATCCAATTGTCGGGTTCCACCCCCTGAGGGCCTACGTATTCGCCGTTCGGCACGTAACGGGGTGCCCCCTCATCGCGCAATTTCGCGTCCGCGAACATGGCCACATCGCGGCCGAACGTCCAATCCCCCTCGATGGTGACGGAATTGGCCGCTGCCAGCGAAGGAACCGAATACGGGAACCGCTCGTCGAAGTCGTGGATGTTCTTGTAGTACCGCGGGTCGAGGCTGACGCTCGGGAAGATGTAGTTGCCGTCCTCCATCTCATAGGAGTCCGTCAGATGGAATCGATCGGACCTCATGATGAACAGGTCGTCGGTGGTCTTGACCGGCAGGAAGCGCATACGGTCGACCTGCACGCAAATCGCGCCGTCGAACAGGCTGATTGCCGCCCCCATGGCGGTTTCCAGCTGAATCACCGGAGTGCTGGTGGGGTCGGTCGGGTCCACGGTCTTCTTGTTGCGGATCACGGGAAGCGGCAGCACGCCGTCATATTCGGCGAGCTTCTTCTTCAGACTGTCGATGCGCACCCAGATCGAGTTCGTGTTGAAATACGGGTGTTTGTCGATGTTCTGCGCGTCGGCCTTATCGTCGCTATGCACCTGGCTCATCTCGCGTAGCAGCAAGCGGCCCGTCTTCCTGTCACGGACGATATGGCCGCCCTTGCGGTCCGCATAGGTGCGTGTGGCCACTTCGACCATGAACGGAGCACCGGTGTTCTCGAAATGCTGCGCCAGCGTACGGGACGGGCGGGCACCGAGATTGTCGGAGTTGGAGATGAACAGATACTTGAAGCCCTTGGCCTGAAGCACATCCAGCAGACCGGATTCCCAGATGGTGGAGAACAGGTCGCCGTGACCGGGCGGGCACCATTCCAGATCCGGATTGGCCGGGAACGCCACAGGCCCTCCGGTGGCCAGATCGATCTTCGGCTCGACATGCTGGACGATTTCCAGAGGAACGTCTTCCTGATGGAAATGCTTGTCGGCCTGCACCACTTTCATCGTGTCCTTCGAGGTGCGGAACGAGTTCATCAGCGTGAGCGGCAACTCCACGCCGAGACGCTGGCGTGCGGTGCACACCTGTCCGAGGATGATGTCGATGAATCGCATCTGACGCGCCTTGTGTCGGCGGACGGGTAGCAGCGACTTGGCGCAATCCAATCCCATGGAGGTTCCCAAACCGCCGTTGAGCTTCAGGAACGCGGTTTTGGCGAATGCGTGGACGGCCTCATCATGGTCGATGGTCTCGTAGACATCATGGAAGCTGGGCACGCCCGTCAGCGGTTCCACATCGGATTCACGGATCCAGGTGGAACCTTCGTCCGCCTTCCACACGTCGTACAGCCTGTGGAACTGGTTGATCGCGGTATCGCTCATGCCATGCTCGCGCATCTTCGCATCGAACTGGTCGAACTGGTCTGGCATGGAAGCCTTCCCTCCTTGGTATGGAATGAATCGGGCCTAAACCCGGAACTATTCGGAATCGTTCTCCTCCGGCAGCCGGAACACCCCTCCACCACTGTGGCGCATGCCCTCCCGGTACGTTCCGGCTCTCTTACCGTACCTTACTCCACACGGTTATGGTCGCGCAAATGTGCATGTGAAGGCTTCGGCGTGGCTTCCCCGGCAGTCCACGCAAGTCGGTGCGACATGCCGTCGGATGGCGGTGAACGCACAGGATGCCGTGCCATATCGCACTAGTACAATCGGCGGTATGCAGACACAGGATTTCGAACATATCAGACAACAGACCGCGCAGGCGGTGCGCGAGGTGCTTGATGCCGCGCATCTGTCCGTCGGCGACATCTTCGTCATCGGCTGTTCGTCGAGCGAAGTGCTCGGCGAACAGATCGGCACCCACACGTCCATGGACGTGGCGCCCTACCTGTTCGAAGGCGCCCAGTCCGTTCTGAAGCCGTCCGGCGTGTTCCTCGCCGCGCAATGCTGCGAGCATCTCAACCGCGCGCTGGTCATCGAACGGGCCTGCCTGGAACGTTACGGCTTCGATCAGGTCAACGCCATCCCCCAGCCCAATCATGCGGGCGGAGCATTCGGCACCGTCGCCTACCGCTCCTTCACCGATCCGGTGCTGGTGGAGGACATCCGGTCCAAGGCGAAGGCCGGCATCGACATCGGCGGCACGCTGATCGGCATGCATCTGCATCCGGTGGCCGTCCCGCTGCGCATTTCACTCGACGCGATCGGCAAGGCACGCATCATCTGCGCACGGTACCGCCCCAGGTACATCGGCGGCATACGCGCCATCTACGATGAAAACCTCATGTGAAACGGAATGATACAAGAAAAGCCGTAGTTGGTATTCCAACTACGGCTTCTAATTGTCGGGCCGGCGGGATTTGAACCCGCGACCCCTTGACCCCCAGTCAAGTGCGCTACCAAACTGCGCTACGGCCCGATGGTGCAATCAGCACCGAGAAAGAAATTTAGCACAGACTTCCGCTTTATGCCAAAAGACGGCGTGGCGCGTGTCGCAGCACGCCGTCCACGCCGCCTGATGAAGCCTACTTACGCTTCTTCTTCTCGCGGATGTTCACCGAAATCTGAATGGGCGAACCTTCGAAACCGAACTCCTCACGCAGCGAACGTTCGATGAAACGACGGTAGCCGTGCTCCAGGAAGCCGGTGGCGAAGATCACGAAACGCGGCGGTCTGGTGGAGGCCTGCGTCGCGAAGAGGATGCGCGGCTGCTTGCCGCCACGCAGCGGGTGTGGGTGGGCGGCCTGCAGCTGGCCGAGGAACGCGTTGAGCTTGCCCGTGGGAATACGGGTATCCCACGACTGCAACGCCTCCTCCATGGCACGCGTCAGGCGATTCGTATGCCATCCGGTCTTGGCGGAGATGTTCACGCGCTGCGCCCAGGTGACGCGATCGAATTCGGTGGCCCACAGACGTTCGAGACGCTGCTTGTCGAACTCATCCATGGCATCCCACTTGTTGAACACCAGCACGATGGCACGACCCGCGTCGACCGCGGAGCTCATGACCTTCAGATCCTGATCGGAGATCGGGACGGAGGCGTCGAACAGCACGAGTGCGAGTTCGCATCGTTCGATGGCGGCCTGCGTACGCAGCGAGGAATAGTATTCCGCGCCACGCAGCTTATGCTGTCTGCGCTTGATGCCCGCGGTGTCGATGAACAGCCAATCCTTGCCATCCATGTTCACGATCTCGTCGACGGGATCCCTGGTGGTGCCCGCCAGATCGTTGACCACGGTGCGCTCCTCCTTGGCCAGCTGGTTGAGCAGCGAGGACTTGCCCACGTTCGGACGGCCCACCAGCGCGACGCGGCGCAGATGCGACGGGGTGAGATAGCCGGAGGTCTTCTCCGCCTTACGCAGCGATTCGATGGCCGCGTCAAGCAGGTCGCCCACTCCTCTGCCGTGCATGGCGGAGATGGCGTACGGCTCGCCCAAACCGAGCTTCCAGAACTCGGCGGCGAGATACTCGCTTTCGCGGTCGTCGATCTTGTTGACGGCCAGCGTGACCGGCTTGCCGGACGCACGCAGCATCTTGACGATGCGCTCCTCGGTGTTGGTCAGGCCCACCTGACCGTCCACCACGAGCACGACGGCGTCGGCGAGGTTCACGGCCACTTCGGCCTGGGACGCGATGGCCGAGTCGATGCCTTCGACGTCGACCTCCCAACCACCGGTGTCCACCAGCTTGAAATCGGTGCCGGCCCATTCGGCGTCATAGCTGACGCGGTCTCGGGTCACGCCGGGAGTGTCCTCCACGACGGCGACGCGATGGCCGAGGATACGGTTCACCAGCGAGGACTTGCCCACGTTCGGGCGTCCCACGATGGCGAGCACGCCCACGGACTTGCCCTTGCCGTCATCGGCGGTGTCGTCGAGGTCGGTGTTGGCGATCAACGCCTCGTCACCCTCATCGAGCTCGTAATCCTCAAGGTTGGCGGCGTAACGTTCGTACTCCTGCTCCTCGATGGCGTTTTCGACCATGTCGATGAGCACGTCGAGCGTGTGCTCGAAATCCATATCGGAGTTGTCGACCGTGGTGACGCCGTCGGCGGCGGTCATGAAACTCGTCACCTTGGAATCCATGCGGTCGCGTGCGGCCACATCCTCCGCGCCAACGCCCGCGGCGCTCTGGCCGGAACGCCTGGCCTGACGGATCTCCTTGCGTGCGGTCAGCAGGACGCGCACTTCGGCGTCCGGGGCAACGACCGTGGTGATGTCACGGCCTTCGGCCACGACACCCAGACCGCCGGAGAAGGAATCGGCGGACGCCTCGCGCGCGATGTATGCACGCTGGGCGGCGATGAGCACGTTACGCACCGGAATGATGTTCGACACCTTGGACACATGGCTGGAAACCTCGGAGGAGCGAATCGCCTCGGAGATGTCCTCGCCATCCGCGCTCACGGTGGGATTGTCAGGATCGACGCCGATATCGAAATGATCGCCGGTGAAGAACTCCCCCACCGCTTCGGTGACCACACGCTCGTCGACCTGCTCGGCGTCCAGATCGATGCCCTGCTTCAGGCACCACCATGCGCATGCACGGTACATGGCGCCCGTGTCGAGATACGCGAATCCGAAATACTTGGCCAGCGCCTTGGACGTGGAGGACTTGCCCACGCCGGCGGGGCCGTCGATGGCGACACGAATCACAGTCCGACCTCCTTGGATAGCGAACGGACCTCGGCCTGGCTCAGCACACGGTAGGAACCGGACTTGAGATCGCCGAGCTTGATCGGGCCGATCTGCGTGCGGACCAGACGCTTCACCGGGAAGCCGATGGAACCGAAGATGCGGCGCACGATGCGGTTCTTGCCGGAATGCAGCACGACCTTGACGATCGTGGTGTCGCGGGTGGCGTCGATGATCGCGCAACGGTCGAGCTTGATCCAGCCGTCATCCAGCTGCACGCCCGTGGTGACCAGTCGGCGGCACACCGTTCCGGAGATCCTGCCTTCCAGCGTGGCGATATAGGTCTTCTCCACCTCGTACTTGGGGTGCATGACGTGCTGGCTCAGCTCGCCGTCGTTCGTCATGAGAATCAGGCCTTCGGAATCGTAATCCAAGCGGCCCATGTGGAAAATGCGCTCGTACTTGTCGCCGACGATGTCGCGCAGCGTGTAGCGGCCCTTCGGATCGTCCATGGCGGACAGCACCTTGCGCGGCTTGTTCAGCGCGAGGGTGATGTGGTTGTTGTTGATGCGGATGCGGGAACCGTCGACGCGGATCTCCTGATGCGTCGGATCGACGCGCGTACCGAGCTCGGTGACCAGCTCGCCATCCACTTCCACGCGTCCATCGGTGATCATCTGTTCGCATTTGCGACGGGAACCGAATCCCGCCTGGGCGAGCAGCTTCTGCAGGCGAATGCCTTCTTGATTGTTGTCGTGTGCCTTTCTGGCACGGGAATATGCGTTTGGCATCGTTCTCCCAACGTGGCCCTATAAGGTTCTTCCAATTTTTCTATGGTACCGTACCTGACGGGTGCTGCTAAACTGGCAGCCGTCATACGGGTGTTTTACCCGTTACATTATTAATTCAAAGGATTGACATGACATCTGCTGCAACCGTCCCCACGGAGGACGTGACGCTGGAAACCTCGAAGGATGAGAAGCCGCTTGTGCTGCGCCTTGGCGCCGAACTGCTCGGCACGTTCGTCATTTGCTTCGCCATCTACGTGATGTGCACGTTCGGTTCCATCATCTTCAGCCTCAACCTCGCATACGTCGCCCTGGGCACCGGTCTGGCCTATGCCGCCGCCATCATCTTCCTTGGCGGCATCTCCGGAGGCCAGTTCAATCCCGCCGTCACCGTGGCCGCCATGCTTACCGGCAGGACCAAGGTGCTCGACGGCATCCTCTACATCATCTTCCAGGTCGTGGGCGGCGCGCTGGCCGGCCTGCTGATCAAGTCCCTGCTGCCGACCTCCTCCACCATCGCCGCCAAGCAGTGGCTGACCACCGCGGTCAACGGTTTCGACAAGGGCTCCCTCGCCTACAGCACGCTACAGCAGTATGGTCTGAACTTCTCCGTCAGCCAGGCCGCCGCAGTGGAGATCGTCGCCGCCATCGTCATCATCGCGGTGGCGATGACCCAGTACGGCAAGAAGAACTACGCCGCCTACATGGGCGTCTCCTACGCCTTCGGCGCGACGATCGCGTTCCCTGTCACCGGCGCCGCGCTCAACCCGGCCCGTTCCACCGGCATCGCGCTGTTCGCCTACAACCAGGATCTGACGCAGAACCCGCTTACGCAGCTGTGGCTGTTCTGGGTGTGCCCGGTGCTGGCCGCCGCAGTGGTTTCGCTGGTCATGATGGTGAAGGCCCCGAAGAAGAGCGACGACCCGGCGCAGCTGAACGCCTACGACGAGAACGCGGAACAGAACACCGCCGAAGCTCCCGTCGAGGATGCGCAAGCCGTTGACGCCCCGGCGGAAACGACCGGTGCGTCAGAAGCTGAAGTACGTGACGAGCAGTCCGATGCCAAGGCAGATTCCGATGAAGGAGTCGAACGCGACTGATCGCACTTTCCAAGGGCTCTTATCGCGCATGATCAGGCGCACGGAGCCGGAGATGATGGCCGCCACGGAAATCAACACCGTGGCGGCCGTTGTGTATCCAAGGGCCGCGATGACGCCGGCGACGATGACGACACCGGCGACGCACCATTCAAACCAGGGCTTGCCTTCGCTGGCTTCGCTGACGTATGGATGATCGTGCATTGCTCCCCTTGTCTGAAAGGCTTGTTGGAATACCGGAATACGGCATGTGGGCACAATAATAGGCTCGGCCCGTTATATCGGCAAACGGGCCGAGCCTTATTTCACGCATATCATGCCCGCCGGGCTATCGATCGGTTCCGCTGTCGCGGACGAGCCGTACGGCCGGCAGGCATGGAATCAGTGCAGGAAGTGGCGGGTGCCGGTGAGGTACATGGTCACGCCGGCCTTCTTGGCCGCTTCGATGACCTCCTCATCGCGGATGGAACCGCCGGGCTGGACGATGGCCTTCACACCGGCGTTCATCAGCACTTCGGCGCCGTCCGCGAAGGGGAAGAACGCGTCGGATGCCGCGACGGAACCGGTGACGCGATCGGCGCCATCGGCCAGCGTGTTGGCGCGGTCGACCGCCAGATGGCAGGAATCCACGCGGTTGACCTGGCCCATGCCGATGCCGACGGTGGCCTCATCGTGGGCGATGAGGATGGCGTTCGACTTCACGCAACGGATGGCGCGCCACGCGAACACGAGATCCTTCATCGTCGCCTCGTCGGCGGGTTCGCCGGACACGAGCTTCCAAGCGTCCGGGCTGTCGCCGGGGGCGTTGATGAGATCGGGCTGCTGCACCAGCAGACCGCCTTCGATCTGACGGAACTGGGTCTTCGGGTTGGCGGGCTCGGCGACCTTGAGGATGCGCAGGTTCTTCTTCTTGGTGCGCAGCAGTTCCAGCGCCTCGGGCTCATAGTTCGGGGCCACGATGACTTCGGTGAAGATCGGACGCACGTTCTCGGCCATCTCGAGGGTGACCGTGGTGTTGCAGGCGATGACGCCGCCGTAGGCGCTCATCGGATCGCATGCATGCGCCTTCTTGTGCGCTTCGGCCGCGGTGGCGCCGATGGCCAGACCACACGGATTGTTGTGCTTGACCACGGCGACGGCGATGGCCGGAGCCATATCCCATGCTGCACGCCAGGCGGCGTCGGCATCCACGTAGTTGTTGTAGCTCATCGGCTTGCCGCCCAGCTGTTCGGCATGGGCGAAACCGGTCTGGTTGAGCGGGTCGAGGTACAAGGCGCCCTGCTGGTGGCTGTTCTCGCCGTAACGCAGGGTGTGGGAGCGGTCCCACGTGCGGGTGAAGGTCGCCGGGAACACGGCTTCGTTCACGGGCTCCTCGCCTTCGACGACGGATTCCACGGTGTCGGGCTTCGGCCAATGCTTGGCGGTCCACTCGTTGATGGTGGCATCGTAGGAGGCGGTGTGGGCGAAGGCCTTGCCTGCCAGCCAGCGGCGCTCCTCAAGGGTGAATCCCTCACCGTTGCTGATACGGCCGGCAACCAGCGCGTAATCCGCGGGATCGGTGATGATGGCGACGGTCGCGCTGTTCTTGGCGGCGGCACGCACCATGGTCGGGCCACCGATGTCGATCTTCTCGATGGTGTCGGCCTCATTGGCGCCGGAACGCACGGTGTCGGCGAACGGGTACAGGTTCACGACGACCAGGTCGAAGGGCTTGATGCCGAACTTCTCCAGCTGGGCGGCATGATCGGGGTTGGTCATATCGGCGAGGATGCCGGCATGGATATGCGGGTCAAGCGTCTTGACACGACCATCCAAGCACTCGGGGAAACCGGTGACCTCGCTCACCTCGGTGACGGCGACTCCCAGTTCGGCCAGACGCTTCGCGGTGGAACCGGTCGAAACCACTTCGGTACCGGCCTGCACGAAAGCCTCGGCGAGAGTCTCGATGCCTTCCTTATGAAAGACCGAGACCAGTGCCCTCTTAATCGGACGACTTGCTGTCATCGTTTTCCTCCCTTGCTGTTGTTTGCAATGAAATCTTCTCCGAATCAGGTTCGTCGCCTTCCGCCGGCGAACCTTTCTTCTCTTTCTTCGCCGACGCAAGAAGCCGGCAAATCGCATACGCCGAGGCGGTGATGACCGCCGCGGCAAGCCAGGCCGCGATGAATCCCTGACGGATGCCAAGACCGACCATGCGCATCGAGGCGACGACATCGACGCCGATGCCGGCAAGATGACGCTCCCCCAGCGAACCGTTCGCCATGGAGAACGCGCCCCACGACAGGAGCAGGATGATCATGGCCGCAATGCACAGCATGAGCGCCTGACGAATCATAAGGAAGGCCAGACGCTGCCCTTCGGCACGATCGGCCTTCCTGGCCACACGGATCTTCAGCGGACCGAACAGCATGGCGGCAGCGGCGACCAGCGCGCACACGATGGGAATGCACAGTTGCAACGCAAGCCTGATGTTGGCGTCCGTCACCGGTTTCGGCAGCATACCGAACAACGGCAGCGGAGGCAGCTTGGACGATTGGCCGATCCACATCGTGAACGTGCCCAGATCGCCCACCGTGAACCCGGCGCCGGCGATCCAGGAGATGGCCCATATCATCAGATTGGGCAGCCATGCGAGGTAGGCGATGGAGGTCAGGATCCTCGAACCGGTATGCATGTTGATGAGCTCGAAGATCTTGACCATGGCATCATTGCCGTTCACCACCCATACGATGACGGTGATCAGACCGACCAGCAGGGTCAGCGCAACCACGGCGGCCGCGACCACTGCGGCGACGACGATGACGGAACGTGCGGCTTGTGGCACCAGCTTGCGCCACAGATCACGCAGTTTCCCTGCCGCCGGACCTGACCTGATGACGGCCAACGCCGCGCCGAACAACCAGATGAGTGCGGTTTTGCCGGCGATGGTCATGGCATCGTCGTGAATCCTCAGATTGGTGAACCGGATGCAGAACTGGTTGAGCAGCACCCAGACGAGAAGGCCGGAAAGCCATACGTCCGCCTTCGGACCGGCTTTGACGAGGCATTGCGCGATAAGCGCGATAAGCAGGACGGTGAGCATCAACGGGATGATCGCCATCCGAATGGTGCTGAATGTGAATGGCACGCCTTGGGAAAGCAGCACCATGCTTTCCGTCAACGGCACGGTGAGGGCAGTGAGACTGTCACTGCCCTCCTCCATGGAGATGACCAGCAGCATCAGCGCGATGAAGCATCCGAGCGGAAGAGCGTAGATGAGCAACGCGCTTGCCGCTGCGAGGGTTCCTTTGAAAATCGAGGTAACCGCTGTCTTCTTCATTGATGCCGTTGGACCTTATCAGTTCGTTTATCGGATATCCGCGATCGCCTTGCGCATGAACTCCGCGGCCTGGGCTGGCGTACGACCGACCTTGATGCCGACGGCCTCCAAGGCTTCCTTCTTATCCTGCGCGGTGCCCTTGCCACCGGAGACGATGGCGCCGGCATGGCCCATCTGCTTGCCTTCCGGAGCGGTGAAGCCGGCGATGTACGCGACGACGGGCTTGGTCATGTGCTCGCTCGCCCACTGCGCGGCGTCCTGTTCGGCGCTGCCGCCGATCTCGCCGATCATCATGACGGCCTTGGTGTTCTCGTCCTCTTCGAACGCCTGCAGCGCGTCGAGCAGCGTGGTGCCGACGATCGGATCGCCGCCCGCACCCAGGCATGCGGTGAAGCCGATGTCGCTGAGCTCGCCCATGAGCTGGTAGGTCAGCGTACCGGACTTGGAGACCAGTCCGAGCGGTCCGCGCTTGACGATGCCGTCGGGGATGATGCCGAGGTTGACACCATGGGTCTGGTCGGTCGCCGGGAAGGTGACGAGGCCGGGGCAGTTCGGTCCGACGATGCGCACGCCGTTACGCAGCGCAAGCTCCACGAAGTATGCGGAATCCACGACGGGGATGCCTTCGGTGATGACCACGATGAGCTTGATGCCCGCTTCGATGGCCTCGACCACGGCGTCCTTGGCGAAACGCGGCGGGACGAACACGACGGAGGCGACGGCACCGGTGGCGGCCTTCGCCTCGGCGCAGGACGCGAACACATGGATGGTGGCATCCTCGCCGTTACGCGCCGCGGGATAGGTCACATCCAGTCCGGCCTTGCGCGCGTTGACGCCGCCGACGATATTCGTGCCGGCCTTGAGCATACGGGCGGTGTGCACCATGCCCTGGTGACCGGTGATGCCCTGGACGATGACCGGGGCATCGTCTTCGATGAACAGTGCCATCAGTTTGCCTCCTTAACCGAAGAAGCGATGCGTGCGGCTTCGTAGGCCGCATCCTCCATGGTGCTCGCCACATGGATGTTCGGATTGTTGGATGCGCCGAGGATGGACAGGCCTTCCGCGGCCGCATTGCCGTCGAAACGGACGACGATGGGCTTGACGACGGACAGGGAATCGAGTGCCTCGAGAATGCCCTTCGCGACCTGCTCGCAGGAGGTGATGCCGCCGTACACGTTGATGAACACGGATTCGACCTGCGGATCGCTGAGCACGATCTCAAGGCTTGCGGCCATCACTTCGGCGGAGGCGCCACCACCGATATCAAGGAAGTTGGCGGGCTTGACGCCGGTACCCAAGTCCTCGCCGGCGCCGGAGACGGCGTCGAGGGAGCTCATCACGAGTCCCGCGCCGTTGCCGATCACACCGACCTGACCGTTCAGATGCACGTAATGCAGGCCATGTTCCTTGGCGCGACGCTCGTACTCGTCGTTCGCCATCGGATCGCTGAAACGCTTCCAGCCGTCATGGCGGAACGCGGCGTTGTCGTCGAGGGAGATTTTCGCGTCCAGCGCGCACAGCATCTTCGAGGATTCGTCATCCGGATCGCCGATTTTGGCCAGCGGGTTGATCTCGACGAGCGTCGCGTCGTTCTCCTTGAAGCAGCGCCACATCTTCAACAGGATGTCGGCAGCCTGATCGACATCGGCGTGGTAGAAGCCGATGCTTTCGGCCATCTTGCGTGCGGCGTCGATGTCGAAATCGTCCAGCGCCTGGATGTGAAGCCTCTTGACGGATTCCGGATGCTCCTTGGCGATCTCCTCGACTTCGGTACCGCCGTTGGCGGTGGCGAGCACATCGTAATCCCTGGAGGAACGATCGACGGAGATGGACACGTAGTATTCGTGCAGGATGTTCTTGCCTTCGGCCACGAGCACGCCGTTGACCTTGTGCTTGTGGATGGTCATCGGCAGGATGTCTTCGGCGGCGAGGATCGCTTCGTCACGGGTCTTGGCGAGCTTGACGCCGCCTGCCTGACCGCGGTGGCCGATCTTGACCTGTGCCTTGATGACGTTCGGGTAACCGAGTTTTTCGGCCGCCTCCGCTACTTCGTGCGAATTCTGCGCGTAGATGCCTTTAGGCGTGGGAATACCCTGCTCTTCGAGCAGTTGCCGTGCCTGATACTCGTATAGATCCATGATGTGATCGATTCCTGGTTGTGTCTGGCTGGATATTATTGCCTGCGCGATGCAAACCCTCAGGCGGGCATCGCGATAAGCGTACTGATCGGTGCTTCCGAAAGTCTGGAGCAGCCGTCGAGGCCTTCAAGCTCCATCAGGAAGCTGAAGCCGGCGACGGTGCCGCCCGCCTTCTCGATAAGATCCGCACCCGCACGCGCGGTGCCACCGGTGGCGATGAGATCGTCGACGATGAGCACACGCTGGCCGGGACGGATGGCGTTCTGTTCGATTTCCACGCTGGCCGACCCGTATTCAAGATCATAGGACTCGGCGAAAACCGGCGGCGGCAGTTTGCCTGCCTTGCGGATGGCCACGAATCCCTTGCCGAATCTGTTGGCGAGGGCCGGACCGAAGAGGAAGCCGCGGGATTCGAGTCCTGCGACGACATCGAAATCCTCGGGGGCGACGGGAAGCGTTTCGGCGAAGGCGCGCAGCAGGATGTCCAGACCGCGGGCGTCGGCGAGCACCGGCATGAAATCGCGGAAGATGATGCCTTCCTTGGGGAATCCGGGTGTCGATCCGATGAGGGATACGAGGTATTCGGCGTCTTCTTCGCCGACGGCTCTCAGTGCTTTGATGATGATGTCGTTATTGGCCATTGCCCTATTGCCTCACGCCGCTCAGTCGTTCTTGGATTCGTTGTTAGTCTGCTCGGCTTCGGTGGTTTCCTGAGCCTCGTCGGCGGTTTCGCTCTGCTGGGCTTCGGCGGACTTGGCCTCGATCTCCTCCTGAGGCAGCGGGTTGCCGTTCTCGTCGACCTCGTCATCGGAGACATAGGCGGGGCGGATGTATTCACGGGCAATGGCGTTCAGGGCGAGACGCATCTTGGTGCCCTCGCTGTCGATGACGATCTCGTCATACTGGTTGTCGACCTCGACGACCTTGCCGATGATCCGCCCGATGGTGATGACCTCGGTGCCCGGCTGAAGGTTCGTACGGAAGTCCTGCTGTTGCTGCTGCTGTTCCTTGGCCTTCTTGGACTGCCAGAACATCATGGCGCCGAAGACGATGACAAGAACAATGAGGAACAGGGACTGCACTATAGGCTCCTTTAAAAATAACGGTAATCCAAAGGGTAATACTAGAAACTCTTGCTGACATCGTCCTCGTTCGGCCGCATGCCGAGATGTTGCCATGCCTTCGGCGTGGCGACGCGCCCTTTCGGCGTGCGGATGAGGAAGCCTTCGCGCACCAGGTACGGTTCGCATACCGTCTCCACGGTCTCCGACTCCTCGCCCACCATGGCCGCCAACGTGTTCAGACCCACGGGCCCTCCCTGGAAGTTGCGCACGATGGCGTTGAGCACCGCGATGTCCAGCCTGTCAAGCCCTTCCTCATCGATCTGGTACAGGGCCAGCGCCTGACGCACATCCTCGGCTTCCGCTCTGGGCAGATCGTGGACGATCACCCAATCGCGAACACGACGCAGCAGACGGTTGGCGATACGCGGCGTGCCGCGCGAACGTAAGGCGAGTTCGTGCGCGGCGTCCCGGCCGAGTTCAAGACCGAGCACTCCGGCCGACCGCTCCACCAGCTTCTCCAGCTCCTCATGCGGGTAGAAATCGAGATGGGCCGTGAACCCGAATCGGGCGCGCAGAGGCGAAGGCAGCATACCTTCACGCGTAGTGGCGCCGATCATGGTGAAACGGGGCAGCGTCAACGGAATGGATGACGCACCCGGTCCCTTACCGACCATCACGTCGACGCGGAAATCCTCCATGGCGATATACAGCAGCTCCTCCGCCGCGCGCGGCAGACGATGCACCTCGTCGACGAACAGCACCTCGCCCGGCTCCAGCGAGCTGAGAATGGACGCCAGATCACCGGCATGTTGGATGGCGGGACCGGAGGTGATGCGAATCGGAACCTCAAGCTCGTTAGCCACAATCATGGCTAACGTTGTTTTGCCTAAGCCCGGAGGGCCCGCGAGCAGAATATGATCCGGCGGCGTCTCACGCTTGCGTGCGGCGTCGAGGAACAGCCGCAATTGCGCTTTGAGCTGAGGCTGGCCGATGAAGCCGTCCAGCACGTGCGGGCGCAGCTCCTCGTCGCTGACCGGCTCATTGCCGATGGGCTGCGAGGAGACCATGCGCAATGATTCCTCGTTGGCATCGGTGTTCATCCGTTCATAGGGTTGTGCCATTCATTCACCGTCCTCTATCCAAAGAAGTCAACGCGAGCCTGAGCACCTGCGGCACATCCTCCTGGGACAGCGGCAACGCGATGCCGTTCGACTCACATGCCGCCTGCACCGCATACTGGGCATCCTGCTGATGCCAACCAAGGGACATCAAGCCCTCCACGACCTGCATGGCACCGGCGTCGGCGACCTGCTGCGGGCGTGCGCCCGACTCCCCCAGATCCTCCAGTTTGATGGAACCCTTCAGCTCCAGGATGATTTTCTGCGCACCCTTCTTGCCGATGCCCGGAGCCTTTGCCAATGCGGCCGCGTCATTGTCGGCCACGGCTCTGGCCAAATCGTTGGGAGACAGCGTCGACAGCAGCGACAACGCCACTTTCGGACCGACGCCGCTGACCTTGATGAGTTGCAGGAACATCTTCTTCGATGAGGAATCCAGGAAACCATACAATGTGATGGCATCCTGCGAAACATTCAGATACGTCCACACATGCGCTTCCTGCCCAGTGTGCAGACGGGACAGATCCGCCGATGGCATGCGGACCTCGTAACCGACCGAGCCGACCTCGATCACCGCCTGCGTGGTATCGACCACTTCGACGGTTCCCCGTAATGAACCGATCATCACGCCTCCCTATTCGAACAGCTGTTCGACAGTTTACACGAGTTCGGCGTGCGGTGCAGCACCGCCCGTCACATTCCCCTATCCGTGGAGGAACGACGGCGTGTTTTCTGCGCGGCCTGAGCCCACTGGCGCTGCGCCGGAGTGAGATGCTGCTCGCGCTCCCCTCCCTGCAATGCGCCGGCCGGATGCAGGGCGTGGCAGATCGCCAGAGCCAAGGCGTCGGCGGCGTCGGCGGGAGTCGGCATGGCACTCAGGTTCAGAATACGGGTGACCATGCGTTCCACCTGAATCTTCTGCGCCCTACCGTCGCCGGTGATGGCAAGCTTCGCCTCGGTAGGCGTATGCAGCGCCACGGGAATGCCACGCTGCGCGGCGGCGAGCATAGCCAAACCCGCCGCCTGCGCAGTACCGAGCACGGTGTTGTGGTTCGACTGCGCGAACACGCGTTCGATGGACACGACGTCCGGCGCGAAACGCTCGATCTTCTCCACGAGCCCGTTGTAGATGGTGAGCAGACGCAGATCCTGGGATACATCCGGTGCGGAACGCACCACATCCACATGAATAAACGAAAGCCGGCGGTAAGCGCCGGCTTCGATAACGCCGACCCCGCAACGCGTAAGCCCGGGGTCGACGCCGAGAATGATCATCGAGGATTACTCCTCGTCCAGCTGGGCCATGACCTCATCGGAGGCGGTCCAGTTGGAGTAGATGTTCTGCACATCGTCCAGATCGTCGAGGTTGTCGATGAGCTTGGACACCTTCTGGGCGTCTTCGAGGCTCAGCTCGACCTCGTTCTTCGGGGCCATGACCAGATCGGCGGAATCGTAATCGAAACCGGCGTCCTGCAGGGCCTTGCGCACCTCGGTCAGGTCGGACGGACCGGTGATGACGGTGAACACTTCGCCGTCCTCGGTCACATCTTCGGCACCGGCCTCGGCGGCCTTCTCGAACAGGTCGTCGAAGTCCACGCCCTCGGCCGGGACCACGATCTGGCCCTTGCGCTCGAAGTTGAAGGACACGGAACCGCTGGTGGCCAGGGAGCCGTTGCCCTTGGTCAGGGTGGAGCGCACTTCGGCGGCGGCACGGTTGCGGTTATCGGTCAGGCATTCGATGATGAGACCGACGCCTGCGGGTGCGTAGCCCTCGTACACGATGTCTTCGTAGTTGGCGCCGCCGGCTTCCTCACCGGAGCCACGCTTGACGGCGCGCTTGATGTTGTCGGCCGGCATGGAGGCCTTCTTGGCCTTGTAGATGGCGTCGTACAGCGACGGGTTGCCGTCGGGGTCGCCGCCGCCCTGACGGGCCGCGATTTCGATGTTCTTGATGAGCTTGGCGAACAGCTTGCCACGCTTTGCGTCGATGGCAGCCTTCTTGTGCTTGGTGGTCGCCCACTTGGAATGACCGGACATAATGCTCCTCGCAAATAAACGATTACTGACAAACGAAAAGATTGTATGGCGCTAAGCAGACATTGCCGCTTAGCGCCATGGGATTTCAGTCGGCGATGGCCGCCTTGAAATCGTCGACGGTGTTCACCTGGACGCGCTTCTTGATGACCTTCATGATGTCGGCCTTGGCCTCGTCGACCGGGACGCCGTTGAGCTGGCTGCCGTCGCGGAAGCGGAAGCTCACCGCGTTGTTGTTCATGTCCTCCTCGCCGACGATGAGGATGAACGGCGCCTTGGACTTGGAAGCGTTGCGGATCTTCTTGCCGAAACGATCGTCGGACATGTCGATCTCGCAGCGGACGGTCTCCTCCTCCAGACCGGCGATGAACTTCTGCAGGTGCGGGGCGAATTCGTCGGCGACGGGGACGCCGAGTACCTGGACCGGAGCGAGCCATGCCGGGAAGGCGCCCGCGTAGTGCTCAAGCAGCACGGCGAAGAAACGCTCGATGGAACCGAACAGGGCGCGGTGGATCATCACCGGGCGCTGGTGGGTGCCGTCGGCGGCGATGTATTCAAGCTGGAAGCGCTCAGGCAGGTTGAAGTCGAGCTGGATGGTGGAGACCTGCCAGGTGCGGCCGATGGCGTCACGGGCCTGGACGGAGATCTTCGGGCCGTAGAACGCGGCGCCGCACGGATCGTCGACCAGTTCCAGACCGGAATCCTTGGCGACCTCGGCCAGCGTGTTGGTGGCCTCCTCCCAGATCTCGTCGGAACCGACGTACTTGTGCGGATCCTTGGTGGAGAGCTCCAGGTAGAAGTCGTCCAGACCGAAGTCCTTGAGCAGGCCGAGCACGAAGTTCAGCAGGTTCTTCAGCTCGTCCTTCATCTGCTCGCGGGTGCAGTAGATGTGGGAATCGTCCTGAGTCAGGCCGCGCACGCGGGTCAGACCGTGCACCTCACCGGACTTCTCGTAACGGTAGACGGTGCCGAACTCGAACAGGCGCAGCGGCAGTTCGCGGTAGGAACGCTGGCGGGACTTGAAGATCAGGTTGTGCATCGGGCAGTTCATCGGCTTCAGGTAGTAGTCGAAGCCCTGCTTGGTCACATTGCCGTTCTCGTCCTTCTCCTCGTCCAGACGCATCGGCGGGTACATGCTGTCCTTGTACCAATGCAGATGGCCGGAGGTTTCGTACAGGCCGCCCTTGGTGATGTGCGGGGTCTGCACGAAGCTGTAGTGATGCTTGCGGTGCATCTCGCGGGAGTAATCCTCCATGGCGTTGATGACGGCGGCGCCCTTCGGATGGAACACGGCCAGACCGGGGCCGATCTCATCCGGGAAGGAGAACAGGTCCATTTCGGCGCCGAGCTTGCGGTGATCGCGCTTGGCGGCCTCTTCGAGACGGGTCTGGTAGGCCTTGAGGTCTTCCTTGGTGGCGAACGCCGCACCGTAGATGCGCTGGAGCATCGGGTTGGATTCGCTGCCGCGCCAGTAGGCGGCGGCGGAACGCTCGATCTTGAAGGCCTTGATGTAACGGGTGTTCGGCAGGTGCGGTCCGCGGCACAGATCCTTCCACACCACGTTGCCGTCACGGTCGACGTTGTCGTAGAAGCTCAGTTCCTTCTCGCTGATCTCGGTTGCGGCGGCCGGGTCGAGATGCGCTTCCTTGTCCTTGATGAGCTCGATCTTGTACGGCTGATCGGCTTCCTCGGCCAGAGCCTCCTCCTCGCTCACCACACGGCGGCGGAAGGACTGGGAGGACTTGATGATGCGCTGCATGCGCTTCTCGATATTCTTCAGATCCTCGGGGGTGAACGGCTGTTCGACATCGAAATCGTAGTAGAAGCCGTCCTTGATCACGGGGCCGACACCGAGCTTGGCATCGGGGTAGATCTCCTGCACGGCCTGGGCCATGACGTGGGTGGCCGAGTGACGCATGATCGCGATGCCGTCCTCGGAGTCGAGGGCGATGCCTTCGACGACGTCGCCGTCGGAGAGCGGTGTGTACAGGTCGCGGGGTTCGCCGTTCAGACGCACCGCGATGATGTTCTTGTCATCGGAGAACAGTTCAACGCCGGTGGTGGTTGCTTCCACCTCCTTCGCTTCGCCGTTGACTGTGATGGAGATGGAGCTTTGCGCCATGATGTGTCCTTTGCTATCGGGGCCCGCGGTACCAATGTGCAGGCCTGGACTGGTTATCAACAGCAGCCACGATAGGCATTCGGCGCGACAAATGCAAACGGTGCCGTACGCGGATCGCGAAGGCGTGCGATTGTGCCATATGCGAGTGGCGCCATCGTTATGATGGCGCCACTATGCATCTTCCTCGGAATATCAAAGAACGCTGGGATGTCATGGTGTGGGATTCGAATCATCACCCTCTAGGTTCTCAGTCATATCCGGATGGCGTATACACGACATCCACACCAACGCGAGCGTTGGAATCAGAGTGAAGATCACAATGAAAGACATGCCCCTCAGGCTGAGCAGGAACCGAGAACCCATGCAGAAATACACTCCAAGCGCGGATAGCACTGCGGCGGTAATCGCGCTTGCAAGAATCTTGCCTTTTCCTAGCATTGTCATACGTGAATCACCTCCTAATAAGCATTACTGGATAGCACAACCAATTGGGCCCCAGACCATTCCCGCAACTATGCCTCCAAAGGCTCCCACCATGGCGCCGGGAATTCCTCCACTAATCCCTCCGGTAATAGCTCCAGTCACCCCTCCCCCGGTAATTGTTTTCATAACACATCGTGGATAATCATGGGAAAATTCATCAGCACGGGAAATTTGCGGAATATACCGACGATATGCGACCAATTCAGTTTGGCTGATTATTCGATAACTCATTCCGCGTCCCATATAAGATGCCGGCAATGAATCTATTGTGCGACCCTGAAGAGACTTAATCGACACGCTGCCATCTTCATTCATAACGAAAAACGCGTTGCATATGCTGACCCGCACGCCTCCAGAATCTGTTGTTGCCGTAAACGTGGGAGTCATCGCGGAAAAAGTGGACGCATCATACTGGCTTGTGCTTGCTAACGCATTCGTCGACGGAATGAACAGCATGCAAAATGCCATGGCGAATAATATCGACATCGATACCGTAACCGTTTTCTTCATAAACATATTCGCTATTCGCTTTCTTCCATGAACTCAGTGTGCACCATTGCACAGCAATAATTATACATATCACGCTAATATGTTCAAAAAATGATGCGCCGCCTACACGCAACTAGCACCAACAAAGGTGACAGAAACATAAAAAAACCCACCCCGTGTGGGGTGGGCTGTGAAGCGTTTCGACGTCGGGTTACCGGGCGTCAGCGTCCTTCTTCGCGCAGCATGTCGATGAATGCCTTCTGCGCGGCCGGGCTCGGTGCACCCATGAGGTAGGTGGCGGTGCCCATGCCAATGAGTCCGCGCTTGAATGCCTTGGTGATCTCGTGCTTGTTCATTGCTTTCCTTACCTTTTTATTCCTTCTTGATGACGTCTCTACGATAACGCCGATGACCTGGGTACGTCATGCCGCCACGATGGGATTATTGGTATTTTCATCGGGTTGACTTGAATATGGATAAAAAGTGAAGACCGTTCGAATTGACGACACGACGAATCCGTTTTGTCCGGTGAATACCTATGTAAGCAAAATCCCCCGCAAACGGGGACGCATGACAGTGAAGAAAAAGCACTACAGAAAGAGGCATACCATGTGGTTTTTGTTCGGTTTCGCCATCACCCTCGTCATCATCTACGCCGTGCGCGGCCTGCTGTGGGTGCTCGGCTTCGTCCTCATGCTCCCGTTCGCCATCATCGCGCAGATCATCCGCATCCTGAGCGGACGCCGGTAGTCTGATGCGGCCGGAGCACTGTCACGGAAAACAAAAAGACCGCCGGCGCAATGCCGACGGTCTTTGGCTGGCTCCCGCGGCTGGGCTTGAACCAGCGACATTCTGATTAACAGTCAGACGCTCTGCCAACTGAGCTACGCGGGAATATTCAATTGTTTCGAACGCCTTTCCAACGGAAAGCCATTCCGAGCTCCCGCGGCTGGGCTTGAACCAGCGACATTCTGATTAACAGTCAGACGCTCTGCCAACTGAGCTACGCGGGAATGTAGCTTGCAAGGTTTCCCTTGCGCACAAGACACATATAATACACACAATGGGAACGAGCGCAAGTTGGTTTCACTCACGGCGTGTCCCATTGTGTTGCAAGGGTTTATAGGGAAATCGTCGTCAACGGCATGGCGGAATCGATGGAGAAATCTGGCGCACTCGGAGCGACGCCGGCTTCCACGAGATTCGCGCCAAGCACGGCGACCATGGCGCCGTTGTCCGTACAGAGCTTGATCTCCGGAATGCGCACGTCCACACCATTGCTCCTGCCGTATTCGACCAGCTTGGCGCGCAGCTGCGAGTTGGCGGAGAAACCGCCGCCCACGATCAGCGTATCGGAATCGTACTGACGGCACCCGCGCATCGTTTTCTTCGACAGCACGGTCGCCACCGAATCCGCCAGGGATGCGCACACGTCGTCCACGGGGATCTCGTTGCCCAGCTCCTGCTGGCCTTCCACCCAACGCGCCACGGCGGTTTTCACGCCGGAGAAGCTGAAGTCATACGGATGCTTGGCGCCCGCTTGGCCCTGCGTGAGCCCCTGGGGCACCTTGATGGCCTTCGGGTTGCCGTTGCGCGCATGACGGTCGATGTGCGGGCCTCCCGGGTACGGGAAGCCGAGCAGACGCGCCACCTTGTCGAAGCATTCGCCCGCGGCGTCATCCAGCGTGGTGCCGACCACGTCGATCTTGCGCGCGATGTCGGTCACATGCAGCAGCGACGTATGCCCTCCGGACACGATCAGCGCCATGGTGTTCTCCCGGACCGGACCGAACTGCAGCTGGGTCACGGCGATATGGCCGATCACATGGTTGATGCCGTACAGCGGCTTGCCGCTCACCCAGGCGAGCGCCTTGGCTCCGGACACGCCCACGGCGAGGCAGCCCGCAAGACCGGGGCCTGCGGATACGGCGATCGCGTCCACGTCGGACAGGGTCATGTTCGCGTCGGCCAACGCCTTGCTTACGCAGGGGACGAAGGCCTCCGCATGGGCACGCGAGGCGATCTCGGGGATCACTCCCCCGTATCGGGCGTGCTCCTGCATGGAGGATGCGACCACGTTGGAAAGCAACGTGCGCCCTCTTACGACGGCTGCGGCCGTTTCGTCGCAGGTGGATTCGATGCCCAGGACAATGGGTTCGTTCATTGCCGTTCTCCTTTTCTGTGCGCTTCCCGCGCTTCCTGTACGTTGCTATGCGGCGGCATGCCCGGATTGGAATCCCACGATGCGGGGTCCGGCCACATCCAGGCTCATGGTGTATGCGTCGATGCCTTCCGGCTGGTAGTAGCGTTTGCGCAATCCGAGCCGCTGGAAGCCGAACCGCTCGTATAACGCCAGCGCCGGGTCGTTGTCCACCCTCACTTCGAGCAGCATGCGTGCGGCGCCCTGTGCGCGGGCCTCGTCGATGAGCCGTTGCAGCAGGGCGGCGGCGATGCCTTGGCGCTGATACGCCTTGCCCACGCCGATGGTCATGATCTCCGCATCGTCGCCGTCATACCAGAATCCCGCATACCCGCGGATGACGGAACGGCCGTCCGCATCGGCATCCTCGTCCACGTCCGCGAAGTAGAAGCGCGCCGGCGCGTCCAACTCCTGACGGACGGACGATTCGCTCCACGCGCCCCTGCCGAACAGTTCCCGTTCCGACGCCGTGATGGACCGGACCGCCAGTTCCCTGTCGAGTTCGTTGACGTCGACGATCATCGTTCGGCCTTCGCGCCGCCGTGGCCGAGCACATGCTTCAGCGGGTTCGGCACCTCTGCATCGGGACGACGCAGGTACAACGGTTCGACCGGCGCATCGTCCGCAACGCCGGCGACGGCCCGGCTCGTGAAGATATCGAGGCCGTGCGCACCCTGATCGAGTACGGATTCATCCACCACGTCGCCCAGTGCGTCGATGCCCTGCAGCACATTGGTGTATTTGGCCGCGCCATGGCCGACCACATCGACCAGTACACGCTTGCCCGAGCTTGCCGCGTAGGCGTTCGCCGCTTCGTTGACGCGCGTGACGATGCCGACCGGGTAGTCGATGTCCATGGCGATCAGCGGTTCCGGATCCGGGTTTTCGCCGTCGACGGGGGCGCACAGTTCGAAATACAGCTGCTTGCGGCGGGCGTCGTTCACCGCAAGGGTCAGCACGCGCGTATCGGCGTCCACTTCCCCACGGCGCTCGGCGTTCCACCATGCCTGCGGCGCGAGGATGTCCTGGCCGACCAGCCGCGCCCCGGTGGCGTAGGCGAGCGCTTTGGCTGCGACGATGCCTGCGCGTAGGCCGGTGAAGGGTGCGGGGCCGATGCCTGCGATGATGGTGGTGATGGTGTTTGGTGTGAGGTTGGCTTGTTGTACGGCTGTGGCGATGTTGACTTGGAGTTTTTCGACGTGGGTGCGTGAGTCGGTTTCAGTGAGGGGTTCGTGTCCGGTTACGCCGACGGTGGAACCGTATGAGGTGTCGATTACCAGCATTGTTTCGTTCGCGCCCATGTTGTTCACTTTCCTGCGAGGGTTGATGCTCGTTGTGCCCAGTCGCTGCCGACTGGCACCAAGGTGACGATTCTAGTACCTTCGCTGGTCGGTTCGTTGGTGTTTTGCGTGAGGGTTGTGGGTCTGCTGATGTGGATTTCGAGGCGTTCTGGGGCGAGGGCTGCGGCCATTTGTTCTCCCCATTCCATGAGGATGATGGTGTTTTCGCCGGGGTCTTCGAGTTCTTCGTCGAGTCCGAGGGATTCGAGTTCGTCGAGGAGTCGGCTGGTGCCGTCCTGCCCGGGGGCGTAGTCGTTGCCGCCGAGTCGGTAGGCATCTACGTGGATCATGTGCGCGTGTTCGCCGTTGGGGAAGGTGCCGTTGAGTTCGCGGGCGATGGTGAAGGTGGGTGAGACGATGGGTTCGGTGATGCCGAGGCCTGTGCCGAAGCCTTGTGCGAGGGTGGTTTTGCCTGCGCCGAGGGGGCCGGAGAGGAGGAGGACGTCGCCGCCGTGGACGATGTGGGCGATGTGTTCGCCTATGGTTCGCATGGCTGTGCTGGTGGGTGCTTCGATGGTGATGACGTTGGTTGTGTTGTTGGGTTGCATGTTTGGTTCATCGTCCTTTCGACGCGATGCATTCGATGCTGCGTTCGAGTGCGTAGACGGGGTCGCCGCCGTTGGTTTTGCTTTGTTCGTCGGCCCACGCGAGGGTTTGGATGCAGGTGGAGAGTCCGTTGGATGTCCATCCGCCGAGTTTGATGCGGTTGAGCATCCATGATGGCATGCCTGCTTCGGCGGTGGAGATGGTGCCTGATTTCACTGCGGCGGCTTTGGCTATGCTTCGGAGTTTGGAGGCGAGCGCGCCGATGAGTGCGATGGGTGCGGTGCCTTGTTCTATGGCTGATCGCATCATGATGATCGCGTCGGCGGTGTGGCCGGCGAGCGCGGCGTCGGCGAGTGCGAAGCCGGTTACTTGGGCGTTGGCGGTGAGGTATTGGTTGACGCGGTTGAGGGTTATGGGGTTGTCGTCGAAGTCGAAGCAGAGTTGGTTGCACATGGCTGCGAGTTCGCCGGTGCGGTCGCCGAGGACGTCGACGAGTTGTTGTGCGGCTTGTGGTTCGACGCGTCGCTTGTGGCGTTCGAATTGGCTGATGGTGAAGTTGAGTTTGGCTTCGGGTTTTTTGAGGTCGGGGATGTCTTCTTTGCCTGCTCCTGCGTGTGTGAGTTGGTCGAGGAGGCGTTTGCCTTTGTTGCCGCCTTCGTGTTGGCAGATGATGATGCTGGATTGGCTGGGGTTGGCGCAGGCTTGTTTGCAGTATGCGATCATGGCTTGGCCGAGTTTGTCGTCGGCGTTTTGCAGGTTGGTGATGTGTACGACTGCGGTGTCGGAGAGCAGTGATGGGCTGACTGCTTCGTCGAAGGCGTATTGGTCGGTGGTTGTTGCGTCGAGTTCGATGAGTTCGGCGTCGGGGCGTGCGGTGAGTGCCTTATGGCAGAGGTCGCGCATGGTTTGGTCGTTGAGGAAGCTGTCTCCTCCGTATACGATGCGCATGGGTGGGTTTCCTGCATGTTTTGCCATGGTTTCAATCTCTCTATATCGCTGGACAATCCTTTCTTTTGATGTTCGAACATTTGTTCGATGTGGTGGTTGGGTATGCCGTGCCGCGCTGTATGCCGGCCGTTTGACTGCGCTGTGTGTTGGCTGTTTGCTTGTCTGTTTGGCCTTGTGGTGGTTTCGCGGGTTGGCGGCCGGCTGGCGTGGCGGGTGTTGGTTGGATGTCTGACCGGGTGCTGCCCTAGTCGAGGTTGATGGTTCTGAGTTGTTCCGCATATTCCGCGACGAGATGGCTGTCGTATTCGGTCCACTCGTGGCTTGCGGAGTCGTCGGGGATGAAGTCGATGACGTGGGTGGCGTGGTTGGTGTCGATGGTGTTCTTACGCATGATGTTCTGTACCTCCAATGGTGTTCCGGTCGCCGCGTCGTTGCCGGATCGGAACTCTTCTTGGTCTACCCCTTCCACCTTCATATTCCGGTCATCGTTTCACAGTGTGGCCATGTGACGTGGTGCGCGTGCGCCCCGCCCGGTGTCGAGACGCTTTCTTACGTTATCCAGTGCGTTGCGGGCCGGTGCGTTGAGAGGAGAGAGCAGTGAATCATATCGTCGTTCGTTGTGCGTGTTTCGCGTGTGGCGTGGTGGTGAATTCCTTCGCCATCGCGCTGATCACCAAGGGCGATATGGGCACGTCCCAGATTTCGAGCGTGCCGTATGTGCTGAGCCTGCGGTTCCCGTTGAGTTTCGGTGTGATGACGTTCATCCTGAACATGCTGTTCATCGTGTTGCAGATCGTGTTGCTGCGCCGGGATTTCCGGCCGGTGCAGTTGTTGCAGATCGTGGTCAATCTGCTGTTCAGCGCGATGATCGACGTGAGCATGTCGCTGCTGTCGTTCCTGAACCCGACCATGCTGTGGCAGCGTCTGGCGTGCATCGTGGCCGGTTGCTGCGTCATGGGCTTCGGCATCGTGATCGAGGTCTGTCCCAATGTGCTCATGGTTCCGGGTGAGGGCGTCGTACGCGCCCTGTCGGTCGTCTCCCATGCGAAATACGGCACCACGAAGATCGTTTTCGACATCACGCTGATCGCCATCGCGGTCGTATTGTCGTTCGCCCTGTTCGGCGAATTGCGCGGCGTCGGCCTGGGAACCGTCATTTCGGCGCTATGCGTCGGTTCCGTCATCAACGGCATCAACCGGACGTTCTCGTTCCCCGAACGCATCCGCTCGCTCGCGCTGGTCACGGACCGCGATCGCTGACACCCGCAGGAGGCCGCGAGCGCCCGGAAACCGTCAGGGCGGTCCGGTGTTCGCAGGCTCATGGTTCCGGGCGTTTCGCCGTTATTCGGCTATTTGCCGAGCAGTTTCGGTGACAGCTTGGCGAAGAGGATGCCGGCTGTGATGGCGGAGAGAACATCCGAGATCGGTTCGGCGAGGAACACGCCCGTGGCTCCCAAGTTCGCGATATGCGGCAGGATCAGCGCCAACGGCACCAGCAGGATGATCTTGCGCAGGATCGCCAGGAACAGTGAGGGTTTCGCCTGGCCCATGCCGACGAACGCGCATTGGGTGGCGCTTTGCACGCCGAACACGCCCATGCCGCAGCTGAATAGCGGGAGCATGCGCACCACCACGTCCGTGATGTCCTGATCCGAGGTGAACAGGCCGGCGAACGTGACGGGGAACATCGCGTACGTCAGCACCATGAGACTGTTCAGGATGATCAGCGTGACGGTCGTACCCCGGTAGGCGCGGCGCACTCGTTCGAATTTCCCGGCCCCGTAGTTGTAGCCGATGATCGGCTGCACGCCTTGTGTGGCGCCGTTCGAGAACACCCATACGAGTTGCATCAGGCTGGTGATGATGGTCATCGCGCCCACGTACGCGTCTCCCCCGTACCGTTGCAGGCTTGAATTGAACACGACTTGGATCACGCATTCCGTCAACTGCATGATGAACGGGGAGACGCCGAGCATGAGCACGGAGCCCAGCACCCTGTCGAAACGGATGTTGCGCGGGCGCAGGCGGATCACGCTGCGCTTCGACGACAGGAATCCGACCACCCACAGTGCGGAGACGGCCTGTGCCAGCACGTTGGCGAGCGCGGCACCGTAGACACCCATGTGGAATGTGAAGATGAACAATGGGTCGAGCGCCACGGACAGCAGTGCGCCGATGAGTGTGGAGATCATGGCGATGCGGGCTTTGCCTTGGGCGGTGATGAAGGTGTTCAGGCCGAGTGCGAGTTGTACGAAGATGGTGCCTGAGAGGTATATGGAGAGGAATTGCGTGGCGTAGGGTATGGTGCTTCGGCTGGCGCCGAAGGCGAGCAGGATGGGTTCCCTGAAGGCTTGCAGGAGTGCGGGCAGTACGATGGCCATGGCGATGAGCGCGGCGACGCTTGCGCCGAGGATGCGTTCGGCTTTCGCGATGTTGCCGCGGCCGAGTTCGATGGAGGCGAGTGGTGCGCCGCCGTTGCCGATGAGCGCGGCGAATGATGATACGGCCAGGATGATTGGGAAGCATACGCCCACGCCCGTCATGGCGAGGTCGCCGACTTCGGGTATGCGTGCCAGGAACAGTCTGTCGATGATGGTGTAGAGCGCGTTGCATGCCTGTGCCACGATCGCGGGGAATGCGAGCGATACGGCCAGTCGGCCGACGGGCGCGGTTCCCAGCAGACTGTCGGATCGTTGGTTGCTTTCCCGTTGCTCCTGTTCCGTCGCGTCGGCCATGTTCTCTCTTTCCCGTCTTCTCGTCTCTCGGTTGGACCGGGGCACCATTATCCTCTTGGCGGGGAGATTCGTGCCGCCGGTCCATGCCGGGTTACGTTAGTCGAGGATGATGCCGGCTTCGTGCATGCGTTCGCGGGCGGCGACGCCGAGCTCTTCGCTGACCGGTTCGGTCAGGTTTTCGATGACGTGCACCTCGTAGCCGAGTTTGCGCGCGTCGAGTGCGGTTTCCTTGACGCAATGCGATTCGGCCAATCCGACCACGTCGACCCTGGTGATGCCGGCTTCGGCCAGGGCGCTCGCGAGCGTGGTGTTCGTTTGGGCCATGGCGGCGGATTCCTCACGGGTGGGGATACGGCTGGTGTTGTCCTCGTAGCCTTCGAAACCGGAGTATGAGGGCGAGTATTGGCCTTTCTTGAAGTGGTGTTCGACCTGTAGGGCGGCGATGGCCGGATGCAGGTTCGCGTTCGGTGTGCCGGCCTTGCCGTGCACGGGCCACGTGTCCACGAAGTCCGGGTGCTGCGACCAGTGCGTGCCGGGTTCGATATGCCAGTCCTGTGTGGTGGCGATGTACGCGTAGTCGTTCCGGTGGTCGGCGACGTATCGGGCGATGCGTTCGGCTACGGCGTTGCCTCCCTGCACGCCGAGTTCGCCGCCTTCGCAGAAGGTCGGCTGCACGTCCACGATAATCAGAGCCTGTGCCATGGTTCTCTCCTTTGCGGTTGCTCTTTTCCATGCAGCTTAGCCGAGTCGGCGCGCTCCGACCCGGCCCGTCCCATTCGCGGGAACCGTGTTCGCGGTATGACACGGCTCATGTTCCGCGCCTTTAACGGGTTCGCCGTCTTCCCCTCACCCCATGCGACCCGGTTGCCGTCCGTCACCAGGCGCATGGTGTCGGCGAACCATATGCCCAGCCTGTTGCGCGGATCGCGGGTGAACCGTCGCGCCTCCGGTTCGCCGTCTCCCCCGCCGCCCCCGTGCCTTCCACGCCCGAGCACGACGCGGATGACGGCAAGCAGCGCGGCTTCGATGCCCACCATCGCCAACGCGCCGGCCAGCCCGTCCTTCCATGGCAGCACCGCGACATCCGCGTTGCCCAAGCCGTCGGCGACGACCTCCATCACACGCGTGCCCATGGAGGCGAGCCATGCGAGGCAGTATGCCGCATCGCCGCTGGCCCACGCGCATAGCAATGCGGCCAGTCCGAGCAGCGTCGCATAGGATACGACCGGCGCGACCAGAAGGTTCGCCACGCAGGAAAGCACCGGCAGCTGCGGTTCCATCAGTATCTGGATCGGCATGGTCGCGTACTGCGCCGCCACGGTCATGGCGAGGGCCGACGCGATCGGCTTCGGCAGGACCTTCGAGAACGCCTCCGCCAAAGGCTTGGCCAAGGTGACGATGCCGAGCACCGCGGCGCAGGACAACGCGAAACCGTAGCTTCGCGCCATGCCGGGGCATGCCAGCAACGTTCCGATGACCGCGCAGCACAGGGCGCTCAACGCCTGCGGTCGGCGCCCCACGGCCATGGCCGCCGCACCGAACCATCCCATGACGAGCGCGCGCAGCACCGAATCGCCGGGCGCCATCAATGAGGCTAACAAGCCATAGCTTGCGGCGATGCAGCAGGCGGTAGCGACACGCGGCAGCAGGAATCGCGCGCACAGGCGCCGCACCAGCGAGGCGACGAGTACGAAATGCCCGCCCGACACCGCCATGAGATGCATGATGCCCGCGTTACGGAACGCGTCCTCCAACCGGTTCGCATAGGTTTCGTCGACCATGCCGTCCTCCCACCGCCCGTCGGACGGCACATGATCCTGGCCGAGCACGCCCATGGTCAGCCCGGGAACCAGCACGCGCCCCTGATCGGACAACCGGGAAACCGCGTCGAAGAACCGTTCCTGCATATACGCCCGGGCGCGTTCCGGCATGGGAGGATCCCGGATGCGCTCGACCCGTGCGCCGGAACCCACGTTCAGCCATACAGGCGTGCCCCCATAGTCGGCTTCGCTCAACGTGCCCGCCATGCGGTACGTCGCGCCGCGCAGCGTCGTCGCGCACGCACGCCCTGTGAGGAACACCCTGACCTGGCTTATGGAACGCCGTTCGACGCCCTGCAGCAATATCGATTCGAGTCTCAGCTCCGCCTGGCAGTCCGCCTCACGCACGGACGACGTCTTCAACGGCTCCACGATCCGCCCGACCGCGACGACCTCCGCCTTTCCCTCCCGCGCGCCGGCCGCGGCGGGATCATGCCATCGCACCAGCAGATGCGCCCACGCCGAGACCATGCCCACGGTCACGACCATGATCACGACCATCGCCATGACGCGCGCACCCCTGACGCGCCGGAGGAACGCCGCACCCCGTTTCGCCAAGGCAAGTCCCAAGGTGAAGCCGCCCAGAACGGCGCAGACGGGTACCAGCCAGCCGAACGCGGACGGCACGTCGCTCCCCGACCATTCGGCTAACGGATGTTCTCCTTTGATGAGGACGGCGAACAGCGCGTCGGCGGCCAGCACCGTGGCCCACAACGCGAGGGCCGCGGGCAGCAGCCTGCAATCCCGGCTACCCCGCTCGCGTGCCGCATCCGCATCCCCTCCCGCGCCGATCATCGTCATACCGTCACCTTCGCACGGATCTTCTCCAACGTCTTCGTGCCGATCCCCGACACTTCGAGCAGCTGGTCGACGCTGGAGAAACCGCCCACACGCGCACGGTAGTCGAGGATCTTCTGCGCTGTCACCGGGCCGATGCCGTTGATGGAATCAAGTTCCTCCAATGTGGCCGTATTGAGATTGATGCGCGTATCCTTCGTTTCCGCGCCCTGCGACCCTTGGGCGTCCTGAGTCTCCTGAGTCCCCGGGTTCCGGGACTCCTGGGTTGCCTGCGGTTCCTGCGATTGCGTCTGGGCGTCCTGCGGCCGCGTCGCGCCGGATGCGGCATCGGCATCCCGCCGCGTATCCTCATACGTGCGCACGGTCGCCTGCCCCGTGGCCTGGTTCACCGCCGCATAGTTCAGGGATTGGCGCACCAGCAACGTCAGGCTCGCGCAGGTGACGGCCACCAGCAGCAGTATGGCCGCCAACGCATGACCCGGCGTGAAACCGAGGCGGGGCGACGTCCTGCGCATGCGCTGTTCGACCGTGATATCCGCGTCCCTCGCCCTGACACCGGACAGTTCGCCCATGGATGTTTTCCGCGCGCCCGCACGGTCCGCAGGCACGGCAGGCGGGCATGGCGGCTGGAGACGCCGCTCCCTCGCACCGGCTGGCTCCTGCAGGGAGCGCAGCCTACGCGCCGCGGCATCCGCATCGATTCGTTCACGTTGAAGACCCATACCCTCCACAGTGGGTCATGGCGCAGGCACTGTCCAACCGTACGGCGCATGTGGTCGGAACCCCCGGAATCCGTCACGATTCCATCACAAACAACACGAACGCCACCGACCGGCGCACGGTAGCGCAACCGGTACGAAAACGGTACGAAAACGGTACGAAAACGGCATAAAAAGAGGGTGATCCGACCCATAACGGGCCGAATCACCCCACAGCGAACCGAACAATCGAACCGACGCACGGCGCACGCCATACGTCAGGCGATGCCGAGCTCCTTGCGCTCCTTCTTGGAGTACATGAAGTCGGGCAGCCTGCGCCCCTGCTTGATCCAGGAACGGTATTCCGCGGTGGCCGCGAACTCCACGTCGCTGGCGGAATTGACGCACGTCTCCACGGAATCCTGGATCACGCCGATGATGAAGCCGACGCCGACCACCTGCATGGCCACATCGTTGGACAAGCCGAACAGGGAGCACGCCATCGGAATGAGCAGCAGCGAACCGCCGGCAACACCGGAGGCGCCGCACGCGCCCAAAGCCGCGACCACCGACAGCACGATCGCCGCCGGCAGGGAGATCTGAATGCCCATGGTGTTCGCCGCAGCCATCGACATGATGGTGATCGTGATGGCCGCGCCGTTCATGTTGATCGTCGCACCCAGCGGAATGGACACGGAATACATGTCCTTATCCAAGCCGAGCTTCTCGCACAGCTGCATGTTGACCGGAATGTTCGCCGCGGAACTGCGGGTGAAGAACGCGGTCAGACCGGATTCCTTGTAGCAGCGGTACACCAGCGGGTACGGATTGCGGTGCAGGTAGGCGAAGATGATGGCCGGGGCGACCACCAGCACCATGAACAGCATGGTGCCCACGAGCAGCAGCAACAGGCTGCCGTACTTGGCGAACGTGGACAGGCCGTTCTCGGACACGTTCGTGAAGATAAGACCCATGATGCCGAACGGGGCGAGGTTGATGACCCAACGAATCAGCTGGGACACGGAATCGGCCACGTTCGCCATGAAGGTCTTGCTGCTTTCGGCGGCGATGCTCTTCATCGCCAGGCCGAACAGGCACGCCCACAGCAGGATGCCGATGTAGTTGCCGTCGATCATGGATTGGATCGGATTCGTGACGATCGCGGTGAGCATGTTCTGCGCCACTTCGCCGAGCCCCTGCGGCACCACGTCGGATTTCGCGGCCTTGCCGAGCGCCAGCGTCTGCGGGAACAGACGGCTGGCGAACACGGCCACCACGGCCGACATGAACGTGGTGAACAGGTAGAGCCACAGCACCAGGCCGAAACGCCTGTCCAGCTTGGAGCTGCCCTGGGCGAGGGCGCTCGCCACCAGCACGAACACCAGAATCGGGGCGATGGCCTTCAACGCGCTGACGAACAGGGTGCCGAACTCGCCGATCCAGGTGGCGTTCGGAACGGTCAGCGCGAGGATCGTGCCGACGATCATGCCGATCACGATACGCAGGATCAAGGCCACGCCATTGTATTTGGCGGCGATGCCCTTGCACAGTTTCACGAGTTTATCCATAGTCTTTGTATCCGTTTCTTTCTCTCGGCCATGCGCGTGACCGTCTGCTGGCCATGCACGAACCGCAGAACATCGTAGCGGCTTTGTGTTACCGATGCGACGGATGCCCGAAGCGCAGACATCCCCATGCCAGCCCCGTTCGCACCCCCGTATGCCGTTGGGCCGCAAGGAGCCGAATCATATGAAAAAAGGAACGGCACCCGCACGTATGCGGATGCCGTTCCTTGTGTTCGCTCAGGCGAATCGGCCAGACACGCCCGGAAGGCGAAGCCTTACTCGGCGGGGACGATCGACACGATCTTCGGCGCCTTGACGATCACCTTGCGCGGCTCCTTGCCGCCCAGACGATCGGCGACGGCCTCCAGCGCCATGCGCTGCAGGTCTTCGGGAGCGATGTCCGGGGAGACCTCGAGCTTGGCGCGGATCTTGCCCTTGATCTGCACGACCGCGGTGACGGTGTCCTGGCCGACGTAACGTTCGTCGGCGACCGGCCACGGCGCGGCGGACAGGGATTCCTCATGGCCCAGCTTGTTCCACAGCTCCTCGCACACGTGCGGCGCGATCGGCGCGAGCATGAGGATCAACGGTTCGACGGCCGCGCGCGGCACGCTCTTCAAACCGGTCAGATGGTTGTTGAGCACGATGAGCTTGGCGATGGCCGTGTTCGGGCGCATGCCCTCCATCTCGACGGTCACGTCGGCGATGGTGTTGTTCAGCAGCTTGAGCGTCTTGACATCGGGGGTATCCTCGGTCACCTTCGCCTCGCCGGTCTCCTCGTCGATGACGTTACGCCACAGGCGCTGCAGGAAACGCATGCTGCCGACCACGTTGCGGGTGTTCCACGGGCGGGACTCGTCCAGCGGGCCCATGCTCATCTCGTACAGGCGGAAGGTGTCGGCACCGTAGTTCTCGTACATGTAGTCCGGGGTGACGATGTTCTTCAGGCTCTTGCCCATCTTGCCGAACTCGCGGTTGGCGTGCTCGCCGTTCCAGGTGAAGGTCGGTTCGCCGTCCTCGCCCGCGGGGCCTTCCACGACCTCGTCGGCCGGCACGTACTGGCCACGGTCGTCGGTGTAGGCGTAGGCCTGGATCATGCCCTGGTTGAACAGCTTGTGGAACGGTTCGGCCGAATCCACGTAGCCCAGGTCGAACAGCACCTTGTGCCAGAAGCGGGAGTACAGCAGGTGCAGCACCGCATGCTCCACGCCGCCGATGTACAGGTCCACGCCGCCCTCGTCGCCCGAATACTTGTTGTGGTTCGGGCCCATCCAGTAGTCGAACTCGTTCTTCTCAACCATGTTGGCGGTGTCGCTCGGGTCGATGTAACGCATGTAATACCAGCAGGAGCCGGCCCAGTTCGGCATGGTGTTGGTGTCGCGGTAGTAGGTCTTCTCGCCGTCGCCCAGATCGAGGCGGATCTTCACCCAATCCTCGTTGCGGCTCAGCGGGGCCTCCGGGTTGGATTCCGCATCCATCGGGTCGAAGGTGCGCGGGGAGTAGTCCGGCACGTCCGGCAGGTTGATCGGCAGCATGGAATCCGGCAGCAGGTGCGGGGTGCCGTCCTCGCCGTACACGATGGGGAACGGTTCGCCCCAGTAACGCTGACGGCTGAACAGCCAGTCGCGCAGACGGTAGCTGACGGTGCCCTTGCCGACACCGGCGGATTCGAGCCATTCGTTCACCTTGGCGATGGCGTCGTCCACACGCAGGCCGTTGAGGCTCAGCGCGTCGCCCTTGGCCTTGGTGGCTTCGACGGCGGAGTTGATGACGATGCCGTCATGGGAGACGAACGGGGCCTTGCCTTCGTAGGCGGACAGGTCGTCGCCGGATTCGGGCAGCGGCTGCACGGTGTAGATGACCGGCAGGCCGAACTTGACGGCGAAATCGTAATCGCGCTGATCGCCGCCGGGCACCGCCATGATGGCGCCGGTGCCGTAATCCATGAGCACGTAGTCGGCGGTGAACAGCGGCAGCTTGGCGCCGGTGATCGGGTTGATGGCGTACAGGCCGGTGAACAGACCGGTCTTCTCGCCGGCCTCGTCCACGCGATCCTTGGCGGTCTTGGATTCCGCTTCGAGACGGTAGGCCTTCACGGCCTCGACGGGCGTGGCGTAGCCGCCCTTCCAATCCTCCGGGGTGCCTTCCGGCCATTCGGCGGGCACATGCTCCAGCAGGTGATGCTCCGGGGAGACCACGGCGAACGTGGTGCCGAACAGGGTGTCGGGACGGGTGGTGTAGATCTCCATGTCCTGCACGCCGTCGGCGGTTTCGACTTCGAAGTGCACGGATGCGCCGTGGCTTTCGCCGATCCAGTTGCGCTGCATGAGCTTGACCTTCTCGGGCCAGTCGATGCCGTCCAGGTCGGCGATGAGACGATGGCCGTACGCGGTGATGCGCATGGACCACTGGCGCAGTTCACGCTGGAACACCGGGAAGTTGCCGCGTTCGGACTTGCCTTCGGCGGTGACCTCCTCGTTGGCGAGCACCGTGCCCAGACCGGGGCACCAGTTCACCGGGGACTTGGAGATGTAGGCCAGACGGAAATCGTTGAGCACATCGGCCTGCTCGGCTTCGCTCAGATCGCCCCAGGACTGGCCCTCATGGCCGGGGATGGCCTTCTCGCCGGATTCGAACTTGGCGACCAGCTCGCTGATCGGGCGTGCGGAACCCTGGGAACCGCTCGGATTGGTGGCGTCCTCGTCGTACCAGGAATCGTAGATGCGGGAGAAGATCCACTGCGTCCAACGAACATAACCGGGATCGATGGTGGCGAAGCTGCGGCGGTTATCGAAGCTCAGGCCCATGCGATGCAGCTGGCGGGACATGTTGGCGATGTTCGCCTCGGTGGTCACGCGCGGATGCTGACCGGTCTGGACCGCGTACTGCTCGGCCGGCAGGCCGAAAGCGTCATAGCCCATGGCGTGCAGCACGTTCTCGCCCTTCATGCGGTGGTAGCGGCTCACCACGTCGGATGCCAGGTAGCCCAGCGGATGGCCCACGTGCAGGCCCTTGCCGGACGGGTACGGGAACATGTCCATCGCGAAGTACGACGGGCGCCCTTCGGCGTTGCGGCCCTTGCCGTCCTTCAGATCGCCGGCGACGTTCGCGGCCCAGAACGTGCCTTCGTCATCCCACTTCTTCTGCCATTTGGTTTCGATGTCCTGCGCCATTGCGGCGTTGTAACGGAACTTCGGTTCAGTCTCACTCATAAGGAACGAAAGTAGCCGCGCAACTGGACAGTTGCACGGCTTTTCTCACATAGTATCCGCGACTTGCGCGAAGAGCCGGTCAAAGCCCCACGCAAGGGGCCGCCGGCACCTGGCCGCCATGTCTCACACGGCGTATGCGGCCCAGCGCCCATGCGAATGCTCGACTTCGATGGGCATGCCGAACAGCGCGGACAGGCGTTCGTTCGTCAGGCCGTCCTCCAGGGGGCCCATGTAGATGATGGTGCCGGCCGAGGGATTGCCCATGGCGTCGATGCCGTCCTCGGTGGCGTCCTCCGAGGAGACGGGTTTGCGGCCCATGATGGCGATATGGTCGAAGCCTTCGGGGATCTCCTCGAGGCGATGCGTGACGAGCACCACCGCGCGTTGCGAGGATTCGCGCCCGATACGGCTCAACGTGCGCATCACCTGCTCGCGCCCGCC
>NZ_JAHBBE010000020.1 GCF_019331805.1 Bifidobacterium pongonis
AACGGCTCGTGCCTGACGGTCGCGCTGCTCGCGCCCCTGACGGGCGGGCTGGCCGTCATGCTGTGCCTGGACGCGGCCCGGCCCGGCCGGCGCCCCAGGGCCGCGGAACGCTGGGAGGGAGAGCTCCTGCGGATCGCGCGCGCCGCGACCATCCGGCCAGGCAAAACGGAAACAGACGAATAAACCAGCTGCATCAAGAAAATATGCAATCAACAGAAAAGCCCGGAGGCGACAACCTCCGGGCTTTAGAGAGAGAAGAGAGAAGAAGGGGATTCAATTATCGGGAACCTTGCGGTTCGGGGCTTTTTGCAGCTGAGACACAGTTAACCTCCCCAACCTTCAGGAACCACCATGTTTTTCTGCGAGTTTCCTGAGAATCCACGCTCCTTGGCACGCACGGCCGCATGCTCGCAACCACATGCCTGCAGTCGCACGCCTACAGTCACATGCCCGCCACAATCCACATGCCTGGAATCCGCACTCCCCCACCAAGCGCGTATCCCATATCCACATCCACACGCAAACACAAACACAAACACAAACACAAACACAACGGCCCCTCCGCGGAGGGGCCGAAGCAATGCACTCATGCGTGAAGATGCGCTAGTTCTTGAAGGAGTGGATCGGCGCCGGAATGCGGCCGCCACGGGTCACGAAGGCCTCGCAACTGGTCTGGTTCACCGGAATGATCGGCGCATAGCCCATCAGGCCGCCGAAGTTGGCCATCTCGCCCACGCCCTTGCCTTCCACCGGAATCACGCGCACGGCGGTGGTCTTCTGGTTGACCATGCCAATGGCGGCCTCGTCGGCGATGATGCCGGAAATGGTGGATGCGGTGGTGTCGCCGGGGATGGCGATCATGTCAAGACCGACGGAGCATACGCAGGTCATGGCCTCAAGCTTTTCGATCTTCAGGCAGCCGTTGGTGGCCGCATCGATCATGTTCTTGTCTTCGGAAACCGGGATGAACGCGCCGGACAGGCCGCCCACGTAGGAGGACGCCATGATGCCGCCCTTCTTCACCTGGTCGTTGAGCATGGCGAGCGCCGCGGTGGTGCCCGGAGCTCCGACCTGTTCGAGGCCGATCTTCTCCAGCACTTCGCCGACGGAATCACCCACGGCCGGGGTCGGGGCGAGCGAGAGATCGATGATGCCGAACGGTATGCCAAGGCGACGGGAGGCTTCCTGAGCCACCAGCTGGCCGACGCGCGTGATCTTGAACGCAGTGCGCTTGATGGTTTCGCACAGGAACTCGAAGTCCTTGCCCTTGGCCTCGTCCAATGCACGGGAGACCACGCCCGGGCCGGAAACGCCGACGTTGATCACGGCATCGCCTTCGGTCACGCCGTGGAAGCCGCCGGCCATGAACGGATTGTCGTCGGGGGCGTTGCAGAACGCCACGAATTTCACGCAGCCGTAGGAGTCGTTGTCGGCGGTGGCGTGCGCGATGTCCTTGATGATGTGGCCGAGCAGTTCGACGGAGTTCATGTCGATGCCGGTCTTGGTGGAGCCCACGTTCACGGAGGAGCACACGATGTCGGTTTCGGAAAGCGCCTGCGGCAGGGAGCGTATGAGCATCTCCTCGGCCGGGGTCATGGACTTGGACACGAGCGCGGAGTAGCCGCCGATCAGGTCGACGCCGACCTTCTTGGCCGCGCGGTCGAGTGCGTGCGCGATCTTGACGAAATCCTCGGAGCTCTTGCAAGAGCTTGCGCCGACCAGCGAGATCGGGGTGACGGTGATGCGCTTGTTGACGATCGGGATGCCGTAGTCGCGTTCGATGGCCTGGCCGGTGGATACGAGATCCTTGGCATAGGTGGTGATCTTGTTGTAGATGTTCTCGCAGACCTCGTCGACGCTGTCGGCGGCGCAGTCCAGCAGGCTGATGCCCATGGTGATGGTGCGCACGTCGAGCTTCTCCTGCTCGATCATCTTGTTGGTCTCGTGGACCTCCATGATATTCAGCATGGTTCTTCCTTATGGTTGCTCGGATTCGAAGATTCGGTTACTTGCCTGGCGTGCGGCTCAGACGCGGTGCATCTTGGTGAAGATCTCTTCACGCTGGCAGCGGATGCGCACGCCGATCTCCTCGCCGAGCTTGTCGAGATCGTCGACGACGGTGCCGAATTCCTCGTCGGCGTTGGAGTAGTCCACAATCATCATCATGTTGAAGAAACCGTCGATGATGGTCTGCGAAATGTCGAGTACGTTGACCTTGTGCGCGGAAAGATAGGTGCAGACGCGTGCGATGATGCCGACAGTGTCCTGACCGACGACGGTGATGATTGCCTTGTTCATGGAACTCCCTAATCGTTAGGTGCGAATATCCAGTTACCGCCTCGGCGAATTGCCGGACGTGCCCCCAAGTATAGGAAAGGCACGCGCCAAAGCGCGCTTTTTTGCCGCTTTCGCGTTACATGTTGAGACGCCGCGCTTCATGCCCGTGCGGCGTCAAACGTTTGCTGGATTCCGTGTCGCGATGAGGCCATAGCGGAATAAGGGCGAGGCGCCGAGCGCATTGCCCGTCGTCTCGCCCTTATATCCCATGCCCGTTGCCGGTTGGCGCTATCCGGTATCGAAAAGCGCCGCCCGGTATGCCCGGCGTTTACCGGTGCGCGCGCTCCTCTTTCAGGAAGAGCGACAGCACCGCCACGAGCACGATCAGCACCAGGCCGAATATGTAGCCGTATCGGGAGCCTGCGACGAATCCTTGCGCTTCGGTCGCGCCGGTTCCCAAGCCCAGCAGGCAGGTCGCCACGGACGTGCCGATCGCGCCCACGACCTGCTGCATGGTGTTGAGGATGGTGGATCCGTCGGCGGCGAGTTCCCTGGGCAGACCTTTCAGCGCGGCGGATTGTGCGGATTGCTGCATGAGCGGAATGCCGATCATAAATACGACGTGTGCGAGCACGAAGAAGGCCGGCGCGGTGTCGACGCCGATGGCGAGGAACAGCAGCGAACCGATGAACGCCAATACGATGCCGCCCCATACGAGCGGCCGGGCTCCGACCTTGTCGTACATGCGGCCTGATGCGAAGGAGCAGACGGCGTTGACCACGCCGCCGGCGAGCATCAGCATGCCTGCCGTGGAGGTGCTGAGGCCAAGTCCGCGCTGCAGTTCCTGCGGGGCGAGGTACATGATCGCCAGCGTGCAGGCGAACGAGCAGGTCACCATCAGCGCCGGGATGCGGAAGGTCGCGATGCCGAGCGCGCGCAGGTCAAGTACGGGGTTGCCGATGTGCAGCTGACGGTAGGCGTAGTATGCGATGACGAGTATGCCGATTGCCAGTAGGGCGATGACCAGGGCGGAGAAGCCCATGTCGGCTACCAGGCTCACGCCTGCCACGAGGCAGCCGAAGCCGATGATGGAGGCGATGACGGACGGCATGTCGATCTTCGGATGCGTCGTTTCGATCGGGGTGATGAAGAACGCCGCGGTGCAGATGATCGCGATGACGGCGACGATGGCGAATAGTATGAAGATCGCACGCCAGGAGAATGCGCCGATCATGAGGCCGGACAGGGTGGGTCCGATGACTGGCGCGAACATGATGACCAGTCCGGCGACGCCGTTGGCCGCGCCGATTTTCTTCGGCGGGAAGACGCGCATGATGGCGGCGTACATGGTCGGCAGCACGATGCCTGTGCCGATGCCTTGGATGATGCGTCCGGCCAGTACCAGCGGGAAGATCGGTGCCGCGGCAGACATCACCGATCCCACGAGGAAGCATGCGAGTGCGATTAGTACGAGGGCTTTCGCTTTGATCCATTTGAGCAGGAAGCCTACGCAGGGCAGGATCACGCCGATGGCGAGCATGTAGCCGACCACCATCCATTGCGCTGTGCCTGTGGTGATGTCGAATGCCGTGCATAGGTCGGGCAGCGCGATGTTCATGGATGTTTCCGACAGCATGCCGAGGAATGCGCCGATATACAGGCCGAGCATTACTTTGTGGGGGTGTTCGAAGCGGGGCTGCTGCATGGCGCCGTGCGCGCCGTTGGATGCGATATTGTGTTCGGAATTCTTGTTTACGCGTGCAGTTTCACTGACTGCGGGGGTTGTCTGATGTTCGGACAACGTGACCTCTGTTTTCTCTCAATGCGCGCTCGTGCCCGTCCTATCGTTCCTTCATTGGCACAATCCGCGCGTTATTCACTCGGTACTTGTGCCAACGAAACAGCTCTGCTGTAGTGACGCTTCGGTTTCGCGGCAAAGAAAAACCGCATGTCATGCTGATTGGTATCGGCTATGCCATGCGGTTTTCGAAAACATCGGTCACGCTATCATGATTACGATTGCTTCGTAAGCTGCTTGGGCGTGTCGCGTTTCGACGGCGAGGCATTCCCGGGTTGCGGGCGAATCTCCTCTACAGTGGAGTCATGGGTAGCAAGATAACGCGGATATTGACGCTGATCGACCACGCGTTCGTGTTTTGGAACAATACGTTTCCCGGGCGCATCATCAGCCGTTATGGCCGTCGTAACGGCGGGACGCTCGCCAACGGCATGGCTTACAATCTGCTGTTCGCGTTTTTCTCGGGCATTTGGACGGTGTTCGCCGTTGTCGCGTTGTTCTTCACCAAGAACATCGCTTTGTTGGATTGGCTTGTTTCTTCGCTTGAACATGCGATTCCGGGGTTGAGCATCACCGATTCCATGGTGAGCGGCGTTTCTTTCACCATGACGTGGACCGGCGTGCTGACGTTCTGCATTTTCGTGTGGAAGGTGTTGTGTTGTCTTGATGCGTGGCGTAATGCCGCGTGGACGATGATGGATGATCCGAAACCGTTTTTCGACCCGTTTCAGATTCGCTTGTGGGATGGTGTCGCGTTCATTCTGGTGGCGTTGCTGTTTATCGTTTCCAGTATCGCCGGCGTGGTTTCGGGTGGTATTGTGCGGCGTATCGTCAATCTGCTGCAGCGGTTCAATATGTTGAGGGGTACCAATACCGCGATCACGAATTCGGTGTTGCTTGATCTTTCCGCGTTCACGATCGGTTTGGTGTTGAATGTTCTGCTGATCGCGTTGATGTTCTGTTTTGTGGCGCGTATTCGTTGCGATAGGCGGCTGATTGTTTTCGTCTGTTTGATCGGCGGCTTGTCGATTTCCGTGCTTCAGCTGTTGGGGAGCCGTCTGTTGGGCGGTGCGACGTCGAATCCGTTGTTGGCTCCGTTCAGCATGTTCATCGGCGTGCTGATCTGGTTCAGTTTCATTGCGCAGATTCTGATGTATTGCGCCGCGTTCATTGGCGAGGCGCAGTCCACGCTTGATGAATGGGGTGATGGCGAGCGGGAGTTGAAGGCCATCGAGTCGAGGATGGCTGTGGTCAAACGGCGGAAGCGTTCGAAGGAAGTTTGAGCGGCGGCGCTGGCGTCGTGCGGTGCCGCCCGGGCGCACTCGACCGTTCGTCTGTTCGACGTTCGCCAGTTCGGCGTTCGTCGTTCAGTGGCGGGTGGCGGCTTGGCCGTTTATTCGCGGATGTCGGAGGTTTCCTCGGTGGAGGGTTCGATCTGCTTGGCCAATACGAGTTCGTTCACCAGTTCGCGGGTTTTCGCCGCGGTTTCGGGGTCGAGGCCGTCGTCGGTGATCACCGTGTCCACCTGTTCGAATCTGGCGAACAGCGAGAGCGACGTGCAGCTCCACTTTGTGTGGTCGGTGAGGATGATGGTGCGGTCGGCGATGTCCATCATTGCCATGTCGGTGGCGGCTTCGAGCGAGTTCGGCATCAGGAAGCCTCTGGGGATTGAGACGGAGTGTGTTCCCAGGAATACGGTGTTGACGCGCAGTGATGCGATCACTTTGTCGGCGATGGGGCCGACGAGCGAGTTGGATCGGGTGATCACGCCGCCGGTGACGATGACTTCGACGTCTTTCGATTCGAGCGCCTGTACGAGTTCCGCCACGGGGATCGAGTTGGTGAGGATGGTGATGCCGCTCGCCTGCTGGCTTTCGAGCAGGTGTTGAGCGAATACGTAGGCGGTGGTGCCGCCGCCGATGGCGATCACGTCGCCGGGCGACACGTAGCTTACGGCTTTTTGCGCGATGGCGTCTTTCAGCCCGATGTCCATCTGCGATTTGACGGAGAACAGGGGTTCGCTCAGCAGCGTGCTGGTGGTGACCGCGCCGCCGTGCACCCGCTTGAGCAGGCCTTTGTCGGCGAGTTCCGCGATGTCGCGTCGAACGGTCATCGCGGAAACGCCAAGTTCCTTGCTCAGTGCCGTGATGCGGACGGCACCGCGGGTGCGCAGACGGCTAAGGATCAGGTGTTGACGCTGTGACGAAATCATGTGCACATTATCGCACGCAATACACCATTAATCAAAACAGCTTGTACGTTTTCATGTCGGATTATGTGCTGTTTCGCCGGAGCGTCCGTTTACAGATCGGCTCCCACCGCATCGGCCACATGCTCGAAGCCGTCGCGCTTGAGCAGCTGCGCCAGGCCGCGCTTGAGCACGGTGATCTGCTGCGGACCGCGGTACATCAGGGCGGAGATGAACATCACCAGATCGGCACCCGCGCGGATCTTCGCGTACGCCTGCTCCGGGGTGAACACGCCGCCGATGCCCGCGATGGCGAAACGGTCGCCGTACGTGCGGCGCACCTGCGCCACCAGCGCCTCGGACGCCTTCGTGCACGGGCCGCCGGAAAGGCCACCCTCCCAATCGCGCGGAATCTCCATACCGGTGCGATCCTTCTGCAGATTGGCCAGCGACACGCCTTGCACGTTATGCTCGGCGAGAACATCGAGCAGTTCATGCAGTTCGCCCCACGACTTGTTCAACGGCAGCTTCACCAGCGTGGGCTGCGGGCGGTCGATCTCATCCAGCGCGGAGAAGAGTCTGTCGAGGTTCTCCGGTTTTTCGGTGAACGGTTCGCCGGCCGTGGTGTTCGGGCAGGAGACGTTCACTTCGACCATGGCAGTACGGCCCGCCGCACGACGCATCGAAATGCAGTAATCCTCGATGCCCTCGTCCATATCGCCGACCTTGTCGTCGTTGGTGCGGGCGATCGACACGGAGACCTGCATGTCACGGGCGTTCGTCCACGCCTGCTCGGCACGGTCGATCACCTTGTCGGAGCCCATGTTGGCCAGGCCGACATGCACCATCATCGAATCGTATTCCGGGAGCCTGTGGAACCACGGCTTCGGATTGCCCGGGCACGGGCGGGACGTGGTGGAACCCACCGTCTCGAAACCGAAGCCCACATTGTCCATCAGGACCGGCATCTCGCAGTTCTTGTCCAAGCCGGCGGACAGGCCGAACGGGTTGGTGAACTTCACGCCCATGACTTCGGTCTCCAGCACCGGGTCGGTGTAGTTGAGCATCTCGCGACATGCCCACATCAGCGGCGGCACGCGCTTGGTGACCTTGCAGAACGTGATCATATTGTCATGCGCCTGGTCCGGCGGCACGTTGAACACGAAATTCGGTTTGATGATGTTCTTATAGCCGAAGGTGAACAGGTCCGTGGTGGCCTTGTTCACGGCATCATGCCAGAAGCTTTCGGAAACGTAGCTCATAGTCGTCCTTTCGCAATGCGGTGGCACACGTCAGTGTACGCCGGTTCCGTAGGCCCCACGCACGTACGGCGACGGGTACGGGGCTTCGGCCTTCGGTACGCCGAGCTTGTACGCGGCGCGCAGCGGCCAGTACGGGTCACGCAGCGCGGCGCGTCCGATCTCCACGGCGTCCGCTTCACCTTTCTCAAGGATACGCTCCGCTTCCTTGGGCTTGGTGATCAGACCGACAGCGGTGACGGGAACGTCGGCGCGGGAGCGCACCTGCTGTGCGAACGGCACCTGATATTTCGGTTTGACGGGTACGGAAACGCCGGAGACGATGCCACCGGTGGACACGTCCACCAGGTCGACGTCATGATCCTTGAGCACCTTCGCCAGCGCCACAGTCTGGTCGAGATCCCAGCCGCCGGCCGCCCAATCGGTGGCGGAAACGCGCACCAGCAGCGGCATGTCGCCGGGGATGACGCTGCGGACCGCGTCCACCGTCTCCACCAGAAAGCGGATACGACCTTCGAAGTTTCCGCCGTACTCGTCCTCGCGCACGTTGCTCAGCGGGTCGAGGAACTGCGAGATCAGGTAGCCGTGCGCGGCATGGATTTCGATGGCTTGGAATCCGGCTTCCACGGCACGGCGTGCGGCCGCCGCGAACGCCCAGGTGATGCCGTGGATCTCGTCCACGCTCAGCGCACGAGGCGTGGCGTACCGCCCGTAGGCGACTTCGCTCGGGGCGACGGTGGGCCATCCGCCGGCCTCTTCGGGCACGGTGTTGGCGATATAGCCGAGGCCGAAACATCCGGTGGACCCCTTGCGACCGGCATGGTTGAGCTGGATGGCCGCCGTGGCGCCGGTCTCCTTGATGCCTTCCGCGATCCAACGCCAGGAGTCGATCTGGCCGTCCTCCCACAGGCCGACGTCATGCGGCGAGATGCGGCCTTCCGGGCAGACCGCGGTGGCTTCGACGATGACCATGCCGAATCCGCCCAATGCGCGGGAAACATAATGCTGGTAGTGGAATTGCGTGGGCTTGCCGTCGCATTCGAACACGGAATAGGTGTCCATCGGGGGCAGCCAGACGCGGTTGCGGACGGTCAGGCCGCGCAGCGTCATCGGCTCGAAAAGCGCCGGCTTGCCGGCATGCTTGCCGTGATCCTTGGCCTTGTGGTCCTTGGCCTTGCCGTCCTTGCGATGCTTGTCCTTGTCGCCTTTGCGCTTATCGGGCTTATCGCCCTTGCCGGACTTGCCGGTTTTCCCGGACTTGGCATCCTTGCCGTTCTTATCGGTTTTATCGGTTTTGCCGTTCTTGCCGGGTTTTGCCGAAGCGCCCGTCTGCGCCGCGGGATCTTTGCGAACGTCCGTGTTGCCGAATCCCCGAAAATCGAAATCCAATTCCTCAGCCATGCGCCCTCCTTGCTGCCGTGCGATGGTCCGCATTCATTGTATCGAACGGCCCCTATACGGGTTTCGCCCGCCATGCGATCGTGCATGGCGGGCGAAACCCTTGCCTGTATGCCGGTTCCCGGATCAGTTTCCGGCGTTGGTGTTGTTGTTCGCGGCGTTGTTGTCCGTGGTACCGCCGTTGTTCGTGGTCGCACCGTTATCGGTGGTTCCATTGTTGGCGGTGCCGTTGTTCGTGGTGCCGTTGTTGGTGGTCGTGCCGTTGTTCGTGGTGGTGCTCCTGTTGTAGGTCACGCCGCCGCTCGAAATGACGCTCGACCCGGTCTTCGAACCGGTACCCGTCAGGTACTTCGGATCCGCATTGCCGTAATTATTGTCGATGGGGATCTTCGCGGTGTCCAGATAGGTCTGCATGAACTTCTTCCATGCGGGCTCGGCGACATACATGCCGTACCACGTGGCATGGGTCTGGCCGTTGATCGTCCTGTAATTGAACGACTGCGGGCTTTCCGCGTTACCCACGGCCACGAAGGCCGAAACCTGCGGGACAAAGCCCGCCGTCAGCATGTACGTGTCTTCGTTGGTACCCGTCTTGGCGAAGGTCTTGCGGTTACCTGACAACTGGGCGTCGGTCGCGTTGCCGCCAGGCGTCGTCACGCCCTGATTGATCGCGTATGCGGTCGTCTGGGCGATCTGCGGATCGATGGCCTGATGGCAGTTCGCGGACGGCACCTTATAGGACTTGCCGCGCTGGTCGGTCATCTTGGTGATGGCGATCGGGGTGCATTCCACACCGTTCGCGGCGATGGTGGCGTACACGTTCGCCATGGTCAGCGGCGAGGCCTGCACGGCGCCGATGGTCATAGGAGCCTGGAAGGAGTTCGAATCGTACACGTCCTCCTTGCCCTGGATGGAGTTGTGGTAGCCCATGGATTTGGCCGCGTCCGCGATGGAGCACAGGCCGATCTGCTGCGCCATGGCACCTTGGGTGGTGTTGTGGGACATGACCAAACCCTGCAACGGGGTTTCGTTGGCCACCGTGCCGCCACCGGAGTTCTGCACCGACCAGCTGCCGGAGAAGCCGTACCCGTTGCAGCTGAAGTTGGCGATGTTGTACACCGTGGACGTACGCAGCACCTGATTGATCGGCTTGCCCTTCTGCATCCAGGCGACAAGGTTGATCGGCTTCCATGTCGAACCCACCTGGAAGCCCCAGCCGCCGCCATCGGCCTCGTCGACGGCATAGTTCACGGCGGTACGTGTGGAATCGGTTTTGGCCAGATCGGTGGCGTCGTAGGTTCGGTTCAGACCGAAGGCGAGCACTTCGCCGGTCCCCGGTCTGACCGCGGCGATCGCGACTTCGAAACCGGAGGGATCATCCGGCGGGATGGTTTCGCGTGCGGCGCTCATGGCCGCCGCATTCGCATGCACGTCCATCGTGGTGACGATGGTCAGACCGCCCTCCCTCAGCAGCTTGTTGCGTTCCGCCTCGGTTTCGCCGAACTCCTTGTTCTTCAGGATCTGGCGGGTCACGTAGTCGCAGAAGAACGCGGCGTCGCCGGCCACCTGACAGCCGGAGTCGACGTTCTGGATGTCGAGCATGTCCTTGAGCGGGATGCTCTGGGCGTCATCATGCTGCTTCTGGGAGATGTAGCCTTCCTGCAACATCAGGTCGAGCACGATGTCGCGCTGCTTCTGCGCCTCCTTCAGGTTGCCTTCCTCGGAGGGATCGTATCTTGCCGGGTTCTTCGTGATGGCGGCGATGGTGGCGGCCTGGCCGATGTTCAGTTTCGCCGCGGTGGTGTTGAAGTAGCGTTTCGCGGCGCTTTCCACGCCGTACAGGTTGTGGTTTCCGAACTGGGCGATGTTCAGATAGCCCTGCAGGATCTCGTACTTGGTGTACTTCTTTTCCATCTGCACTGCGATGAGCATCTCGCGCACCTTACGCGCGATGGTCTGTTCGGAGGCGTGGTACTGGGCGATGGAGTCGCCGCTTTCCCTCGCCTGCATGGACAGCACGTTCTTCACATACTGCTGGGTCAGCGACGAACCGCCCTGCATACTGCCCTTCTTCACGAAGGTCTGGACGAAGGCGCGCATCACGCCTTGGACGTCGACGCCGTGATGTTGGAAGAAACGACGATCCTCACGCGCGACCACGGCTTGGCGCATCGGCTTGGAGATCTTCTTCAGCGGGACGACGGTACGGTTATCTGCATAGAATTCGGCTATTTTCGTCTTGCCGTCCGAAGCGTACATCACGGACTTCTGGGGCAACGACGTCACATCAAAATCAACGCCTTCGACTTTCAGGGAAGGCACCACGGCTTTGGCGGTCTCATTCGCAAGGAATACGCCCGGCGCGAACAACGCGGCCACGAGCACGCCGCCGCCCACGCACAGCATGACGTAGGTCAACAGCAATGAGAGCACGCGACGAAGTGTCAGGGAGTTCTTTTTCGGCATGGTGCCCATACTATAGGGGCGACTGTACCGCTCCCACGGCCGCGAGCTCAAATGCGGAACGCTTGCGCGGAATGTGCACGCAACTTACATATTTGCGTCATAATGCCGGTATTCCAACGTTCAGCGTTCATCCAGCCGACGCGCAACCCGCGTCCAGATGGGGGGGCGTGAACGGTGCTGTTCACGTTCCGACATCGCAAACGTTTGTCTTCGGCAATGCCATCGTCCGCTTGCGCGGAACATTCGTTTTTTCATCTTCGCTATCTTCGCGAGCGCCGAATCAGCATGCCCGGCTGGTAGATGATGATGGAACGTCCGTCACGCGCGATCCAGCCGCGGTTCGCGAAATCCATCAGCGCCTTGTTCACGGTTTCGCGGCTCGAACCGACCAGCTGCGCCATTTCCTCCTGGGTCAGGTCGTGCGGCACTTTCAGACCGGCTTCGACCGGTTCGCCGAAGCGGGAGGCGAGGTTGATCAAGGTTTTCGCCAGACGTGCGGGAACGTCCTTGAATACCAGGTCGGAGATGCGTTCGTTGTTGTCGCGCATTCTTCCCGCCAGTACCTGCAGCATGTCCACCGCGACCTTGGGGTGTTCGTCGAGCCAATGGAACAGCACTTCGCGTTCCAGCCAGACCACGTTCGTGCCGTCATGCATCGCCAGTGCGGAAGCGGTTCTGGGCCCGCCTTTCGGGTCGAACACGGGGATTTCGCCGAGCATCTCCCCCGGCGCGTGGATGGACAGCAGCTGCACGCGGTGGTCGGACGATTCGCGGATCAGCTTGACCCTTCCCGATTCCAGGAAATACATGCGGTGGTCGGTCGCGCCCTGTTGGAAGATGACGTCGCCCTTGTCGTATGTTCCCCTGTTGAGATGCTCGATCAGCCCTTTGGCCTGTTCCGGCGACACCTGCTCGAATAGGGCGGTGTGGAACAGGATGTTCTCCTGCTCCGGCATCGCGTTCGGCTTGTCCGACACCTTGCACCCCTTCCTTGAACCGCCCTTGGTCGGTCGGTTTCGCAACCATCCGTCATATTCTAACGCGCTTCCTGCAATATCTCCGCGCTGAGGGTGCCCCCGTGCGCGTAGTGCCGCGGGCCGCCGCGCTCACCGCGTGTATGCCAGCAGCGAACGCATGAGATAATCGACGAGTTCGTCGCGCCCCATTCCCGTCTGCCGTTTCAGCGGGTCGACGCGTTTCACCGCCGACCGCACCGCCTTGTCGCGCATTTTCTCCTGGGAGACGTTGAGCACGCGGCCCATTTTCTCGGCGTCGATGTCGTAGGCGAGGGTCACGTGGTGGAGAATCGAACCGTGTGCCTTGGCATCGGCGTTTCCATGCGGGGCGGGGAACCTGCGTTGCGCGGCGCCACCGATTTTGCCGTATTGCGAGGCGATGTCGTTCAATCCGGAGAAACGTACGTCGAGTCCCAATCCCCGCAGCGCGTCGATGAGCCACGCGTCGCAGAGGCGGTATGAATGCGCGATGTCGATGCCTGCGGCGAAATCCGTGGGCGCGTACAGCGAATAGGTGATGGTGTTGCCGGGTTCGATGAACATGGCGCCGCCGCCCGTCGAACGGCGTACGATGCGCAGCCCCTCCTCTTGCGCCACGTCCTCATGCACTTCGTCGCGCATCGACTGGAATCTGCCGATCACCACGCAGGGTGCCGACCACTGCCAGAATCGCATGGTCGGTTTGCGCAGTCCTTCGGCCACTTCGCGCGCCCATCGCACGTCGGTGTCCATCTGTTCCTGCGGGTCGCGCGGCGTATCGAGCACCACGTCGGGGGCGAGCCGTAGCCAACGTTCATGCCATTGCGCATCCCGCTCCCCCGTGTTTTCCGTTCCCGCACCGGCGAGCATGTTGGGCTTGCGTCCGCTCTCAAACACGGCCTGTGGCGTTCCCGCATCGCCATGTACGAACGCCCGCATGAACGCGGTGGCTATGGCATGGGCATCGGCTCCCAGCAACCGTACGTCCGGATGGTCTTCCAACACATCGCGTATTACATGTTCCACGCGATGTTCCACATGCGTTTCCGTTCCGGAAGTCCTCGCTTCCGCGCCGCCGCTCGCGTCGGAATCGTCAGAATCGCCAAGAATCGCCGGAATACAACACTCCATGGTCCGTTCGATCTGGTTCAGGACCGTCCGAATCTCCATATCATTGCCGTCGATGAAGAAATCGCCGTCCAGGCGGCAACGCCATGAACCACCGTCGCCACGCACCATGGAAACCCCGGCGAGTTTGCCGCCGGGGGTTTTGCATTCGCCTCGCATAACGTTCGACATGCCGCCGTCCGCCTGCGCCGTCAATCCCTGAGCTCGATGCCGTTGCCGTCCCTATGCCAGCTGCTTCCATAGGTGGAACACAGGATGAGAATGCCTTCGATCAGGCCCCAGATCCCCGCGATGGCGGGGCCGATGAGCACAATCCAACCGAGCAGGGTCAACAGCAGCTGGGCCACGGCTTTGCCGGTATTACCGAGGTAGAAGTTGTGCACGCCGAGCGAGCCGAGGAAGATGCCCAGCAGCCCGGCCGCGAGCTTGGACTTCTGCCCGGGCGCGTACACGCTCTGAGGAGCGGGCTGCGGGTTCGGCATCTGGCGGTACGCGTACTGGTCGTATGTCTGCTGACCATAGCCCGCCTGGTTCGGCTGCTGGTACGGCTGCTGGTATTGCGCGTACTGTGGCTGGCCGTAGGTGTTCTGCTGCCATCCGTACGGCTGCGCCTGAGGCTGCTGTGGTTGAGGTTGCTGTGGTTGTTGGGGCTGTCTGTAAGCGGTCTGCTGACCGTAGGGCTGACTGTACTGCTGACCGTACTGCTGACCTTGCGGATTCTGGGGATTCTGGGGATTCTGCGTGTACGGATTCTGCGTGTACGGATTCTGCTGATACTGCTGGCTGCCGGACTGGAACGGCTCGCCGTTGCCGCCGTTGAAGAACTGATTGTCGGGGTTACCCGGATCGTTGAAATCACTCATGCACCGACTATAACATCAGTCGCTCGCCGCCCTATGCCGTCTATCACATCGCGTAATCCGCCATTTCGCTCGGCTCTCACGCACCAATCGTCCTGCCTGCGCCATCCGCACCATCCACGCCGCGGTCCACGGTATACGAAGACCCGCCCCATTCCGCCATATGCGGAATCGAAGCGGGCCTTAAACGTCACGCCACGTATGCGTCACATGTCACATGCGTGCGAGAATGTCGCGACCCACCTCATCGGTGGAACGCGTGGTCGAACCGAGTTCCTCGATATCGGCTTCCACCGCGGCGTGAATCTTCGCGGCGGCCTCATCGAAGCCGAGGTGCTCGAGCAGCATGGCTGCGGACAGGATGGCCGCGGTCGGGTTGGCCTTGTTCTGGCCGGCGATATCCGGCGCGGAACCGTGGATCGGCTCGAACATGGACGGGTATTCGTCGGAGGCGTTGATGCAGCCGGATGCGGAGTATCCGACGCCGCCGACCACCGCACCGGCCTCATCGGTAAGGATGTCGCCGAAGAGGTTGTCGGTCAGGATCACGTCGAAGCGAGACGGGTTGGACACCAGGAAGATGGTGGTCGCGTCGATGTGCAGGTAGTCGTGCGTGACCTCGGGGTACTCCTCGGCCACCTTGTCGACGATGCGCTGCCACATGTCGCCCGCGTTGACCAGCACGTTCTTCTTGTGCACCAGGGTGACGTGCTTCCTGCGCTTCATGGCGAGCTGGAAAGCGTAACGCACCACACGCTCGACACCGTAGGCGGTGTTGATGGAGACCTCGGTGGCCACCTCGTTCGGGGTGTTGCGACGGACCGCGCCGCCGGCACCGCAGTACAAACCTTCGGTGCCTTCACGCACGACCACGAAGTCGATGTCGCCCGGGTTGGCGAGCGGCGAGGTGACGCCCTTGTACAGCTTGGACGGACGCAGGTTGACGTACTGGTCCAGATCGAAACGCAGCTTGAGCAGCAGGCCGCGTTCCAGGATGCCGGCCTTGATGCGTGGATCACCGACGGCACCCAGCAGGATGGCGTCGGTCTTCTTGATGCGCTCCTCCTCATCCTCGGGCAGGATCGCACCGTCGCGCAGGTAACGCTCGGCACCGAGATCGAACTTCTCGTACTCGAATTCGGCCACGCCTTCGGCGGCCTTCTCCAGAGCCTTCTGGGCCCACGGAGTCACTTCCTTGCCAATGCCATCGCCGGGAATGACGGCGATCTTGTACTTCTTCGATGTGGTGTTTTCACTCATGCCTGAGACGTTACACATCCCGTTGCCGCCGCTCACGAAGCCGTTCAATTCGTGGACATGCACGGATATGCCGCGATCAGTGCGCGATACCCATCACACCAAGACACCAGGCATTCTCGTAGGCGAGCTCCCGCCACTGCTTGTAGCGGCCGGAAATGCCGCCGTGCCCGGCCTCCACCTCGATCTTGGCGATGGCGTCGACGCCCGCGCCTTGCAGGCGGGCAAGCCATTTCAGCGGTTCCACGTACAGCACGCGGGTGTCGTTCATCGACGTGGTGATGAAGATCTTCGGGAAGACCTTCACGCGCGGGTCGTCCCGGCGTTCCGGCGCGTTCTCGTACGGCGTGTACGACTTCATGTACCGGTACACCTCGGCATCGTGCAGCGGGTCGCCCCACTCGTCCCATTCGGTGACGGTGAGCGGCAGCGACGGGTCGAGGATCGAAGTCAGCGCGTCCACGAACGGCACGTCCGCTTCGATACCGGCGAACCTCTCCGGCGCGAGATTCGCCACCGCGCCCATGAGCAGTCCACCGGCGGAACCGCCATCGGCCACCGTGCGCGAAGGATTCGCCAATCCCGCATTCTGCAGGGCGGCGGTCGCGTCCACGAAATCCTCGAACGTGTGCCTCTTGTTCAGTCTTCTGCCCTGCTCATACCATGCACGGCCCATCTCGCCGCCGCCACGGATATGCGGCACGGCGTACAGCACGCCGCGGTCGAGCAGGCTGATGCGCGCCACAGAGAATCTGGGGTCGGAGCTGATCTCGTAGGCGCCATACCCGGTGACGAACATCGCGGAATCGCAGGTCGGCACATCCCTGCGCCACACCAGCGAGACGGGGATGCGTTCGCCGTCGCGGGCCGTGATCCACACGCGGCGTTCCATGTAATCGCGCGGATTGAAATCGCCGAGCACCGTGGCGCGTTTGAGCAGACGGTCCTCGCCGGTGGCAGGGTCCACGTCATGCAGTTCGCCCGGCCTGGTGTAGCTGGAGAAGGAGTAACGCATGCGCGGCGCGTCATACGACGGGTTGCCGCCCGCACCGATGGAATACAGTCGTCTCGTCTCGCCCGGCATCGCGTCGGCGGTCGCGCCGTCCGACGAGGTCATCGCCTTGCGGGAAGCGCCGTGCACCGCATTGCCGTCGCCTTGGGCACGCACGAAATCGTCGATCGTCTCGGAGGCGTCACGCACCGCATGGGGACCGGCGGTATCGTCCTCCATGCCACCCACGGCCTTCCAGACCGCGGCGCGTTCCTCGTTCACCTCGTCCACGGATTCGTCCACATCCCAATCGTCGTCAAGCGCGGGAGGCACGAGTTCGGTGAATCGCCACGGTCGGTGCGCGAGGAAATCCTCGGCGGCGGCGCGCTTGGTCATCACCGCGAGATGCGGCAGGCTTTCCGCACGGTACGACATCGTCACGAAATTGCGGTGGATGGCGATGCCTTCGATGCCCAACCCGTGCGCCCCCTGCAGAATCGCCGGGTTTCCGGGGTTCGAATAGGGCGCTCCGATGGGTTTGGCGGAAGCGCCGGGCTCCACCTCGTCGCCCTGCTCGCACCCGTAAGGCGAACCGGCGGCCACGCATACGCCCTCACCCAGGCGGTACGGCGGTTCATGCCCGCGCATGTCGATGACATCGATTTCGAAATTCGGGTTCAGCGCGTTGTGGTACACCACTGCGACCGGAATGTCGGACCCGTTCTCCCCCGCGCCTTCGAAGCAGGCGAAGCTCACATCGTATTCCACATCGTCCTCGCGCGGGATGAACGCCTGGAATTCGCCTTCCGGATCGTCCACCGGAAGCATGAGCACCTCCGTGGAGGTTTTCGAACCGGTGCCGATCACGATGCTGCGCTCGTCGAAGGAGAGCCCGACACCGGCCCAGAAGCGCTCGTCCTGCTCACGGAACACTTCGACGTCGGATTCGACCGGCGTGCCCACGCGATGGCGGAACACCGCGCACGGTCTCCACGCGTCGTCGAGCACGGTGTAGAACACCCATTGCGCGTCCGGCGTGAAGCACGCCCCCGAAATGCCCTTGAACACTTCCGGCAATTCCTCGCCTGTGGACAGGTCACGGATGCGGAAATCGTAGCGTTCGTCGCCGGCGACGTCCACGCCGTACAGCATCCAGCGCCCGTCCTTACTGATATCCATGCCGCCGATGCGGAAGAAATCATGGCCTTCGGATTCGCGGTTCGCGTCGAATACGATCTGCTCGCCCGGCATACTGCCCGGTTCGCCTTCGGCGTTCACCTGTGGCGGGTCCCAATCGTCCGGCCCGTCGATCGGCATACGGCACTGCACCGCATACTGTTTGCCCTGCTGCGTGCGGGTGAAATACCAGTAGCCGTCCATGCGCGTCGGTACCGACATGTCGGTTTCCTGCACATGGGATTTGAACTCCTCGAACAGGGTGTCTCGCAACGACGCCAACGGCTTGTTGCGTTCCTCGCACAGGCGGTTCTGGGCGGCCACATAGTCGCCGACATCCTGCGACTGCTTGTCCCGCATCCACTCATAGGGGTCGACGAACGTATCGCCGTGATGTTCACGCCTGAACGGCACCTGCTTCGCCATCGGCACTTCTCTGTTCCCGCTTTCGGTCATAGCCGTCCATTGTAGCGGCTCCCCGAGGCGGCCGGCCGGGAATGCAATCCCCCCGACACCGGCGTGTCCCGCCAACCGCATGGCACGGCTACTGGTCGAGATGCATGGCCAGATACGGAAGCATGGTTTTCATCAGGTTCACGCCGGTCGTGCCGACGAACACCGGCACGTCGGTGACCGGCATGGGTTGCGTGGCGGTCAGACCGGTGGTCATGCCCAACGGCGAGGTTTCACGCGGCGTGAGCTGCCTGATGGCGATGGCGAGCACGCGCCCCGGGTACCGTTTGGCGATGGTGGCGTACGTGGTCGGATCGCGCTGGCCGTCGTCACCAACGAGGATGAACTTCATGTCAGGGAAATCCGACATGAGCTGTTCGGCGAATTCAAGCTTGTGCTGCGGCCCGGAGGGGACGAAACTTTTCGGCCTGGGGTCGAGGTCGCGCAGCAGCAGCGGCCCTTCGGGGAACCCATGGTCGGCGATGAAATGGCGGATCGACCCTTCGACGTTCCACGGCGAGGTCGACAGGTAGAAGAACGGCGCATCGGGGAACAAATCGGCGATCTTGTTGAACAGCACGCTCATGCCCGGCACGGAACTGCGCTTGAACGGGTCGAGGAACAGCAGGTTCCATGCGGCCTTCCACAGCACCGGCGCCTGGGTGATCATCACCGTATCGTCCACGTCGCTGATCACGCCGATCTTCGCGGAGGACGGAATGGTGTACAGGCGCGATTTCACCGGTTTGCGGCCATTCACGCGGTACGAGACCTGGTGCACGCCCGGGTCGAGATGATAGTCGGCCAGCAGATCCAGATAACCGGAACGGTCGGAGAGCGCGTATTCGCTGTCGATGTCCGGGCTGTTGCCGGGCTTGTCGTAGGTTTCCCTATCGCCGACCTGAACGGTTTCCAACGGCGTCTCGTCGATGCGGATCTTCACCTGCGTCTGCGGCGCAGGAACGGTCAACATGCCGCGGATGCCCCTCGTCGCACGCCCGTATTCGCTGCGTTCCGGCGCATATACGGTGCGGCAGATCAAACGCGAGAACTCCTCCGTGCCATACCCCACGTAGGGGTTGACGCGGGGGAACCAGCCGAGCTTCTTCGCGGCATGCGTGGCGAAATACGCCCACCCGCCGAACGCGCCGGTCACCGCACGGCGCGCGGCACGCACCAGAGGCGGTTTGACTTCGATACGCTCCCTGGGGGACGCGGCGTCGAAGGTCGTGACCGCGTGACGCGCCGGAATCGGCACGGTGGGCATATCGTCGGATCTTTGATCCGGGGTGCCTGCAGGCATGGTCATCGAATAACCTTCGCGTATTCCTCGGCGGTCAGCAGTTCGGGCTCATCGTCCTCAAGCTCGATTTTGAACAGCCAGCCTTCGCCGTACGGATCGCCGTTGACGACGCTGGGATCGTCGCTCACCGCCTGGTTCACGTAGCGGATCGTGCCGGATACGGGGGCGATCAGCGGTTCGACGGCCTTGGAGGATTCGAGTTCGAACACTTCGTCACCGGCTTCGACATGCGTGCCGGGTTCAGGCAGGTCGATGTACACGAGTTCGCCGAGCTGTTCGGCCGCGTACTCGGTGATGCCGACCATCGCGGGATCCGCGGAACGATCGATCCACACGTGGTCCTGCGAATATTCCAGATGATCCGGAACGTCAAGGTTCAATGGCGTATCCTGTGCTTCGCTCATGTCCTATTCCCCTTATCAGATGATGGGTTACGATTCGACGGCCCTGCGGTTCGCTCAGCGGACCGCGCCGGAGGGCTGGGAGCCGATCACCTGCACCAGCGTACCCTCACCGCAGTGCTCGTAGATCCACTTCGAATCCTGCTCGTACATGTTCACGCAACCGTGCGAACCGTAGTTGACCGGGTCGCCGATCTTGATGCCGGTGTAGTTCCAGGAGGCGGTGTGGAACGCCACGCCGCTCTTCGTGAAGTAGCTCACCCACTTCACGCCCGGGGAGACGTACGGGGTGCCGTCGTCGTTGTTGCCGCGCATGGTCTGCGAGGCGTACCTGAGCCAGATGGTGTAGTTGCCGTTGGGCGTCTCGTGGATGTTCGAACCGGTGCAGGCCGGGAAGGTCTTGACCGCCTGCTCGTTCTGGTACACGGTGACGCTTTGGCTGGACTTGTCCACCACGATGCGCCATTCGCTCTTCTTCTGCTTGGTTTCGAACTTCTTGACGTCGGATTCCGCCTGCAGGGTGGCGCCGTCACCGGTTTTGAGGGCGGAGAGCACCTGCGCCGCGGTGTTGTCGGTGTTCTTGACGGTCAGTCCGTTCACGCCCTTCGTGGCGGCTTCGAGGATGACGGTGCCGTTGTTGTCGACGAGATCCTCCTGATTGACGGCCTCCTGATTGAGTTGTTCGGGCATTGCGGCGGCGAGATACGTCTTGATGGCTTCGGCATCGTAGTCAAGCGTGATCTGGCCTTGCGAGGGGTCGCCGTTGGGCTTGATCCACTTGGCGACCTCGTCCACGGGAATTTCGAACTGCTTGGTGTCGCCGTTCGAAATGACGATCTTGTTGGTCAGGCGACGGTTGGCCTCATCGGCGGTTTTCTGCGCCGTCTCCAAGGTAATGGGCATGTCGACCTGCTTGTTGGTGATTTCCACCGTGGCGTTGTTGCCGGGATTCTTGATGGCCTGTTCCACGGCTTCGCTGACCGGCTGCACGTCGGGAGCGTCGCCTTCACGGCCTTCGGTGGCGACGAAGGACTGCGAGTTCGCGTCGTAGGCGATGGAGGATGCCACGGCGCGTTCATCGTCGCTGATCAGCTTGGAGGACAGGAAACTGCTCATCTCATAGGTGTTCACCTTCGCTGAGAGCTTGACGTCCTCATGGGAGAACGGGTTCAGGCGGGAAATGTCCTGCAGGATGTTCGAGGACTTCTTGGCGGACAGCAGATCGTCCACCGTCTTGTTGACGTCCACGCTCACACCGAGGTTCTTCAGCGTGGCGGACACCTGCCTGTCGTGGTCGCCCTTGACGACGATGGAGGAATCCTCCACCGCCTTCTTCACCGTGGAGGTCAGCGCGGCGCGATCCTGGCCGACCACCTTGACGGATCCGAAACGCACGCCCGGAGCCACGCGATCGGCGTAATGCCAGCGTGCGGTGAAGAACACCGCGATGATCGCGACTAGCAGCACCGCGATCGCGACCAGCAGCACGATCAGTCCCTTATGAGACTTCTTCTTCGCGCCACCGTCGCCTTCCGCGGGGAATCCCGGGAAATCATCGGGCTCGGAAGGAGGGAAGCCACCTAATCCACCGACCCCCTGGACGGTGTTCGCACCCACCGGATTGATGACCGTGGTGTCGGCCATATCCTGCAGGTACACTTGCTCCGTATTCTTCGCCATTGTCGTAGTCCTTGGTTCTTGTTTTCTTTTTCTCTCTCGACGCAACTTTCAACGACTATACGACGACGTCACCCCATCAGGTGCCGTGAATGGCTGGAATCTCAGGCCTTCCGAATACGGTAAAAAACCGCTGCGCCATCTCATCCGAGCTCGTGGCCCAGCCACTGCTCGATCATGTAACGGGCTATGGTCGCCTTGCCCGGCGCGCTGATGCGCCCTGTGATGATGGCCGACGTGTACTCGTCCCGGGTCATCCACTGCGCATCGACCGTTTCCGAACCGTCCACATGAACATCCGTGCCGAGCGCGTGCGCCTTGAACGCCACCATCAACGAGGCGGGGTACGGCCACGGCTGCGAGCCGAGATACTTGACTTCGCCCAGCGTGATGCCGGTTTCCTCTTTCGCCTCGCGGCGCACCGCATGTTCCAGGTTCTCGCCCGCCTCCACGAATCCGGCGGAAACCGAATACAGCGTGGGGTTGTTCCAAGCCGCATTGTGCTGGATCAGCAGGCGGTCGGCGGAATCGACCACAAGCGTGATCACCGCCGGTTCGACGCGCGGGAACAACAGTCTGCCGCAGTTTTCCCCCTCCGTGCACCGCTGCGCCCAGCCGCCCATGGCCGCTTCGACGGGAGCGCCGCAGGCCGGGCAGTGCCGCTGTCTGTTATGCCAGACGCTCAACGCCACCGCACTGGTGGCCTGACCTGCCTCGCGGGCGTTGGCATGCGGGGCGAAACCACGCAGATCCACCCAGTCGAACCGGTGTTCCGCCTGCTGCAGCAGATCCGCGCCGCCGTTTGCCGCCGCATCATCGCCTTGGCCCGCCGCACTGCCCGGCGTGGACCTGCCGTAGCCGGCAAGCTGCCCGTCGACGGTACCGCTGTCCCCATTGTTGCAATCGTCGTCACCGTTCGCGGCCACGACACGCGTGATATCCACCGCGATCACATGCCGCACGCCCTTCGCGCCGGAATACCCGCCGAGGAACATGGCCACTGCCTGCGGGTGCCGCTCCAAGGCCTTCGCCGCGTAGGCGCCGGGCAGCGTGGCCAGTCGCATCGACGCGTTCTCATAGTCGGCCATCGCGCCCTGCCCACGCGGCACCGCCACGCGCCCATCACAGGTCAGCATGACCGTGGTGGCCGGTTCGGCCAGTACCGTCTGCAGCAGGTCGGGTTCGCCGCGACGTTCGGTTTCATAGTCGATATCGCCCTGCGCAAGAGGCAGGAAGGGAAGCACCTGGGTAAGCGCCAACGGGTTCAATGCCATGATTCAGCCCACTCTTCTCATCAGATCGACCAAGGCCGCCGCAACCGTGTTCGGGTGTTCGACGGCGCTGAAATGACCGCAATCGGGGATGGCGGTGAAAGTCGCGTTGCTGCCGATGCGTTCGGCGAGAGGGCCCATGACGGAAGGATTACTGGTCGGATCGAGTTCGCCGGACACCACCGCCACCGGCACGTCCATGCTTTCCGGAACGCCGGCCAACTCGGGGCGGCCGTACGTCATACGCTGACGCCATGCGAGCCCGGCCGGGTTCTGTTCCTCGATCCATGCGGTCATGCGGTCGATGAACTCCTGCGAGCGCTTCACCGTGGAATCGTTCGGTCCGGCTTGGGCGAAGTGCATGACCGGCTGCACCGAATCCGTGGATTCGCAGGCGTCGGATGTTTCGAGTCGCGCCTCGCCGCCGACGCCGTCGCTGGATGCCATGGTGTCGCACAGCGCGACGCCCGCCACCGCTTCGGGGTGGAGACGGTACAGGTCGGTGACCAGATAGCCACCCATGGAAAGGCCAACCCAGACGGCTTTGCCGTACCCGGCTTCATGCAGCATGGCCACATACGATTCGGCCATGCGGTCAAGCGCGTCCGGGTAGGAGCCGTTGGCCGCGCGGCGGCCGGATTGCGCGTCGCTGGGCGCCGGGGACAGGCCGGAGCCCGGCATGTCGGGTGCCCAGATGGCGAAATCGGGCAGCCCGGCCTCGTCGGCGAGCGCGGCGATGCGTTCCGCGCAGCGCTCCCACATGCGTCCGTCCACCGGGTAGGCGTTCGCCAGGATCAGCGGCGTGCTGGTGCCGTCGCCTTCGCGCAGCACGCGGTTGTGGATTTCGAACATTCGTCGTCTCTTTCTCTTCGACTCTCTTCGCTATTCTTCAGCGTTTCGGTATTGCGCCGTTCCGGCGTTCGCCGTCGCTTCGGCCTTGTGGTCGTTGACCGGCGTCGTGCCGAAACGATACGTCAGATGCCCGCCCAGCGCAGCGCCGACCGGACGATGCGCCCGTGGCAGTTGCCCATTTGCTGCAGGAACACGTCGATCCTCTCGTCATGCGGATCGATCCATTCCACGTCGAGCGTTTCGTCCTGCGGGTGGCAGTCGCCGGCGATCGGCACCACGTAGCACAGCGCGATCGCGTGCTGGCGCGGATCGAAGTATTCGCTTACGCCGGGTGTGGGGAAGAATTCGGCCACGGTGAAGGGCTGCGGGCTGATCGGCAGCACCGGCAGGGCGATATCGCCCAAGTCCTTGGACACGTTGCGTGCGATGGCTTCGCGCAGCGTTTCGTGGAACAGCACTCTACCGGAGATGAGCGCGCGTTCCACGGAGCCGTCGTCGGTGACGTGCAGCAGCGAGCCGATGCGCGTGATGCGGCCGAACTCGTCCGTGCGTACGGGCACCACGCATACGTAGGCGATGGGCACTTCGCCGCGCACGCGGTTGATCTCATCGGATCCGAGCCACCCCGGAGGATTGCCATGGCCGTTCCCTCGGATGAAATCCTCGGGAGTGACATGATCGAATTCCCCGCGGGAGCGGCCTGCGTCGAAATCGCCTTCCTCAGGCACTTCATCATTCATCACTGGCATACGTCTCATTATGGCGCGTTTTCATGTGCGCCGCGTGTTCGCCCCTCGCTCAATGGTTGATTTCGCCGCGTATTGTGGGACACTGGAGACGGCTTATCCACGCGCAAAGGAGTTTTTCAATGGCCACCATTCAGGTTTCCTCCGCCGATTTCGAGCGGACCATCACCGACAACGAGCTGGTTTTCGTCGATTTCTGGGCGACGTGGTGCGGACCGTGCCGCGCGTTCGGCCCGATTTACGAGGCGGCCAGCAATAAGCCCGAGAACGCCGACATCGTGTTCGCGAAGATCGACATCGACGCCAGCCAGGATCTCGCCCAGGCCGCCGGCATCCAGGCGGTCCCGACCCTCATGGTGGTGAAGAAGGGGCAGATCGTCTTCAAGCAGGCCGGCGCGCTGCAGGCCGCCGATCTGGATGATCTGATCGAACAGGCCAAGAATCTCAAGGTCGAGGATCAGGAGAACTAATCGCGTTTTCCGCGGAACGGCCGGCTGCCTCCAGCCGGCCGTTCCGCGCCTTTTATATGCGTCTCATGCTCATGTACCTCTCTGTGACTATCATGGAGGAAGGTTGTGTGCCATGGAGGCGCATTCATTGTTAAGGAGTAAGATGGCGAAACATCGCAAAAACACCCCTACTCTCGCATCCCTGAGCAAGCGTCAGTGGACGCGCATCATCTCGGTGCTGGGTGCGGTGGGGTTGCTTGCAGGCGCAGGCGTCGTCTCCCATAACTTCTATCAGGATTCCGCATCCCCGCAGATGACGGCCACTTCGTTCTCCGCCACCGACGCGTCCAAGGAGGTCTCCCGTGGAGGCCAGCGCGGCGCGGTCGACGGCACCGCATACGTCACCGTCAAGATCAACGGCAAGTCCCGTACCGTGCTTGGCACCAAGTTCACCGATGTCAAGTCCGTGCTGGATGCCGGCGATATCGTGCTTGAGCCGGAAGACACCATCTCCCCCTCGCTGACCACCAAGGTCACCGAATCCACCGTGATTTCCATCGAACGCGCGGGCGCGACGCTGGAGACCACCGATTCCGATATCGCGTTCAACATCGTGAAGAAGGAGACCGACGCGCTGCCGAAGGGCACCGAGAAGGTGCAGCAGGAAGGCAAGAAGGGCGTGATGGAGGCCACGAACCTCGTCACCCGCGCCGGTGGCAAGATCGTCTCCTCCACCACGTTCGCCTCGTACGTCAAGGAAGCCCCGACCGATCAGATCGTGCTGGTCGGCACCGGTTCCACTTCCTCGTCTTCTTCGTCTTCCAGCGCGGCTTCCAGTCTCGGCACCACGGTCCCCGCTTCCGAAATGCAGTCCTGGGCGCATGACTACCTGATTTCGAACGGCTACACCGAAGCCGATTTCACCGCCGCCGTCTACATCATCAACCACGAGTCCGGCTGGCGCGTGGACGCCACCAACGCCTCCTCCGGCGCATATGGCCTGCCGCAGGCGCTGCCCGGCAGCAAGATGGCTTCCGCGGGCGCCGACTGGGCCACCAACTACCAGACCCAGTTCAAGTGGTTCGTGGGCTACTGCAACCAGCGCTACGGCTCGCTGCAGGGCGCGTACACCTACTGGCTGGCGAATCACTGCTACTGATCGACCGATCGCCGCGCAACACGCGCGAATACGCCGAGGGGCGGGACCTTACCGGGTCTCGCCCCTCGGCGTTTCTACGGGTTTGCGGACAGTTCGGCACATCATGCGCACAGCTGACAGCGGAACCGACCAGATTCCTGATCGGAACCGGCCTCAATAAGCGACGTGCCCACCGGTTTCGCACGAATCGCGGGACGAAACCGATGGGCACGTACGGGTCATGCCGGCGGGACTATACGCACAGCCGCCGGTGGCCGGATCACATCAGGCTGGTGTAGATCTTGAGGATGTCCTCCTGCGTGGCCTGACGCGGGTTGCCCGGCGTGCACACGTCGTGGAAGGCGTCGTGGGCCAGCGGTTCGAGATCGGCCTCGGTGGCGCCGACCTCGGAGATCGTGGTCGGGTTGCCCAGATCCACGGTGAGCTTGTGCACGGCCTGCACGGCCTCCTCGCGCACCTTCTCGATGTCGCCGGTGTAGGCGTCCTCCACGCCGAAGGCGTCGGCGATGTCACGGTACTTCTCGCCGGTGTAGTCCTTGTTGTATTCCATGACCGGGGCCAGCAGGATGCCGTTGGCGACGCCGTGGGCCACGCCGAGACGGCCGCCCAGCGGGTGCGCCATACCGTGCACCAGGCCGAGGCCGACGTTGGAGTAGGCCATGCCGGTGATGTAGGAGGCGTAGGCCATCTGCTCGCCCGCGGGCACGTCACCGTCCGCGCTCTTGGCGAGGTTCTTGGCGATCATGCGGATGGTCTGCATCGACAGGCAGTCGGACAGGCTCCACGCGCCCGGCGTGATGTAGCCTTCGATGGCATGGGTCAGCGCGTCCAGACCGGTGGCGACCTTGAGGCCGCGCGGCATGGAATCGGTCAGATCGGGGTCGACGAAGGCGACGATCGGGATGTCGTGCGGGTCGACCGCCACGAACTTGCGCTTGTTGGCGGTGTCGGTGACCACGTAGTTGATGGTGGTTTCGGAGGCGGTGCCTGCGGTGGTGGGCACGCCGAAGATCGGGACGGACGGGTTCTTGGTGTCGGCCACGCCTTCCAGGCTCAGCACGTCGGCGAACTCCGGGTTCGCGGTGATGATGCCGATGCCCTTGCAGGTGTCCTGCGGGGAGCCGCCGCCCAGGCCGATCAGGAAGTCGGCGCCGGATGCGGCGAACTTGGCGACGCCGTCCTGGATGCATTCGACCGGCGGGTTCGGCTTGACGTTGTCGAACACCTCATACGGCATACCGGCCTCGTCGAGCACGTCGGTGACCTTCTTGACCGTGCCGGTCTCCAACAACACCGGATCGGTGACAATGAACGCCTTGGTGAATCCGTGGGACTTGGCGACACCCGGGATCTCCTTGATAGCGCCGCGACCGAAATACGCCGTCTGGTTGAAAATCATGCGGTAGACCATGCTTAATCTCCTTTGAAAGCCGGTTTCTGTATCCAACTTGGCTTCGCGCTTCTTCACGCGACCAACAACACCCCAGTATACGCGCGAGCGAATGTGAGCGGGAACATCGACACACAAGCGTTTCGTTTTTCCACGCCGCGGCCCACCCTCAGCGCGACACGCCGGCAAAAGCTCACCATTCCGCCGCAGACTTCTTATTCCGCCGTGCCCCGCCAAGGTTTCTCCGGTTATGCATAATGGAGGCGATACATCGCAATCACGATATCCGCATCCAACACGAAGGAGTTTCGATCATGACCAGTAGCGACGGCAACGAAGGCACCAGCAACGTCAACGCGCAGGACGTGGCGGCCGATCTCGCCAAAAGCGTGGACAAGGCGGCCCGCAAGGTGGTTTCCCTCACCGACAAGGGCCCGATCAAGGGGTTCAAGAAGTTCATCTCGCGCGGTTCGATGATCGACATGGCGGTCGGCGTGGTCATGGGCTCCGCCGTCACCACCGTGGTGACGTCGATCGTGAACAATCTGATCAGCCCGCTGATCGGCATGGTCGGCGGCGTGCCGGACATGTCCGGCGTGCTGACGATCACGTTCAACGGCGCCACCATCTCCTTCGGCGCGATCCTCAACGCCATCATCAACTTCCTGCTCATCGGCGTGGCCGTGTACTTCTGCATCGTGCTGCCGATCAACAAGGTGCGCGACATGACCAGCAACGAGCAGGAGGAGAGCGCGGAACCGTCCACCGAGGAGCAGACGCTCGCTGTGCTGCAGGAGATCCGCGACGAGCTCAAGCGCGGCTCGCAGGCGGCTTCCGCAGGCGAACGGTAACCTCCCCACTTCCACCCATTCCAGACCGTATCGGAGCATTCATGGCCATTCAACGTACGTTCAAGGGCGACAGCCTGCTTATCGCGGTCGACGACTATGTGGTCGTCGACCTGGAGACCACCGGCGTCAGCCCGGCGCGTGACCGCATCATCGAAATCGGCGCGGTCCGCGTCGAAGGCGGAACCGTCACCGCCGAATACAGCAAGCTGGTGAATCCCGGTCGCCCCGTGGGAGGGTTCATCACCAATCTGACAGGCATCAGCGACGAGATGGTGCGCACCGCATCGCCCATCGACGACGTACTGCCGGATTTCCTCGACCATCTGCGCCCGAACGACACAATCGTGGCCCATAACGCGAACTTCGACGTCAACTTCCTGTACGACAACTGCATGCGCGTCCTGGACAGGCCGTTCTCCTACGATTTCATCGACACGCTGAGGATGAGCCGCGCCCTGTTCCCCGATGAGCGCCAGCACCGCCTGGTGGATCTGATCCAGCGTTTCGGCATCGCCGACGAGGAGGAGCACCGCGGTCTGAGCGATGCCCTGCAGACCGTGGAATGCTATGAACGCATGAAACCGATGTTGGCGGGCCTCTGAGACGGCTACGCATGCCCGGCATGATTACAGGCCCAGCAAGGATGACTTCCTGCTGGGCCTTTGTGATATGCAACTATGCTTCGCCATACCTCCCATTCGCGAGCACAAATCCACGATAACAACATTCGTTGCTTTACTTCCAAAGCCAAAACGTCAAGGCTTATTATGAAGCCGTATCATTCAAAAGATCAGAGAGAAAGCATAAAAAAGCAACAACCGTAACGCAGTGCCTCTATCTACAGAAATGACATACGCTCACAAGAAACATCCCAAAGACACCATTTCATGGTTTGGGCTATCGGCCAACGCAAAAGTCAGGTTTATCTAATGCCATTCCCCACATATTGTTGGCAAATTTGGCTGCCGTACTGCATCATTTGCATATCGCCAATCATCGGCATTATGCAGATAATACCATCCTTGTTCCGAGGGAAAATGTGGAAGATCGCGATAGGGCTAGTTCAACTAGCCCTCAGCGCAGCAGGAGTTCTCTTGTTTTTCACTACCCCCACGGTCTCCGGGGGCATGTGCATCGATAGCGCCTTTACAACTTGGCAAGCAGGAATAAAGCCGCCTCTTGGAGGTGATGAATGGCTGGCATGCACATTGGCAAGTCAACATCAAGTAAGCGCCGGAGTCATTCTTGCCTGTTGTGCACTGCTGCTTTCCGGAGCCCTTTGCATTATCCGACTTCGAACGACATCTTACAAGCCTGATTTCGGAAAAAATAAATAGTCCGCTCAAACACGCAGGTAGATGAGTCTCCTGATGATTTGGGCACTTTCCATGCCACAATGAGCGCAATAACTGATATTGGCGGGGTTACGACGTAGCTATGTTGTGATTCCGCCAATATTGCAACATATTTCACGCTTGCATTTTATCCATATTTCGCTGATGGTTAGCGTTGGTTGAGCATCACCGTGGATGCGGAATGGAAACTTTTGAAAATATAAGAAAAGCCGCTGTCTCCAGCGGCTTCATCGGTACCCCCTGAGAGAGTCGAACTCTCGTTGTCAGATTGAAAGTCTGGTGTCCTAACCGTTAGACGAAGGGGGCTAACAACTCGATTAATAATACACGAGTTGCTTTCGCATGCAAATCGAGACTCCGCTTCGGCGTGTCGCGCCATGCTCAACGGACCGCAAGGCCCTGCAAACACCAGCCGTGGCGCACCTTCAGCGCCCTCATGCCGATTCCAGCCAAGCCGGCCATGCCCCGGTCAATCAAGCCTTGCGATAGGTGAAATCGTGAATCACACGCCCGGCGGCAAGCCCCTTCTTCTCGAAGTTCGTCAGCACGCGCCCGGCGAAGCGCTCGGATTCGGCGAAATCGGCATGTGGCATATCGGCCGCCATATCGGCATTGCCCTTGCCCACATGCTCCACCGGCAGGCTCACGGTAACCCCTCCGGCATTCTCCCAGCCGTCAAGACCGTCCATCACCTCATGCACATGCAGCGCATAGTCCTCGATATCGGTGGCGATGCGCCACACTCCACCATCGGCGAGCGAGCGACGCACCTGGCCCGCGAGTTCGGGCTGCACGATGCGGCGCTTGTGATGCTTCTTCTTGGGCCAGGGATCGGGGAAGAACGTCCACACTTCGGCGGCCACGCCGTCAGCCATGACCTTGAACAGCTCGGGAGCGTTCACTTGGGCCACGCGCAGATTGCCAAGCCCCTTCTTGCCGGCGAGCAGAAGCGTATGGGCCACACCCGGGTCATACACCTCCAAGGCAAGGAAGTTGGTACCGGGGTTCGCCTCGGCGGCCGCCACGACGTTCTCGCCCTGGCCGGAACCGATTTCCACGATGAGCGGATTGGTGTTGCCCCACACCTTGCGCACGTATTCCCCGTCAAAGGCGAATCCTTCACGCACGTCCAGCGAACCTTCGCCCGCGTTGATATCGAGCAGATACTCGCCCGCATAGGTATCCCATGCGCGCTGCAGTCGGGCATCCAGGCGACCGGATCTGCGCACGAATGACAGCACCCGGTGGATGGGATGGCCGTTACGCTCGCCTTCAGGCCGGCTTTCCTCCGGCGTGTCGAAGATTTCCTGCTTTTTTTCGTTGTTTTCTTGCATAGTTCTCTATTATCCATGCCCGCAGGTCAGTTTCCGCGAAAATCTCGATTTGCGCCCAAAAACGTTGGAAAATAGCCGTTTTCAGCCTATTCCGCCAACCGCGACACGCCGAGAGTTGCACTCGGCTGAGAAGTCTGTAATATAACTACTCGTTGCTTCGCACAAACGAAAACAACACGGCCCCGTAGCTCAGTTGGTTAGAGCGCCGCCCTGTCACGGCGGAGGTCACCGGTTCAAGTCCGGCCGGGGTCGCTAGAATTGTCAGAACCCGGTTCGCCGGGTTTTTTCAACTCTATGGCTCTGTAGCTCAGTTGGTAGAGCGAACGACTGAAAATCGTTAGGTCAGCGGATCGATGCCGCTCGGAGCCACCACTTCAAACCCCTCTCCTCGGAGAGGGGTTTTCTGTTATCCACGGCAATCCGCCACACCGCACCGCCTGTCCATCACCACTTCTCCCCTGCCGCCCCATTACCATGCCGTGCCGCCGCCATACCGGCGTCGAACGCCCACGCAACGCGAAAAGGCCGCTGGAAGCCCCTCTACGGCTCCCAGCGGCCTTATACGTCCCTCTTTGTGGGCCCGGCTGGCGCAGTCGGCTCACGCGCCGATCTGTTCGGCCACCCAATCCACGATGTACGGGGCGACATGCTCGATCTGGTCGATGGCGACTTCGAACTCATGCTGGCCGCCGTACCACGGGTCCACCAGGTCGATCTGATCCTCACGGCCGGCCTTCGGCGTGGGTAGATCCGGATCGAAGCTGCGGTACATGTGCACTTCGCCACGCTTCGACGGCGGCAGTTGGCGCAGCAGCGCACGCATATGCGAGGCGGTCATCGGCAGGAAGAGGTCGGTGCGTTCGATCTCCTCACGGCTGATGCGGTGCGCGAAATGGTCGCGCGGGATCTCGTCGCCATACCCGCGCTGGCGCAGCACATGCACGGCGCGCGGGTCGATCGGATGGCTCCACTCCTCGTCGGAGACGCCGCTGGACTCCACGTTCACGCGGTCGCCGAGCCCGCGCTCATTGAAGAAATGGCGCAGAATGATCTCACCCATCGGGGAACGGCAGATATTGCCGGTGCAGACGGTCATTACCGTATAGATGTCATTGGCCATGATTGCTCCTTATCCACAAGACGGTTCTACAGGTTCTACAGATAGGTTTCTACCAAATACCTGGGTAAATAAAAAGGATGCCGCAGTGCTCCTGCGGCATCCGCCATATCAATCGTGTCAGCGCACGCGCGCGTACGTACGGAATCGGTACCCGCCGATGCCGTCGTTCGCGTTCTTCGGGGTGAAACGCTCCGAACGGTCGATGACCTCCCAGTCGCCGCTCTGTGCGAGCGCCGCGATGTCGGGAGCGTAGGTGTCCGCTTCGACCTCGGCATCGATATCGGTGACGTACACCTTGTTGGCCATCGGAATCGCCTCACGGAACAATTCCGCGCCACCGATCACCCAGATCTCCGAACGGTCAAGCCCGTCATCCGGGATGGCTTCCTGACGCGCCAGATCGAGCGCATCCTCCAGGCTGCCGATAACCGTCGCACCGACCGCACGGTACATCGGGTCATGCGTGACGACGATATTGTCGCGGTTCGGCAGCGGGCGGTACTTCGGCGAGAGGGATTCCCACGTGCGCCGCCCCATGATCACCGGGTGCGACACCGTCAGCTCCTGGAAATGCTTGAGATCCTCGGGAAGGTGCCACGGCATACCACCCTTGTATCCAATGGCTCCCGGCCTGCCCGACGTATCGCGGGCCTGCGCCCAAATCAAATTCACCGAGAACGTCTTGGGGAAATCGTCACCCCAATCCTCGGCCTCCTCCAGCCCGGCATCTCCGGGCTCGGGTTCGTGATAGCCGCTGCGGCTACTACTGTCATGCTCCATTTCACTCACTCCTTGGGTTCGCGGAACTGGCTCACCACTCTATTAGACGGCGGAGACGCGCCGCCGCGGCCGGTGTCAGACGGCGACGGGCGCCTTGATGGTGGGATGGTGCTTGTAGTCGATGATATGGAAGTCCTCGTAACGGTAGTCGAACAGCGAGGGCGCCTTGTCGATCTCGATGCGCGGGTACGGGTACGGTTCACGCCCAAGCTGCTCCAGGAACTGTTCGACATGGTTGTCGTAGACGTGGCAGTCGCCACCCGTCCACACGAATTCGCCGGGCTTCAAACCGGTCTGCTGGGCCATCATGAGCGTCAACAGCGAGTAGGAGGCGATGTTGAACGGCACGCCGAGGAACATGTCGCAGGAACGCTGGTACAGCTGGCAGCTGAGCTTGCCGTCGGCCACGTAGAACTGGAAAAGCGCGTGGCACGGGGGCAACGCCATGTTCTCGACTTCGGCGGGGTTCCATGCGGAAACCACCATGCGGCGCGAATCGGGATGGTTCTTGATCAGGTCCAGGACGTTCGAGATCTGGTCGATGGTGCGATTCGGGTCGTCCGGCGTGGGTGCCGGCCAGGAGCGCCACTGCACGCCGTATACGGGGCCGAGATCGCCGTTCTCATCGGCCCACTCGTCCCAGATGTGCACATTGTGTTCCAGCAGCCAGTTGATGTTGCTGGAGCCTTTGAGGAACCACAGCAGCTCGTAGGCGAGTCCCTTGAAGAACACGGTTTTGGTGGTGAGCAGGGGGAAGGATTCGCTCAGATCGAACCGCATCTGCTGGCCGAACAGGGAGATGGTGCCGGTGCCGGTGCGATCCGACTTCAACGTGCCTTCCGTGAGGATCTTGCGCACCAGATCCTCATAGGGCATGGGAATATCCGTTTCCGGACGCGCCGGAATGCGGGAACGGATCTCTTCGAGTTGCTCGGGAGTCAAAGCCATGGTATTCAACACCCATTTCTAATAGTCTTATGCTTGCTTTGCCTTACCTAACCTATCATGCCCCGAAGCTCGCGCATCCGGCGGATTCCCACACCTTTCGTGGAACACCGGTCCGCACACCGTGGCGCCGGCATGGTTCGCTTACGGCGTATCCGTTCCGCGCAATGCCACGAGGAATGGAACCACGCCATCGAATCAGCCGCCCGTGCGGCATAATTGAGCACGATAGCCCAAACGGACACGCGAATCTAAGGAGAAGCACATGGCAAAGCGACTGTGGGTCGAGCGCAATAAGGACGGTTCCTGGGACGCCTTCAGCGAGGACGGGGCGCATATCAAGTTCGGCAAGGGCCGTGGCCAGTTCACTCCGGGCGATCTGATGAAGATCGCGCTGGCCGGTTGCGCCGCGCTGTCCAGCCAGTTCGCCGTCGAGCACGCCCTGGGCGAGGGCAAGGGCGCGAAGATCGTCGTGGACGGCACCTACGACGCCGACAACGACGCCTACACGTCCTTCGAGGAGCAGGTGGAGATCGACGCCACCGACGCCGGTCTGAGCGACGAGGATGCCGATAAGCTGGCCGATCGCATCACCCGCCACGTAGACAAGGCGTGCACGGTCAAGCACACGTACGTGCAGGAAACCCCGGTGCGTATGAACGTCACCGTCAAGCACTGACAGCATGGTCCAGTCGCCGATCGGCGGCGAGACGATACGAATACGACGAAAGCCGGTCGAACCTTCAGAATACGGGTTCGACCGGCTTTCACATACGCTATGGGCGTGATCGGCGATCAGCGCTTGGGATCGATGGTCTTCTCGATTTCGGTGACGACCTCGCTCGGCGCGGTATCCACCGGAGCCTCCACAACGCCGGAGATGTCGTCCAGCGGCTTCGGGGCGACCTCGGCCGGGGAGCTCGGAACGGTGTCGAGACGGCTTTCCGCGGCCTCCACATACTTGCGGGGCACCACGTACACCGGGCTCACCGCATGCTGCAGCAGACCCTGGCTGATGGAACCGAGCAGCAGGCCGGTGAAGCCGCCGCGGCCACGGGAGCCGACGACCACCACGTCATGGTTGTAGCTGGCTTCGGTCAGCGTATGCACTGCGGAACCCGGAACGATACGGCAGTTGACGGACAGATCGGGGTATTCCTCCTGCAGCGGGGCCACACGGGTCTTCAGATCGTCCATGTAGGAATCGTAGACGCTGTCGTCGGCGCTCACGCCCTTGACCTCGGGGACGGCTGAAATGACTTCGAGCTCGGCGTTCCAGGAGGCGGCGAAGTCGGCCGCGATCTGCAGGGCCTTGATGCCCCACTTGGATTCGTCGGCGCCGACCGCGACCTTGGTGATGGTGTTGTTCAGATGCATGAGGTTGCCGTCATCGTCGGTGTAGGGCACCACGATGATCGGGCAGTACGCGTATGCGGGCAGGCTGGAGGACGTGGTGCCGAGCAGACGCTCCGCAAGGCCGCCCTTGCCACGGTTGCCAATGACGATGAGGTTGTAGTTGCGGGACAGTTCCACGAACACGGACGCAGGGTCACCGGTGACGATGAGCGTGGTGGCTTCGACGCCCTGCTCGTCGGCGATGGCCTTGGCCTTGGACAGAATCTCCTGTGCATCGGCGTGCGCGGCATTATCATCACCCATCGCGGTATAGGTGGCATCGAAGCTCACCGCCGCATAGCTGGGAAGGGAATAGGCACAGACGATCTGCAGGGTAAGACCCGCGTGCTTGGCGTAATTTGCTGCCCACCACGTGGCCTTGTAGCTGGCGTTCGAACCATCCACACCAACAAGAACGGCCTTGTCGTTGATCATGGCGACCTCCTTGAGATTGCTGACGGCACCGCTGTGAGCCGTCACTACAGTCAAGAATAGCGCGGTTTTTCATAAAACATTGGAAATGCAAGGAATCACGGCGGTTCGCGGGTGCCTGCGGCATGTCGAAAACCCGACAACGGCAATCCTTTTGCGGAAAATTCAAAGCAAAACGAAGGGGACGCGCCCACAACGGGCACGTCCCTTTCCAACGATGTTCAATCGACTATGAACCGACCGATCACAGCAGTCGACGAATCGAATAGCTGCCGGTGTACGCCCATGCGACCGGGGTGATCTGCGTACCCTGACTCGGGTTCAGCGCATTCACCACCATGCCGTTGCCGACATAGATGCCGGCATGCATGCTGTTGGCGATGATGTCGCCGGGCTGGGCTTCGGCGAGCGACGACACGGCGGTGCCGTAGCCTGCCTGAGCACCGGAGCTGTGCGGCAGGGAGATGCCGAACTGGGCGAACACGTACATCACGAAACCGGAGCAATCCCAGCCGCTGGTGGTGGAGCCGCCCCACACGTAGGGCACTTTGCCCACGAACTGTTCGGCGTAGGAGACCAGCGCGGCGGCGGTCTTGCTATCCGGCGGGTTCACGGTGACCGCGGAACCGGACGTACTGGTGGAGGAGGAATCAAGCGCGTCACGAGAGGCGGAACGGGATGCCGCGGCCGCCTGCTGCTGTTGCAGCTGTGCACGGGCTTCGGCTTCCTGACGCTCCTGCTCGGCACGAGCTTCGGCGTCCTTCTCGGCCTGCGACTTGGTCTTCGGCACATCGAGCGACTCGATGCCGCCCCAATTACCGCTGACGTCGGTGGACACGGATTCCTTGAGAACGTTCTTGCGAGCAACCGAGGTCTTGGGGAAGGAACGCTCGGATGCGACCACGCCGGCCTGATCGGCCGCGGTGGCTGCCGGGGCCGCCGCCACAAGCGTGGCGCAGACGGCGATGGCGGCTACGAACATTGACACGGTTTGCTTTACAGTCTTCATCGCTTTCCTACAATACCAGCGAGGGTTTCCTGTCGATAATGCACAAAGTCATGGGCTTCGCTGTAAATAACGCGACACGCCGTGGGGAAAAGCGGTCACAACAACCTGTGGTGTCGACAAATCACAACGGATTGGCGGCGAATCGGCCGAACGGATCCGTGATTGATATTGAACGATCAGTAATGAATGTATTCGAAATCGGAAACGTTGCTGTACGTCTTCGAATAAGTCTTGCCCTGCATGACGGAGCCGCATTCGGAAGTGGTGACGGAACCGTCCTCGTTGATCTTCTCGACGATCGCGACATGACCGTACGTGCTGTCGGAACCTTCCTGACCGGCACGGAACACCATGATGTCGCCGACATGACGAGGCGTGGTATCCACCCAATACCCCAGCGAACGCGCCGTGGCGGCCCATTGGCAACCATTGCCCATGTAGGAGCCCGCGGGCAGGCCAAGCTGATGGCGGCGGACATACACCCACCACGTGCACTGGCTGAACTCGTATGCGTTGCCGGAATCACCGGTGTCGTGGTTCGGATTGAACCCTGCGGGCAGCAGACTGCCGTCCTGATCCATCAGCTTGGCCACGTTCTCGTTGTTCGCCAGCGAGCGGGACATCTGCTTCACATCAAGTTCGGCGTTATCGCCCAAGGACCATGTGCCCTCGTTGGTGGACTGCTGGGTCTCGTCGGAAGCGATGGCGTCACGCACGCTGGAACGGGAGGCTGCAGCCTTCACGCTATGGATCTGGGTGGTGGTGAATTCCGCCTCGCTGGCCACAGGCAAACCACGTTCGGGCCCGGTCAGGCTGATGGCGGTGGCCGCGGTGCCCACCAGAGCGGCGAGCGACGCGGAGCCGAGAAGAAGATTACGGCGTTCGGCGGCACGGGCCGCCTCGCGCATGGAGCGCCTGGTCTGAGGCACCAGCTCATTGAGCTTTTCGGCGACGGCGGGTTCAAGACCCAGCACCGCGCCATTGCCCTCTATTCTCCGTGCTGCATGGCTCAGCCTGTTCGGACGGGCACTGCGCAGCAACGCAAGCGGGGTGCCTGAAGTCCTGGCCGATTTCGGCGCAGCATGCCTCATAAAAAATCACTCCTTAACCATGATCGTGAAACGCACCCGAGATATGGTCGCGCCTCATTCTCCCGTTCAACTGTACAAGCCGGCATGACCATCGTGCAACACCACGCTTCCACGGGCGTTCCATCAAACGCCGCTCACCCATGCCCCGGCAAGCCCTCACAGGGCACCGTGGAGCGCTTGGGCATGCGTGGCGCACCAGCCCCATCCGCCCTAGTGGCTAGGGTTGTTCCCATGGCCAATACAGTGAAGATTCCTACCGACATGCTTCCCGAGGACGGACGTTTCGGCTCCGGCCCGAGCAAAATACGCCCCGAACAGATCGCCGCGCTCGACGACGGCGCGACCAACCTGCTGGGCACATCCCACCGTCAGACGCCGGTGCGTCAGCTCGTGGGATCCATCCGCGAAGGACTCGCGTCCTTCTTCAACGTACCCGACGGCTACGAGATCGCGCTCGGCAACGGCGGCGCCAGCTGCTTCTGGGAGATCGCCTGCGCATCCCTGATCACCCGTCAGGCCGCCTTCGGCACCTACGGATCGTTCAGCTCCAAGTTCGCCAAGTCCGCAGCCAAGGCACCGTTCCTCGAAGACCCGGTGATCTACGAGGGCGAGCCCGGCACCTACCGTCTGCCGGAACTGACCGAATACGTCGACGCCTACTGCTGGGCGCATAACGAGACCTCCACCGGCGTGGCGGCCCCCGTGCGCAGGATCGAAGGCAGTGTGGAACAGGGTGCGCTGACCCTCATCGACGCCACCTCCGCCGCTGGCGCGCTGCCGGTCGACATCAGCCAGACCGACGCCTACTACTTCTCCCCGCAGAAGGCCTTCGGCTCGGACGGCGGCCTGTGGGTCGCGGTCCTCTCCCCCGCCGCCGTGGAACGCGCGAGCCGCGTGGAAGCCAACGTGAACCTGCCCGGCGCGAGCCGTTGGGTTCCGCCGTTCCTCTCGCTGACGAGCGCGTTGGAGAACTCCCGCAAGGATCAGACGCTCAACACGCCTTCCGTGGCGACCCTCATCATGATGGAGAACCAGGTGCGCTGGCTGAACGACAATGGCGGCATGGCCTGGGCCACCGCACGTTGCGCCAAGTCCGCCTCCACGCTGTACGCATGGGCCGAGGCCAGCGAATATGCCAAGCCGTTCGTCACCGACGAGGACGCACGTTCGCATGCCGTGGTCACCGTGGATCTGGACGAGTCGATCAACGCCGGCCAGATGATCTCCATCCTGCGCGAGAACGGCATCGTCGACACCGCCGGATACCGCAAGCTCGGCCGCAACCAGCTGCGCATCGGCGTGTTCCCGTCGGTCGAACCCTCCGATGTGCTGGCGCTCACCCGCTGCATCGATTATGTGGCGGAACGGATGTAAGCTACTCCCTATGAAGTTTGCTCCGATCATCGATCCGGCCGCACGCAAACCGGCTCCCAAGCCGGTGCGCGTGGACCTGCGCATCGTATTCTCGCTGGGCACCGGATTGTGGGCCGTCGCGCTGATCGCCTTCATCGTGCTGGGCACGATGGGATTTCAGACGAAGGAAGCCTGCATCGTGTGCGTTTCCGGTGTGATCATCGGGTTGCTGCTCCTCGTCTGGGAGCATTTCGACCGTTGGGATTACCGCCGGTTGGGCCAGTAGATACGAGATACGCCGTTCATCATGAACGTCCCCCATGAATTGCCATGGGGGACGTTTTTTGTTGCGTTTCGTTGTGTTTCGTTGAATTGCGCTGAATTGCGCTGCGCTTGGGCCCGATCAGCGCAATCAGCGAGCGCGCGGCAACGTCAGGGTGAACGTGCTGCCATGCCCGGGCACGGACCATACGCTCGCCGCACCATGATGGGTGAGCGCCACATGTTTGACGATGGCCAGGCCGAGGCCCACGCCGTCGACGCTGCGCCCGGACTGGTCGGAGCCGCGGTAGAACCGTTCGAAAATGCGCGACTGCTCCTCCTTCGGAATGCCCTTGCCCTGGTCGAGCACGCGGATGAGCACGTCCTCCCCGTTGTCGCTCGGCTCGGCGGACACGCCGACATACCCGCCGCGCGGCGAATATTGGATCGCGTTCTCCAACAGTTTGGTCAATGCGGTTCTGATCTGCGAGACATCGCCGTTGATGCTCAGGGAACGGTCGCCTTCGACGTGCACGCGAACGCCGGCTTCGCGTATCGCACCATCCATGGATTCGACCACGTCGTCGACCTGTTCCATCACGTTGATGCGGTTCGCCGCGCTGGGCACGATGGGCTCCTGCGCTTTGATGAGCAGCAGCAGGTCGGCGACCATGTGGTTCAGGTGGACGCTGGCGGTGCGCACCTCATGCGCGGTGGCGTGGACGCGTTGGATGTCAAGATCGTCGTGTTCGAGCTCGTCGGCGAGCTTGTTCAACGCTTCGGTGGGTTTGAGCAGCTGTTCGGACACGTTGACGATGAACGAGTCGCGGATCTGGTTGAAGCGCACGCCTTCGCTCACATCGTCCAGCAGCACCACCACGTACCGGGAATCCACGCGACCGACGGTGACGTTCAGCCAGTTCGGCCGCTGCACACCGTACGCGCCCGCGCCATGGTCGTAGTCGCGGTCGCGTTCGGACGGTTCGGCGCTTGATTCGAAGCGCGTGGCGGTGACCGTCTGGATGTCGAACAATCGTCTGCCGCCATGCTCCCGAACGTCGTGGACCGCTTCGAGCACCTTCGCGTTCACGATGCGATCATCCTGCATGATGCCCAAACGGTACGCCTCGGGGTTCGCGTTGATCACCTCATCGTCGTCCCCCACGACCAGGGATGCGCTTTGCAAAATGGACAGCAGGCCGAACGTCGATTGGTCGAGATCGGCGTCGTCCTCGTCTTCGGAACGCCGTCGACGCACCTTGTGCAGACGTTCGCTCACCCATTCCGTAAAGGAGACACCGCCCAGCCAACGTTCGACCAGCGGTTCCAGCCAGCCGAGCAGCGTAGTGCCCAACAGCACGATGATGCAGAACCCCACGATCGCGAACACGGCGAATACGATCAGCGAGGGAACAGGAGAATCAGACATACGCCCATTGTTCCACACGCGCCCGGCCTCCACCGCGCAACACACGAGACGTGGCGCGAATCGGCGGCAAACATGAACGCAAGGTGAACATCGAGTTGAATTCCGCACCAATTTCAGGTTGCGATTACGTGTCACCTCTCGTCTGCGGGAGGTGCAGCGAATAGACTGGAGCAAGGTTGCACACAATATCGCACACAGCATGATACGAAAGGCCGAACAAACCAATGCGCGTTATTTTCAACGAAGAGATGAAGGCCGTCGCCGACGACCTCGACCACATGGCACAGAACGTGCGCAAAGCCATTCGCGGTGCCGGTGAGGCGCTGCTCGAATCCAACGTCGAAGCCGCCCAGACCGTCATCGACGGCGATGCCGAACTTGACGCGCTGCAGGAAAGCGTCGTCGACCAGTGCGTGAAGCTGCTGGCCAAGCAGAACCCGGTGGCCACCGATCTGCGCGTCGTGGTTTCCACCATGCGTCTGGCCATCACCTTCGAGCGCATGGGCGATCTGGCCAAGCATGTGGCCGAAGCGTCCCGCCGCGCATACCCCGCTTCCCCGCTGCCCGAAGAGGCGAAGGAATCCTTCACCCAGATGCAGGAGTTCCTTGACGAGACCAGCGACAATCTGGTCGCCATGCTGGCCGACCGCGACGCCAAGACCGCGGAACGCATCATTCTGGAAGACGACAAGCTCGACGCCCTGCATCAGCGCACCTTCGACCTGGCGCTGAACGAGGACGTGGAGATGACCCGTCAGCAGATCATCGACCTCGTGCTGCTCGGCCGTTTCCTCGAGCGTCTCGGCGACCACGCCGTCTCCGCCGCACGTCAGGTGGTGTTCATCGTCTCCGGCTTCGACCCCTCCAAGACCCCCGGCCCCGACAAGGAAGGCATGACCGAGTAACGGCACGCGCCCTTCGTCATCCGCGTTTTCGACCGACGGCCCCCGATCAGGTAATCCTGATCGGGGGCCGTCGGCGTATGCGCGCCTGCGCTTTCCCTCCCATCCCTCCAGCCACAATCGCGAACCACCCTGACAATCCGACCGAAATGCACGAAAACTGAACAGACCCGCTGTTCTGTTCATGGCGCGACCGGCCGCCAACGCGAATAATGGGCTGCATTCGAAGCGTTTCCAAAGGAGGAGACCATGTATTATTCCAGCGGCAATTACGAAGCATTCGCCCGTCCGAAGAAGCCCGAAGGCATCGACCATAAGAACGCCTACATCATCGGCACCGGCTTGGCCGCCCTGAGCGCGGCATGCTATCTGGTGCGCGACGCCCAAATGCCCGGCAACCACATCCACATCTTCGAAAAGGACCCGGTCCCCGGAGGCGCATGCGACGGCGCGAACATCCCCGGCGTGGGCTATGTGATGCGCGGCGGGCGCGAAATGGACAATCACTTCGAAGTGATGTGGGACCTGTTCCGTTCCATCCCCTCCATCGAAACCGAAGGCGTGTCCGTATTGGACGAATACTACTGGCTCAACAAGGAGGATCCGAACTACTCGCTGTGCCGCGCCACCGTCGATCAAGGCGTGGACGCCGGAACCGACGGCAAATTCGCGCTCTCGGACGAAGCCTCCCAGGAGATCATGAAACTGTTCTTCACGCCCGACGAGGAACTGTACGGCAAGAAGATCTCCGACTTCTTCGACGACAAGGTGTTCGGCTCCAACTTCTGGATGTACTGGCGCACCATGTTCGCCTTCGAGAACTGGCATAGCGCGTTGGAGATGAAACTGTACATCAAGCGCTACATCCACCATATCGGCGGCCTGCCCGATTTCAGTGCGCTGCGCTTCACCCGATACAACCAGTACGAGTCGATGATCCTGCCGATGATCACGTACCTGGAAGGCCACGGCGTGCAATTCCACTACAACACCAAAGTGGAGAACGTGGAATTCGAAATCGGCGGAGGAGACGGGCCGGAACGCCCGAACACCGCGGTCGGGCAGGACGAGATCCTGCTCGCGCAGGCGGAATCCGGCGTGTTCGCACGCAACCCGTACAGCACACCGACCAAGAAGATGGCCAAGCGCATCACCCTCATCGGCCCGGACGGCGCCAACACCGACCTTGATCTGACCGAAAACGATCTCGTGTTCATCACCAACGGCGGTTGCGTGGAGAACTCCTCCATGGGTTCCCAGACCACCCCCGCCAAGTGGGATCCGGAGCTGCGCCCCGGCGGCGGCTGGGACATGTGGCGTCGCATCGCCCGGCAGGATCCGAGCTTCGGACGTCCGGACGTGTTCTGCGGCGACCCGGAGCATTCGAAGTGGATGAGCGCCACCGTCACCACGCTCGACATGGAGATTCCGCCGTACATCCGCAAGATCTGCAAGCGCGACCCCTTCACCGGCCATGTGGTCACCGGCGGCATCGTGACAGTCAAGGATTCCAACTGGCTGATGAGCTGGACCTTGAACCGCCAACAGCAGTTCCGCGACCAGCCGAAGGACCAGCTGTGCGTCTGGGTGTACGGCCTGTTCCCCGACGAGCCCGGCAACTACGTGAAGAAGCCGATGCGCGACTGCACCGGCGAGGAGATCTGCGAGGAATGGCTGTACCACATGGGCGTGCCGACGGACAAGATCGAGGATCTGGCCAAGAACCATGCGAACACCATACCCGTGATGATGCCGTACATCGACGCGTTCTTCATGCCGCGCTCCGCGGGCGACCGCCCCGACGTGGTGCCGGACGGTGCCGTGAACTTCGCCTTCCTCGGCCAGTTCGCGGAAACGCCGCGCGACACGATCTTCACCACCGAATATTCGATGCGCACCGGCATGGAGGCCGTGTACACGCTGTGTGATGTGGATCGCGGCGTACCCGAAGTGTGGGGCTCGGTGTATGACGTGCGCAACCTGCTCAACGCGGTGGTGAAGCTGCGCGACGGCAAACCGCTGGAGGATGGCCTGAACGTTGCGGAACGGCTCGCGCTGAAGGTGGCCGGCCGCAAGCTGCAGGACACCGACATTCCGAAGCTGCTTCGGGAAACCGGCGTCATCTAAGCGCTCCCGAACGTTCCTGAGCGCTCCCGCTCTCTGAACGCTTCGGCGCTCCCCATGGGCGTACCGGTCAAGCAATAAGAGGAAGGCCTTCGATCCGACAACAGCCGGGTCGAAGGCCTTCCTTGCTTCCCTGTTATGCACTCTGCTTCGTTTCCGGGGCGCCGGCGAGCATGTTCACGCGGTACTCCGCCTATATGTGGCAGATTCAGGGGGTTGCGCGTTGCCAGGTGGCTTATATATGGCACCCATCGGGTGTTAGGCCAAGTATGCGCATTGGAATTCCAACGGTCATACTCGGGCTATTGCCGTTTAGGTGCCATATATAAGCCACCTGGTTGTTTTCAAGGGCCGAAATCCGCCATAGATAAGCGAAGTAGCGGCCAATATCACGCCCAACGGCAAACAATCACGCCTCGCGGAAGCGATATGGGCGGCGATGCGGGCAGTAATACGGGCGGCAATAAGCGAAACCGGGCGAAAAGGGCGGCAGCCGCCCGTTTTCACCGCCGACCGTGCCCTCCCGTCTGCCGCTACAGGGCAAACCGCTCCAACGCGCTACGGAAATCCCCTTTGACAATCGTGTCGATCCGCTCGACAATACCCTCCGGATCGTCCTTCATGTCCTTGGCTACCCATTCCAGCATCACGCCCACGAACGCGTAGCGGAAGAACCCCGCCACGAACCGCTTGTCCTCCTCATGCACCTGCAGCCCCTCGGCCTCCTCGTCTACCACGGCGAGCAGCAGATCATAGGTGATGTCATACAGGTAACGTTCCACGCGCTCACGGCTGACGCAATGGTAGACGTTCATGACGAACGGCTTGTTCTCGCGCACCACTTGGAAAATGCTCAACAGCCCCTTCTGCCAAGTGTCCGCAGTGCGGTTGCCCGCCAACGCCTTGCCCGCATCCTCCTGGCACGACCATTCCACCAGATCGTAGATGTCTTGGAAATGGTAGTAGAACGTCATGCGGCTGATGCCGCAATCCTCACAGATGTCGGTGACGGTGATCTTGTTCAGCGGCTTTTCCAGCAGCAGTTTCTTCAGCGACGATTCCAACGCGCGTTTGGTGGTCGATGCCATGCATCCCCTTTGTTTCCTGATGTTTCCTAGCTTGAGGCTTCCTCGTCTCGCGCACCTTGCCGTGCGACGGTATGCAAAAGCGGGAACCCGTACGGGTTCCCGCTTGTCGTATGCGCCCGCGTTTACGCGGAAAGCATCACTTCTGGCCCTGAGCGGCGACGGCGGCGGCACCGGCGGCGGCAGCCTCCGGATCCAGGTACTCGCCACGCGGCTTGATCGGCTTGAAGTTCTCGTCCAGCTCGTACAGCAGCGGCATTGCGGTCGGGATGTTGACCTTGGCGATCTCCTCTTCGGAGAGGTTGTCAAGCATCTTCACGATGGCGCGCAGGGAGTTGCCGTGAGCGGCGATCAGAACGGTCTTGCCGGCCTTGAGCTGCGGCTCGATGTCCGACTTGAAGTACGGCTCAACGCGCTTGACCACGTCGGCCAAGCACTCGGCTTCCGGAACCGGATCGCCGGAGTAGCGCGGATCGTTGTTCTGCGCGTACTCGTCGTTCGGATCGATCTCGGGCGGCGGGGTCGCGTAGGAACGACGCCACAGCATGAACTTCTCGTCGCCGTACTCTTCGCGGATCTCGGTCTTGTTCTTGCCCTGCAGAGCGCCGTAGTGACGCTCGTTCAGACGCCAGCTGCGCTGGACGGGGATCCACAGGCGATCGGCCTCATCCAGAGCCACATTGGCGGTGTTGATGGCGCGACGCAGCATCGAGGTGAAGACGATATCCGGGAGGACGTTCTTCTCCTTGAGCAGGCGGCCGCCGTTCTTGGCTTCCTCGACACCCTGCTCGGTCAGCGGGACGTCGACCCAGCCGGTGAACTGATTGGTTTTGTTCCATGCGCTCTGTCCGTGACGGAGCAGTACTAGTTTGTAACTCATGCTGCCCAGTCTAGCGCCCCGCACGGCCAAAAATAAAGCATCTGTCGATTATTCGAGCCGTATTCGCACCACATACGGGTCATGATGGCGTAATATCGCACGTTTTGCCGTTACCGCGCATCGTTTTTCAACGTACTCGCCTCGCTGCGCGAACGCTTGCACGAGCGTTATGCAAGAGCCGACGACACTACGAATATGAGGGCGACCGCCAGCGAGTCCAGCGAACATAACGGCAACGCGCTACCATACTTCCTTTTCGCGATCGCGCGAACCGCGGTAACCTGCGCCACGCAGAGAACGGCGAACATCACGATTCTTATGATTGCCGCAGTCGGTTCCGGCACCGGCGAAGAAACGGTTCGACGCCCCAGCAGGCAATATGCCGTAAGCAAAGCCGACATCAGTAGCATGATGATCGCGAGAACAGTGCCGTTTTGCCGTCCCAAAGCAGTCATCCAGGTATGTTTTCCGTGTTCACGGTCGGATTCGATATCGCGCAGATTATTGACGCACAGGACCGTGACGGCGATAAGACCAGCCGCAGTACCGCCGATCAGGCCATCCGGGGAGATCGTGCCGGTCAGGGCGAACATGGTGCCGCACGTGGCGACGAGACCGAAGAAGACGAACACGAATATCTCACCCAAATAGCGGTAGCCGTAAGGGTGTTTGCCGCCGACATAGAACCAGCCGGCCAATAGACAAGCAATGCCGACGAGAATGAACCACCAGTAGCCGGTCAGCGCGATGACGGCCAGACCGCACAGGCAGGCGATCAACGCGTTGACGCCCGCCGCGGCCAGCACCTTCCTAGGATTCACGCCCGATGCGACAAGGCGGGCAGGGCCGCGTGACGGCATTGCCTTGCCAGCGGCCATGGAATTGGACGTGCTTTCAGGCGGGACCGCGCGTCCCTCATCCGTGCCGCGAATGCCGTCGGAATAGTCGTTCGCAAAATTCGCCGCGATCTGCAGAAACAGCGCCACACACGCGCACAACACCGCTACCACAATGCGATACTCGCCCGCATCACGCCAAGCCAGCGCCGCACCGATCATCACCGGCGCGATCGCCAACGGCAAGGTCCTCGGGCGAGCGCCCCGAACCCAAGTCGAAATTCCCATGAAGGCCATTCTAGAATCATGTTCGTCCTTCAACCCTCCAACCATCTACCAGCGGTCCCGCGTTCACGACAGGACTGTATTTCATTGATTCAATGGGCGAATGTGACGCAATGCACGAACCCGCGATTGTTCCTGAATCCAATCAGCGGCCTTGGGATCAATCATTCTTGCAATCCATATAAGATTGTCACAACATTCATCAAGATATCGGCTTTCCTCGGAAAAATCCGACATCACAATATGCTCCTGATGGCTGAGCCGATTCCTTAAGTCCCGCATCATTTTGACGTGACGCTCGAATACGGAACGCTTGCGTAACGGATAGTTAGGCATACCACCGTTTCTGGGATTCACTATGGCTTTCCAAACCGTCTGCTCAAGTCGCCCGGTCAGCAGGAAGCACCACGACCCAAGCATCATGCCACTGATTACACGACCAGGAAGCACCTGTTTACCGGCATGCCTGATGTTTCTTTCAATTTCCACTACGGAATCTCTGAATTTCGTTGATTTTGACGTGCTGAAACGAAAACGATCATTATCGTGATACCAGTCGGCACGACCACTATCTTCTGCCAGTCGTTTTGAGATGAAGTTACGCAGCAATACTTCGACATGTGCTATGTCTTCCAGTAAAGCCTTGGATATTCGTTCGTTCCAAACGTATAAATCGACCGCATCACATCTGGTGTTCTGCGCCGAACGGATATACGTTTCCATTCGTTCCGCGGAAAACCACTCTTGTAAATCCTGCAAGGATGTGGATGTAACGTCTGCCATGGGAGATATAATTGAGAGGTATAATACAGATGAATGCCCCGGAACGTCACTCATGCGAAATATCATGAAACCCCGGGGATTTCTTTTTACAGGCATAAAAAGCTTCAGCTGAACGCCATAGGTTCAGATTGAGATCAGATCAAAATCCCGTGAACTTTATGCCTAGACAGACAATACGAGACGATTATTGATTATCGCCAAGCCACCAAACAAGAGCAAGGCCTCCGAATCGTTCATGATTCGGAGGCCTTGCTCTTTTAACAAATCTGCGTTAATTCAGTGGCTTCATGAGAAGAGGTTCCGGCGGGCGCACGGCCCACAGGGCCGTACGCTATTCCGCCTTCGCGTGAAGCCGATATTGAATTAAGGCTTTGCCTTAATTCAGCGGCTTCACCAGCGGGAAGGTGATGGTTTCGCGGATGGTGGCGCCGGTCAGGGCGATGAGCAGTCGGTCGATGCCCATACCCATGCCGCCTGCCGGAGGCATACCCACGCCGAGAGCCTCCAGGAAGTCCTCATCGATATCGCAGGCTTCCTCATCGCCGGCGAGCGCATCCTTGGCCTGGGCCACGAAGCGTTCACGCTGCACAACCGGATCGTTGAGTTCGGAGTAGCCAGTGGCCAGCTCGAAGCCGCGCACATACAGATCCCACTTCTCGACCACGCCGGCCTTGGAACGGTGGCCCTTGACCAGCGGGGAGGTTTCGACCGGGAAGTCGCGCACGAAGGTCGGCTCGTACAGCTTGTCTTCGTAGAAGTGCTCCCACAGGTGTTCGACGAGCTTGCCGTGGTTCTCCACGTCATCGCGTTCCACGCCGAGCTTGTCGGCGATCTCGCCCAGGTGTTCCACGGAAGTGCCCGGATTGTCCGGACCACCGTTCGGCACGATTTCCTCGCCGAGCGCTTCGGAAAGGGAATCGTACATGCTGATGGTCTTCCATTCGCCGCCGAAATCGTATTCGGTGCCGTCCAGCAGGGTCACCTTGTGGGTGCCGAACACGTCCATGGCGGTGTCTTGCACGAGCTGCTTGACGAGTGCGCCGATGGTGTCGTAGTTGCCGTAGGCCTGGTAGGCCTCGACCATGGTGAACTCCGGGGCGTGGGTGGCGTCGACGCCTTCGTTGCGGAAGTCGCGGTTGATTTCGAACACGCGGTCGATGCCGCCGACCAGGCAGCGCTTGAGGAACAGTTCCGGCGCGATGCGCAGGTACAGGTCAAGGTCGAAGGCGTTCATATGCGTGGTGAACGGGCGGGCCGCGGCACCGCCGTGCACGGTCTGCAGCATCGGGGTCTCGACCTCGAGGAAGTCATGATCGGCGAAGGTCTTGCGCAGGGATGCGACGGCCTTGGAACGGTTGCGCACCATGTTGCGGATCTTCTCGTCGGCGATCATGCCGATGTACGGCTTGCGGGTACGGGTGTCCTCGTTCAGGTCCTTGTGCAGGGCCGGCAGCGGCTGCAGCGCCTTGGCGGCGATGGCCCATTCGGTGGCGAACACGGACAGCTCGCCGGTCTTGGAGGCGATCACGCGACCCTTGATGAACAGGTGGTCGCCCAGGTCGACCAGCTGCTTGAACTGCTTCAGGGAGTCGGCGCCGATCTCCTTCTTGGAAATCATGCCCTGGATCTTGGTGCCGTCGCCGGCGGAAAGCTGCACGAAGCACAGGCCGCCCGCGTTGCGCAGGAACAGCACACGGCCGGCGATGCCGACCACATCCTCGGTCTCGTCGCCGGCTTCGAGCTTACCATCGTACTTGGCGCGCACCTCTTCGATGGTGGCGGTGACGTCAAGGGTCACCGGGTAGGGCTGAACGCCGTCCTTGAGCATCATGGCACGCTTGGCGACACGCATCTGCACCTGCTCGGAGTGAGCCAGCGGGCCGAATTCCTTATTGGACGGGTCGACGGCCTCATCCAGCGTGGCACCGCCGTTGATGCGTTCGGCGATGGTGCCATCCTGCGCGAGCAGCATCTCGGCGCGTTCGACGGTGGTCATGTGCGGGGCGCGTTCGCCCTCTTCGTTTTCAGTGTTCTCAACTACTTCAGACATGGTTGCCAAGTGTACGCAACACGGGGGAATTTGACGCGGGTCACGCAAAGTTGGCTGCGGCCGGCTTGCAAAGCCTTATGGAAGGCGGATTATCGCGCGTCTCACGCACCACTTATCACGCACACTCCCAGACACCGACACGCCGATTTGGCAATATCCACCAAGTGACGTAAACTAGCGGACGTTGCCAAACGGGCTGTAGCGCAGCTTGGTAGCGCGCTTCGTTCGGGACGAAGAGGCCGCGGGTTCAAATCCCGCCAGCCCGACAACTGAAAGGCGGAACTTCGGTTCCGCCTTTTTTCGTATCACCAGCATCCACTCCCCACCCATCCGGCGGCCATCCGGCAGTCTGCGCTCACGCCCAGCAGCCCGTTTCCGACATCCGGACTTTTACTTTCTTTACCAATCCCACAAGGTACTTCCGTTTTACAATGATAACGTCCGAAATCTTGCGCACTTTCGGATTCCGGCCCTGACGCAGGAGGGCATGGCCCGCGTCCTGTGTACGATTTTCATTCGCCAAAACAAAAAACCGCGATTGGAAGCCAGGAGACGGAACC
>NZ_JAHBBE010000021.1 GCF_019331805.1 Bifidobacterium pongonis
CGACATCAGCCAATTGCTGTGGGGCGACCGCATGCCGTCCCAGACGTTGAGCGACAAGCTCAAGAAGGTGTACGACGAGATCGACGCGTGGCGCACGAGGCCGTTGTCGGGCGAATACCCGTACGTGTTCATGGACGGCGTGTGGCACAAGCGCTCCTGGGGCGGCGCGGTCGAGAACGTCAGCGTCCTCGTCGCCATCGGGATCGGCGGGGACGGCCACCGCGAGGTCATCGGCGTCGCCGAGGGCATGAAGGAGGATTCCGCCAGCTGGGAGCAGTTCGTCAGGGGCATGATCGAACGCGGTCTGAAGGGCGTGCGCCTGGTGGTCGGCGACCGGTGCGCCGGACTGGTCGCCACGGTGGGCTCGATGCTGCCCAAGGCGAAGTACCAGCGGTGCATGGTGCATTTCATGCGCAACGTGCTCTCCAAGACGCCGCCAAGCCACCGCGAATGGGCGTCCGCCGCCCTGAAGGCCGTGTTCGCCATGGAATCCCGGGAATCCGCCCTCGCCAAGGCCGGACAGGTCGCCGCGGAGATGGAATCCAGGAGGCTGAAGGCCGCCGCGAACTGCCTGCGCGAGGGCGTCGGCGAGACGACGACCTATCTGCTGGACGAGTTCCCCGCGGAGCACCGCAGACGGATCCGCACCAACAACATGATCGAACGGCTGAACAGGGAGATCCGACGGCGCACGCGCGTCGTGGGCAGCTTCCCCGACGGCGACAGCGCGTTGATGCTCGTATGCGCGCGCATCCGGTACGTCACCGCGAACGAATGGTCGAACCGCCGCTACCTGGACATGTCCCGGCTCGATGACAACCTCGTGGAAGCGAACTGATCATCGCGCCATGGACGGCCATGATCCAAAGTGCGCAACTTTTCGGGCACTACCTTTACAATATCCCGTTGGTTACAACGTTTGACGCCACTTGTTACAGAGAGAACCCCCATGAAGAGAAGCATCCTCGCGCTGGCATCCGGCGCGTTCATCCTCGGCGCCGCCGAATTCGTGATGATGGGCATCCTGCCCCAAACCGCCGCCGCCATGCACGTCAGCATCCCCGCCGCAGGCCATTACATCTCCGCCTACGCAATCGGCGTGTGCTTCGGCACGCTGATTCTGGTGTTCGGCCGCAAAGTGCCACCGAAGAACCTCATCATACTGTTCATGGTGATCGCATTGGCAGGCAATACGCTCAGTGCGGTTTCCGTGAACTCCCCCATGCTGTTGGCTGCCCGTTTCATCTCCGGCCTGCCGCACGGCGCGTTCTTCGGCACTGCGACGCTGATCGCCAAGACGTTGGCCGACAAGGGCAAGGAAGCGCAATCCGTCTCGATGATGGTGACCGGCCAGACCGTAGCCAATATGCTGGGCGTTCCCGCGGGCACGCTGCTGGCCGAAACGATGTCGTGGCGTCTGGCGTTCGCGATCCTCGCCGCCTGGGCGTTGATGACGATGATGCTCGTCCTCGCCTGGGTGCCGTTCGTCGCGCCGATCAAGGATGCCGGCATCAAGGGTCAGTTCCGGTTCCTCACCCACACCGGCCCGTGGCTGATTCTTCTGGCCGTATTCTGCGGCAATACCGGTATTTTCTGCTGGTGGAGCTATATCTCGCCGTGGCTGCAGAAGACCGGCGGCTGGCAGTCCGCGGTCGTGCCGCTGCTCATGGTGCTCGCCGGTTTCGGCATGGTGCTCGGCGGTATTTCCGGTGGCCGACTGACCGATCTGTGGAAGCCCGGCGCGACGGCCGCGCTCTCGCAGGGCATCGCCACCATCGGCCTGCTGCTGGTGTTCCTCGTTCCCGGCAATCACATCACGACCGCGGTGCTGACCTTCATGCTCGGTTTTGCACTGTTCTTCAACTCCTCGCCGCAACAGCTGCTGATGGTGCAGGCCGGTGAGGGCGGTGGCGAGCTCATCGCCGGTGCGGCCGTGCAGATCGCCTTCAACTTCGGCAATGCGGTCGGTTCGATCATCGGCGGCGCCGCGCTGACGGCCACCGCCATGAACTACCACTACACGGGGCTTGCCGGCGCGCCGATCGCCCTGATCGCCGTGCTCATGCTAGTCACCTACTCGCGCCGCTACGAAACCCACACCGGGGCATTGGAGCGTATGCGCGAAGTACGGGTGTGAGCCTTCACCGCCTCCCATAAAGCCTGCTTGGCTCATCGCAAACAGGCTTGCGCATGTCTCATCGAATCAAATCGAATCTGCATGTATGCCGTTGCCTTAGGCGAACGGCATCGGCATACACTGGGAGAGGAACGGACACGCGACAAGGAGGATGCATGGTTGACGAGGCGGCACTGCTGGCCAGTTTCACGGCACGATTCGACCGGGAAACGGAGGATACCGCAGACCAAACGGACGGAACGGCACCTGACGGAACGGCACCCGACGAAACACAGGACGAGACTGCTCCCACCTTCGACGTCGACCGGTTCCTGCAAGAATTGGATGCGATATTCGCCCGTCATGCCGCAGCGAGCGAAGCCGCACCCTACCTCGAACAGGCCATGATCGACGCGGAGAACGCCGGCGACGAAGCCGGTCTACTCACCGTCCTCAACGAAACCATGGGGTTCTATCGTTCCCAAGGCTGGCATGAGAAGAACCAGTGGATCGTGCAACGCGCCATCGAACTGGCGCTGCGCATGGGCCTGGAAGGAACCGAAACCTGGGCCACGACGCTCATCAACTGCGCCACCGCGATGCGTGCCGCGCAACACTACGATCAGGCCGAGGACCTGTACATGCAGGCCTTGCAATGCGCCGAAAACGTCTACCCGCCGAAGGATCGCCGCATCGCCGCGCTGCACAACAATCTTTCCATGCTCTACCAGGAGACCGGCAGGCCCGAATCCTCCGAACGCGAACTGCGCGAAGCCATGCGGATACTACGCGAGGCAAGCCGCGACCCATCGACGGATATCGATCTGGCAAGTTCGTGCACGAATCTCGCATTGACGCTCTTGGATGAGGGCAAGGCCAGCGACGCCCGCACCTATGCCGACGAGGCGCTCGCCATCCATGCCGCCGCACGGGCGCAGGGCGTGGATTCGGCGCATTACGCCTCCGCATTGGCGGGCGCGGCGCAGGTATGTTTCGCGCAACGGCAGTACGGCGAGGCTGCGGGGTTTTACCGCAAGGCGCTGAACCTGATCGAGGAGCGTTATGGCCGGAATACGGAGTATTGGCGTACCACCGAGGAGAATCTGAAGCAAGCGCTGGATGCCGCAAAGGCCGCGGGTCAGAGCGTTGATGAGCCGGCGCACGGGGCTACCGTCGCGCCGATGCCCAACGGCATGGAACTGGCACGCGACTTCTGGGAGCAGGCCGGCAAGCCGATGCTGTTGGAACGCTACCCCCGGTATGCGGGTCGTATCGCCGCCGGATTGGTCGGGTACGGTTCGGAATGTTTCGGATTCGATGATGCGTATTCACGCGATCATGATTTCGGACCGCGCTTCTGCCTGTGGCTCACGGATGAGGATTACGCCACCATCGGCGAATCGCTGCAGCGTGATTACGATCGCATCGCCGCCGCATGGCGGGCGAAGCACACCTCGCCGGATGTGCCCAGCTCCCCCACCACCCCGCGGGCGCGGGGAGCCGCACGCAGGGACGGCGTGTTCCGTATCGGCGATTTCTTCGAGGGCATTACCGGCTATCGGCAGGCCCCCGCACAGGACGCTCCGCATGAATGGCTTATGTTGAGCGAATCCACGCTGGCCACCGTGACCAACGGTCAGGTGTTCGCCGACGCGCTCGGCGCGTTCTCCTCAGCCAGGCAGGGGTTCACGTTCATGCCGGAGGATGTGCGTCTTTCCTTGATTTCCCGCCGTCTCGGCATGATCGCGCAGGCTGGCCAATACAATCTGCCCCGCATGTTGAACCGCGGTGACGGGCCGGCCGCCATGGCATGCATCCATGAATTCATGCAGGCCGCGATTTCGCTGGTGTTCCTCATCAACAACCCGGTTTCCGTAGGCTATGTGCCCTACTACAAGTGGCGGTTCGCGGCGCTGCGCCGGCTGAGCGGGCGCATGGCGACACGTCTGGCCGACGTGTGCGCGCAATTGGAGGAAGTGTTGGAACTCGCGTCGGCGGCGTGTTTCGCGGGTGGCGGCACAACCGTCCGGGCCAACACCCATATCGATGCCCATGCCGATTCCGCAACCGATTCCGCAACCGATTCCGCAACCGATTCCGCAACCGCATCGCCCGCCGACCGCATTCAGGCGATCATCGAAGGCATCTGCGCCGAAATCGTGGCCGAGCTGCGGCGCGAAGGCCTAACCGAATCGGATGAGACGTTCCTGGAATGGCAGCGCCCGTACGTCGAGGAGCATATCGTCTCCGACGCGCCATGCCTGCACAGTCTGTGAGCATGGCCATGCAAACGAACGACATCAGCAACGACACCGCCGACGGCGCGACCAGTAGCACAACCGATAGCACTGCCAGCAGCACGCGCAACAATCTGGTCGAAACCATCGTGCGATTGGAATGGGATGCGTTCCAGCGCACGACCAATACGGGCGGACGCGCCGCATGCCAAGGCAACTGGCCCGTATTCCATCAGATGCGTGCCAGTCAGTTCCTCACCTGGACGGAGAATCTGCTTGCCAGTTATCGCGACGATCTCGACCGGGCCGAGCATCTCGGCCGTAATCTCGTCACCGAAAAATACGCGCGTATGATGCGTTCCACCCATCCCGACGAGTATGCGGCGAACATCGAACCGTATATCCCCAAGCTTTCCGCCGCCCGCGAGGCCGAACAGGAGGCGATCATCGCCACGCAGGTGGCGTGGGCGCGTGAATTCCGCGAGCGCTACCCGAAGCTGGGCGCGGCCATGCGTGTGCTCACCACCGCGGAGGATACGCCTGACGCCACATCGTTCGAAACGTATCTGCGCGGCGAACTGGGCACCTATTCGGAGCGCACGCTCGGCTTGTACCGGGATTTCGTGGCGCGTTTGGCCGCCGAGCATCGCAATCTTACGGAGGAGACGATTGCGAACACCGCGCGGATCGCCGGTTTCGAAGGATTGGATGGGGCGGAACACGCGCAGTAATCGCGGGAATCCCGCGAAACGCCGAACATGACGGCTCCCCTTGCGCGGGAACGTCCTACAGTGGCAACTGTGCGAGCAGAATCGAGAGGAACGGGAACACCGCAGGAACCGGCATTGCCGGGACGTACGGCGAAGGGAACAGCGAAAAGAATAGGATTAACCGCCGCGTTGACTGTGTTGATCACCGTGCTGCTGATTGCGCTGCTGGGCGCTTTGGGGGCCGCGTGCACGCCGCGATGGCAGGTCAAGCCGTTCACGAACCATATCACCGTGCGGTCGTCCAGCACCGCCATCCACGCGAACGGCATCACCTCCCCGCAGGAGGGCCGCTACCGCACTAAGGAGACGCATGTCACCGTCAAGCTTGGCAACGGCAAATCGGTCAGCGCGATTGTGCGTGAACCGGTCGGTGCGCCAAGCGATCATGCCGCGTGTCTGTTCCTGCATGGGTCGGGAACCGGCAAATCGTCGGAGGCGTACGGCGATATTGCCAATGCGATGGCTTCGACCGGCATCACGACGCTGGTGCCGGACAAGCGTCTCGACAACTATTCCATGTTGAGCCGCGACTATGAATCCAGCGCCGACGATTACGCGCAATCGTTGAGGGTTCTGCGTGCGTGGCCTGGCGTGGATGCCACGAAGACGGGAATCTACGCCGAATCCGAAGGCACGTGGATCGCCACGGTGCTGACGAGCAAGCATCCCGATTTGGCTTTCGCCATACTCGCTTCCTCCCCCGTGGTTTCCGGGCGGCAGCTGATGGCCATGAGCGCCACCAACTATCTTGAGGCCGTGGGCGCCCCGGATGCCGTCACCCGTATCATTCCGAAGCTGACGAGTCTGAGCGTGCAGGGTATCGGCCCGAATTACGCCGATTTCAACGCCGCGCACTACCGCACGTCGCTTACCATGCCGCTGCTTATCGATTATGGGACGCGCGATACGGCGATGCCGGTCGAACAGGGGGCGCGGATGCTGACCCGCGCAGCCAACGCCGCCGGCAACCGTAATGTGACGGTGCGGTATTACTACGCGAATCATCAGATGCGCACCGGTTCGGCCCAGCCGGCTCCCGGTTTGCCGTTGGAATCGCATTACACACATGACTTGGAGGATTGGGTGAATGCCGTCACCGCGGGTGCCGGTGCAAACGATTGGACCACGCCGATGGTGGCCGGAGCCCAGCCTCATCAGACGCTTACCGCACCGACCGACACCTCGCCGGCGTTGGTGACTTCCGTGGGCGTGATCGCCGGCGCGATCGCATTGTGCCTGCTATGCGCACTGCTTGCGGTTCTCGGCGCACCGATACTGATTGCAGCGGGACTGATTCGCGGCCGCGCCCGCAAGTCGGGTCATGGTTCGCAAGACGATTCGCAAGACGATTCGCAGCTTGCCCTAACTCCCGAGCAGGTCCGAATCCCGCGACCATCGATCCCGCGCTTCACCGGTTCGCTTCGCGCCTCGCTGATCGTCAACGCCGTTCTCGCCGTGGGTGTGACGTGCGTGTTCCTCGCCTATCTGGTCACCGTCATCGTCGACGCGATTTCACTGACCAGCAATTCCACCGTGCTGGCGAGGAACTGGCATGTCGTCACGGCGCTCGCCTGGATGGCCGTCGTGGCCTTCGCCTGGCTGCTGGCGGAATTGATCACCGAAGCGCTTCGCCGTCATACCGGCGCGGTGGCGGCGGCGCGGAACGCCTGCCATGCCATGCCTGATGCCCGAAGCTCCGCTGGAACCTCGAGCATCGGCTTCGGCCATGCCATGGTGATCGTCTGCGTCGTACTGTCCGCGGCGGTGTCGTTGGCGCTACTGGCGTTCTGGGGATTGTTCGGCTGAGGAATCGGCTTCGCCGGCGTCTCCGGTGCCGGCGGTACCGTCGGCACCGCCGGCCGTGCGCGCACGTACCGCACCGACGATCGCCCACACCATGGCGATGGCGATGAGCAGACCCCCGATTCCACCGAGAACATACACGAGGAATCGCTGCGCGTCGATGCCGCCCCACCACGCATCCATCGGCAGGTTCAGACCGCACACCATGGTCACGATGCCGACGATGCACACGAAAACACCGAACACGACGGTCGCCTTGCTGACCCCGGAAGGCCGGATGACCTCACCGCCGTCATGCGCGTTCCCGTAATACGCATTCCCGTAACCTGCGTTCCCGTAACCCGCGTTCCCGTACCGTTCACCCCCGTACACCGGCTGCGATTGCGGCAATGCCTCGGTCGGCGAGTCCATATCCGGTTCCCGCACCGTTTCATCAACGGGTATCTGTTGGGTTTCGTCGTCGTTCATTTCGTTCCTTTCCTTACCGCAGCGTTTCCCAGCGTGTTGTCGGATGCATATTGCACCGCGACGCTGCCGCCGACGGTCGCGCCGACATTGGCCTGCAATTCCGGAAGCGCCGGCGCCTTGCCGTCGTCGACGAAGCAGGGCCAGTACTGCCGATTGTTGGTGATCTCGCGATACCCCTTGTCGATGTCGGAGGACTTGAACGGCGTCGACCGATCCGAATCATCACCGACGTCACCGGCATCGCCGTCATCACCGTCATCACCGTCCGCGCCAGCGGGGCATGTTTTGAACCCGGACGAGGACAACGCCCGCCTACCGACGACCGAACCGGCTTCGGCTCCGCCGAACAGCGAAACCATGCCTTCGCCATTACGGAAGGAGATCTGGTTCGGGCCTCCCACGAAATCAGTGATCGTGTAGCTGCCATCGACCGCCGTGTTCCCGAACGACCACCAGCAACCGTCAGGCAACGTGAGCACCACCTGCGCGTTCACGACGACCAGATTCAGCGCTCCCACAGGGCAGGAACTCGTACCGTATGTGCCGTCATTGAGCTTGACCTTATGCGAACCGTTGTTTTTGGCGTACTGGCTCAGGTCGATATGCAGCACGTCGGTGGCGTAGCTGTTGCCGTATACGGCCATACCGCGCTCGTATTTGCGCATCTCGTCGGCGGTGGACCCCATGGTGACGGTTCCATCGACCTTGACGCGACTGTACGATTGCTCGACCTGGATCATCCGGTAATCGAAAACCGAATATCCCACCATGCCAACGGCAATGACGCAGACCATGAACATCGATAGCCATGCCAGCGGGTGCAAACCGCCTGTCCTGCGCCCAAGGCATCCGAGCACGACGATCACCAGGCCGGTCGCCAGGCAGATCGCGCCCAGGCAGACCGCGCTCGCACGCAGTATGTATTCGGGCTGCAGCCCGTCATGCATCCCGTATGACATGACGCACCACGCGCACACCGCGCATGCAATCAAGGCCAGACCGAACATCACCAGGACGAGCAGTGGCCCTGCGGGCTTGCGGCGTTCCCTTCTGGGCGGGAGCGGCTGTTGCGGCCGCGCGGCCACCGGAGCGGTGAATGTCGGTGGGACATCGGCCGTGGCGAAGGCTTCGGGGCGGGCCATGGATTGCCGGTACGGCTGGTATGGCGATTGATACGGCGGCTGGTACGGCTGGTACTGCGACTGCGGGGACGCACCAGATGGGGTGTTTTCGCCAGCGGCACCGGATTGCGTCTGCCGCGCGGGGTTGACCGGCATGGTCTGATTCGGCGCAGGCTGATTCGGCATGGCCTGGTTCGACGCAGGCTGATTCGGCACGAATTGCCCCGGCGCAGGTTGCCCCGGCATGGGCTGCCCGTACGCCTGCCGAGCCGCCCCCGGCTGCGTCTGCCGGTTATTCGCCACGCTCGACCGCCGGTTGACCACAAGCCACAACACCAAGGCGGCCAAAGCGAACGCGAACCATCCGGCACCGGGAATGCAGAGCGCCATAACGCAGAAAATCAACGCGCCGACGCAATTCCAATCCCACACGCCGTTGATCAAATCCTCGAAGAGAATCCGGTTGCCGTTTTCATCCGGTAGCAGGAGCCACGCCAAACCGTAGAACGCGGCACCCGCACCGAAGAACAATGCCGTGACCAGCATCAATGCGCGTACCAGCGTGACGCTCCAACCGAGGCATCGCGCCAATCCGTCGCACACGCCGCCGACCCAACGGTCACGCCCGCGTACGATCCGACTGGAACGGATCCAGGAGAAGAAGCGCCCGCCACGCGCGGGGCGGGGCGAACCATACGAAGGCTGTTGGTAATACGACTGTCCGGCGGCGTTGGCCGGTTCCGGTTCCGGCCCACTGCGGCCATTCATCGAATCATCATGTGTTTCGTTCATGCTTCCATTACACCAACCCGCAGGCGATCCGCTTATCAGGGAACACCCTGAATCTGCCCTGAACACGGGCTGGATACCCTGAACATGCGACCCCTACGAAGCACAATGGAACCATGAAGTCTTTGGGAAAACCGCGGTACACGCAGCAACAGTACGACCAGGCGAGCGCCATCTACATGGAGTACCGCTACGATCAGGCCGTGCAAGAAGGCCGCCCTCGGCCCGCCCACCAAGCACGCCTACCGCTGTTCAGGCCATCGTATGGGCGCATGGGGGCCGGCGTATGCAAGGCCATCAGCATGCATCTCGGCATTTCCGTCGCGTGGATCCGACTGCTGTTCCTCGTCGCCGCAACATGGTTCGGCGCGGGCGTCATCGCCTACGTTTTCCTATGGATGACCGTTCCCATCGGCGACCCCGTCCAACACGCGTATGCGCTTGCCGCCAATCGCCCGCTTGCGCAATCACCGCTCGCCAAAGGCAACCGGCCATACGAAACGCATACGGATCCCGCCGATCGAACGGCATCCGCGCGAACCCGGCAACACGCGGCGCAACCTTACCCTCAGTCCTATTCCCAACCTTATCCACAGCCCCAAGCCGCAAGCCGCCCCGATGCCACTCCCACGGATTTCGACAATGCGCAAGGGACCAGCGAAAGCCTTGAGCAGACCCTCAGAAGAACGCCGAAACCCGTCCTGCTCACCTTGGCCGGTTTGGCGTTTCTTTCCCTCTGTCTCATTCTGCTGACGGGCGGTGTCGAACCTTTCCTGATCATCCCACTGCTGCTCGGTCTGACCGGCATCGGCGTCTCCTGGCTGAGGTTCAACGCGGAGGACGGCCAATTGTGGACCATGCTGGGCGGTATCGCCATCATTTTCGCGGCCTATGCGATGTACACGGGTTCGCATGTGCGAACGCAATCGGTGTCCATGCCCGGCATACTGCTGTCCGGCTTGGCGCTGCTCGTCGGCGTGCTGCTGGCGATCGTGCCGTGGATCATGGCGCTGATCCGTGATCTGGGCATGGAACGCGCGTTGAAGGAACGTGAGGAGGAGCGCGCCGACATGACCGCGCATCTGCATGATGGCGTGCTGCAAACGCTGGCTCTGATCCAATTGCATGCCGACGACCAGCAGACCGTATTCTCGCTGGCCCGCTCGCAGGAACGCGAGCTGCGCGAATGGTTGTATCAGGAACGCACCACGTCGGATCGTTCCGTCAACGCCGGTCTGAAGGAGATCGCGGCCATGGTGGAAGACACCCACGGCAAGCCGATTGAAGTGGTGACCGTCGGCGATGCGCGTCCGAGCGCGCAGACCGATGCGCTGCTCGAAGCCACGCAACAGGCGTTGATCAATGCGGTGACCCATGGCGGCGAGCCGGTTTCCGTCTACTGCGAGGCGAACGACACGCTGGTCGAGGTGTTCGTACGCGACCACGGCGACGGATTCGATGTGCACGCGGTGCCCGCGAACCGTCTCGGTATTCGTGAATCGATCATCGGACGCATCGAACGCCGCGGCGGTACAGTGGAGATTGTGTCACGTCCACAGTGGGGCACCGAAGTGCGCATGCACATGCCGATTGCGGCAGCGCCGGCGCGTACGCAACCGGCGGCAGGCGACGCAGCGCAGCAACAACAGCAACAGCAGCCGCAGCAGCCGCAACGGTCGCAATATCAGGCGGCTACGCGAGGCGCGCAACGGCAGCGTGCATCACGGCAGACATACGGCGACCGAGCCAGCGGCCGCAGTAAGGAGCAGCAATGAACGAGCAGGAACGGCAGATCCGAATCGCCATCGTCGACGATCATGAGATGTTCCGGGCCGGGGTGATCGCCACGCTGCAACCGTATTTCGACATCATCGGCCAAGCTGCGGATGTCGAGGGATCGGTGGCGATGATCGCCCAGACGAAACCGGACGTGGTGCTGCTCGACGTGCATGTTCCCGGCGGCGAAGGCGGCGGCGGTGCCGAAATCCTCGTCAAATCACGCGCCTACTCCCCCAACACCGTGTTTCTCGCGCTGTCGGTTTCCGATTCGCCGCAGGATGTCGGTTCGGTGATCCGTGCCGGTGCCCAGGGCTATGTGACGAAGACGATTTCCGGCGATGATCTGATTTCCTCCATCAAGCAGGTGCACGAAGGCTATGCCGTGTTCTCGCCGAAGCTGGCGGGATTCGTGCTGTCCGCCTTCCAGAACGGCTCGTCGGCGGGCATGGGCGCACAAGGCGGCCCGATCCATGACGATGAGTTGGATCGTCTGTCGAACCGCGAACAGGAGGTCATGCGTCTGATCGCACGCGGCTACACGTATAAGGAGGTGGCGGCGGAACTGTTCATCTCCATCAAAACCGTGGAAACGCACGTCAGTTCCGTACTGCGCAAACTGCAGCTGTCGAACCGCACCGAACTCACCCGCTGGGCCGTGAACCGCCGCATCGTGTGACGCCGGAGGGAAACGGCCTCTCGCAAAACCCGCAAGCGGGAATCGCCCAACCTATTTCACGGCTTTCGCCGCGCCCGCGCCTTTCCCCATATCCTGCGTTGCGGATAGACGCACGTACCCGGAATGGTGCATGGTGAACCGCATGCGATCGGCTATATACACGTCGGTGGCACGCTCGAACGGGCGACCATCCGACGCGTAGGCAACCCGGTGAATGCGCATCAGCGGGGTTTCCGCATCGACCTGCAGCAATTCGTTCTCGTGCTCATCGCCGATCACCGATTCCAACGTTTCGTCCACATTGCACGGGTACACGCCATAGTCACGCTCAAACATGGTGTAGAACGGCGTCGTCAGATCGCGCGTCAGGAACAGCGGGAACAAATACGCCGGCAAACGCGATCGTTCCAACGAAAGCGGTTGGTCCTCGATATACCGCAACCGCATGATGTCATAGATCATCGGATACTCGCCCGGCAATCGCAATAATCGCACGTCGGAAACGGAAGCCGGGGCGATCACCGCCCGCAATACCTTCGATGAGACGCGCATACCCTGCCTGCGCGCGATCGTCGGCAACGATTCCACCGTATTGATATTGCGCTCCAAGCGCCCATCCGATACGATGACGCCGCCTGCCCGCCCGATTTTCCTGATGATCTCATGATTGGATTCCAGCACGGTCAACGCGTTGCGCAAATCGGAGCGACTGACGCCAAAGCTTTCGGCAAGAGCCCGTTCCGAACCGAGTTTTTCGCCGGGAAGAAGCTCCTGCTCACGTATGCGAGCGCGGATACGGTGAACCAGTTCACTCGTGGCGCTTCGCTCGCGCCCGGTGCCGGCATGATCTTCCATATCCGCGCCCTTTCCTCACAGCTATTTGCTGTTTTACAACTTCAATGTTTCCAAGGTCTTCGTGAATCCGTCCATGAACCAGTCCACGTCGGATTCGCTGAATACCAGCGGCGGACGCAGCTTGAGGATGTTGCCGTAGCGGCCGCATACGGAGGTGAGGATGTGGTTGTCGCGCAGGGTTTCGAGAATGTCCAACGCGGCTTTCTGATCCGGATCCTTGGTGCCGGGCTTGACGATTTCGCATCCGATATACAGGCCTGCGCCACGCACGTCGCCGATGCACGGATGCGCCGGCATAAGCGACGTCACGGCGTCTTTGAACACCCTGCCGACCTTTTTGGCGTTGCCCATGGTGTCTTCGTCACGCATCACGTCGAGTACGGCTTGGGCGGCGGCCATGCATACGGGGTTGCCGCCGAACGTGTTGAAATACGGGATGGAGCCGGCGAACGGTTCGAGCACTTCGTGCTTGGCCGCCATGAGGGAGGTGGGCAGGCCGTTGGCCATAGGCTTGCCTGAAGTGACGAGATCCGGCACGATGCCTTGGCGACCGAAGCCCCAGAACGCATCGCCGGTACGGGTGAAACCGGGCTGGACCTCGTCCGCGATCCACACGCCTCCCAGTTCGTGGACGGTATCGATGACCGGCTTCAGATAGCCGACCGGATCGGGGTATACGCCATCGGATGAGAAGATGGAGTCGGCGAGCAGTGCCGCGAACTTGATGCCGTGACGTTCCATATCGGCCACTGCCTTGCGCACTTCGCCGGCCATCCAGTTGCCGAATTCCTCGGCGGTGCATTCCGAGCCCGGCTTGCCGTCGATGACCAGACGGTAGGTATCCGGGGTCGGAATCATGCGCATGGTCAGACCCAACGTCTGCGCGGTGCCCAAGGCCGGGGAAAGCTTGGAAGTCAATGCGGAATTGCCGTGATACGCCTCATGCGTGACGATCACGCCTTCGCCGCCGGTATAGGTCTGGGCCACTCGTATGGCCAGATCGTTGGCTTCAGAACCGGTGCATTGGAACATGATGCGATCGAGCTCGTCGGGCATGGTGGACAGGATATCTTCCGCATAATGCAGGATGTTTTCGTGCAGATAGCGCGTATGGGTGTTGAGCATCGACGCCTGCTTGGACAAGGCTTCGACCACGCGCGGGTGGCAGTGACCGACGGAAGCGACGTTGTTGTACACGTCCAGATATTCCTCGCCGTCGGCATCCCACAGGTGCGACCCGCGGCCTTTCACCAGATGCACCGGATTGCGGTAGAACAAACGGTAGGCGGGGCCGAGTACGTCTCGCTCCTCGGTGAGTTTGCGTGTTTCCGGATCAAGTGCGGCCGCCATTTCCGGGCGGAAGCTGTTGGTGTCCATAATGGTTGATCGGGTTGCCATGATTCCTTCTTTCGTTGGCTTCCTGTGGCGTTACCCACACGGTAATGCAGCTATGTTGAGTGGCTGATACAGCGCAGAAACAAACCATTTCCGCTGTTTTCCGCCCATTTGGTCAACCTTTCGAGGCTGCGGCGACCACGGTTCCCGCAGCCGCGCAGGTTGGTTTTCCATACGTTTCGCGTTTTATGATTCCGGTTTTCACGAATCGGATTTCGCGCGTTCGCGAAAACCGCACCCTCGGCGGATGCGGCTTTCGCATGTGCCCACATGCCACGCCCCGGAATGGCGATATGCCAGTAGATCGATAATCGATTAGTCGATCAATCTTCCGTCTTGTATTCGGCCTTGCCTCCAGAGGCGGCGAATTCCTCTTCCGGAGAGAGCACCAGGTGCTTGCGCCCGTAGACCGCGAAGAAAACGGTAGCCAGAATGTAGATGACCACCATGGCGTACACCGCCAAACGGTAATCCGGGTTCAGCAGCACGGCCACGAAAATGCAGAACGCGAGCAGACCCGCGATGACCGCGCCCGGCAGACCGAACGGGCTGGTGAACGGACGTTTGATGTCGGGCATCTTCTTTCTGAGGATCACATAGGAGACCATCTGCAGCAGGTACGCCAGCACAGCACCCCAGACGGCGATGTTCAACACCACCGAACCGGCTCCATCACCGCCGTACGCAATGATGAACAGGGCCGCGAAACCGATGATCGCACCGACGATCAAACCCCAATACGGCGTCTTCTTCTTGCCGGTCAACGACAGGAACGCAGGGTAATAGCCCGCGCGGGACAGCGAATACAGGTTGCGTCCGTAAGCGAACATGATGCCTTGGATGGATGCCAGCAGGCCGATCAGCGCGAAGGCGGACAGCACTGCGGCGATATTGCCCGGCAGAATCGCACGATATCCGTCAAGCAGCGGCTCGTCGGAACCGGCAAGCGCTTCGGAACCGACCACGGCCGGGTTCAGGAACACGATGATCAGCGCGGACAGTCCCAGCGTGAAAATGCACAGGCGTGACGACTTCGGAATGTTCTTTTCCGGCTCACGCACTTCCTCGGCGGCCAGCGGTAGCTGTTCGATGCCGAGGAACAGCCACATCGCGAACGGCATGGCGTAGAAGATGGCACCGGGCCCGAACGGCAGGAACGCGGAGTTGCCGTTGGTCGGCGTGATGTTGAGCAGCGTGGAGAAATCGGCTTTGCCGGTCACAAAAGCGCCGATGCCGAACAGTGCGACGATGGCGAGCGCGGCGATGGACACGACTTCGGCGAAGCGGAACGACGTTTCGGCGCCCATCCAATTCACCACTACGAAAATCGCATACAGGGCAAGCCACCACACCCAAGCCAGGCCGTGGTCGTCCAGCGAGTAGCCGGTCAGGTTGGAGAGAATGGCGTCGGCGTATGCCGATGAGAAGTACACGATGGTGGCTGCGGTCATCACGTATTCGATGGTTTCCGCAAGCCCGGTGAAGAAGCCGCCCCATGGTCCCATGGCAGCTCGCGCGAAGGAGTATGCGCCGCCCGTGTGGGGCATGGCCGATGCCATTTCGCTGATCGAGTTCAGCATGAGCACGTACATGAGGTATACCACGATGGCGGCTACCAGCATGCCGCCCCATCCGGCTTGGGCGATGCCTCCGTTCCAGCCGGAGAAGTCACCGGAAATCACCGCCGAAATACCGATGGCCCATAGGCCGAAGGCTCCTGCGGTTCGTTTGAGCTGGCGCTTTTTGAAGTAGTCCTTGTCGGTTTCGACGTAGGTCACGCCGCCTATGGATCGTCCTGAAACAGTTGACGCAGTCATTGCAATCGCCTTCCTCTCTTATTTCGGCGAGTTATGCCATTGATTCCTCGTTTGGTTGTGTTTGGTCGGATGCTGTTTAGTTATAAAAATGGATTTTCGTGATTCCGCGATGCTGCGACCGGATCCCCCAGACGCCGCATCAATGCAGCAGCCAGAGCGGATCGTCAAGATATTTCCTCGCGCACATCACACTGCCCGGAGCCTGCTGTGCGGCCAAACCGTCGGGTAGGGCGTCTTCACGATGGCTGGTGGTCCAGCCGAGCATCTGCATGCGTCGAATCATCGACAGCGCGGACATGATGTGCAGTTCCTCATCCGTGAACGCACCTGCCACATGCTGGTATCCCTTAACCCACGCTTTGGCGAGATCGGGGGCATACGGTTCGTGTTCGATGAAGCTCAGCGAGGAAGCGTAATCGTAGAGATACCAGCTGTATCCGGCATCATCGAAATCGATGACGGTCAGTTTTCCGTCGTTGCCGCGGATCACATTCGACGGGCGCAGGTCGGCGTGGATGAGACCCCAGGTTTCGTTGGTTCGCGGCACTTTCATCACCACGTCCATGGCCTTCCACAACGCGGTATCGCACAGCTGTTTCTCGTCGTTGGTGAGATCGGCGTTTTCCCAACGTCCCCAGCGTGGCGCTGGGCCGACCATATTCGATAGATCCCAGTTGAACCGTGTGAAACCATACGGCTTGTTCCAGGTACGCGACTGTTCATGGAATTTCGCGGCCCATTCGCCGATGGTTTCGTAATAGGGCGCGGGATTGTCGAGATCCTCCAGCACGGTTCCTTCCACATATTTGGTGGAGATGACCGTCCAGCCGACACCGTTCAGATCGGTGATTTTCGTTACGAATGTGCCGCGAACGGTGGGGACCGGATTGATCAGGCTGATGCCGTCGATATCGTGCAGGGCGTTCAGCCAGCTGATTTCCGAAGCCACGGCCTCCGGGCCGCCAACGTAACCGGGCTGCGAAACGCGCACCACGCCTTGCACCTCACCGTCGAGCAGCAGCAGGAACGTTGCGTTCTCCGACACGGTGATGAGGTTGAGCTGGGCGCGATGGTGGTCGATGCCCCAAGCCGCGCACACGCCTTGGAACAGCCAAAACGGTGCCGGGCATCCTTTGGTGAGTCCGCTGAACGTGTCCAGGCTGACCGCTTGCGTGGGATCGTCAAGCAGGCTGGTGATCTGCTGTGCCATGGTGGCCTCGATTCAAACATGGGATTTTCCGATGAGAGGAACGGCTATGCGTGAATCCTCTTTGCGAAACTGGTGATACCCATGATTGTGCCGGAATCGCCCCTTACAATCGCCACCGCACTGTTACGCCGCAGTTACAAAAGCACACCGCCAGATTAATGGCGTATTACCAAGGCCAGTCCGAGTATCTTCAGGTATCTTCCCCATCCCTCGACCACTTCCCCGGACCTTCCTCGAGTTTCGATCTCTACCCAATACAGACAAAGCGGGGTCTGCCGGGCGAACCCGGCAGACCCCGCAACGCAACGGTTATCCGTTCATTCCGCGATGGGATCACCCCACTGCGGAATCACCCCACGATGGAATCGGTATCTGCGATTGTGACCAGCGGCGTGAACAACGCCATGGTGCCCAACGCCATCCGGTGGTTTTCCGGCGAACTGCCGGCACAGGCGTCGGCGGCCACGCGCACGGCCACACCGCTATCGGCGGCGGCGAGCACGGTGGTGAGCACGCAGCAGTCGGTGGCGACGCCGCATACGGTGATCTTCTTGGCACCGGCAATGGCCTCGCTCAGTGCGTTTCCCCACTTGCCGAACGTGTCGCAGCTGACCACGGCATGGCCTTCCGCCAGGGCCGCGGTGTCGTCGGTGAGGTCGTACATCGGGTCATCGGGCGCGACCAGGAACTGCGGCCAATCCTTGAAATAGTCGACCCAGGCGTTGCGCGGCGGCTGCGGCGCGACATAGCGCGTGTAGACCACGCGATCGCCGAACGCTTCGGCCAATCGCGCGAACGCCTTATCGGTGGTGTGGTAGGAGCCGTCCGGGCACGCCCACGTGGACCACTCGCTTTCCGCGAAAACACGCTGCCGGTCGATGACGACAAGCCATTCATCCTCTGCGATCATGACGTTTCCTTTCTTGCGTTATCCGCGTCCATTCAGACTTCCGAAGCCGGCAGATCGGCTTCCTGCTTGGCGATGTCGCCGCGCTGGAACAGCAATGCTCCGATAAGGCCGACGATGAGCGCGACGATCACACCGAGGTTGGCCGCGGCCCAGCTGCCGTTCTTGCCGCCGATGAGGAACAGCAGGTAGCCCTGCCAGTTCAGCCAGTTGGCGGCGGTGTTGACCACCAGGCCCCAGCCGAGCGCGGTGCCGACGATGAGGATGGCGAAGGATTTGCCGTTCCACGCGCCGTAACGGCCCTTCGGATCGTACAGGTCGGCGGTGCTGTAATCCTTCCTGCGGATGATCACGTCGGCCACGAACATGCCGGCCCAGACGGCCATCGGCACGCCGAGCGTGGTCAGGAAGCCTTGGAACGGGCCGATGAACGTGTCGGAGAAGAAGGTCACGTAGACCACGCCGAGCACGGTCAGGGCCGCGGTGAGCGCGGCGGCCACGGTGCGCGGCAGTTTGACGCCGAAGGAGAGCAACGCGAGTCCGTTGGAGTAGTTGTCCATGATGGAGCCGGACATCAGGCCGAGCACGGCCACGATGGTGTACGGGATCAGGTACCAGGTCGGCAGGATGGACGCCATGGCGCCGATCGGGTCGTTGCCAACGTTTTCGGCCATGTCGGCGTTGGAGACGGCCAGCAGCAGACCGTAGAAGATGAGGAACACGTTGGCGATGGACGCGCCGAACGTCGTCCAGAACACGATGCCGCCGTTGGAGGATTTGCGCGGCAGATAGCGCGAATAGTCGGCCGCGACGTTCACCCAGCCCAGGCCGAAGCCGGTCATCACGAAGAAGCAGCAGCCGAGCATGGCGGGCAACGAACCGGCCGGCACGGAGTTGATGGCGGAGAAGTCGATGTGCCCCCAACCGAGGATGAAGAAGCCGATGGTGATCACGCCGGTCACGATGGTGATGACCTGCTGGCAGCGCATAATCAGGTCGTAGCCGAAGATGCCCGCGACCACCACAAGGCCGACCACCACGATGGTGGAGATGATCTTGGGCGCGACGCCGGAGCCCCAGCCGAGTTTTTCGATGGTGCTCGACATGGCGAGCACTGCGGTGGTGGTCAGTGAGATCTCCCAGCCCAGCGTGGCGATCCAGCTCAGCGCCGCCGGCACTTTGGCGCCTTCGACGCCGAAGGTGGCACGGGTGAGCACCATGGTGGGCGCGTTGCCGCGCTTGCCCGCGATGGAGACGACGCCGACCAGCAGGAACGATACAACCACGCCGATGACGGTCATGGCGGTGGCCTGCCAGAACGAGATGCCGAAACCGAGCGCCCACGCGCCATACGACATGGCGAACATGGAGATGTTGGCCGCGAACCATGGCCAGAACAGGCTGGACGGCGTGCCTTTGCGCTCCTCCTCGGAAATAATGTCGATGCCCTGCTCCTCGATGGAGAGGGCTCCCTTTTCATTGCTCATGTGGAACTCCTTGGGTCTGCTTCGCGACGCTGCGAGCAGATCGTTCACGCACGCCGCGCCACCACGCTGCGCACATGATATAACCAACTTATAGTCACTTATACTATAAGTCTCAAAACGGCTATGCCAAAAGCCTTTCGACCTCATCCCGCCCAGGGCATGTGGCCGGGCCGCGTTTCGTCACAGCCAGCGCCGCGGCGGCATTGGCATAACGCACGGCATCCTCCAACCGCGCGCCTTCGCACAGTCGCGCGCACAGCACGCCGGCATGGCAATCGCCAGCCCCGTTGGTATCCACCGCCTGCACCGGGAAACCGGCGATATGCCGCGGCTCATGGGCCGGAACCGCCAGCCATGCGCCATCCTTGCCCGTACGCACGATCACCGTGGCTTGCAATCGATCGCGCAGCCACGCGACCAGCGATGCGTCAACCTCCGCATCCCGCATATCCGCAGTCGCCGCAAGCCTTTCCGCAATCCCGCGATCGCTGGCTTCACAGGCATCGCCGGCATCGTGGGCATAGGCATCATCGTCATGCCGCAACCGCAGCAATCGTTGCGCGATCAGCACCGCTTCGCGTTCATTGCACGACCATATCGGGCGATAGTCGAGCATCGCGCGGAACATACGGTCATCCGCCTGCGCGATCACCGGGGAGGCGTCGAATACCGCAGCGAATCCGCGGTGTTCGGCCGTCCTTCGCATGAAGGCGAGCAGCGCCTCAGATGTACGGTGCACCAAGGTGTATCCGCTGATATGCACAACGTCTCGGGCGGAAGGATCGACGGCGTCGAACGCGTCGGCCTCGCCATACGCTTCGGCGCCACGTGTCGAGATGAAGGTCCGTTCGGCGTTCGCGTCGGTCAGGGCCATGCAGAACCCCGAATCGCGCGAACCGTCGCGTTTGCCGATATGCCGGATGCCGTGCAGTTCCAGCGCCCGCATGATCTGCGACGCCCACGGCCCCGTGCCGATGATGCCGGCATGCGCCGCCGCGACGCCCATACGGCGCACGGCGTACAACGTGTTGAAACTGGCGCCGACCCGCGTCTGCACACCGTCGGCGAACACGTCTTCGCCCGCATGAGGCACGGCGGCCACGTTCATGGTCAGATCGACAATGATCTGTCCCAGCGAAATAACCTGTCCCACCATGTCAGCACCTTCCGTACCGTTGCCACGATCCCATCGTCCGGCACATATCACCGGCCTTCACCGATGATCACCGATGATCACCGCTCATCACCGGCGTTGCGCAATGCGCACAGCGCGGTGACGATGCCTCCCAAGTCGAGATGGTTGTCTTCCCCAAGCTGCAGCAGCACCCGGTCGAGCATGGCGGCGTCGAAGCCTTGCGCACCATGCCAGGCGCCCAGCATCGCACCGGTGATGGCGCCGATGGTATCGGTATCACCGCCTATGGAAGCCGCGAAACACAAAGCCCGCGTCGGATCGTCGAAGAAGCGTGTGGCGATGGCGAACGCCGCGGCCACCGATTCGTTCGATTCCACGCTGGTACCGCAATCACGTTGCAGCGTCAGCGCGAACTCGTCGTCATCCAGATCACGCCCGCCCTGCTCAGCCCAATCCATGAAGTACCGCACACGCGCCAGCACCGAGGCCTTCGCCGACCAGTTGCCACGCTGCGGAAGCGTCTGCACGAAATCCACCGCCCGACGCAGGAAATCACGTTCGCCCTCGATGGCGAAACTCACCGCGGAAGCCACCAGCGTGGTCGATTCGATACCCTGCACCGTGTTATGCGTCACCACACAGGAACGCCAGGCGGCACCAGCGAGCGCCTTGCCCGGGCGGAACGCGATACCCACCGGAGTGGCGCGCATGGCCCCGCCGTTGGTGGTGCCGAATCGACCGGTTTCCTCCAAGCTCACGCCTTCGGTGAGTTTTTGCAACGCCGCTTTGGTGGACGGCCCCAGCAGATCAAGCGACCCTTTGGCTTTCATATCGGCTTCCCACTGCAGCAGATCACGGGCATACCGGGCATTGTCGAGATTGCCGCCGTCTTCGATAAGCCGATGCGCGAGCACGAACGCCTGTTCCGTATCGTCGGTGACCGCACCGGCCTTCATATTCGGCGCGATGGGCTGCTGCGGCACGGCGTTCATGAGCGTGGTGATCGAACCGCCGTAATACCGGCGAATATCGGCCGCCGACATGCTTTGCGTGGGCATGCCCAGCGCATCGCCCAACGCGAGCCCGGCCATCGCCCCATACGCACGCTCCCCCGCGTGCAACGTCTCCAAGCTTTCGGCCACAACCAGCTCCTTTCGCAAAGCCCGGCCATCGCGCAACCTTGAAACACCGGGATCCGAATAGCAAAAAGGCTTACCGGGAACCCCCAGTAAGCCTTGTGGCGGGCAGAGCGAGATTCGAACTCGCGGAGGCTTGCACCTCAACGGTTTTCAAGACCGTCTCTTTAGACCGCTCAGACATCTACCCGTGCGCTTATCACACGAAACGCCAATATAGCACAACCCGCAGAACGCGAAAAGGGACCCGCGCTCACGCAGGTCCCTTTGAAAACTAGGCAGAAGCCGGGAAAATCAGGCTTCCCACTTGGTCGGCTCGATGACTTCCTTACCACCCATGTACGCACGCATGGCCTTCGGGATCTCGATGGAGCCATCCTTCTGCTGGTGGTTCTCCATGATGGCGACCAGCCAACGGGTGGTGGCCAGGGTGCCGTTCAGCGTGGCCACGGCGCGGGTGGAGCCGTCTTCGGTGCGCTCGCGGATGTTGAGGCGACGAGCCTGGTACTCGGTGCAGTTGGAGGTGGAGGTGAGCTCGCGGTAGCGGCCCTGGGTCGGAACCCATGCCTCGCAGTCGAACTTACGTGCCGCGGAGGAGCCCAGATCGCCTGCGGCGGTGTCGATGATGCGGTACGGCACCTCGACCTTGCCGAGCATCTCCTGCTCCATGGCCAGCAGGTGCTCATGCTCCTTGTAGGAGTCCTCCTGCTTGGCGTAGACGAACATTTCGACCTTGTCGAACTGGTGCACGCGGATGATGCCGGAGGTGTCCTTGCCTGCGGCGCCGGCTTCACGGCGGTAGCAGGAGCTCCAACCGCAGTAGCGCAGCGGGCCGTTCTCCAGATTCAGGATCTCGTTCTCGTGCATGCCTGCGAGCGCCACTTCGGAGGTGCCGACCAGGTACTGCTCGTCGGGTTCGCGCAGACGGTAGATCTCGTCGGCGTGGGAGTTCAGGAAGCCAGTGCCGCGCATCACTTCGGGGCGCACCAGCGTCGGGGTGATGGCGAGGGTGAAGCCGTGCTCCTCGGCCTGATCGACGGCCATGGTGAGCATGGCGATCTGCATACGGGCGACGGCGCCGCGCAGGAAGTAGAAGCGGGATCCGCCGACCTTCACGCCGCGCTCCATGTCGATGCCGGCGACGCCGCGACCCAGGGTGAGGTGGTCCTTCGGCTCGAAGCCTTCGGCTGCGAAGTCGCGGATGTCACCGACCTTCTTGACGACGACGTAATCGTCCTCGCCGCCTTCCGGGGCTTCCGGCTCGACCACATTGGACAGCTTCCACATGGCGGTGGTGTATTCGCCGGTGGCGGCGTCGGCCGCGGCCTTGTATTCGGCGACCTTCTTGGAGAGTTCCTTGGTTTCGGCGATGAGCTTGGCCTTGTCGTCACCGGACGCGGCGGCGACCTTCTTACCGATTTCCTTCTGCTGGGCGCGGGCGGCTTCGAAGTCCTTCAGCGCCGCACGACGCGCTTCGTCGGAGGAGAGCACCTCATCGACGAGTTCGACGGATTCCCCGCGCTTGCGCTGGGATTCCTTGACGATATCAGCGTGTTCACGAATGAATTGAATATCAAGCATGGCCTTAAGCCTAGTGCCGTGTAGCGACGCACCGGGCGAGTTCGTGCAGGATTAGGGGGGATTCCTTCAAAAGGTGAGTTCGTCTGTCCTGTTCTTCGCAAAAATAGGGGGCATGCCCAAAACTGCGCTTATTATCATCTCGGCCGTCGTCACCATCGCAGCCGTCATCGCGGCGATCGTACTGTTCGTACGTTCCTGCAAACGCCGTAAGCTGGCCGATGCGCTTGACCGCCGTGACAACGATTCCGTGCACTACGCGTTCATCATCAACCCTTCGAAGCCGCAGGCCGCGGAACATAGACGTTTCATCGCCTCGTACTGCGCGAATCATGGTTTCAACGACATCGAGTTCATCGAGACACAGCTCGACAAGGACGGCAGGGTTTGCGCGCAGGAGGCTCTGGCTCATGGGGCGGACGTGGTGGTTGCCGTGGGCGGCGATGGCACGGTGCGCACCGTCGCCAGCGCGGTGGCCGGCACGGGGCATGCATTGGGCATCATCCCCATCGGCACCGGTAATCTGTTCGCCCGCAATATGGGTATTCCGGTGGGCGACATCGAGGCGGCGCTCACCGTGGCGACCTCGCATGGTTCCCGCAACGTGGATATGGGCCGTATGACGATTCTCGACAACGAGAAGGAGGATCACGGCCACGCGTTCCTCATCATCGCGGGTATCGGCTTCGACGCCGCGATGATCGACGACACCGATCCCGAATTGAAGAAGAACATCAGCTGGCTGGCGTATTTCGTCGGCGGCGTGAAGAACCTGTTCGCCCCCAAATACCATGGCACCGTCACCATCACGAGCGCGGACGGCAGCACGCATTCGCGCAGCGGCCTCACCTTCCGCACGTTCATGGCCGGCAATTGCGGCGAGATCCCGATGTTCTCGCTGATGCCCAGCGCATCGGTCGACGACGGCATCCTCGATTTCGAGATCATCGATACGACCGGCGGTCTGCTCGGCTGGACGAACCTGTTCGGCGACATCGTCTATCAGACCGTCACCCGCAAGCCCGAGCAGAACCCCATTTCCATCAATTCGAAGGTGGATCAGATTCAGGGCGTCAGCGCGGAGCTCACGCTGGAGAAGCCTGCTTTGGCGGAGGTGGATGGCGATATTCTCGGCGAATCGCAGCATATCCGCTTCAGCGTGGAGAAGCATGCGCTGATCGTGCGCGTGCCGGAAATGCCCGGAAACGCAAAACCGTCCGAGCAGTAAAGCGATTTAGTTCCGGCTCAGACCGCCAAGTCGAACGCGGAATCGTTCAAACGGGCGGCATACGCCGTATATGTCAACGGCTGGCGCTCGGCTGTTTCGCCTTGCTCTGTTGCGCGGCGGATTCCTCGTTCTCGCGCTCCTCGTCCAATACATCCGTGGTGACACGGGAGATGTGCAGGGCGAGATAGGCGATTTCATCCTCGGTCAGATGCGCGTCCAGGCGCAGGGCCGCCACGGCGGCGATCTTGTCGGCGCAACGCATGGCGTCGGAATACGTTTCCTTGATCGAGTTGATGATCGGCTGCGGTTCACGGTCGAGCTGCTTGTTCTGGCTGATGCGGACGAACAGGTAGCGCAGATGGGTGATGAACCTGCCGACGTTGATGCTGTGCTGGTCGAGTTTTACACCATACGACTGTTCGATCACGGCGAGCATCTGCTGGATGACGCCGGTGATCTTATAGGTGCGGGACAGGTCGCCCGTGGAGAATCCCGCGTTGACCATGTGCATTGCGAAGGCGACCACTTCCCCTTCGGGGAGGATGCCGCCAAGATACGAATTGAGTACGGCCACAAGCTTCGTCGCTTGTTCGTATTCGCGCGCGTACAGTGACTGCACTTCGGCCTGCAACGGGTATTCGACGCTGATGCCCTTGTTGATGCGCCTGATGGCGCCGGTGAGATGATCGGCCAAAGCCATGACGAGGGCTGGACGGCGCTCGACCTGAGCGCCCATGCCGATCCTGGTCATGGCTTCGGTGATCAACCGGATGATTTCGGGCGGAATGCCCGCGAGCAGTTCCGCCATATGATCCGGATCACGCCCGTCGGAAGGAACGAAACGCTTGACGACTTTCCTTTCGTCGATGCGCTGGCCGGGCTTGGCTTGGAATCCCAATCCTCGCCCGGTCAGTATCACTTCGCTATTCCCATCTTTCGCCAGGACGACGTTGTTGTTGAATACGCGAAGTACTTCCACCGTTTTCGTTCCTTCCCCAGACGTCGATGTCGTCAGACATCGTCAGTGCTGGATATCGATTACCACATCACCGGCCTTCACATCGATATCCGTCTTCGGCGTGACCGAGGCAAGGGCCATGGTGTTGGTCACCGTCATCAGCGTCGTGGTGCTGTACCCGGCCTGCTTGACCTTATCGAAGTCAACAGTCACCAGAGTATCACCAGCGTTCACTCGCTGATCGGTCTTTACGGCGACGGCGAAGCCTTCACCGTTCATCTTCACCGTGTCGATGCCGACATGCACGAGCACTTCCACGCCGTCATCGGTCTTGATACCGAAGGCGTGGCCGGTTTCGGCGACGGTGGAGAGCACGCCGGAGACCGGGGCGACCACGGTGGAGTCGGACGGCTGGATGGCGACGCCCTCACCCAGTGCGCGGGAGGCGAACACCGGGTCGCCGGACTCGTCGAGGGAGACGACGTGGCCGGACAGCGGGGATGCGACGGTGGTGGTCGCCACTGCGGTGGCGGTGGCGGTCGCCGCAGCGGGAGCGGCCGGGGCAGCCGGGGCGGAAGCGGCGGCGTTGACGGCCTTCTTGGCTTCCTGTTCGGCGATGTAGTCGGCGGCACGCTGCTTGGCTTCGGCCTTCTGCTCCGGGGTGCGGTAGTCGAAGGTCACGACCATGAGGAAGGACACGATGAACGCGGCCGCGATGGACACGGCATAGACCCACATCTGGTTGAACACCGGGATGGTGAGCAGCGAGGTGAAGGCGAAGGCGGTGGTGGTCACGCCGTGCACGACGGCGCCGGAAGCGACGGTGGACGGGAAGAGCCAGCCGAGGATGGCGATGGTGACGCCACCGGTGGCGCAGCCGACCAGCATGCGCTTGTAGACCATCTTGTAACGCAGGTGGATGCCGTACAGGGACGGCTCGGAAACGCCACCGAGCAGACCGGCAGCGAGGGCGCCGAGGGAGGTCTGGCGCATGACCGGGTCCTTATCGCGCACGGCAAGGAACAGCACACCGGCGGTAGCGCCGAAGCAGGCGAAGTTCCAAGTACCCATCGGGCCCTGGATGAAGTCGTAGCCCAGCGTCTGAATGTTCATGAGCATAAGGGCGTTGAGCGGCCAGTGCAGACCCAGCGGCACCAGGAACGGGTACAGCAGCGGGATGACGATGGCGAAGACGAACGGCGCGTTCGCGTTCATCCAGGCGAGGCCGACACCGAGCTCGTTGCCTGCCCACACGCCCAGCGGGCCGATGAGGAAGGCGGTCAGTGCGCCGACGATGATCAGCGAGAAGAACGGCACGAAGACAAGCTGGACGCTTTCGGGGATGATCTTCTTCAGCCCGTGGTAGACGAGCGCCAGCACGGCGGCCATCAGCAGCGGCACGAACACGTTGCCGGAGTAGTCGCTCAGCAGCATCGGCAGACCGAAGATCTTGGCGGTGCAGGAGGTGGTGCCCAAGGCCTGGTTGGTGGTGCAGACGGTGTCCGTGAAGGTCTTGGTGTCCATCAGGCTGGTGAACTGCGGGGTCATGAGCATGGCCATGATCGCGCCGCCCAGCCACGGGTCGACCTTCAGCTTCTTGGCCGCGTTGTACGCGATCATGATCGGCAGGAAGTAGAACACGCCCTTCCAGATCGCCTTCACGAACACCCAGCCGGCGGACGCCTCATCGTTCGGGATCACGTTCAGCGAGATCAGCAGGTTGACCAGCGCGATGATGATGGAGGCGCCGAGCAGCACGCCCAGGATCGGGCGGAACGAATCGGACAGATACTCGAAGAACGCATCAAGCCATGCGAACTTGCCGCGCGCCTTGGCGCGTTCCGCGGCCTTGACCTCGGCATCGGTCATCTGGCCACCGGACTTGCCGCCCTTGCTCGCGGCAGCACCGGCGTTGGCCATCTCCGGCAGATGCATGATGTCCTCGTAGACGTTGGCGACGCCGCCGCCGATAACGACCTGGTAACGGTTGTCGCCCTGCGGCACGGTGCCAAGCACACCCTTGGTACCGTCCAGACGAGCCTGATCGACCTTGCCAGCGTCCACCAGCTCGAAGCGCAGACGCGTGGCGCAATGGGTGAGGCTGCGAACGTTCTCAGCACCACCAATCGCAGCAATGATCTGCGACGCGGTTGACTCAGCCATTTTCCCTTCCTTCCTTGTTTCATTTCCATTCTTCGCCCCGCAGGCCGTCCTCACCGACAAAAAAGACCTGAGGTAAGGCATGTGAATATGCCAAACCTCAGGTCTTGCGTCTGTAATGGACTAGCAACCCTGCGAGTAGTCGAATGGAATGCAGTTTACACCACGTTTACATGATTGGCAAAATTCTTCGTTGAGGACGCAACGGTTTGCCGCGGCATCATTACCGTGCTTCCCGACACGCCGCGCGACAAGTTCGTGCCAACGTTTTCACCGAACAAAATATGACATTACCGCACATTAGCCCATGCCCCGTGGCACAATAAGTCTCATGGTTGCAAATAATGCGGGCAAACCCGCCACCCCAGCAGATCTGATCAATGTCGACGAAGTCATTGGCAAGTACTACGACGTCGTCCCCGACCCGTCCGTTCCGGAACAGCGCGTCTCCTTCGGCACCTCCGGTCACCGCGGATCGTCCCTGAAGACCTCGTTCAACGAGGCCCACATCGTCGCCATCACCCAGGCCATTGCGGAATACCGCAAGAAGGCCGGCGTGAACGGTCCTCTGTACATCGGCCGCGACACCCACGCCCTGTCCGAGCCGGCTTGGAAGACCGCCATCGAGGTCCTCGTCGCCAACGGCGTGCGCGTGCGCATCGATTCCCGTGACGACTTCACCCCGACCCCGGTTGTGTCCCAGGCCATCCTGACCCACAACCGCGCCGCGGACGGCACCCAGCGCTTCACCGGCGACGGCCTCGCCGACGGCATCGTTGTCACCCCGTCCCACAACCCGCCCACCGACGGCGGTTTCAAGTACGACCCGGTCACCGGCGGCCCGGCACCGGCCGACGTGACCAACGCCATCGCCGACCGAGCCAACGAGCTGCTCGGCGATTTCAAGAACGTCAAGCGCGTCCCGTTCGAGCAGGCCATCAAGTCCGACCTGGTCGAGCGCTTCGACTACCGCGACCACTACGTCTCCGACCTGGAGAACGTCATCGACTTCGACGTCATCCGTTCCTCCGGCGTACGTCTGGGCATCGACCCGCTCGGCGGCGCTTCTGTCAACTACTGGCCGCTGATGAACGAGAAGTTCAACCTGACCATCGATGTCGTGCGCCCGCAGGTCGACCCGACCTGGAGCTTTATGACCATCGACCACGACGGCAAGATCCGTATGGATCCGTCCTCCCCGTACGCGATGAAGGGTCTGGTGGACTCCCTCAACAACGGCGCTTGGGACAAGTACGATCTGGTCGGCGGCACCGATCCGGACGCCGATCGTCACGGCATCGTCTGCCCGAACTGGGGCGTGATGAACCCGAACCACTACATCGCCGTGTGCGTGGAGTACCTGTTCGGCGGCAACCGCCCGGGTTGGCCGGAGAACGCCGGCATCGGCAAGACCCTGGTCTCCTCCTCCCTGATCGACCGCGTGGCCGCCTCCATCAACGCCAAGCTCGTTGAGGTGCCGGTCGGCTTCAAGTGGTTCGTCGACCCGCTGTTCAAGGGCGAAGTCGCCTTCGGCGGCGAGGAAAGCTCCGGCATGAGCTTCCTGCGCAAGGATGGCCGCGTCTGGACCACCGATAAGGACGGTCTGATCCCCGACCTGCTGGCCGCCGAGATCACCGCGAAGACCGGCAAGAACCCGGCCCAGCTGCATCAGGAGCAGGTCGAGCGCTTCGGCGAAAGCTGGTACAAGCGCGTCGACACCCCGACCACCCTCGAGCAGAAGCAGAAGTTCGCCAAGCTCACCGGCGACGACGTCGCGGCCACCCAGCTGGCCGGCGAGGACATCACCGCCAAGCTCACCGAAGCCCCTGGCAACCACGCCAAGATCGGCGGCCTGAAGGTCACCACCGAGAACAACTGGTTCGCGGCCCGTCCTTCCGGCACCGAGAACATCTACAAGGTGTACGCCGAGTCCTTCGAGTCCCCCGAGGCTCTGGACAAGGTGCTCGCCGAGGCCACCGAGGTCGTCGACAAGGCTCTGGCCGACTGATTCGGCAAGGCTTCAGCCTGAACGCCTGTCTTTGGGGCGGATCCGCACATATCGCGGGTCCGCCCCTTTCGTTTGCCCGTCACCCGCTTCCGCCCCGTCTAGCCCTCCCACGCATAGCGGCGGTAACGCAGGCTGGGCATGGCGTAGGCTGTCTAAAGGCATCGCCCCGCGCCCGGGGCGCATGAGGAAAGGATCTCGTATGACCATCACCGTTTCCACGGACGGATCGGCATTGGGCAACCCCAACGGCCCCATGGGCTGGGCCTGGGCGGATCACGCCAGGAACGCCGGCGGCACGCCCGGCCACAGGCACGACGACCGCGGCTACGACCATGGCGGGGCGACCAACGGCACCAATCAGATCGGCGAATTGTGCGCCGTATTGGAAGCGCTGCGCGCGCACCCTGGCGCGGAACCGCTGCTCATCGAATCGGATTCGCAGTATGCCATCAACTGTTCCACCAAATGGGTGAAGGGCTGGAAGAAGAACGGCTGGAAGAACTCGCAGAAGAAGCCGGTGAAGAACGCCGAGCTCATCAAGGCCATCGATGCCGAAATCGCCAAGCGCGAAGGCCCCGTCGATTTCCGTTGGGTGAAGGGCCATGCGGGCAATGCCGGCAACGAGCTGGTCGACGAGTTGGCGCGCGGGTACGCCACGGACTGCCGTTCCGGCGCCAAGGACGGCTATCTGCCCATCGAGGGGTGGCAATCCCTGCTGCATTCCGAATATTCCGCCGGTACCGACGTGCCGCCGGACGTCCAGCTGGTTCTCGACGGCAAGGCGAGCGCCGACTCGCTCAGGCCTGTATTCGAGATGGACGGCGATGAACAAGCCGATGCCGATCATGATGCGAAGCGTCCGGAGGAGCATCAACCCGAGCCTTCCGTGAAACAACCCGTGAAACAGTCTGCCGACAATGAACACGCCGAATCGCGCACAACCTCGCGAACGGCGACGCAAGCGGCGCAACCCACGCCGCAACAACCCGCACCGCAACAGCACGCACCGCAACAGCACGCACAGCCCACACAGCAGGCCGCACCACAGCACATCGGCAGGCCGTCCGGCTTGAACGTTTCGGGCGACCTGACATTCTCCCCCGCCCCGAAAACCAGCCCCTACTTCACCGGCGAACCAATGCCCGTGCACGGCTACATCGAAATCGACGGTTATGTGGACGGCGACGGCAACCTGCACATCACCAATACGCCGTTCATGCGGCGGTAAAACCCCGAATTACAATGGACACGACGTTCCATCGCCGCCGTGACACGGTAGGATGGAAACGACTTACTGGCAACGACGCTTCCATAGCGCCTATAAGCAAGGAGAAGGCATGGACAAGGCACAACAGGACGCCATGAAGAAAGCGGCTGGCATTGAGGCCGCCAAGCTCATCCAGAACGGCATGATCGCCGGTCTGGGAACCGGTTCCACCGTGAAGTTCCTCGTGGACGAACTCGGCCGCCGCGTGCAGGAGGAAGGCCTGCAGTTCACCGGCGTCACCACCTCCCGCCGTACGCAGGAACAGGCCGAGAGCTTCGGCATCAAGATCGTGGACATCGATGACGTCGACCACATCGACGTGACCATCGACGGCGCCGACGAAGTCGACAAGAACTTCAACGGCATCAAGGGCGGCGGCGCGGCCCTGCTGTGGGAGAAGATCGTGGCTACCAACTCCAACAAGATCGTCTGGATCGTCGACGAGTCCAAGGTCGTCGACACCATCGGCAAGTTCCCGCTGCCGGTCGAGGTGATTCCGTTCGGCGCCGGCCAGGTCGTCAAGAAGTTCGAGGCCAAGGGCTACAAGCCGGTGCTGCGTCTCGACGCCGATGGCAAGGAAGTCCGCACCGACGAGAACAACTTCGTGGTCGACCTGCATCTTGAGCGCATCGACCGCCCCGCCGAATTGGCCGAAGATCTCATCAACACCGTCGGTGTCGTCGAGCACGGCCTGTTCCTCAACATGGTCGACACCGTGATCGTGGGCAATCCCGACGGCCCGCGCATTCTGACCAATTCCAACAAGTGATGCCTAATATCACCGCAAACTGACCGAGGGCCCGGACGAATCCGTCCGGGCCCTCGTCGTTTTCTCCTTGCCATTACGGCATCCGCGGCGTTCCCATCATGCGCCGACACACCCACGCATATCATAAACGGCAAAAACGAACCCCGCGGGCGTATGCCTCGCGGGGTTCGTTAATGCCTTAAAGCCTTGTAAGACTACTTGCGCTGGTGGCGGGTCTTACGCAGCAGTTTGCGGTGCTTCTTCTTGCTCATCCGCTTGCGGCGCTTCTTGATGACGGAACCCATCTGAAGCCTCCATTCCGATTAATCGTAAAGTTGCAACTTTCCAAACTATACACGTTCTTACGGACTATGCCACTTCCGTGTATCACAGGGGGAATTTCTGCACGAAACGCTCCACGCCGGCCGCGGAACCGGTGGCCTGGAACACGACCGTGTCGTTGTACCACACCGCCGTCGCGAACTTGGTGTTCTCCTTGTTCTCGCGAACCACGTATTCGCCCGTCTCGTTGCCACGCACCTTCACCGCGCCGGAATACAGGGTCTTACCGGTCAGCTTCTCGGTCAGGGAATTGTACTGGGTCTTCGCGGAGTCGGAAACGCTCCACTGGCCGACGATCAGCGTGATGTCCTCGCTTTTCTTGCCGGTGCTGTAGGTCAGCGTGTACTCCTCCAGCGGCGACGTGGACTTCCACGTCTCCGAACTGTCGGCCTTGGTGCGCGCGAAATTCAGCACGCTGTCCGGCATGGCCTTAAGCAGCTCGGTGGAGTCCTTCGGCAAGGCCACGGCATCGATGGCGGGTTTGGTGGGCTCCTTCACCTGCTCCTGTTGCTGCTGTTGCTGCGAGGCCTGCTTGTTCAACGCCCAACCGGGCCATACGAAGGCCGACGCCATGGACAGCGCGATGATTACCACGGCGACGATGATGACGATGAACAATTTGCGATGCGATGAGCTGCGTGTATTCGGCATATTTCGATTGTGGCACAGCCGTCTGACGCTCCGGCAGTAGCGAAACGGCTTGTCGCTTCGCCTCGGTAGCGTCGGTTCCATGGCAAAGACGTCCGTACAGTATCTATGTTCCGAATGTGGTTGGAGCGGCCCGAAATGGGTGGGCCGATGCCCCGAATGCGGCCAATGGGGAACGGTCGATGAGTTCCGTGAGGCACGCCCGTCCGCGCGTTCGCGCACCGCCGATCCCGGCCATGACCGTCGCACACGCGCCACGGAAGCCGTCACTGCGGTTTCAGCCACGGCGATCACCGAAATCGGCACCGACACCGTGGAACGTGTCGAAACGGGCTTCTCCGAATTCGATCGCGTGCTCGGCGGTGGCATCGTCCCCGGCTCGGTGGTGCTTATCGCCGGTGAACCCGGCATCGGCAAATCCACGTTGCTGCTGGAAACCGCCGGTAATATCGCCCGGACGCACCGCGACGGCACCGTGCTGTACATTTCCGGCGAGGAATCGCAGGCCCAGGTGCGTCTGCGTGCCACGCGCATCAACGCGGTGGAACCGAATCTGCTGCTCGCCGCCACCACCGATCTCGGCACGGCGCTCGGCCTGATCGAACATCACCGGCCCGCGCTGGCCATCGTCGATTCGGCGCAGACCATCGTCTCTCAGGATGTCGACGGCATTTCCGGCGGTTCCACGCAGGTGCGCGAGGTCGCGAGCGCGCTTATCGACACCGCGAAGACGTTGGATGTGCCGGTGCTGCTGGTGGGCCATGTGACCAAGGATGGTTCGATTGCGGGACCGCGTACCTTGGAGCATCTGGTGGATGTGGTGTGCCAGTTCGAGGGCGATAGTGAGACCGCGCTGCGTCTGCTGCGTGCGGTGAAGAATCGTTTCGGGCCGACGGATGAGGTCGGCTGTTTCGACATGAGCGGCGAAGGCATCGAGGAGGTGACGGATCCGTCCGGCCTATTCCTCTCGTCGAGCGGTGACAATACGAGCGCGCCTGTTGAGGGCACGTGCGTCACGTTCACGTTGGACGGGCATCGTTCGTTGCCGATCGAAGTGCAGGCGTTGGTCACCGACTCGGTGCTGCCCACGCCGCGCAGGGCGGTGAATGGGGTGGATGGCAGTCGTATCGCCATGCTGACCGCCGTGCTGTACCGTCATGGCAAGTTGAATCTGCTGGGCAACGATCTGTATGTTTCCACGATTGCGGGTGGCATCGCCAAGGAACCGGGGTGTGATCTGGCGATTGTGGCCGCGTTGGCGAGCGCCGCGAAGCACTCCCCCATTCCCCGCACCACTTGCGCGATCGGTGAGATTTCACTCACCGGGCAGATTCGGCCGGTGCCGCGTTTGGAGTATCGTCTGCGCGAGGCGGCACGATTGGGTTTCACCACGGCGGTGGTGCCCGTGTTGCGTAAGCCGATTACGGTTCCGGGGCTGCATATCGTGCAGGTGGACACGCTGGCGGACGCGCTGGTGTCGCTGCCCGCACGATCATAGCAAAAAGCCGACGCAGCAAGTGCCGCGCCGGCTTTTTCTGGGTATGTAAAATCTCTGGTTGAATGACGGGTTTCGAAGAACGTTCATCCTCTAAGTTCCAGAAGGAACCGTCTGGTTGAAAATCGTTTGAGACGTGTTTCCGTTTCAACCAGAGATTTACCGTTAGTTGAGTATCTCGCCGGTGGTTTCGTCCACCTCGTATTCAGGTTCGGGGAACGGCTCCCATTCGTCTTCCTCGTTGCTCTCGTCTTCCGCTTCGGTGGTGAACAGCGCGCCTTTGGTGAGGATTCGGGGACCGATGCTTATGCCGCCGCTGTTGATGATGTTGAGGAGGTTGGTCTTTCGGTACAGGCTTCTTCCCCGCAACGTTTCAAAGGAGTATCCGCGTCCTTTCATGTTGGATTCGCGTATGAGTCTGTTGGCGCATTCGGTGTAGCCGTTGCTTATGGCTATGGGGCAGTCCCAGTATTGGAAGATCTGGGTGTAGAAGTTGCGTACCGTTTTGGCGAGGGTTCTGAACGAGTCGAACAATTCGCCTTCGGGAATGTTGTTCTCCCATGTTTGGAACGCTTTCTGGGCGTTGCGTTTCGATGTGGGGTTCTCGTCCCAGATGTCGAAGAAGTCCTCCTTGACGTCGAAGGCCGTGGCGAGGGGCTTGAGCTCGTCGACGCCGCGCAGCAGGCGTATTTTCTCGGCCTCCTCGCCTGTGAGGTCGCGACGTCGGGTTTTGAGCGTGTAGGCAAGTCCGCGCTTGGTTTTGATGCGGTCCTTCTTGGTCATGGTCGTTTGCAGGGACCGTCTCACGGAGTCGACGGCTTCGTTGGCCTTCATGACGACGTGGAAGTGGTCGATGGCCCAGCGTGCGTTCGGCATGGCCGTGGCGATGCTTTTCTCGAATGGCCGATACATGTCCGAGCACACCCACATGACCTTGTCCCTGTCGGGCATGTTCATGAAGTATTCTGTGAGGGTCCTTTGGTTTCGGCCGTTGAGCATGTCGTAGAGCGTGCGGTGTTCGAGGTCGGTGATGACGGTGACCTCTCCGATGCGCTTGATCTTGATCTCGTCGATGCCGAGGAATGCGGGCGTGCGGAACCGCAGCTTCTCGTCATAGTCGCGGATGTATTCCTCGAACACGTTCTTGACGGTCACATGGGTCAACGCGTAGTCGACGGCCACGTCGCGGAACGTGGTGCGCAGGGAACGTTGCGCAATGTCCGCGTAGGCGCGCGAGGTCATCATGCGTTTCTGGTTCACGCCGTCGATGTCGGGCTGCCAGATGTCGTTGCACTGGCTGCAACGCCTTCGGGGAAACTCGATGATCAGGCGGGTTGGTACGCCTCCCATGGGGGTGTCCGCGATTTTGAGCGCGCGTCTGCCGTGGCTGTACGTCTTTCCGCCGCAAACCCCGCAAGCCTCGGGCACCGGACCGCAGTACGCGAGCCGTATGTTCTTGACCCGCTTGCCCTTGTCGATCGTCTCCTCGGTGCCCGTCAGCTCGCAGTCCGCGATGCCGAACAGGTCCTTGACGATGGAACCGGAATCATTGGCTGTCATGATCGCGCTCCATCCGCTTCATATACTCCTGAAGTTTCGGGATGTCGTAGCGTTTTCCGGAACGTAGCTGGTCATAGGCCTGATCGGCGAGGGAGTCGATGGCCTGCGGGTCGTTCATGACCTTCGCGGCGAGGTCTCCCAGCTCGTTGCTCACGAGGTTCACGAGGCCCGCCTTGACGATGCTCTTCAGTCTTCCGTCGTTGAGTATGGACTCCTTCGAGTTGTTGGAATTCGTGATTCTGGTCTGGGTGATGTTGTCGCCCGCCACATAGTCGGAGATGAAGTTCACGGCCCTCGCGGCGGAGATCACGTTCACGTCGGTGCCCCATGTCTCGTTGAGCTTTTCGACGATCCTCTTCAGACTCTGCTGCTTGGGAGCGGTCGAACGCCCGAGGCCGGCCCCCATGGGTTTGAGCTCGCGGTCCTGCTGGTCGTCGGCGCGACGCAGCCTGTTGATCCTGTAGTCGGAGAGCACGAGGCCCTTGATGTCGATCTCGTCGACGCTGGTGTTGCTGATCCGGTGATAGAGCAGTTTCGCGAACCCGTGGAACACTTCCAGATCCGGTTCTCCCAGATCGACGATCTGGCTGATGAACATGTAGGCGGAGCAGTAGCGTTTCAGGAGTTTGCGGAACGTGACGAGACCGTCGCGGGCCTCCTGTTCCTCGTCCATGCGCTGCTGGGCGTATCGGATGGTCTCCTTGTCGCCGTCGGCTTTGGCGTGTTCGAGGGTGTCGGCCCATGTCGCGTATGCGGTGGTGTGAGCCTTGTATTCGCTGCTCCAGCGTTCCGCGGGAAGGCTCACGGCCTTGTAGAGGCGCTTGCGGTACGAGTCCCGTTCCTCTCCCGTGGAAAGCTGCGCTATGGCCCGGTACTGGGCGTCGCGGTACTGAGAGAAGTCCTCCTGCGTGTAGATTCCCGTCTTATCGAGCCGCTTCTTGATCTCGTACACCATGTTCGGATCCTGCGCCTCGCTCATGGCCGCGCCGGTGTCGTATTTGCGGAACGCGTTGACCACGGTGTCGGCCTTGTTCACAAAATCGAGGATGAACACTTGGTCCTTGCCGGGGTAGATCCGGTTGACGCGCGAATAGGTCTGCACGATCTCGATGTCGTTGGCGATGGGCTTGTCGATGTACAAGGCGCAGAGCTTGGGCTGGTCGAATCCGGTCTGGAACTTGTTCGCCACGATCATGAGCCTGTACTGCGGGGTGTCGAACGCGTTCTCGATGGTCTCGTAGCCGAGGTTGTTCATGTTCGACTCGGTGTAGTCGTAGTCCGGGTTGATCGCCGCGAACGGGTTGTCCCTGAGGTATTCGTCCTCCGGGACCACGCACTGGGAGCCCTTGACCTTGTCGGAGAACGCCACCAGCGGCTCTCCGGGAACCTTGAATTGCAGGTGAGGCTCGATCCTGCTGCGGTCCAGTTCGGGATGGGCCCGCAGGTACGCGTCGAACGCATACTTGTAACGGACCACGGCCGGGCGCGACGGCGTGATAATCATGGCCTTGGCCTGACCGTCGAGCAACGGAGCCACGTTCCTGACGAAATGCTCGATGATCAGCGCGGTCTTCTCCATCACGTTCGTCGGATGCAACGCCTTCCACTTCGCGATGACGCGGCGCGCGGCGTTCTCGTCGACGAGTTTGTCGGGCGCGTACTCCTCGGCGAGCCTGAACGCGGTCGAATAGGGCATGTACCCGGACAGCGGGTCGATGATGTACCCTTCCTCGATGGCTTGCCGCATCGGGTACTTGTGGAACGATTCCGGGATGCTCCTGCCCTTCTTGTCGAGCTTGTCTCCGGGACGGCCGAACAGGGTCATGGTCTCGGCCTTCGGGGTCGCGGTGAACGCGAAGAACGACACGTTCCGCGGCATCACGTTGCCAGCCTGCATGCGGGTGAAGTACTCGGAAATCACGTCCTCGTCGGTCAGGTCTCCCTCCTCGCCGGTCTCGGAGGGCAGGGGCCGCGCCTCGGGAAGGTTGAGCTTGTCCGCCGCCGCGTTGAACGCGCTCTTCAGCGCCGCGGCGCTGCTGCCTTCCTGTGAGGAGTGGGCCTCGTCGATGATGACGGCGAAGTCCCGGCCCGTCAGACGGGGGTCTGCGGCGATCATGGGCCATGCGTACAGGAACGTCTGCAAGGTGACCACGATGATCTCCCTGCGGTCGCCCAACGCCTTGGCCAGCTGCCGGCTCTTCGCCGCGTCGGACGTCCGACGTCCCTCGGAGTCGGTGCCGATGTCCATGACGTAACCGGGGGCGTTCCTCAGCTGGCCTATAGTCTTCTTGATGTTCGTGTCAAGGCTCAGACGGTCGGTCACGACCACCACGCTGGAGAACAGTCGTTCTCCGTTGTCCTGCCTGACGTCGGCGAGCTCGTGCGCGGTCCACGTGATCGTCTCGGTCTTGCCCGACCCCGCGGAATGCTCAATCAGATACCTTTGCCCGGCCCCGTTGGCGCGCACGTCGGCGATCATCTTGGTCACGGCGTCCCACTGATGGTAGCGGGGGAAGATCTGCGTGCAGCGCGTGCGCATGCGGCCGGTCGCGTCCTCCTTGCGGCTGGTCTCCTCGAACACGAAGTTCTGGAAGATGTGCAGCCAGTTGTCCCTCTGGCAGATTTCCTTCCAGAAGTACGAGGTCCGATAGCCGCCGTCCTCGGCGGGGGGATTGCCGGCGTGCCCGTCCGCGGTGCCCTTGTTGAATGGCAGGAACCGGGGCACGTCCGCCTCCAGATTGGTGCACATCCACACCTCGTCCTCGCTGATCGCGAAATGCACCACCGCACCGCTCTTGTACATCAGCAGCCAGTTGCGCCGGTTCGTGCCCGGTTCGATGGGCTTGCGTTCGGTCTGGTACTCCTCGATGGCGTCCTGCACCGTCTGGGTCAGCTCGGTCTTGACCTCCGCGGTCGCCACCGGGATGCCGTTGATGAAGAACACCAGATCCAGCGATTTGTTGCCTTGCGTCTGGTAATGCACCTGATGCATCACCCGCAGGATGTTCGCCTCGTAGTCGACTTGCGCGTTCCTGATGCGCTTGTCCGCCGGATACGGGGCCGAACCCATGATCGTCTGATAGCCCGCCATTTTGAATCCGTGGCGAATCACGTCTATCGTGCCGTCGTCCCGCAAGGCGGAAACCAGCTGCATGCGCAGGTTGTTCTCCCAGTTCCCGCCCATGGACGCACGCATCTTCTCCAGCTTCTCCGGCGCGACCCGTTCCTGGAACTCGATGAAGTCCGGCATGTACAACGCCGTTTGCGGGTCGAACCCCGTATCGTCCGGGCTCACCCTCCAGCCGTTCTCACCCTCCAGCCCCGCGATAGAACGCGACAAGTACCGTTCGAACGCATCCTCCCTGTGCAGACTGTCGTTCACGCTCATCACGCACCTCCCATACAATCAATACGACCAGTCACCGCATGGAAAATCAGACTCCTGCGATACTCCTCAAGCCTCGCAATCACCTGTTCCTGACGATCAACACCCTCATCAATCGCAGCACACTTGTAATCAAGTTGGGAGATGATTTCCAATTGGTCTTGACGAGGCGGAACGAAAACTTTTAAATTCCCCAGTTCCTGCTGGTTAATCTTCGGCATCTTGATTCGTATGTCTGATACCAGCCCTGCTTGTTCGACGAACTGATCTGAAAGCATATAATATTTAAGCCACTCAGGAAATTGACTGGTTGAGATTGGATACATGTCGGCACTACATAATCCATCATCCGGGGCTATTATCACCTTATTTAGTCTCGGTCTTACTTTCGAATAAAGAATCGCGCCTTTATGGAATAGATGATTGCAGCTAGTGACGCCATCTTCGTAGACGGTGCTGGTACGCAGCAGCCTTCCATTTCCCTTGCTTATTGATTCTGGAGAAATATGCAACCAATGCTGATAGTTATCCGGTTCGACTAAGTTGGAATCTACGTGTGCGATGAACTTGAATCTCTTCCATGTCCAACGGGTATTATCCAAACCGTTTGAATCTCCGGCGACTGTGTGCGAAATGACGGCCTTCCGATAGTCCTCCAGCTTGTCGATGATCATCCGATGGCGGGCGATGGCCTCATTGATCGGCTTACACCGCGAATCCAAGAAAGCAACAATCGAACGCTGAACATCGCGAGGCGGCACTACCACATAAGTTTCTTTCAAATCTCTGGGATTGACGTGAAATACTTTAACATCAACAAGATTTCGGCGAATCTGAGATCTCCAATTATCAGTCGAAAACAAATATGCAAAATACTTGTTATCGAAAGTCTGTAGCGGAATCAGCTGCGTCGTATCACCTCCTGCATACACTTCAATATTGCTATCTAGATAGATGCAATTTCCGCAACCTTTGAGGTCTTCAGATGTACTTGCAAAGATGAAACCACCTTTGCTAATTGGAATAGTATTATCTGGAATTATGTCTGGTGAGACATATCGGATTAGCTCTCTATGGATAGAGAATCCATCGTTGAGCTTTGAATGAACTTGTCCGTAATTAACAACTGGCACACCGTGTTCAATCAAATCGGCCTTTGTAACCGTGATTCCTTTTCCAATGGAAAACAAACTCTTCAAAGGCTTCATTTCCCAACCGTCGGGCATATGGCCGAACCATTCGGTGTTGTTGATTTCGTTCCGGGTTCTCATTTGAGGAATTCTTTCATGAAGTCTTCGATGCCGTCTTCGAGGTTGAGGATTTCCGCTGCGATGTCCTGTGGGTCGCGTGGCTGTTCGTACTTGTAGAAGTATCGGTTGAAGCTGATGTTGGTGCCGACCACGCCGGTCTGTCCGTCCTGTAGCGGCCCGTGGTCGTCCCTGACCTTGTAGTCGATGACGGCGTCCGGCGCGTAGGGAAGCACCTCCGTGACCATGTATTCGTCGAAGTCCATGCCGTAGGGGATGTTTTCCTTGTCGCTGGCCTCGGGGTCGTAGACCGTGTCGCCTTCCGGCGTTCGGGCGGCGTCGGCTTCGGGATCCCGGACGCCGAACACTCTGACGATGGCCTTCTGGAGCTGGTCTCTCGTGGGTTTCGGCTTGTCCATGAGCTTGCCGAGCTCCTTGCACGCGGTGTGCGACCATTCGTAAGTCCAAGTCTCGCCAGCGTGCTCGGCGAAGTAGTTCCTGATCGCCTGCTTGTTGGCCTCCGACAGGTTCTTCATGGGCTTGGAGGACTCGAACAGGTCATCGGTCCTCGACTTGTCGATGGTGATGTACATGAGCAGGGGACGCCGCGTGGTGACTTGGCGGTACATGAATTCGCTGGCGGGCACGATGACGCTGTTGCCGTGGTCATGCCCGTCGATATAGGTGCGGGTGATCCAGTCGATTTGCTCGTCGCTGATCTCGTACCGTTTGTTTCCCAGATTCCTTTTCAAGGGGACGCGTTTGTCCGACGCGTCTATGAGCTGGATCATGCCCCGGCGTCCTTCGGGTTTCTTGTTCGACAGTATCCAGATGTATGTGCTGATGCCAGTGCGGAAGAAGATCTCGGTGGGCAGTTTCACGATGCAGTCGATGTAGTCCTTCTCGAACAGCCACCGGCGAATGTTCGACGGCCCGGAGCCGGCGTCGCCGTTGAACAGGGGGCTGCCGGAAAGCACGATCGCAGCCTTGCCTCCGCCCTGCTCGATGGGGGCGAGCTTGGCGGCCACGTTCTGGATGAACAGCATGCTGCCGTCGCTGATGGCAGGCAGCCCAGCTCCGAAACGGCCCTTGAAGCCAAGCTTGGCCTCCTCAAGCACCGCTTTTTTCTCTTTCTTCCATTCCTTGCCGTAGGGAGGATTGGTCAGCTGATAGTTGAACGTCTCGCCCTCGAATTTGTCGTCGGAGAGGGTGTCCCCGTGCATGATGTGCTCGGACAGGTCGCGCATGGAGTCGAACTTGTCCTGCCCCGCGTTGCCGACATTGCGCAGCAGCAGATTCGTCTTGCCCACAGCCCAAGTCACGCCCTCCGACTCCTGACCGTAGGGGATGATCGTGGCCGGGGCCTTCGCGTTCGACCGGGTCTTCCATTCCTCCAGCACGTCGAGCGCGTCGCTGATGAACCCGCAGGTTCCGCAGGTGCCGTCGTACAAACTTCGCATGCTGCCGTTGTCGGAATTGAGGAATTCGTCCTCGTTGGCGAAGATGAGGCTGACGGCAAGCCTGACCACGTCGCGGGGCGTCATGAAGTCTTCGGCCCCCTGCGCGATCTCCTCGCCATACCGTTGGATCAGATGTTCGTAGATGTCGCTCATCATGCGGTCGGGAACGGCTTCCGGACTCAGATCGAAGCCCGCGAAACGCATGCACACCTCGTGCAGCATGCCCTCGTTCTGAAGATCTTGGCACGTCTCCCGGATCTTGAACTTGGTCAGGATGTCCCTCGCGTTAGGGCTGAACCCGTCGACGTATTCCATGAGCGCGTCAAGGGTGCGATCGATTCCCAGATCGTTGAGCCGGAAGCTGGTCACGTTATAGAAGGACTTGCCCGAGAACGTGCAGTAGATCTCGTTCTCACGCCCCAATGTCGGCTCGTACTTCTCCACGGCCTTGCACACCGCGTCGCGGGTCGGCTCCAAGGCACATTCCAGTCTCCGCAGCAGCGCGAAGGGAAGGACGAGCTTGTTGTAGTCGGCTGGGCGGATCACGTCGCGCACATATTCGGCGATGCTCCAAATCTCACTGACGTAATCGAACGCGCTTCTTTGCTCCGGCATATCTGACCCTTTCTGTCAACCACAGATTTTACAAAAGGACTCAGACTTTTCAACCACAGATTTACCAAACACGCTTTTCGTTGGCGCATGACTACCGGCTAGACGCCCACCCAATTCCAACCTCAGATTTTACATACCCCTTTTTCTTTCGGTACCGTCCGTGCGCCGATCAGTGTGCGTCGCCGGTAATGCGCTTGGTTTCCTCCACGTTGCGGCGGAGTTCGGCCGTCAATTCGTCGACCCCGTCGAACTTGACCTGCGGGCGCAGGAATCCGGCGAATTCCACGCGGACGGTGTGACCGTACAGTTCGAGCCAATCCTCGCTCAGGCAGTACGCTTCCACCACGCGCTCATGCATGCCGGTGGCTTCGCTGAACGTGGGCTTGGTGCCGATGGAGATGGCGGCGGGCCAGCGCGGCGCATCCTGCGCGTCATGCACGCGCGCCGCACGCGTTTCCAGATCGGCGTTTTCGCAGGCTTCGCCCAAGTCGACCAGCCAACCCGCGTACACGCCGTCCACGGGCAGGTATCCGGTGATATCAGATCCGAGATTGGCCGTGGGGAATCCGATGGAGCGCCCACGTTCCTCGCCGTGCACCACGTTGCCGGTCACCGCATGGGCGTGGCCGAGAATGGCGTCGGCGTCCTTGATACGTCCATTGCCCAGCAGATAGCGCACGTTGCTTGAGCTCCATGTGCGCACCGGCTTGGCCTGATGCTTCTTGCTCCACGCACGGCGTTCCGCCTTGTTGGCGTTCGCCAGCGGATCGACGGGTTCTCCCCAGTCGGCGGGCATCTGCGGCTTCCAGTCGCGCGGAATGCGCACTTCGCCGGGGCCACGGTCGTCCACCACGTCGAGTTCGAACACGCCAGTCGCCGCGGCGAGATTCTCGATCGCATGCACGTCGCCCTTGCGTCCGGCTCCCAATGCGGCGTCGGCGCCGAGCACCAGCGTGCGCATGCCGAGTTTGCCGGTCAACTGGCCGAGGAAGAAGATATAGGATTTTTCGGCGAATGCCAGCGTGTACCGCACCACATACACCTGCTCGATACCGGCCTGTTCCATGGCCGCCAGTCGCTCGTCCACACCGGTGAGCGCGTCCACATCCACTGCGGGCGCGTTTTCGCCGTGCGCATGCACGAATGCCGGGCGGGGGTCGAACAGCATGACCGCCGAAGCCGCGTCATGCTGCTTCGCGAGTTCCACAACGCGGCCGATCACCGCCTGATGACCCAAGTGCATGCCGTCGAAGGAGCCGAGCGTAATCACCATACGACGGTCCTTATCCACGTCGGGCCATTCGATGTCGCCATGCTCGTCGGGGATCAAAGTCGTGATGTTCATACGTGATGTCCTTCGCGTTGTACCGATGATGTACGTTCTAACGTTTACGCCGCGTCCACTGTAGCAGGCGAGCCCGCCCGCGTTTCCGGCTTCTTCGGGCGGCCGTTCGGTCGGCTATTCGTTCGGCCATCCGGCCGGTCGGCCATTCGGTCGGCTCAGTCGGCTGGGAACACGGTGAGCGGTTTGGCCATATGGGCGTTGGCTCTGCCGATGATGGCCACCACGTCCGCTTCCGCGCCGTCACCCGCCGCAGGCACATAGGCCACGGTGTCGCAGGTCACGGCCCGTGCGATCCGCCTGCCGAAACGCAGTTCTGCCGCCTCGTTCGCGTCGATGGCAATGACCGGCATGGCGCCTTTGGCGGCATCCAGCATGCCGAGCGCATGGCCCAGCACCCAATCGGTGCGTTCGTCGCCACGTTCGAACGGCGTATCGAGCACGGCTCGATTGCGGGTGATGGTTTCGCCTTCACGGTTCGTGAAGGTTTTCGCCTCCGCGTGCGCGGTGATGATGCGTGCCGTGTTCGCCTGCGGGTCGGCAAGGCCGCTGGCGTCGTCGGGTAGGGCGAAACGCCCCACGCACGTGCGGCGCAGCCGGGTGAGATAGCCGCCGATGCCGAGTTCGGCACCCAGATCACGCGCCAGGGCACGGATATACGTGCCGGACGAGCAGCTGACGCGCACATCCACGTCCATCACCGGTTCCGCATGGCCTTCATCGGGCGTGGCGCACAGCTGGCAGGCGGCATCCTCCAAGCCCGCATACCCTTGCCGGGCGTCGAGCACGGCGAATTCGCCGATGGTGACCTTACGGGCCTTGAGCTCCACGTCCTTGCCTTCGCGGGCCAGATCGTAGGCGCGCTTGCCGTTGATCTTGATCGAGGAGAAGGTGTTGGGCACCTGATCGATATCGCCGAGGAAACGCGTCCGAACCGCGCTTTCCACCGCCTGCACGGCCTGCACCGGGTCGGCGGGCGGGAGGATCGCGGCCTGGGCACTGCCGTCGAATCGGCACACGTCGCCTTCCGCGTCGTCGGTGGTGCTGCACAGGCCGAGCCGGATGGTCGCCTCATACGTCTTGTCGTGTTCGACGATGGCGCTCAACAGTCGCGTGGCGCGGCCGAACGCGAGCACCAGCAGACCGGTGGCCATGGGGTCCAATGTGCCCGCATGGCCTACCTTCTTGATATGCAGCGCGCCGCGTGCGGCGGCGACCACATCGAAGCTGGTGACGCCCTGCGGCTTGTCGACCAGCAGCAGACCGGACGGCTCAGGCTTCCGCATCGTCCCAGTCTTCGTCGTCATCGTCCCAATCATCCGAATCCGTCTGATCGGTTTCGTCCTCGTTCTCCTCGGGGTGCTTGTACGGGTCGGCGTCACCGGCGTACTGCGCGGTTTCGCGGGCCTTGGCGAGTTCCTCGTCACGCTTGCGCGCGACGGCGAGAATATCCTCGATCTCGTGCGCTTCGCCCGGCACTTCGTCGAACACGAACTGCAGCTGCGGGGTCAGGCGCAGACCCGCCTTGGTGCCCACCAGGGAGCGCAGACGGCCCTTGGCCTGGTTCAGCGCCTGCTGGGCGCGCTTGCGTTCGCCGTCCTCATGGCCTTCGTGGCCGAGCTGGGTCCAGTAGACCTTGGCGAGCTGCAGATCGTTGGTCACACGGACTTCGGTGATGGTGATGTTCGCCAGTCGCTTATCGTGCAGCTGGGCCTCCATCGAGGAGGCGATCACACGCTGGATCAGGGCCGCGATACGCGCGGCGCGCGGGTTGGTTCCTGCCATGGGTTTTCCTTTACGTATGTCGATGATGTTGCGGTTCCCGTGTTTCGCACGGCGCGGGAACGGTTGGGGTCTTCGGGTTCCGGCCCCCATGTGCGCCGTTGGGGCATGCCGATGGGCGGATTCACCGCCCGACGTTATGCCCGTTAAAACGAATCAGTGCACGCCTCTGCCGCGGCCTTGCCGTCGGCGGAAACGTACACTGATCGTTCATATGACTGTCGTCGTTCGCGTGCGACGACTACTTGCGTTCGATTTCGCGCATCTCGAAGGTTTCGATGATGTCGCCGATCTCGATGTCGTTGAAGGTGCCGAGGTTGATACCGGCCTCGTAGCCTTCCTTGACGGACTGCACGTCGTCCTTGAAACGACGCAGCGAGGAGATCTCCAGATCGTTGACGGTAGCCACGCCATTGCGCAGGATACGGCACTTCGTACCACGCTTGACCTCGCCGTCCTGCACCATGACGCCGGCGATGTTGCCGAACTTGGAGGAACGGAAGATCTCGCGGATCTCGGAGTGGGAGGTGGTGACCTCTTCGTATTCCGGCTTCAGCATGCCCTTCAGGGATGCCTCGATGTCTTCGATGGCCTTGTAGATGATCGAGTAGTACTTGATCTCCACGCCTTCGCGCTCGGCCAGATCCGCCACCTGACGGTTCGGGCGCACGTTGAAGCCGATGATGACGGCCTTGTCGACGGTCGCGAGGTTGACATCGTTCTGCGTGATAGCGCCGACGCCGCGGTGGATGACCTGAATGCCGACCTCGTCGGACACCTCGATCTTCATCAGGGAATCTTCCAGCGCCTCGACGGAACCGGAGGAATCGCCCTTGATGACGATGTTGAGCATATCCACCTCGGACTTGGCGAACTGCTCCTTGAGGCTTTCCAGGGAGACGATCTTGCGACGCTTCGCCAGCTGGGCGGCACGCTCGGTGGCCTGACGCTTCTCGGCGATCTGACGGGCCGCACGATCATCGCCGGCCACGAGGAACAGGTCGCCCGCGGTGGGCACGGAGGTGAGGCCGAGCACCTGCACCGGGCAGGAGGGGCCTGCGGTCTTCATCTGCTTGCCATTCTCGTCGAGCATGGCGCGGACGCGGCCGTACGAAGTACCGGCAACGATCGAATCGCCCACGTGGAGCGTACCGGACTGCACCAGCACGGTGGCCACGGCGCCGCGACCCTTGTCGAGTCGGGCTTCGATGGTGGCGCCACGGGCGTCCATATCCGGGTTGGCGCGCAGGTCGAGCTCCGCGTCGGCCGTGAGCAGCACGGCTTCGAGCAGCTTGTCGACGTTCGTGCCCTGCTTGGCGGAGATGTCGACGAACATGGTGTCGCCGCCGTATTCCTCCGGCACGAGGCCGAACTCGGTGAGCTGGCCGCGGACCTTGTCGGGGTTGGCGCCCGGCTTATCGATCTTGTTCACGGCGACCACGATCGGCACGTGGGCGGCCTGGGCGTGGTTGATGGCTTCAACGGTCTGGGGCATCACACCATCGTCCGCGGCGACCACGAGGATCGCGACGTCGGTGAGTTCGGCGCCACGCGCACGCATGGCGGTGAAGGCCTCGTGGCCAGGGGTATCAAGGAAGGTGATCTTGCGCTGTTCGCCCTCAAGGGTGACGGACACCTGGTAGGCGCCGATACGCTGGGTGATGCCGCCGGCTTCGCCTTCGATGACGTTGCTTCGACGGATGGTGTCCAGCAGTCGGGTCTTACCGTGATCGACGTGGCCCATGACTGTGACGACCGGCGGACGGGGCTTGAGATCCTCGTCGTCCTGCAGCTCTTCCTCATCAAGGTCGATGTCGAACTGCTGCAGCAGCTCCTTGTCTTCCTCTTCCGCGGAAACCAGCTTGATATCCCAGCCGATTTCCTCGCCGAGGATCTGGAAGGTGGCTTCGTCGAGGGACTGCGTGGCCGTGGCCATTTCGCCGAGATGGAACATCACGGTGACGAGGGCCGCCGGATTGACGTTGATCTTCTCAGCCAGATCGGCAAGGCTTGCGCCCTGACGCAGACGGATCACCTGACCATCGCCGCGCGGAATGCGCACGCCGCCGATGGTCGGTGCTTTGATCTCCTCATATTCACGACGCTTCGCCAGCCTGTTTTTACGAGCCTTCGAAGACTTGCCGCCCTGACGGCCGAATGCGCCTGCAGCACCGCCGCGACCGCGACCGCCGCCGCGTGCGGGACCGTTGCTCGGACCGCTGCTCGGGAAGTTGTTCTGCTGGCCGGTGCCGCTACGGAAACCGCCGCGTGCGCCGCCGCCCTGCTGGCCGCCGCGCTGTGCGCCGCCATTGCGGTTCTGGCCCCACTGGCCGGGACGTGCGCCCTGCGCTCCCTGACCCGGACGACCGCCGCGGAAACCACCGCGACCGCCGCGACCACCACGGCCGCCGCGCTTGTCCTCGTTGTTGTTCACGGTCGGACGCGCCATCGGATGCGGACGCGGGATGTCGCCCGGCGTAGGCGTATGCATGCCCTGCTTGCGGCTGAACGGATTGTTGCCCGGACGCGGACCCGGGGTGTGCGGACGCTGCTGCGAGGACGCGTTGCCCTGGGCGGCGTGCGGTGCGGGCACCGGGGCCTTCGGACCCGGCTTGGCCTGGCGCATGCCCGGTTTGGGCTGCTGTGCGGCGGGCTTTTCGTTGCGCTGCTGCGGAGCGTTGCCGTTACGGTCGTTACGGTGCGGCTTGGGGCCGGGCACCGCAGGGCGCTGCTGCTTCGGCGCACCCGGCTTGGCTGCCGGGGCGGCCGGCTTGGCGGGGCCGGGCTTCACACCGGGCTTGACGATCGGCTTCGGGGTAGCCTTGGGAGCAGCTGCCTTCGGCTGTTCCTTCCCCTTGGCTGCGCCGTCGCCCTTCGGAGCCAACGCGGCCTTGAGCTTGCGCTCGACCGGGGGCTCGACGGTGGAGGATGCCGACTTGACGAACTCCCCCATATCCTTCAGCTTCTCCAGCACGGTCTTGCTGTCGAGGCCAAGGTCCTTGGCGATTTCATATACGCGTGGTTTTGCCACTACTTGTTCTCCTATCTGTGACCACGCGCCCGCGCAGTCAATGCTCGATGACGGTGAGCCTGTTCATCGTGCAACCATGATCGTGTGTATCCTCGTCGTTCGACTCAGAGCCTACTTATGCCTGATAAATTCCGGCATAAGCATACCCAAAGCGCTGGATTATTCGTCTGCCTGCTTGTCCGCCTGCTCGGCCATCTTCTTGGCGTGATTCTCGGCGGACTCGATGCCGATCTTCCAGCCGGTAAGCTTGGCGGCCAGACGGGCGTTCTGCCCTTCCTTGCCGATGGCCAGCGACAGCTGGTCGTCGTGGATGAAGGCGATGGCGGTCTTGTTCTTCTCGCTGATGACCTGCACGCCGGTGGCGACGGCCGGGGACAGCGCGGAGGCGACGAACTTCGCCGGATCGTCGGAGTAGTCGACGATGTCGATCTTCTCCTGGCCGAGGTTCTCCATCACCGCGCGGACACGAGCGCCGCCGGGGCCGATCAGGGCACCCTTCGGGTTCACGCCTTCCATGTTGGCCTTGACCGCGATCTTGGTGCGGGCACCGGCCTCACGGGCGATGGCCATGATCGACACGGCACCGGAAACCAGCTCCGGCACTTCGCGTTCGAACAGGCAACGCACCAGTTCCGGATGGGAGCGGGAGACGATGATCTCCGGTCCCTTGATGCCGCGGCCGACGTTCACCACGTACACGCGCAGACGTTCGCCGTGACGGTAACGTTCACCCGGCACCTGCTCGCGACGCGGCAGCAGCGCTTCGACATCGCCGACGGCGATGTGCACGTTGGAGGGATCCTTGACATCCTGCTGGACGACACCGGTGATCAGCTTGCCCTTCTGACCGCTGAACGCACCGAAGATCCTCTCGTCCTCCGCACGGCGGAACAGCAGGGTGATGACCTGACGTGCCGTGGCGGCGGCGAGACGACCGAAGTCCTTGGGGGTGTCGTCGTATTCCTCACCCAGCGTGGGCGCGGGATGCGGGTTCTCCTCGGTGGGGGTTCCCGGGATCTCGTCGGCGGCCCACACGGTGAACGTGCCGGCGCGGTCGTCGAGTTCGATGCGCGCGTGCTTGGCGGCGTGCGGCGTCTTCAGATATGCGAGGCGCAGCGCCTCGGAAAGAGCGTCATCAAGTGTTTCAGCGTCAATACCCTGCTCCGCTGCGAGCTTATGAATTCCTGCCAGGTCCAGTTCCATATTCCGCAAGACCTCCCTTAAATTATTGCGTACTAGGCTCATATGGTCATAGTCAAAGCTTATTCTACTGTTTTATGCAGACACTTCGAGATGCCCTCCCCTTGGGCGCACGGTCGCTGGCGATAGCGGCCGCATGCGCCATGCTCATGCCGCTCGCGGGATGTTCGGCACCGAATCTCGAAGCGCAGGTCAACGAGGCCGCCAAACCCGACACCTGTGAAAGCTCGTATGAATCCGCAGTAGGTGAATCGGGTACCATGGCCGCCGGCCATCCGCTGATGATGCGCTATCTCAGCGCGACCGCCGCCGCGTCGTCCTGGGCCGAGGTCGCCTCTTCCTGCCCGGCCCGCGCCGTCGAAGGCGCCGTGCACTCCGCGCAATCCTCATACACCGCCCAGGTGCTTGCCGCACGTTTGGGCATCACCGTATCCTCCGCACCCACCATGGACTACGGTTCGCTGGTGCGGTTGAGCATGGACGCCGATGCATTGTCGAAGATCGTGTTG
>NZ_JAHBBE010000022.1 GCF_019331805.1 Bifidobacterium pongonis
CTATTCGTCGGCAGCGTCAGATGTGGAGAAGAGACAGACCGGAATCAGACAAAATCCGCCCAATTCTGTCCGAAAACGGTAAAACACCACGCCTCTCCTCGCAGAACCCCCTTCACCGGAATCAGACAAAATCGGCGTAATTCTGTCCGAAAATGGGTGGTGGCGCAGGAACCTCAGCACCAAACCAACCGTTTTGTCCGGTTAAGCAGGGTGAGTATGGCAAGCCCTATGCAGGCAGGCTATGATTCCCCAAGCAAACGGAAAGGACGAGTGAACCGCAATGGCAAACAATCAGACCGCATTCTCGAAGCCCATAATCTTCACGGACTTCGACGGCGTGCTCAACACGTTCCCCGACAGCAAAGTACTGCGCCGCGGCGGCGTGAACAAGGTGCCATCGTGGGCGAAATCCGACAGCCCGTATGCGAAACTGTACGACCCGGCGAACGCGTTCCATACGGACGGCAACGAAATGGCGCATACGCCCGAAGGTTCCTGGCGCATCCACTGGTCGAGCGAACTGTCCGACGCCATGTACCGACTCGCAACGGACGGCCTTGCGGAACTCTACTGGCTTTCCACCTGGCAACCGTACTGCGAGCAGCAACTCGATCCGCTGCTCGGCTGGGATCCCCAACTGGTGGAGGTCGTCACCTGGTACGACCCGATTACGAATGCGCGGCGCAGCACCGGCAAATGGCAGACGATTCAGCGCCACGTCAGCATCGAAAACCGCATGGACAGCCCGGCGCCGACCGTCTGGATCGACGATGACGAATGCACCGCACAACGGGCACGGCAACTGGAGGAACTGCAACCGCAAGCGCCGGTCCTCATGGTTCGCCCGGATTACCGCATCGGCATCAGCCGTCGCCAGTGGAAACTGATCGACACGTTCGTGCGGCAACCGGAACAGTTCAGCGCCGTCACATTCGACATGGAACCCTCCTGCGCAACGCAGAACATCCATCACGGTTTCTGAAACGCAAACCGAAGGTAAAGACAGATCGCCCTCCGGAAAGGAATCGGGACACGCGCCGAATCCTTCGTCTCGCTTGTCCTTGCCGGACTGAGGTTCCCCGTTAGCTTTCCGATTCAGTCCTCTTTTCCTTCGTTGTACCGCTTTCCCACCATGGAAGGAGCACCCTTTTTTGCTCCCGCCCAATGATCATATGCAAACATATGCGGAAAACACGCGAGTGCAATCGCACCACCCATTGCAACATCGCAGCTATTACAGTTCCCCCTCTTTTGCTCCGCAACGTTTTGTCCGGTTAGACACAGTGGAGGCCGATGGAGCCGGCGAGAGACCGGTTGGAAGAAACCTTCGGCAGACGAAGCGGAGCGGGACGCATGAATAAGCGGGACGCATGAATAGGCATGTAACCGCCGCGCGTATGAAAGGAATGTGGGAGTATGAGTACTGCAGCCAATACGGAATCATCCGGTAGCCATATCGTTTGGGTCGGCAACACGACGGTGCCCGATGCCGTCGAACTTGTGCAGGATCAGATCAACAGCATCGGTTTCCTCGCCGCCCTCTACGAGGTGATCCGCCCTGTCGATATTCGTTCTTACGTGTCGTCGCGCCGCTATTTCAAGCGCTACATGCCTCTTTACGATCGGCCGGACGAGGAGGAGGAACAGCTCGTGACCGATCTCTGGCAATGTCGGGAGGCTGCAACCATGGCCAGGATGCGCAGAAATCAGCCGATCAACATGCAATCCTTCTCCTACGAGTTCGCGACGTTCGATGTCGGCAGGAACGGTTGGCCCGTTGCAAGCAAGGAATCGTCCATCTCGTATCGGTCCATCGCGCACTACGAGGAGCTCGATGAAAACGGGCTCATCTCCGACGATAGATATGACGAATACGATTCCACGCTTCTGCTGTTGCGTGACCGGACGACGGGCAATGTTCTTCTGCTTCCCGACCAGTCCGCCATCATCATCAATCAGTGGCATAGCGGTTGGGGCGTGGAGGCCTCGGTTGTGGACGGCATCTCGCTGTCCGCACTTATGACGCGCTATCCGAAGCTGTTCGATGACTGTCCGGTTGATGAATACGACATGATGTCGGAGATTCTTGCGTTGGAGGAACAGCTGAACCGTATCTGCGGTTCCTTGTACGACAACAATCAGAAGGAGTAATTCACATGACCTGCACCATTACCCGTTCGCCGCTGATCGAGCGCGCCATACCCCGTGAGACGCCCCTCACCCAGATCACGTTCATGCTCGATACCGTCGAAGGCGAAGACTTCACCGGGGATCTTCCTCCGATCGCTTTGCCCGACGATCATCATGATGATGAGGATCGCCAGTGCGATTACAGGTACGGGGAGTGCGAAGGAAAGGCGGAATACCGCATCTCCTGGCTTGACTGCTACGACTTGGAGGCTCATTACGAGCAGCAGTTTTGCGCACGCCACTACCTGTTGTACCTGCATTACGTGATTGATGCGATGGATGCCAATACCAATGTGCCCGATCCGGCAGAGGACTGGGATACGTACAAGCTGGCGTTGCGCTGTTATCTCGATCACGTCACGCATTTGGGCGCGTAGGATGGGTGCTGTCACGGGTTCGGCGACGGCGCGAGACCATCGGGAAACGATAGCCGATCGGGCCGTCGCTCAAAGCCTTGAAAGGTCACAAGGAGGCAATCATGACCGGCATCGATCCGTCAGCGATCCCCGCATCCCAATTCACAACCGCCGCCGTTCCCGCACGGCTTGAAGCCGGGCAGACGGCCCCGGACTTCACGCTCCCCTCCGACACCGGCGGTACCGTCACGCTTTCCACATTGCGTGGCACGAACATCGTCCTGTACTTCTACCCGGCGGCGATGACCCCGGGTTGCACCACCGAAGCCTGCGATTTCCGCGACAATCTCGCACGCCTGTCCTCCCGCAGGTTCACCGTGCTCGGCGTATCGAAGGATCCGTTGGACAAACTCGCCCGATTCCGCGAGCGCGATCATCTGACGTTCCTGTTGTTGTCGGATTCCGATTTGACAGTGCATCGTTTGTATGGCGCGTATGGTGAGAAGAAGTTGTATGGCAAGGTTCGTGAAGGTGTGATTCGTTCGACTTTCGTGATCGATGGTGATGGTGTGATTCGTGTCGCCCGATATAACGTGCGTGCGAAGGGGCATGTCGATTCGTTGCTTCGGGCGCTTGACAAGCTTGACAAGCTTGGCGATCAGGAGTGGTTGCGGCGGTAGGTTTAGGTTCCGTTGTTTGGCGGGAACCAAGCCTACCGTCGCGGGTGGTTGGCCATCTCGGCTGGTTATCTCAGTAATTCGTCATGGGTGTTGACGGATAGGAATTTCACGTGGTTGGCGACGTTTCGCGTGTAGTGCAGGCGGTATTGTCCGTGCACCGTCACCCGGTAGATCACGTTGCCTTCCTCGTCTAGACGGTCCGCGTCGTCACCGCCGCGTCCTTCGCGGAGTCGATGTTGTTGCAGGCCTTTTTGCGTCGCTTCTTTGCCCATGAGGACGAACACCATTGTGCGTATCAGTGATGCGCGTGACATGTCGCCGTGTTCGCATTCGCGTAGCGAGTCGAAGAAGTCAGGGGCGTATGACCAGTCGTCTAGGGGTCGTTTGGCTCGTTCCGCCGCGGTGAATTGCAGGATCGACTGGGCTCGTATCATCCAATCGATTTCTTCCTGCAGGGTGGCGAAGTGCCCTTCGAAGGGGATGATCGGGTTGGTGTCGTCTAGCATTTTTTCTGCTCCCCTGCTTTGTTCTCTGAGTTTTTGGTTTTTGCCGTTGAGCCGTTTGTTTTCCTGTTCGAGTTTTTCGTTCCGTTGTTGGCTGTCCGCAAGCTGTTCGTATAGCGTGTGCATCGTTTCATGCGCGGATGCCAGTGTTGCCGTTGATTCGAGGAGATCCTTGAACGAGACCGCCGTAAGCGTCTGTTTGGATTGCATGAACGGCAGGTATGCGAATGGGTTGCTGCCACCGGATCGCTCGTTGTCTCCTTTTTTGCGTGGGGCGGCGGCGATGAACCGTGGGTCGATCCACAGCCAGCTTGGGCCGTCTGGGAGCAGGCTTGGCGGTTCCTCCAACGTATGGGTTTCGCCTTGGGGCGGCAGCGCGCATAGCCACTCGTCGTCCGAGACGGCGTCGTGTTGTTCGCGCGAGATGATCTTCACCGCAATGACCTGGCCTTTGCGTAGTACCGGGCGCAGGTCGATGTCCGACGCGACGTGCGTGCCGGCAAGGAAGTCGGCGCGCTGCACCGTCGCCTCCACGGGCGGATTGTCTCCGATTCCCGGGTGGAACAGCAGCTTGAACATGTCATCGCATACGTAGGTAACCATGCCGGCGACCACTTTCCCCGGCATGTAGTGTTGCAGCGTCTGGCGTGGCGCAACCCAGTCAGCGGCCAGGATGAGCCCGTCGGAACCGTCTCGCCAGCCTCGTACGCGCTGGTCCGGGCGTAGTATCCAGCTGCTCGGATACATGCGTTCCCCGCCCGGTTCCGGTTCGTATCCCGCGTTCACGAAGGCTTCGGCGACTTCACGTGTCAGGCCGGTCACGTTTACCTTACGGAATTTCGTCTCGCCGGGAATCTGCACGTAGGGAACATCACCTTCGAGGATCATCTTCACATAAGCCTCGACCGTGTCCCCCTGCGCCTTCGCTGTCGAGGTGTTCATACGCGCAAGCTGCTTCCAAAGACCGCAGCTTCTGCCCTGCTTTTTCTTGGGAACCACTGACGTGGAATCGGTTTTGCCGCTGCCGGAATCTTCCGTTCCAGCGCCTTCGGTGTTGGCAGCGTCCCGATTCCAGTCGGGGTCTTCGCCGGTTTTGGATTCGTCGAGTCCGTAACTGTCGTACTCGCTCGACGACAAATCCTCATTGACCCTGTCGACGAGCTCTTCCACCGTCTGTTTGCTCTCCGCAACGCCATAGATTTTATACAGATTCGCTCCGGCGCCGTTGGTGTCCACGGCGTCGAACGGAATGAATCTGATCGCCCCATGGTATGCCCGAGCCCAATTGGGCAGCCTGTCGTAAAGCAGCTTGCTCGTGCCCTCATCCTTGATCTCGAAGATGATCGCCCCGTCGCTCACGGCCTGCACCAGCGCTTCCATGTCAATGAACGGCTTGGCATACCCCAAGGCTTTCGACACCAGGATCACCGGGATATCACGATTCGCGGAAAGAATGGACCCGACGCATTCGTCGACATGCGTTTCATCAATGAGATACCATTTCGCATCTTCGCGGACGCGGACATCGGCGAGACTGGTACCCTCCGAGGGAGACGGGTCCTCCACCGGTTCTGTTCGTGCGGTGCGCGGGCGCTCGATGGCGTCGATACAATCACTGATTTGACGCAGATACTCATCCTCGGTGAGCTGCGGCTGTATAAACGGGACAAGGGCGAAATCGGTGCACCAGGAATCGCCGGGCGGAAAGACGCGGGAGGCGCCGAAGTAAGGGTCGACGGTGTCCAGCATCGTGCGGGATACGGATTGCAGATGATTGGGCAGTTCGACAACAATGGCGCGATCGTTGATGGCGGAACGAATACGTTTGATCGGGACGGGCGGCCGCCCGTTCTTGCGTTCGGAGACGAGCACGCAGATCCGATCACGGGTCGAACGGCGCAGCCAGTTGACAAAATTGGACAACTCGAATGAGTCACGGATAATCATACCGTCTTCAGGTTCGTTCATGACCGTTCCCTTCCGCTGAACACACTGAAATCGCCGTTGAAGGCTGAATGGCTGACTCCGATTATAGTGCGGCCAAGCAGGCGCCCCGCCGCGCTTTCTCCCAGTGGCAGGTTCGGCCCGCCGCCTCAACTGACGCTTCGACCGATTGCCGTTCTACAACGATCCGCCTGTTCTATTTGTTTCGTTCATTGGAAGGCAGGGCTCATCCCACAAACGGAACGGTGGCCTTCCACGCCGGCAGGAACGCATGTTCGTACCGGTATGCCATGACTCGCTTGTAGTATTCGCGGAGTATGTCCGGCAGAACGGTCAGACCGAAAGCATGCTCGGGCAGTGAGTCGATCAGTTTGTCTAGGCTCGATGGATCGTATCGCTCCATGAAGCGATCCAAAGCGTGGCTGCATTCGGGTTCCTGCCCGGATGCCATGTATTCCAGAGGGTTGATTGGCTTGCCGCAGTCCATTCATGGCGAAGTCCTTGCACGCGCACACCATCTTTCCCTCTCGAACGCCAAGCATGGTCTCGTGGACGGGAATGCCGAGCATTTCATACACATGCGACCCCAAGTACTCACCCAACGAAGACACGGCATATGAAGATGAAGACACGACCTTTTGAGATGCTCCGCTTGTTTTCGGGGATTTGAGTATCCAGCACGATTCCTTCCATTTCACGCCAACTTTGCGCTCGGTGTTGCCTGAGTGGAAACGCCCGGATCCGGGACAGTCATCGAAGTCGACCAGCATAATCATGGTTATTCCTTCAGCTGCGCAATGAACCCGGTATGGGCGGATGGAAGCAATTTCCGCATGGTTGCTTGTCTCGCGATTCCACGGTTGCATCATGCCATTTCATGCCTCCATCCGCTCCCGGTTCTTTCTCCCCTCTTTCGGTCGAGCGACGCTAGAAGCTCTCCACGACCTCGTGGATCGCCATCTCCATCGCGTCGTGCTGCGCCTGCTGCATCCCGTAGTAGCGGTCGCGCTCCGTGATCTCCGGGTGCGCGGCCATCACGTCCGTGCGCCTCACGAGGTGCCTGCGCTCCATGAGCAGGTCCATGTACCTGCCGTACCGGTGCATCGTCCGGCGCTCCGTCTCCTGCAGATGCTCCTCGAGCACGTTGGCCATCATCATCTCGCGGAACTCCCGCGGGTGGTTGTCCATCAGCCAGCGGATGCGCATGTTCTGGATCCCGTGCTGGCTGTTCTCCGTGAACACCGTGTACGGCTTGGCCAGCGGGCTCGCGAGTTCCGGATACTTCCTGTGCCGTTCCCTCATGGCCTCCAGGTTCTTCCTGTACAGCGCCTCGAGGTCCTTGTCCTTCCAGACCATCTCTTCCATGATCGATCCCTTCTGCTTTTTGGTTTCTCGCGCCGAAACGCGTGAGTAAACGTTTACCACGCTTTTCTCCGCGGTCTTTCCCCAGCGTGTCGCCCTCATTCCGTCTCCCCGATTCCGCTTCATCCGCTATGGAGGACCGTAAAAAACGCGATATATCCAGCCGTAAACATGGCTTGTCACATGGGTTCGGCGGTCACGGATATTCCGAAAACGAACCGCCGTTTCTCAAGAGACTCCTCATCGGGAAACGTTCCGTAAGAAGAAAAAGGGAAAGACGCCGATCAGGCGCCTTTCCCATCGAACCCGAACCATTCGTTACTGTCGGCTACATGACAAAGCCTCATCATGAGGATGCACAGTCGCACATTCCAGTGTTTCGACCGACTGCTGGCCTACAACGCCCACTCACGTCCGCACGAATCCTCGCGCGGGGCTGCGCTCACGGTAGCTGGCCCGGATGCCGCCCAGCCTTGCCCGCCCGGCATGAAAACCAAGCATGGTAAAGGCCATTAACTTCAACTGTATATCCCAGTCAGACGACATCTCATCCCCGAAACAGTAAGAACACCGGCAATCTGAATTGTCTCAGCTACTCCGAGCATCGTTCTCTGTCCCCCGAGCATTCCCGGATGATGCGGGCTGAGTCGTTTTCTGTTTATCCCTACTACTGCGCGATGACACCGGTTCGAACAGATTAACAATCATGGACACGACCGGAACTGCCAAAAACCCAAACGACCACGGCGACATCGTGGTGATGTATGCAATGAGTGAAAACAGCATCGCAATTAGGAATAAGGCGCCGCTGATCCACATACCTTTACGGGCCTGATCAATCTCCGCCTCGACAAGAAGATTCTGCCGTTCCGATTCGTCAGTTGTAAAGGCATCATTCCAGCGGCACATACGCTCTTGTACGTCGACCGGATACTTATTAAAATCATCCGGTTTCGGCAACGCTCCGGAGTACGACTCACTCACACCCATTTGCATGAGCGTCGCAATCATTTGCGCCACTATCTCACGATTCGCTATTTCTGATTGGCCTCCGCCTTCGACATCTGAATCTTGCCGAGCATTGAAATCACAATCCGGCTCCTTGTCTGCTTGTCCAGATTCATCTGAGCGAACTGCATCGATTCTTCCCGACGCTGTTCCAGTTTCCGTGCGCCGCTCAGCCCCGGTATCGTCATGATTCTCATCGTGTTCTTCATCGTGCACGACCCCTCCCTTATTTCTCAACACATCACTGACTGTGACCAGTCTACACGAAAGGCCTATGAAGCACCCATTCTGCCATGCGGAGAAAGAGCAGCATCGCCGACCAGCTTGCCATAAGGCACACATTTTGGACTGCAGCTCTATGATTGCGGCCATAATTACAGTCATGACCGCAGCCGAAGAGACACCTACTTGTCCACAGCCATAGCAATCACAGATAGGCCGCACCTCGATTAAAGAAATTCGGATTTGTAATCGGAGACACCGTTTCATACGAGCGTATATACCCAGTCTTAATCCGTGTGACCAGCAATTCCTCGTCGCCGAGAAAGGATCGAAGAAGAAAGACGTCTACCAAAACGAAAAAGCCGCGGCGGGAAATACCCGGCCGCGGCTGTTCGTCGAATCGGTGCCCCCGGTGGGACTCGAACCCACACTGCGCAGATTTTGAGGCTGCTTCCTCTACCAATTGGGATACAGGGGCGTATGCAAACCTTGAGCAGTATACAACACAATCCTGATTTATTCCAACTCCGTGTTGTCTGTGGCTGATTCTGCATCCGGTTCACCGAACAGTTCACAGAACCAGCCACAACCCATCTGCGGAATCCCTCCCCACGCGCGCCGGCAACCACTGCGTTCAGAACGCAATCACAGGATTGGGTACGAACTCGGTGAGATGCAGATCCGGCTCGTCATCGATCAGTTTCATCAGTGCGGGACCGAATGTGATCTCCGCTACCGGCTCCAAATCATGAATTCGGTAGATGAACAGTTTCGGAAGGTATGAGCCGATCCTTACCGCGTCGAAAAGCAGAAACGCGTAGTCACGCGTAGCCCGTAGGTAGAAGTAGCCGTTGTCCTCCTTTTCGATAAACGTCGGCTGCACCTGTTGCAGTATCGTTCCCGTCCGTGAATCAATGGCTCGCAACGTTCCTGTCCGTGAGTCGACGGCAAGCAACCTCCCGTTCTGATCAAGACAGTATGGGTCATACTCGAATCCCATAATGCGTTCGCCGGCCAGTTCCGTACCATCCGGGTAGCGAACAGGTATGGTCTGGATATCACCCGTTTTGACATTCCACCACTTCATGACAGCCCTGAAGGTGGACGGGGCGTTGAACATGGTCAAGCCATCAAGCCCATCACCGGGAGTGAGCGACTCGTCGGGTTCACTATCCAAACTCTCAAGCAGTAGTATTCTCCCCGCCACGCAGGGCACTCCGTTGGACGTATCGTGCAGTTGGAAGCTGGGGTTCTCATTGTCGACGGACGCGACCTTTCGAGCCGGCATGTTCGGCGCGAACGCGATGAGATTCAATCGAAAATCGTCACCGAGGACTGGAGTCTCCTGTTTGACGCCGTACACCTGCCCATCACATGAGGCGATGGCATGCATCCGATTCGTATTAACGGTGGTCATATTCGTGGGATCGGGGGTATACCATACAAGCTGCAACTGGTTGTCCCGATCTTTAGTGAATCCTTTGTCGTATACGCCGAGAACCGTGTTCTCATCCACTTCGAGCATATGGTTCTGAACATTGGTCTTAGGGAAATCAGTGACGTGACGCTCTGTGCCATCCGCGGAAAGACGGTAATCCTTATCACGGTCGGAGAAATACAGGAAGCGCCGTGTCCAAAGCGGCACCTGAGTTCCCATTCCGGAAGTGACTATCGCACTGTATGAACCGTCTTTGCGGACCAGAATCATGTAACCCTTATGTTCCATGATGTCAATTTTCCGCACCTGATAGTTCATCGAAAACGCGATTACCGCATCCGTCAGATCAGCGTCGGAAAATTTCACGACGTTCGCACGCTGCGTACAGGCGGACAGTGTAAGGAATTGCAGAACCAGAATGAGAACCGCATATCGCTTGAGAATACCGCCGCAACACCTCAGCACACGTCGCGGCTCATATGAAAAGCGTTGCATGGCTATTGATCTCCTTGCGGGGCCAGCTATATTCAGTATTTCCGGATGTGGCGTTTACGAATGCGGACACGACCATGTCAGTGAGCATGTCAGTGAGCATATCGGTGAGCGGAAGAGAAACGAGCCGCTCATCGTCGGGCGGCACCGATGATTCCAGCATAAGGGTGCAGGAACGCGCCGGCAATGTTATAACAACTCATCTGACGGCAGCATCCCATGCCATGCTTTGTGCCGCCGCGCCAGCCCATCGCCCTATTCCCTTGCACGCGTATTCACAGTGTCTCACACCGTTTTCGGGCGTTTCACCCGTAGAATGGAAGTGTTCGCTCACGCAAGGAGGCTCGAATGGGCAACACAACACATCGGCAATTCGACCCATGGCGCACCGCCCCGGTTCAGGAAATGTCGCGCAAGGTGGTCCTGCAAACGCACTGCTTCAATATCGATCATGTGGCGTTCGACTCGCTGGCAGGCAAGCCTTTCGAACGCGATTTCATCCATGTGAAGCATGGAGACACCGTCGGGGTGCTCGCCGTCACCGATGACGGCAGGATTCCGCTGGTCGAACAGTATCGTCTTTCCACCCACCGGTGGACGCTGGAAATTCCGGGCGGGCATGGCGCTTCCCATACGGATCGCCCCGTGGATATCGCCCGTCAGAAGTTGGAGGAGGAGGCCGGTTTCAGGGCCGGGAAGATCAGGCAGTTCTCACGCATCATGGACATGCCTGGCTATTCCACCCAGTACACATCGCTGTTCTATGCGACCGATCTCACGCCTGCGCAGATCTCCGATTTCGGTCCCGAAACACCTCGTCCGGGCCTGCGTCTGGTGACGCCGGAGGAGGCGCATCAGCTGGTCATCAACGGCACGATTCTCGACGCGAAGTCGTTGGTCGCACTGCTGAGTCTGCATGATGGCCTGCTCGACGCCCAGGATGCAGACGGTTCCAACGCCTGATTCAACTCACCGAATCCACACGGCAACCCGTCCAGCAACAAGGCGCACTGCCAGCCGCCGGAACAACTGGGCAGCCGGCAGTACCGGGCACCGCCACCGTCGCACCATCGTGTGACGCATAGGCGCGCGCACCGAGGCATAAGCAAACATCAGCCATGAACAATAAATGCGGGTGCCCGCCTCCCCACGCGAGGAGGCAGACACCCGCATTGCGCTATAGCGTTGCTCTGTCGCACTGTCGCGGCGCTTTGTCACGGCTTACCGCACTGTGACGTCACGCTGCGAGGCGACATGCAATCACTCCTGGCTGGCGCCGACGGTGTGCACGTAGATGCTGTCGGTGCTGCCCGGCTGGTGCTCGCCCTGGGCGGAGCTCAGCACGACGATCTTGTCGCCGTCGGTGACCTTGCCGGCATCCTTGAGGATCTTGTCGGTGAATTCCATCAGGTCGCGACGGGACTTGTCGTGGTAGTCCTCTTCGATCAGGAAGGACTCGGTGCCCCAGCTCAGAGCCAGCCAGTGGTAGGTGTGCTCGTTGTTGGTCAGGCCGAAGATCGGGACGGACGGACGCTCACGGGAGACGCGGTGCACGGTGGAACCGGTCTGGGTGTAGGCGACGATGGCCTTGGCGTTCAGCTTGTAAGCCAGGTTCACGGCGGCGGAGGAAACGGCGCCGGTGGAGGACATGTCCAGATCGCTCAGCTTCGGGATGCGGTCGAAGCCGTGCTCGGTGGCGTAGTTGGAGATACGGGACATGGTGTTCACGGTGACTGCCGGGTACTTACCGACGGCGGTCTCGTTGGAGGTCATGGTGGCGTCGGCGCCGTCGAGCACGGCGTTGGCGCAGTCGGAGGCCTCTGCACGGGTCGGGACCGGGGAGTTCACCATGGAGCCGAGGACTTCGGTGGCGACGATGACCGGCTTGGCGTACTGGCGAGCCAGCTCGATGCAGCGCTTGGTGGCCAGCGGGACCTCTTCGAGCGGGCACTCGACGGCCATATCACCACGGGCGACCATGATGCCGTCGAAGGCCTTCACGATCTCTTCGAGGTTCTCCAGAGCCTGCGGCTTCTCAATCTTGGCGACGACCGGGATGCGACGGCCTTCTTCGTCCATGATCTCGTGGGCGCGGTCGATGTCGGTGGCGAAACGCACGAAGGACATGGCGATGATATCGGCACCGGTGCGAATGGCCCAACGCAGATCCTCTTCGTCCTTCTCGGTCAGAGCCGGCAGGGACACGGCGACGCCCGGCAGGTTGATGCCCTTGTGGCTGGACACGGGGCCGGCCACGACAACCTTGGTGTGCACGTTGTTGCCTTCGACCTTGGTGACTTCCAGACGGACCTTGCCGTCGTCGATCAGGATCGGATCGCCGGCGTGGCAGTCGCCCGGCAGACCCTTGAAGGTGGTGGAGGTGATGTGCTCGTCGCCTTCGATGTCGTCGGTGGTGATGATGAATTCCTGGCCTTCGGTCAGCTGGACCTTGTCTTCGCCTTCGGCGTTCTTCTTGAACCAACCGCAACGAATCTTCGGGCCCTGCAGGTCGACGAGGGCGGCGACGTTGCGACCGGTAGCCTTGGAAGCCGCACGCAGGTTGTTGTAGACCTTGAGGTGATCCTCAGGAGTGCCGTGGGAGCGGTTCAGACGAGCCACATCCATGCCTGCTTCGACAAGGCTGGTGATACCTTCGAGGGTTTCGGTGGCGGGACCGATGGTATCGACGATCTTGGCTTTACGCATATGCCTTTTCCTTAACTACTGCGGTTATTGCAACGGACAAGGTCTGACAACCTTGTCTTCCTCGCGCAAGTCTACTCGCGCGTTTTGCGATAAACACCGTTTTACCTATTTTTTATGTGAGCGCTAACAATTATAGGCATATTCCGAGTCGACACGGCGTTTCCCAGCAGTTCCAACGGTTCCGCGCTCCACCCGCTCCCCTACCCACCATCCGGACCGGATCATCAATCACTGCAGGCAAACGTAATCCCCCGGATATTCGCCTATTGTTTTTCCGCTATTTAATAGACATTTTCTAGAAATTCGCCCAGTATTCCCCATGCCTACATTCAGCGCCCATCTGCACCCAATCGTGCCTATTCCCACGTCTATTTATACGAATTAGGCACCATCGCCCGTTTAAATTCGTCGCAATGCAATACAGTGCAATACAACACAGCACAACGCAGCGCGACCCATCGCAGAACAACGCAACACGAAGCACGCTACGTCGCACGCCGCCACCGAATACAACAAAGGCGGGCCCGCCTTACACGAACCCGCCCGAAAACCACGGAAACGAAATCCCCTACGCTTCCTTGGAGCTCTTGACTGCCTTGGCGTCCTTGGACGAGGAATCCATCTGCTTCATCTTCATCACGGACAGCAGCGCCGCGCCGCCGATCGCCACAACGATCACGGCCAACGACACCCACGTGGGAATCTCCGGCGCCCAGGCGACCGGCTGGCCGCCGTTGATGAACGGCACCGTATTCTCGTGCAGCGCCTCCAGCACCAGCTTCACGCCGATGAAGCCAAGCACGATGGACAGGCCGGCGGGCAGGTACACGAGCTTATCCAGCAGGGCGCCGAGCAGGAAGTACAGCTGCTGCAGGCCGAGCAGCGCGAACACGTTGGACGTGAACACGATGAACGGATCCTTGGTCAGGCCGAAGATTGCGGGAATCGAGTCGAAGGCGAACATGACATCGGTGGTGCCGATGGCGAGGAACACGATCATCATCGGGGTCCAGTAGCGCACACCGTCACGGGTGGTGCGCAGCTTCTCGCCATCATATTCATCGCTGATGCGCACGACCTTGCGCAACATGCGGATCACGCCGTTCTCCTTGTACTCATCGTCATCATCGTCACCCACGACGAGCTTGATGGCAGTGTAGATAAGGAACGCGCCGAAGATGAAGAACACCCAGGTGAAACGGCTGATCAGCGCCGAACCGATGAGGATGAAGACGCCACGGAACACCAGCGCGAAGGTGATGCCCACGCTCAGCACATATTTCTGTATCTGCTTGGGCACGGCGAAGTTCGACATGATGATGACGAACACGAACAGATTGTCGATGGACAGCGAATATTCGGTGAGCCAGCCGGAATAGAACTCGATGGCGGGCTTGGAACCGGCGAAAGCCCATATCAGTCCGCCGAAGATCAGCGCCATGACGACGAAGAACGCGATATGCTGCACGCACTCCTTGGTGGATGGAACGTGGGGCCTGCGTCCGATGATGAAAAGATCGACCGCGAAGAACAACGCGAGCACCACGAATGTGGCGATTTCAAAAGCAAGAGGGGTTTCAGCCATGCCCACCATGGTACGGACTGGCGATGACGGCACGCATAGCGCTTAGCAATCGGAGAAACGCGCTTGCGTGCCGTTTTGCCGGCATCTACTTATTGGCCTCCGTCATCTGGCGCAGTTCCTTCTTCAAGTCGCGGATCTCGTCGCGCAAGCGTGCGGCAAGCTCGAATTGCAGCTGTTCGGCGGCCGTATGCATCTGTTCGGAAAGCTGGCGGATCAGCCCGGCCAGATCCTGCGCGGGCAAACCGGCCTGGAGAATCTCCTCGTGGCGCTTGTTCGCCTCCTCCTCGTCCATGACGGGCACGCCAAGATGCGTGTTGCCGGCCTTGCCCGCATTGCGATACCCGCCTTCGAGCAGCGTCTGCGTATCCACATCCTCCTTGGCGAGCATGTCGTTCACGTCGCTGATCTTCTTAATCAACGGCTTCGGATCGATGCCATGCTCCTTGTTGTAGGCGATCTGGATCTCACGGCGGCGGTTCGTCTCGTCGATGGCCTCATGCATGGCTTCGGTGATGTTGTCCGCGTACATGAGCACGGTGCCGTCCACATTTCGCGCGGCACGACCGATGGTCTGGATCAGCGAACGGTAGGAGCGCAGGAATCCTTCCTTATCCGCGTCCAGAATCGCCACCAAAGAGACTTCGGGCAAGTCGAGGCCCTCACGCAGCAGGTTGATGCCGACGATCACGTCGATCTTGCCTTCGCGCAGCATGCGCAGCAGTTCCACGCGGCGCAGCGTGTCCACATCCGAATGCAGGTATTCGACCTTGATGCCGCGTTCCAGCAGGTAATCCGTCAGATCCTCGGCCATCTTCTTGGTGAGCGTGGTGACCAGCACACGTTCGTTGCGTTCCACGCGCGTCTTGATTTCGGCCAGCAGATCATCGACCTGCCCTTCGACCGGCCGCACTTCGATCTTCGGGTCGACCAGGCCGGTCGGGCGGATGATCTGTTCGACCACGCCGTCGGAAAGGCCCATCTCGTAATCGCCCGGCGTGGCGGACAGGTAGACCGTCTGGCCGACCCTCTGCAGGAATTCCGGCCACTTCAACGGCCTGTTGTCCATCGCCGAAGGCAGACGGAAACCGTGTTCGACCAGCGTGCGCTTACGCGACGCGTCACCCTCGTACATCGCGCCGATCTGCGGCACTGTGACATGCGATTCGTCGATGACCAGCAGGAAATCGTCGGGGAAGAAATCAAGCAGGGTATGCGGCGGCGTGCCCGGCGCACGCCCATCGAAATGCCTCGAATAATTCTCCACGCCCGAGCACACGCCCACCTGGGTCAGCATTTCCAGATCGTAGGTGGTCCTCATGGAGAGGCGCTGCGCCTCCAAATCCTTGCCCTGCTTCTTCAATTCGGCCACACGGTCGTCGAGTTCCGCGCGAATGCTTTTCAGCGCGCGGGTCATACGCTCCGGGCCTGCCACATAATGCGATGCGGGGAAGATATGCACCTCGCTCTCATGCGCGATCACATCGCCCGTCAACGGGTGCAGCGTGGAGATGCGGTCGATCTCGTCGCCGAAGAATTCGATGCGGATGGCCAGTTCCTCGTACACGGGGATGATTTCGACGGTGTCTCCGCGCACGCGGAACGTGCCGCGCGTGAACGCGATGTCGTTGCGCTTGTACTGCATGTCCACGAAGCGGCGCAGCAGATCGTCGCGCTCGATCTGGTCGCCTTCCCGCAGGAACAGCATGCGCCCCGCATACTCTTCCGGCGTACCCAAACCGTAGATGCAGCTGACGGTGGCCACGACCACGCAGTCGCGCCTTGTGAGCAGGTTCGCGGTGGCCGCGTGGCGCAGTCGTTCCACATCGTCGTTGATGTTGGAATCCTTCTCGATATACGTATCGGTTTGCGGAATGTAGGCTTCCGGCTGGTAGTAGTCGTAGTAGCTGACGAAATAACTCACCGCGTTGTCGGGCATGAGTTCGCGGAATTCGGCGCACAGCTGCGCGGCGAGCGTCTTGTTCGGTTCGATGATGAGCGTCGGGCGCTGCAACCGTTCGATCAGCCACGCGGTGGTGGCCGTCTTGCCCGTACCCGTGGCGCCCATGAGCACCACATCGTTCTCGCCGTTTTCGATGCGGGTGGCGAGTTCCTCGATGGCCTTGGGCTGATCGCCGCTCGGCTTGTACGGCGATTTGACCACAAACGGCTTATTCGTGCGCTCGATGTTGAATCCCATCATGACCCCTTTGCCGAACCGTTACGCGTTATTCCACTGGCTATACAGCCTATCAACCTGTTCGAACATTTGTTCCAACGGCTGAGTCGAATCGATGACGTCACTCGCGATGGCGAGACGTTCCTCCGAGCTGGATTGATTGCGGATGCGATCGCACGCCTGATCGCGTGTCATGCCACGCGTTGCCATCATGCGGGCGATGCGCGTCTCTTCGGGCGCTTCCACGGTGACGATGCGATCGAATCGGAACGGAATGGTGCCGATCACTTCGGCGAGCAGCGGAACATCATGCACGATGACCGCGTGCGGATGCTCGGACGATTCCTCTTGTTCGATGCGTTCCGCTTCGCGGTAGACGAGCGGGTGCTCGATACTATTGAGCCGTTCACGCGCCCCCGGTTCGGCGGATGGGCCGAACACGTGTTCGGCGAGCCATGCGCGGTTCAGGGTACCGTCCGGATTCAGGGCATCTTTGCCGAATGCGCGGGCGATTCGGGGCAACGCCACTCCCCCGGGTTCGACCACCGCGTGAGCCAGCGCATCATAGTCGATCACACATGCGCCCAGATTGCGCAAACGCGCGGCGACCGTGCTTTTCCCCGCGGCGATGCCGCCGGTCAATCCGATTCTCATACCGTTCACACAGGTATCGTACCGCGTTGCGAACCGCCGAGCATGGCGACGTGCGAATCGCAGGTTCCCGGTTGCGCGTGCTGCGAACGCGACGAACCGCGGCTGTCCGTGTACGCACGGCATGGAACCGCAGTCCGCACCTACGAAAATCCACCAAAACGCAATGAGAGCCCGGCCGGATAACCGGTCGGGCTCTCATTTGCAGCTAACTGCTAATGTTGCAACTTATTTTGCAGGTATAGCCTTAGTGACTGCTGTCAGCTCACTCGCCGAGCAGCTTGTCACGCAGGGCGGCAAGCTGGTCGGAGTCGGCGAGGGTGCCGTTGGAAGTGCTCTCGGAGGAGTAGTTGGACACCTCTTCGACCTTCTCTTCCTTGGCAGCCTGGCCGTCGGCAGCGGCGGATTCCTCCGCGTGCTCGAGTTCCTTGGCCACGAACTCCTTGTGCTCTTCCCACAGGTCGTGAGCAGCGGCGTACTGGGATTCCCACTCTTCGCGCTGCTTCTCGTAACCGGCGAGCCACTCGTTGGTGTTCGGGTCGAAGCCTTCGGGGTACTTGTAGTTGCCCTCTTCGTCGTACTCTGCCGGCATGCCGTACAGAGCCGGATCGAAGTCCTCGGAAGCCGGGTCAACGGAATCGTTGGCCTGCTTGAGGGACAGGGAGATGCGGCGACGATCGAGATCGACGTCGATCACCTTGACGAACACGGTCTCGCCCGGCTTGACCACGGTCTCCGGGTTCTCGACGTGACGGTTGGCGAGCTCGGAGATGTGCACCAGGCCCTCGATGCCGTCTTCGACGGAGATGAACACGCCGAACTGAACGATCTTGGTGACCTTGCCCTTGACGATCTGGCCGGGAACGTGGGTGCGAGCGAAGCGCTGCCACGGATCCTCCTGGGTCGCCTTCAGGGACAGGGAGATGCGCTCACGGTCGAGATCGACGTCGAGCACCTCGACGGTGACCTTGTCGCCGACCTTGACGACCTCGGACGGGTGATCGATGTGCTTCCAGGAAAGCTCGGAAACGTGGATCAGGCCGTCAACACCACCGAGATCGACGAATGCGCCGAAGTTGACGATGGAGGACACGACGCCTTCGCGGATCTGGCCCTTCTTGAGCTGGGAGAGGAAGGTCTCGCGAACTTCGGACTGGGTCTCTTCCAGGTACTGACGACGGGACAGCACAACGTTGTTGCGGTTCTTGTCGAGCTCGAGGATCTTGGCTTCGATCTTCTGGCCGATGTACGGGGACAGGTCGCGGACGCGACGCATTTCGACCAGGGATGCCGGCAGGAAGCCACGCAGACCGATGTCGACGATCAGGCCGCCCTTGACAGCTTCGATGACAGTGCCCTCGACGACGCCATCGGCTTCCTTGATCTTCTCGATATCGCCCCAAGCGCGCTCGTACTGTGCACGCTTCTTGGAAAGAATCAGACGGCCTTCCTTGTCTTCCTTGGTGACGACAAGGGCCTCAACGGTGTCGCCGACCTCGACGACCTCGTCCGGATCCACGTCCTTCTTGATGGAAAGTTCGCGGGAAGGAATCACACCTTCGGTCTTGTAGCCGATATCCAGGAGCACCTCGTCGTGATCGATCTTAACGACGGTACCTTCAACCAGATCACCATCGTCGAAGTTCTTGATGGTGGAATCGACTGCCTTGATGAAGTCCTCTTCGGTGCCGATGTCGTTGATGGCGACCTTGGCGACTTCGCTATTGTTCTGTGCCATATAAATAAATGGTTTCTTATAGTTGGTGGATATTACTCGATATTCAGTTTTGGCTGTATGCGCGCATGGGTGCCGTGCAGACATAATCCCGTGTGCACACACGAATATTCAGTCTACAGGCACCCAGCCCCAAAATTCTAGGCGTGTCGCGCCTTTCACGCGCGCGCCGCGACCTGCCGTTCGGCGGCCTCCACGACATTGGCCAGCAGCATGGCTCGGGTCATCGGCCCCACGCCGCCCGGATTCGGCGTGTACGCGGCGCTTTTCTCGCGGCAATCCTTGTCGACGTCGCCCTTGATGCGGTAGCGGCCGGCCTCCTCGTCGAACACGCGGCTCACGCCCACGTCGACCAGGACGGCACCGTCCTTCACATCCTCCGGCTTGACGAATCCTGCAACGCCCATGGCCGCCACGATCACATCCGCCCTGCGCATATGCTCATGCACGTCCTTGGTGCCGGTGTGGCACAGGGTCACCGTGGCGTTCACGCCGCGGCTGGCCAGCAGCAGGCCGATCGTACGCCCGACGGTGATGCCGCGCCCGAGCACGCACACTTCCTTGCCGTCAAGGTCGATGTCGTACGCCTTGAGCAGTTCGATGATGCCGCGCGGCGTGCACGGCAGCGGCGTGGACACGTCCCCGCGCACATGCAGCACCAGTTCGCCCAGATTGTACGGATGCATGCCGTCGGCGTCCTTGGCCGGGTCGATCATGCCGATGATCGCGTTCTCGTCGATGCCTTTCGGCAGCGGCATCTGCACGATGAACCCGGTGCATTCCGGATCCTCGTTCAGTTCGCGCACGGCCTGCGCGATCTGTTCGAACGTCGCATCCTCCGGCAGTTCGCGCTTGATCGAACGGATGCCGACTTCCTCACAGTCGGCGTGCTTGCCGGCAACATACTTGACCGAACCGGGGTCGTTGCCCACCAGCAGCGTTCCAAGGCCCGGCGTAACCCCCTGCTGCTTCAGGTTCGCCACACGTTCGCGCAGATCATCCTTAATCTGTGCGGACACCGCCTTGCCGTCGAGTTTTATGGACATGCGCTATTCCCTCTTCTGTCGTTTCCGTACCCGCGTTCGCGGGGCACTACGATAGGATATCGTATCGGCTGCTTCGACGTACGGCCGCGAGAAAGGCGGAATGTGACCATGCAAACGAATCGCGCAATACGCAAGGGGGCCGCAGTGCTGCTCGCTTCCGCAGTGCTGCTGGCGAGCGCGGCATGTGGTTTCGGTGACCGGCGCACTACTGAGGATTCTCAGCCTAAGGTGGTGGAGAGGACCGGTGTGATTACGGTGGTGTCGTCGATTAATCAGTGGGGGTCGTTGGCTGCGCAGATTGGCGGCGATGATGTGAAGGTGACGTCGGTTTTGGCGTCGACTGGTGTGGATGCGCATGATTTTGAGCCGAAGACGTCGGATTTGACGGCGTTGAGTAAGGCGGAGATCGTGGTGGCCAATGGTGTGGATTATGATTCGTGGGCTACGAAGTCGTTGTCTCGTAATGTGACGGTGGTTTCGGCTGGGCAGACTGTGGGTGCGACGAAGGGTGATGATCCGCATCTGTGGTTTTCGAAGGATGCTCGTTTGAGTGTGGCGCAGGAGTTGACGGCGGCGTTTTCGAAGGCGCGTCCTGCGAAGAAGGCTGCGTTCAAGAAGCGGTTGAAGCAGTGGCAGCAGCAGGAGAAGGTGTTGGATGAGACGATGCGGAAGTTCGCGGAGGGGCATGAGAAGGCCACGTATGCGGCGACTGAGTCGGTGTCGTATTATCTGATGTCCGATATGGGGTTGAAGGATGTGACTCCTCAGAATTATTTGCAGGCAGTGATGAATGGTGGTGAGGTTGCGCCGGGTGATTTACAGGAGTTCCAGGAGTTGTTGGAGGGGAAGAAGGCTTCGCTGCTGGTGAATAATCCGCAGGAGGCTTCGGATACGACGAATATGTTGACGGGTACTGCGCGTAAGGCTGAGGTTCCGGTGGTGGATGTGAGCGAGCAGATGCCGAAGGAGTATGAGTCGTTGACTGATTGGATTTCGGCTTTGGTTGACGGTATTGCCACTGCGGTTGATCCGGAGTTCGGTTGTGCTGTGGAGGATGGCGATGGGGCGGATGATGCCGGCTCGGCTGACTCTACCGGCTCTGATTCTGATTCCGGTTCGAAGGACGCCGGTTCGAAGGATTCGGATGGCGCTTCGGATTCGAAGGATGCCGATGGCTCCTCCAAGAACAGGAAATGTTCGGGTTCCGGCAGTGCCGACGCCAATAGCGGCGGCGACACCAGCGACGGCAGCGCCGGCGATGCCAATAGCAGCACCAGCGATGGTGGTAGCGGCACCGGCGACGGCAAGAACTGATAGCGCGGATTGCGGATTGCATACGGCGGCCATTCCATACGGGTTCGTATGGAATGGCCGCCGTTCCGTTACGGCTCCCTGAGTTTTCCCGCTTCCCCTCTGGCTTTCCTTGTCTTCCTCTGACTTCTTCTGGCCACTCATGGCCCCGCTACGACTCCCCCGACTCGCCTTTGGCCCGCCGATTCCCGCTATCTCGCTTATTTGTGGCGGATTTTGGCTTTCGGCAAATATTAGGTGGCTTATCTATGGCACGTAATCCGGGAAACCGCGAGTATCCGCCTTGAAATTCCAACGTCCATACTCGGGTTTTCGTGAGGTGGGTGCCATACATAAGCCACCTAGCAAATCGCGAAGGCCGGAATCTGCCATAGATAAGCAAGTTAGTCCCCCGGCACACCGGCGCTGGGGCGCCGATAGACCCCAGCGAACGGGCCCCCGACGAATCTCCCCCGGTTTTCAGCAAGCCTCGATCAAGCTTCCAACGGATCTTCGGCGAAGCCACTCCGGTTTCCGGCAAACCTCCGGTCAGTTTCCCAGCAAATCGCCGTTCAAATTTCCGCCAAGCCCGCGCACGGGCCACCAGCCCCCCCCAGCTCTCCTTATTGAAAACGATTGTCAACATCGTTTGGGATAATCCGAGCATAAGGATTCGCCGAACCGCCAAGGAGATACGACCGTGCAGAACCAGACCAGCTATGCCATCGAATTGAACGATGCCGCGGTCAGACGCGGCGACCGCACGATCTGGCAGCACGGCACATTCGCCATCCCCGCCGGGTCGGTGACCGCGATCGTCGGCACGAACGGCGCGGGCAAAACCACCATGATGAAGGTGGAACTCGGCCTGCTGCCCCTCAGCGAAGGCACCGCGACCATCCTCGGCGTTCCGGCCGGTCAGGCCAACAAGTCCATCGGCTACGTTCCGCAGAACTACGCGGCCGACATCGAATCGAACCTCACCGCCGAACAGTCGGTGCTGCTGGGCCTGACCGGCACCCGTCTCGGCCTGCACCCCACCACCCGCGCCCAGCGAGCCAAGGCGTACCAGGCCATGGAGTTCGTGGGCATCGCGGACAAGGCGAAATACCGCCTGTCCGAACTTTCCGGCGGCCTGCGCCAGCGCGTGGCCATAGCCCAGGCCATCGTCTCCGACCCGAAGCTGCTCATGCTCGACGAGCCGCTCGCCAATCTCGACCTCGCCTCGCAGCGTTCCGTGGTGCATCTGCTCAACCAGCTCAACCGCGAGCTCGGCATGACCATCCAAGTGGTGGCGCACGATCTCAACATGCTGTTGCCGATCCTCACCGGAGCGGTCTATCTGCTCGACGGCCACCCGCATTACGCCGACATGCGTCAGGTTCTCGACTCCAAGCTGCTCACCCACCTGTACGGCACCAACGTGCAGGTGGTCACCACGCCGCAGGGCGACATGTTCGTCACGCCCACGCCCGACGAACCGGAGGACGGCATCCAGGACATGCACACCGCGGACGAGCTCGCCCGCATGCACCGGCACACGCACCCCGGTCACGGAGGCGAGCGCGACACGCATTAGCGACTCACCCGGCGCGGTCGGTGGCGTCGGCGACACGCTCGACACTCCCGACACGCACGGTGCTCAACGTATGTGGACAAGGCCCGCAACCGATCCGAATCGTCCGCGTCCGGAAAGCCATCCGCTCATCCACCCAACCGGTAACCCAATAACCCAGCAACCATTCAATCAAGGACTCCCATGACCAACATCGATTTCAGCTTCGACCCGAACTGGATGGAGACGCTTACCGCCCCGTTCATGACGAACGCCTTCATCGCGGGCCTGTGCATCGCCCTCGCCGCGGGCGTGATGGGGTATTTCACCATCGTGCGGCATTCCACGTTCGCGGCGCACGCGCTGGCGCATATCGGTTTGCCCGGCGCGACGGGCGCGGTGCTGCTGGGTCTTCCGGTGTCGCTGGGCATGGGCGTGTTCGCGTTGGGCGGCGCTCTGGTGATCGGCGCGTTGGGCAAGCGCGTTTCGGAGCGTGAGATCGCCACGGGTACGGTGTTGGCGTTCGCCACCGGTTTGGGTTTGTTCTTCGCACGCCTGTCGTCGTCGGCTTCCTCGCAGATGCAGTCGATTCTGTTCGGTTCGATTCTGACGATCACCGACGGTCAGGTCGTCGGTTTCGCGGTGTTCGACGTGCTGCTGCTTGTGGTGTTGTCGGTGATCTATCGTCCGCTGCTGTTCAGTTCCTTGGATGAGGAGGTGGCGCAGGCCAAGGGTGTGCCGAATGGCGTGATGAATGTGGCGTTCATGGCGATTATGGCGGGTGTGATCACGATCGCGGTGCCGGCTGTGGGCACGCTGCTTATTTTCGCGCTGGTGATCACACCGGCCGCCACCGCGAATATTCTCACCGGCACGCCGTTCAAGTCGATGGTGGTGTCCGGGCTGCTGTGCCTCGCGGCGATTTGGGGCGGATTGGTGCTTTCCGCGATGTTCCCCGCTCCCCCGAGTTTTATCATCGTCTCGCTGTCCACGCTGTTCTGGGCGATCGCCAAGGGCATCGAGGCCTGGCGCCGCCGCTAGGTGCGGCCGTTTCGCGGCCGCACGGCCCTGTATGCCCGTTTGGTTGCGCCACCGCACGGCCGCACGGCCACGCAAACACTCGTCTCCTCGCGTCGCCGCCACACGCCGCACGTCACCGAATCCGTGAACTCTGCTAAGGTGTGTCCCTTGTGCCGTTTCCCGGTCTGGGTTCGATTTCGGAAACGGCGGATGAAACAGGATAACGGAATAGAGAAAGGACAGCGATGGCAGACGTTGAGAAGAACAGCAAGAACGCTAAGAACGCGAACGGCGAACAGAATGCGCAGGAGAAGAAGGCGAATCATCGCGCTCTGGTGATCATCGTGGCCGTGGTGCTGGTGATCTGCCTGTGCGCCGGCGGCTGGTTCATGTGGAACAAGCAGCGTTTCGCCGATGCGAAGGCGGAGTGCGCGCAGACCTCCGACACGTTGCGCGTGGCCATGAACGATTACAGCGACGTGGTGAACAATGAGGCGAGCGACGCGAGCGACATCACCGCCGATCAGGTCAAGGATCCGAAGACCGTCAAGGCGCTGGCCAAGGAGCTTGAGGCGCAGGCGCCGGAATACATGGCGTGCGCGGCCGAAAGCATGAAGGAGTACAACGAGATCACCGGCAAGCTGAACGAGCAGATCTCCTGGTACAAGAGCCACACCGCTTCGCTGCAGAAGGCCGTGAAGGCCGTGGAAGCCTCCAAGAAGTGAGGCATAGCGATTCCACTGCGTACGGTGCGCATGTCTCGCAACGTGCGTGACGGATTGCCACATACGCGTATAAAGCGCGCATAAAGCACATATAAGGGCCGTGGCCGAACGGTGCGAACCGATTCGGCCACGGCCCTCGTGTATGCGCCGCGTACCGTTTATTCGGCGTGTTCGGCGTATTCGGCTTATTCGGCGGCTTCCACCAGCGCGTTGGCGATAGCCGCGATGCCTTCGCCGCGCCCGGTGAATCCCATGTGGTCGGTGGTGGTGGCGGTCACGGAAACCGGGCAGCCTGCGATTTCGGACAATACGGATGCCGCTTCGGCGCGCCGCGGTCCGATCTTCGGCTTGTTGCCGATGATCGCGACGGATGCCGAGCATGGTGCGAATCCATGGGAGCGCAGATGCTCGATGGTGTCGCGCAGCATGTCGGCGCCGTGCATGCCCGCACCACGCGAATCCTTGCCCACGCCGAACAGCGAGCCGATATCGCCCAGACCGGATGCGGCGAGGAACGCGTCGATGAGCGCGTGCACCGCCACGTCGCCGTCCGAATCGCCTTCGATGGCAACGCTCCCACCATCCCAGCGCAATCCGGCGAGCCACAGCTCGCGCCCCGCCGGCGAGCCCTCACCGTTGCAATCGCAGCCGCGGCCGTCGCCACCGCCGTCAACGCTCACAAAACGGTGGGCGTCGAAGCCCTGGCCAATGCGCATACCCATATCGCACTCTCCAATCCCCGGCCCGCATAACCGCCGGAAAACAAAAGAAGGAAGCCGCCATAGGCGCTTCCTTCCCTCTTCGCAACGCTTCCACGGCACCCGTGGCACCGTGGCGTGCGCTCACTTCTTCTTCGACTTCTTCGAAGCCTCCACGCGGGCCAGAGTGTCCTTCGCGGCCTCCTCCGGCTCCTCGGTGTGGTGCTTCTCGTCGCCCGGCTGCGCGGGCTGGTAGCCCAGGTTCACGTCGAGCAGACGCTGGGCCTCGCTCTCCTCGATCTTCTCACTCAGCGCGATCTCCGAGGTGAGGATGGAACGGGCCTTGGTGAGCATGCGCTTCTCGCCCGCGGACAGGCCATGCTCGTCCACGTCGCGCTGCGCCAGATCGCGCACCACTTCGGCGATGTTGTTCACGTCGCCGGTCGCGATCTTCTCGACGTTCAGCTTGTAGCGTCGGGACCAGTTCATTTCCTTCTCGATGATCGGGGTGCGAAGGATCTCGAACACCTTGGCCACCTCGTTGGCGTCGACGATGTCACGCACGCCGACCTTCTTGGCATTATCCACCGGAACATTGATAACCAGACCGTCGGAGGAAAGCACCGACAGCTCCAGATATTCGCGGGTTACCCCTCGTACCGTCCGCTCGGTGATGGCCTCAACCCTTGCCGCGCCGTGACGCGGATAGACGACCATATCGCCGACCTTGTATCCCATGAAACCTCCGATTGAGCTTGAGCGGACACACAAAAACCTGAATGAGTATGCCATAGCCGCTGGACTTGCAAGAAAGTTCGGAAAAATTGCACTACGACGCGCCAAATGTTCCATTTTCAAGCGTTAAGGCCGTACACTAATGAGCATGAGCATTAATACGAACATCAATGACGATATCGTTGCCGTCCCGGTCAACCAGGGCGACCTTGATCAGGTAAGCAACGCCGCTTTCTACAACCCCCACGCCATCTTGGGCGGTCACCTCGCCGAAGGCGAGAATGCCGAGTACACCACAATCCGCGTTTTGCGCCCGTTTGCGAAGACGGTCACCATCGTCACGCAAGCCGGCGAATACGCGGCGACCCACGAGTTCAACGGCGTGTTCGTCGCGGTCATCCCCTCCTCCGTCAACGAGGACGGCGGGTATTCCGTGCCGGATTACCGTGTGAAGGTCGAGTATGACGGCGTTCCCGCAACGGTTCAGGACGATCCGTACCGCTATCTGCCGACCGTCGGCGAGATGGACATGTACCTGTTCGGCGAGGGACGTCACGAGCGCCTGTGGGACGCCTTGGGCGCGCATGTGCGCGAATACGAGGATCCGATGGGCGGCGTGGACGGCACGCCGGGCGAGAAGGTCACGGGCGTCTCCTTCGCCGTGTGGGCGCCGAACGCGCACGCCGTGCGTGTGATCGGCAGCTTCAACGGATGGGATGGCCGCTGCCATGCGATGCGCGCGCTCGGCTCCTCCGGCGTGTGGGAACTGTTCGTCCCTGGCGCCAAGGCCGGCGACGTGTACAAGTACCAGATCCTCAACGCCAACTGGGAGTGGACCGACAAGGCCGACCCCATGGAGCGTTCGCACGAGATTCCGCCGGCGACCGGCTCGATCGTGGTGGATTCCAAGCATGAATGGCATGACGAGGAGTGGATGGCCCGCCGCGCCGCCACCGATCCGCATGACGGCCCTGTGGCGATCTACGAGCTCAACGCGCTGAGCTGGCGCAAGGACGTGAACAACTACCGCGAACTCGCCGACAAGCTCGTGCCCTACGTGCAGAAGATGGGCTTCACTCACGTCGAGTTCATGCCGTTGGCCGAATACCCGTTCACCGGTTCTTGGGGCTATCAGGTCACCGGCTACTACGCGGTCGACTCCCGACTGGGTGGCCCGGACGACTTCAAGTACCTGGTCGAGAAGCTGCATGAGGCCGGCATCGGCGTCATCATGGACTGGGTCCCCGCGCACTTCCCGAAGGACGATTTCGCTCTTGGCCGATTCGATGGCACCCCGCTGTACGAGGATCCGGATCCGACCCGCGGCGAACACCCGGACTGGGGCACCTACATCTTCAACTTCGGCAGGCACGAAGTGCGTAACTTCCTGGTCGCCGACGCCGGCTTCTGGCTGGACGAATACCACATGGACGGCCTGCGCGTCGACGCCGTGAGCTCCATGCTCTACCTCGACTACAGCCGCGAACCCGGCCAGTGGCATCCGAACATCTACGGCGGCCGCGAGAACCTGGAGGCCATCGACTTCCTCAAGGAAGCCAACGCCACCGCGTACAAGAACAACCCCGGCATCATGATGATCGCCGAGGAATCCACTGCCTACCCGGGCATCACCGCCCCGACCGATGCCGGCGGCGTGGGCTTCGGCCTCAAGTGGAACATGGGCTGGATGCACGATACGCTCCAGTACCTGCATGAGACGCCGATCAACCGCAAGTGGCACCACGATGAGATCACCTTCTCCATGGTGTACGCCTACTCCGAGCGTTACGTGCTGCCGATCAGCCACGACGAGGTCGTGTACGGCAAGGGCTCCCTGTTCGGCAAGATGCCGGGCGACAACTGGCAGAAGTACGCCGGCGTGCGCGCCCTGTTCGCCTACCAGTGGGCGCACCCGGGCAAGAAGCTCACCTTCATGGGCAATGAGCTCGCGCAGTGGGGCGAATGGGATCACGACAACTCCATCGACTGGGATTGCCTGAACTGGCAGGAGCATACGGGCGTGCAGCGCCTTGTGGCCGACCTGAACAAGCTGTATAAGGAAACGCCGGCCATCTGGAGCCAGGACTTCACCCCCGACGGCTTCCAGTGGCTCACCAGCGACGACGCCGACCATAACACCCTGAGCTTCGTGCGCATCGGCACGAAGGGCGAGGAATGCGTCGTGGTGGTGAACTTCTCCGGCGAGGCATGGTCCGACTACCAGGTCGCCCTCCCCCACGGCGGACGTTGGAAGGAAGTGCTCACCACGGATTCCACCGTGTACGGCGGCTCCGGCATTTCAAACGGCACGTTCGAGGCGGACGCGGGCGAATACCATTCCCGCCCCGCTTCCGCACGAATCACCGTTCCTGCGCTTGCTGCGGTATTCTTGAAGCCGGAAAACTGATATATCCAGCTGAAAGGCAGCTAACGAAATGCTCAACTCAACAGCACAACAGCAGGCTCAGCCCCGCACCGTGCTGGTCGTCGAAGATGAACCGACGCTGGCCACCGCCATCGCTCAGCGCATCACCGCCGAAGGTTGGTCCGCACGCGTTGCCGGAGACGGGGCGAGCGCCGTTCAGGCGGCGGCCCAGCTGAGACCGGATTTGGTCATCATGGACATCATGCTGCCGGTAATGGACGGTCTTGAGGCCACGAAGCGCATCGTGGCCGACCGTCCGGTGCCGGTGCTCATCCTCACCGCACGCGATGACGAGGCCGATAAGGTCATCGGCCTCGGTGCGGGAGCCGACGACTATATGACCAAGCCGTTCTCCATGCGCGAACTCATCGCCCGTTGCAAGGCGCTGCTCAGGCGCGTGGATCGTGCGAAGGTCATCGCCAAGAACGCGGAGAACGAGAAGATCCTCGACTTCGGTTCCCTGATCATCGACCCGGCGCAGCGCACCGTCAGCCTCGACGGCAACGACGTGCATCTGACGCCCACCGAATTCGACCTGTTGGCGACCCTCGCACGCAAGCCGAAGTCGGTGCTCACCCGCGAGAAGCTTCTCGAAGAGGTGTGGGATTGGGTGGATGCTTCCGGCACCCGTACCGTGGACAGCCATGTCAAGGCGTTGCGACACAAGCTCGGTCCTGACATGATTCGCACGGTGCACGGCGTAGGATATGCCTTTGAACCGCCATCCGACGGTGAATAAGGCTTCTACCCAAGGTTGTTGATGACTATCAAGCAGCGTAAACCGCGCTTCCAGGGCGCACGTCGTACAGGCGTGCGCCCTATCTTGTTCCTTCGTTCCCTCAAAATGGAGCTCAGCGCCCTGATCGTGATCGCCACGGCGATCGCGTTCCTGATGTGCTGGATCCTACTCAAAATCGATCTGAGCTGGTGGATTGCCATGCCCATCACGCTGGTGGTGGCGCTGGGGTTCACCTACACGTTCTCCCGCGGCCTGACGGCACGCCTGCGCCAGTTGCGCGACGTGGCCGAGGCGATGGCCGACGGCGACTACAGTGTGCGCGTGCCAATCGACGATTCCAGCCATGACGAGGTGGAGCAGCTCGCCCGTTCCTTCAACGAGATGGCCACCGAATTGCAGCATGCGGATAAGATGCGCAGGGATATGGTCGCCAATGTGAGCCATGAGCTGCGCACGCCGGTTTCCGCGCTGCAGGCGCAGGTGGAGAACATGGCCGATGGCGTGATCGAGCCGACGCCCGCGAATCTGGAGAGCATCCTCAATCAGACGCGCCGCCTGAGCGACCTGATCACGTTCCTGCTGGACCTGAGCCGCATGGAGGCGGGCGCGGCCAGCCTGGACATCGAACGCTTCAATTTCGCCGAGTTCCTGGACGACACCATCGAACCGTTGGAGATCGCGGATGGCGGCCACGCGCACACGATCGAACTGAACGTGCCGGACGGCATCATGATCGAAGGCGATCAGGACCGTCTGCGCCAGCTGTTCACGAACATCATCGGCAATGCGCTGAAGCACTCCCCCGACGGCACGAACGTGCTCGTCGAAGCCTATGAGGATATTCCGCACGGCACCGTGGTGACCAATGTGGTGAACTTCGGTTCGCAGATCCCGGTGGAATCGCGTTCGGATATCTTCCGCCGTTTCGTCAAGGGCAAGAATGGCCCGGGAACCGAGTCGGGCGGCACCGGGCTCGGCCTGTCCATCGCACGCTGGGCCGCGCAGCTGCACGGCGGCACGGTGCGCGTGGTGGATGATTCGCGCGGCGCCAATTTCGAGATCGTGCTGCCCAAGTACCACATCGAGGATAACGAGTAGCGCTCACGGCCGGCGTGCCGTGCAATCCGTTGTACGCTCCGTTATGCAATCCGATATAAGGGCTGGCTTGCGGGCCAGCCCTTTCGCATATCCAAAATCCGCATGGACCGGTGTGTACCCGGGATCCCGCATAGCCCATGGTTTGCCCGCCCATGCATACGCATACCGCCGTATACGCCATACATATACGCCATCCAACGAAATATGCCGGGCAATCTCCTACGCTCCCAAACTCGGGCTTTCCTACTCTTAACCCATCAGCGTCTAGACGCCTTAAACAAACAAAAAGGGACTTCCCGTGAGGGAAGTCCCTGATGCAGTGAAGCGGAACGGCTCAGCGGCTCTTCTTGCGCAGGGCAAGGAAAGCGACGCCGGCAACGGCCAAGAGGGCGACGGCTGCAACGTAGGGCAGCACGGAAGCGCCGGTCTGGGCGGTGCCGGAGGTGCTGCCTGCGGCGGCAGCAGTGCCGGTGTTACCATTCACGGAGCAGGTGGCCGGGAAGTTCACGGTCTGGGAACCAACGGTGATGGCGTTTTCGCCATCAGCGGTCTTGGAAGCCAGCACGTTCACCTTGGCGTCCTTGCAGTTGAGGGTGGTCAGCTTGATGCTGACAGCGTGCGGAGCGTCGGCGCTAGCTTCCCACCAACCGTAGGTCTTCTCGGCGGCAGCGGTGACACCGCTGACCTGGGAATCGTCGACGGTCAGGCCGACGAAGTGGTAACCCGCGTTGTAGGTCGCGTCGTCGAGGGTGACGGTGATGGTCGCAGTGCCGTCAGTATTCGGCTTGGCGTTCACGGTTGCAGAGTAGTCATCTGCAAGCGCGGACGGGGCCAAGGCGAACACCGACATCAGCAGCGTCGCGATAGCTGCGAAAACAGCGGAGATCTTCTTCATCTTAAGTTTCCTTCCCGCATGCGCTCGTCGCGTATGCAGATCCTTTGGCAATACTAGAGTGTAGTACCGTCCTCAACGGGTCACGCTAGCATATCCCTTAAACATCCATTCGCGTGTATATTCCGCGTATATCAATGCGCAGCCCACCGGGTTACGCTATGTTCGGAATGCACGAAAGCGTCGAAGAGGCATCGAAATCGGAGGAACGACCACGGTGGCAGAGGATCAGCAGCAATCCGGGGAAAACATTGCAATCGACATTCATGAGATCAATGAAGCCACGCCCGTGATTCAGGTGGAGACGCCGCAGTCCCGCACTGGCCATAGGCGTATGAGCGCGGAGCATATGCGGAAGATTCATCATCGCCACCGCCGCGAACGCTTCCTGTTCAAGTTGGACATGATTCTGCTGATGATCGTATGCATCTGTGGCGCAGGTGTCATTTTCGCGTTGCAGTCGTTGCAGTAAGGCGTTGCGGCACAGTGTGAGAATGCGGATGGGCTCGACCGATTCCCACAATCGGCCGAGCCCATCCGCATTTCATTTCGCTCCCCAGTTCCGCCCATAGTCGCCGCACTGGCGCGGGACCTGACCGTTTACTGGACGAGCGGCGTCTGGCGCAGCGCCGTCTCCCCCGGCAGCGAGCCGGGCGCGGTGTAGACGGTGGCCTTGATCTCGTAGCTTTCGCCCGGCTTGAGGTTCACCTGTTTGGAAATCACCGTCAACCCGTCGTGCAGGTTGTAGTTGTCGCCCTTCTCACTGTTCGGCCCGGCCTCGTATTGCGGTATGGAACCACCGGCTGGCGCATACAGGTAGTTAATGAGCTGGATATCACCCACCTGCGCGCCGTTTTCCAGCGAACCGATGACGTAGCTCGGAACCTTGCTTACGTCGTCTTTGGCCAGGGTGTTGCGCAGGCTGATCGTGATTTCATGCTGTTCACTGCCGTTCGCGTAGGTTCTGACGATGCTGTCCGTCACCTTGCGTTCCAGATACCAGTCCATCTTCGAACCCATGGCATCGTTGAAGTACACGCCGATGACCTGCTTCGGTGTGCTGCCGCCCATGTAGTTGCCGGATTTCGCGGTGACCAGGGCGCCGCCGACCGCGGAATCATCGAGCAATGCCTGCTCGTCACCGTTCGCGCTCCACACGTATACGTGCCCGTTCTGCACTGCTTCGGTCAACTGCTTGATCAGGCTGGCGGACTGGCCGCCGTCGATGTGCAGCATGTGATCGAATACGGTTTTCGCGGCGAGCGAGAAGAACGCATCCTGGTCGTTCGAATCGGGAAGCGCCGCATACACCTCATTCAGCAGCACACGCGCCACGCTCTGCCCGTCAAGCACCGGCGAATAGTCGTTGTACGTTACTTGGACGGAGCCGACCACGGCCATCACCTTCTGCAGGAACACCGGGTCAATGCTGATCACGCCGTCGATGTGCTGGCCGAAACGCTGCTCCCACATGGTTTTGGCGATGGTGCCGGTGCGGCGGAAGTCCGGCGTGAAGTTCACGTCCTGCGGTTTGCTGCCCATTTTGTAGCCGTATAGGGCAAGCTCGTCATCGGTCAGTTGCGTGACCGGGGAATCGAATACCGCCAGCTCACCTTCGGAGACGAAGTCGTTGAGTGTGATCTTGCCGTTCGCCACGGTGGCGGTTCCCCAGGAGCCGGAGACGCCGCCGGTGGCTCGCAGCTCCGCGTTGCCCTGGGCGAGAATCAGATAGGTGCGGCTTTCGTTCGGATTGTCGAGGCCGAGCATGGAGGGCAGCAGCTGCATGGCCTTCGACAGGCTGTCGGTGGACTGTGCGACCTTGTCGAGTTTCTTCTGCGCGGGCGTGAGCTCATTGCTCAGGATACGGATCGTCACGCCGTCGATGGACTGGAATTTGGCGTTGGCCTGCTGCACGATCGTATTCGCCTTGGCAAGTTTGACGGATGCTTCCTTCACGCCCGGCAGCGAAATGCTGGAGTCCTTGATGCCGATCTGATTCATGTCGATGCCGTCAACCGCGTCGACCATCAGCGGCAGCGCTTCATGCGAAATGTCGTGCAACGTGTCAACCGTGGTGCAGATGGCTTTGACGTTGCCGCCATACAGCGGCACGCCGCTCATCATGTGCCAGATGGGATTGCTGGTATTCGCATAGGCGATGCCGACGTGCTTGTCGAGCTCGTTCGCCGTGCTGGACAGTTTCGCCGCGGAGGATTCGTCGGTAAGGCTTATGCCGCTTAGCGAAGTGACCGTATTGGCCGCGGCTTTGACTTCCTTGGCCACGACGGCCGTGGAGATGACGAAATAGACGCTGATGAGGATGATCGCGGACAGGATAATGGCCGTAAGCAACAGCACGATTTCTCGCACATGCCACCGGCTGTGATGGCGACGGTGGTCACGGCGACGCTTGCCTCTGGATTGCTCTCTGTCGGCAGATTCGGCACCTTCAGCGGCTTCAGCCGCTTCATCGAATCCATGGCGATTATTCGCGCTCTCCATATCGCCGGACTGCCCGACGTTCATCTCTTCAAACTCTGCCACGCCGCCACTGTAACAGCAAGGGGCGCCTCTCCTGCTCCGACCCGTTTCTTTCCGCACTCTTCTTGCCCGGCGTGCTCTTCTTACTCAGTGCGCGGACCCCATACAAAAAGGCCGTCCACCTCCGTCAGGAGGTGAGACGACCTTTATTGGAACGACCTTTCCCGGAACGACCGCCACCACGGGCGAACCGTCACCGCGGGCACCGGCGGCACGTCACTTGGAACGCTTGCGGCGCTTCTTGGGCTTGCCGTGCTCCTTGTCCTCTTTGCCATAGTTTTCACGGTAATAGGAGCCGTAATAGTAGTAGGAGCCACCATAGCTGCGGCCGCGCTTCTCGTCGGCAAAGCTGAACACGTAGCCGAGCAGCGGCACGTCGAGCTCGCGCAGTTCGTTCACGGCCCCGCGCAGCACACGCTTGAAGGTCACGTTCTTGGCGGAGATCATGACCACGCCATTGCCCATCTGACCGAACACCGCGGCATCGTTCGCCACGGACATAGGCGTGGTGTCGATGATCACATAGTCGTACTGCTGCACCGCCTGATGCACGAGTTCGCGCATCACGCGCGAGTTGAGCAGCACGGAAGCGTTCTGAATGCGCGGACCGGCCGGCATGATGTGCAGGTTCGGCTTCCAGTAGCGCTGCACCACGTCCTTGACGCTGGCCTGGTTGCTCAGCACGTGAGCGAGACCGACGTTGCCTTCGAGACCGAGGCGCTTGGCCACGGACGGGTGGCGCAGATCGGCGTCGATGAGCAGCACGGAAGCGCCGTTTTCCGCCAGCGCAGCCGCCAGGTTGCATGACACGGTGGTCTTGCCTTCGGACGGCATGGACGAGGTGATCACGATCAGACGGCCCTTGTCGCCGTCCTTGGAGGTGACGAAGGAGAGGTTGGTGCGGATGCGCCTGAATTCCTCGGCCAGCGGGCTGCTGGGCTTGGCGACGATGATCGGCTTGGTGCCTTGCAGCGCTTCGTCCTTCGGGATAACACCGGCGATGCTGCCCTTCGCATCGACGGCCTGCAGATCCGCAATGTCCTGAAGCTTACGGGAGAGCACATCACGCAGGAGCGCTGCGAAAATACCGAGCACCAGACCGGCCACCACGCCCACGGCGATGTTGAGCTTCTTGTTCGGGTAGCTTTCGGACTCCGGGGTCTTGGCTTTCTGCACCACGGACAGCTTCACCATGGAACGCTTGCCCGAAGCGTACAGTTCGGAGGACACCACCTTCGACAGGGACTGCGAGATCTCGTTGGCAAGCTGGGCGGCGAGCTGCGGGTCGGTCGCTTCAACGGAGACGTTCAGCATGTAGGTATCGGTGGGGTTCGATGCCGTCACCATGTCCGCGAGATCGTCGGTGGTGAGGGAATCGTCGTTGATGGCGTTGACCACGGGCTGCAGCACGGCCTCGGTTTTGATGAGGTTCGGGTAGCTCTTGAGCTGCGTGGCGATGTAGGTGCCGGCGGTGCTTTGGCTGCTGACGGTGTTGTCGAGCGCATCGACGTTCGTGTTGTTGTAGCTGGCGAACAGCTGCGCGGTGGCGGTGTACTTCTTCTGCGCGGTGAACGTGAACGCGGCCACCCCCGCGACCACGAGCACGAACACCATCACCGCCGTAAACAAATGTTTACCGACGATGCGTGCCAGGTCCATGAGGGTCAGACCCTCGTCCGAATCCGATTCCTGTCTTTCGGCGAGAACCACGTTCTGCGGGACCGTTTCGACGCGGGTTTCCGGGATAAGAACGCGATTTTCGGGGATAAGAATATTCTGCTGAGCTTGCTCTTCAGCCACGCTTCTCTCCTGTCTGAATGTCTCAATCACTGGCAGTTTACGGCTAGGTGCAGATTACTAGGGGGTATAAGGGTGAACCTCTGTATAGTTAAGCGCTCAATCGCAATTGACACAAGAGGTTCGAGCCGGTTTCAGCGCTTTGGGAAAGCGCTATTCCCTCCCCTTTCGGATATTCCGCGCACGCCCTCGAGCTTCCGGCAGGAGCACCACGAAGAGCACCACCGCAAGAACGGCGGTGAGCAGGTCGGCCACCGCCTGGGCCGCGATCACGCCATGGTACCCGGCGATGGCTTTGCCCACGAACAGTGTGATGGCGAGCATGACACCCTGTCTGCTGATCGACAGCAACAGCGCGCCGACGGCTTTGCCCGCCGACTGGAATGTGCAGGTGGTGACGAGCACGATCGCCACGCATACGGTGCTGAGGAGTTGGACGCGAAGCATGCCGGAGCCAAGTTCGACGACGTGGGGGTCAGTGGTGAAGAAGCCCATAAGAGGGTGCGCGAAGGCGATGAGCAGGGCGGTCATGGCGAGGGCGAGCAGGCTGAGGAAGCTGTAGGCGAATTTGAGGAGGTCTTTGAGACGCTGCATGTTGCCCGCGCCATAGTTGTAGCCGATGAGCGGCTGGCCACCGAAAGCGAATGCCACGAGGATCATGACGGCGATCATGACGATCTTCAGCGCGATACCCATGGCGGCGACCGCGTCGGTGCCGTATGAGAGGAGGCACAGGTTGACCATGATGATGCCGAGGCTTTGCATGAGATTGGTGATGGATGCGGGGATGCCGATGGCGAGGATGTCGGCCGCCTCGCGGCGGGTGAGGGCGAGTTTGCGGGGGTTGCGGGATTCGCCGGGCTTGCGAGGTTCGCCGGTTCTGGACACGTCGACCGCACCGGAGCTGACAATCATGAGGCGCGGATCGAGCGAAAGGTTGCGGCTGCGCTTGATGAGGAACCACACGTAGTAGGCGTCGGTGCAAATGTTGGCGATGACGGTGGCGCCCGCGGAACCGGCCGCACCCCAGCCGAACACGTGGATGAACAGCGGGTTGAGGCAGATATTGATGACGGTTCCCGCAACGGAGCCGATCGCGGAGGGACCGGCGAATCCTTCGGTGCGCAGAAGATTGGTCGGGGTCATCGACACGATGATGAAGGGCGAGCCGAGAATGATCAGCGAATAGAACTGCGAAGCGTACCGCCAAGTGGAGTCATCTGCGCCAAGCATACGCAGGATCGGGTCATGGAATGCGAGGCCCAATATGATGACGAGAATGCCGGTGAGCACGGCTCCCCAGAAGCAGAATACGCTGAGTCGACGGCCATCATCGTAGCGCCCTTGGCCGTAGAGGCGCGAAATGACGGAGCTGCCGCCCAAGCCGAAAATGTCACCGAGGGCGATCATGACGGTGAAGACCGGGGTTGCGATGGCTACTCCGGCGACCATGTTCGTGTTGCCGGTGTGCGCGATGAAATAGGTGTCCACCGTGTTGTAGACGAGCGTGACCATCATGCTGAGTACGACGGGAATGGCCAGGGTCATATACGCGCGCGGGATCGGCGTCTTCTCGAAGAGTTCATTATCCATAACAGCTGTAGAGGGTACATCTGCAAGGGGGACATTTGTTCGAGGAATTGACGTTAGGGTTGGCGGGCGTTGGTAAGGGGTTGCTGGGAGGGTTCGGTGGAGTGTTTGACAGGAGGCCGGGGAGACCGGCTCCGCTCCCCCGCTTGCCCTTTCCCGGCCTTCCTTTATTCCCATTTGTTCCTCTCTCGCTTTTCTTCCATACCCCCGTTGCCCAAGCATGTCGAATGGGTTGGTTCACTGTCCTTCCTTGTATTTGCAGCCTTTACCCGAGGCAGCGATTACCCCCTATGCTGCAGCCTCGCTCTCGCATTCCTTAGCACTCGTTAGGATGGCATCATGAGACTTCTTGGTAATATTCTGTGGCTGATTTTGGGCGGACTGTTGCTCGCCGCCAGTTGGGCGGTTATCGGACTGGTGCTGTGCATCACCATTGTGGGCATTCCGCTGGGTATGCAGGCGTTCAAGATGGCGGGACTGACGTTGACCCCGTTCGGCAAGACCGTGGAGTACGGCGGCGGCGTGGGATCCGTGCTGCTGAACATCATCTGGTTCGTGCTGGCCGGTGTGTGGATGGCGATTGGCTATGTAGGTGCCGGACTACTGAATTGCATCACCATTATTGGCATTCCGTTCGGCATTCAGTCGTTCAAGATGGCCAAGCTGGCTTTGTGGCCGTTTGGTTCGCAGATCCGCGGGTGATGTTTGGCGTTCCTGAGCACATTTCGTTCCGCCGAACTCCGTTGCATTCCATTGTGCTCCGCTGAGCACTGTTGAACTCCGTTGATATGCGCCCATGATGGCATTATGACGGCACTTTGTGTGTATGACCGGCACTGATTGGCTCTCCCCTGTGTTTTCGGAGGCTGATCGGCGCCGGTTTTTGCTGCTGTTTTGCCGTTTTTCCGACGTAGGGACCCTACTTCGCTTATGTATGGCAGATTTCGACAGTTCGGAAATGCTACTTCGCTTATATATGGCACCAAAAACGGAAAACCCCGAGTATGACCGTTGGAATTCCGCAGCTCATACTCGGGATATCGAGGAAAGGGTGCCATATATAAGCCACCTAGTAAAAACCAACTCTTCGAATCTGCCATAAATAAGCCGGGTGGGCATCCTTGCGGAGACTTTTCTCCCGGTCTACGACGTCCCCATTCACCACCGCGATTTCGATGGCGCAATCCACGGGGAACACCAGAGTGAGATACGCCAGTGCCCGGCAAATACACATGGTTTGCACCATTTTTAGCGCAGCCGCTGCACTTTTCGTCACGCCCATGCACTTTTGTTGGGCTAACGCATCCAACGCAGGCGGCCGTCGGAGGCGGTACGGCAGGTGAGGATCGACGAGCTCCTGTCTGACTGGGCCGTTGCGCCCGCAGGGGAACAGAATGCACCACCGTGCGCCAGTCCTGATGAAACTGCTTGATTCTGCTGGGGCGCTTGGGGCTGAGCCTGCTGGGCTTGCGCCTGTGCCTGCTGCGCGGCTTGAGCTTGAGCCTGGGCCTGGGCTTCGACTTGGGCCTGTTGCTCGGCTTGGGCTTTCTGCGCGGCTTGGACTGCCTGTTCTTGGGCTTGCTTCTTGGCTTCCTCTCGTTGGGCGATGTTCTTCTCGCGAGCGTCGAGCTGGGATTGGCGTTCGTCCTGTTCCTGCTGCCGTTTATCCTGCTCGGTCTTCTGCTGGTCGAGCTGGTTCTTCAGATTCTGGATGTCTTCAAGCTGCTGGTCAAGATCGTTGATCTGCTTTTTCAGCGTATCGTTCTGCCGCTGCTGTTCGGTCAGCTGCAGCTGCAGGTCGTGGTATTGGGTGCTCGCAGTGGGATCGACCGTGATAGAGCCGATGCAGAAAGCGATGAGCGCGACGATGACAAGCGTGATCCGCCGCTTCCATTTTCCTGGTTGCTTGCCAGATGATGTGCGACCGCCTTGGGAGGTATTCACCGGAGGCTTGCCCGCTCCCCCGTTGGACGGCCCGGTGGACGAGGATGGTTCAGAAGCGGCAGACGCATTGGTCTGGTGCGATCCTCTATACGTTTCGGAGGTCGGCACGATAGGTATTTGCTCCTCGGACGTCACAGCGTACATCGGCTCGGCTGAATGCTTTCCGTGGGATTTCGCCGAGGATCCGGACGAGGATGTTTTAGCGTGTTTGTTGTCGGAAATCTTATGGCTGTAGCTGATGCCGGTTCCCGGAATGCTGGCACCCACATACGTCCCCCGCTTGCCAACGGTGACATGCGGCGCGCCGCGTTTGCCGAACGATACACTGCTCACGCCGTCCTTGCCGAGATTAATGCGCACACCCTTGCCCAGGCTGATGCTCTTACGAACTCGAAACCCCATGGAACTCTCCTTTGACTACCATCTCTCACAGTCGATTATACGGGGAGACGAGGGCTGGCCTAGGTAAGAACCGTCCAAATCGGTTGAAAGCCGAGTCCACACATGACGTTCATAGCAATTGCATACTAGCCTCAGAGCTCTTACTTCCAGCGCAAAGAATGCATTATTCCGTTCCGATATGCAGCATCTTGTGTTCCATGCGTTCCGCTCTCTGGGTGCTACGAAAAGAGCTCCCAGGGTTGGGCACTGTTAGGAGGCCTAGGGAGCTGCTGTTGGTTGCCATGATACATCAGCCATTTCTTTCACCACCAATTAGGCGCGTCCACAACGGCAGACGAAACCACATCTATCGCAGATAGCATATGTGACGTGTTACTGGTTCTTCTCCGGGTTCGCCTCGGCTGGTTCGACCTTGTATGCAATACGAGCACCAACTTCCAGCCTTGAATTTTCATTTCAAGGGGCAAAATACAGGCAAGACTCAGCTTCTTCGGCGTAGTCGAATGCGGTTTTTCGTTTCGTCGTGCATGTTGAGCGCAATGCGGTCCGCATCAAGCACGCCTCACACTTCCTGCGTATGGTTGCACTTTCGTCTGGGTTTCATTCACAACCCCCAAGTCAGCGCAATGCTGCAAATATCACTTTTCTTCGACACTTACGTACGGCTTCTGATTTGGCTAGAAGTGTGCTCGGCTTTCCAATACCGTAATTATCTTCCATATGTTTTGCAAACTCCTGATGCGCTATTTTGCCGTCAAAGTTTTTGATACGGCCACAACGGTTGTAGTCGGCGGTCTTGGTGAAAGAATTTGGAGATGGCCAAGACGGATAGCGACAATAGGGTGTGCATATACTGGCAGGAGTAGTGCCGGCGAATCTTGCGCTTGGATGAGGCGGGGATTTGCCGATAGCGTTGCTGGGCGTGGTATTCGTAAGGCAGTTAGTAGAGGAATGTACTTTGGCGATTGAGAATGAGCTGAATGAAGAATATTGTGATGAAATCAAACGTTTTTCTGCTGGCGCCGATAACAATGTTAGCTTTCTTGCTAACGGTACCTACGACGTTGAATGGTATATTCCGTTGCAGGATGGTACATGTCACGCTTGCAAGGGGCAGGTGAGCATTCGGGATCGTACTGGGATTCGCAGTAGTGTTTCCATCTCGAATGATCTTTTCGAAACGTTTCGCATTGCGAAGCTTTTCCCCGGTGCTCAGGATTCGGAGTGGGGAGGTCTCCCCACCGTCTCCGGGATGAGGCTGGAAATGTTGAGAGGAACTCTTCTTCAGACCAATCAAACGGTTTTTGCATTAAATCCTGTAATGGATAATTATGTTTTTGAAGTTCATATTAGTGCACAAACGTTAATCGTTTGTGTGGATGATGTTGCCCGTGTGACGGATGATGAGCCGTGCCCTGTGACGTTTGACGCATTCGAATGCGATATCGAACAGATTGACAGGATATTGTCTGGATGTTCTGGCAGCTCGATAAGCGTGAATATTGGCCGTGAATATCCGATTGCCGATTTGATGGATGCTTGGATTGGACCGTTGCAGATACTGTGTTCCCTCGTTGCGGATCAGATTGAGTTAATTGACTGGGTTTTTGCGCGAGGAAAGATTGGCAGTGCGGATTGCAGATTTCAAGTTGTAGGCGAGGCCATAATGAATCAACTTGGTCCAGAAGAGTGCGAAGGCGTAAGACGGCAACCTCGGAAGAGCGTTTCTCTTGATGAGATGAAATCGTTTCTTTTAAAATGGCAAGAGACGCAAAGCCATCCTATCGTTGGAACATATGGGAATTTGGCGTTGCAAAGGGAAGGCCTGTTGCGCTCAAGATTTCTTCTTCTGATTCAAGCTCTTGAAGGTGAATATAATTCACGGTACAAGATGGAAATTAAGCAATCCGATAAGGAATACAAGAAGGAGAGGAAGGAAATACTGCAAATAATCGAAGAAAAGGGTATCTTGAGTAATGAACAATTCTCTTTATTAGAATCAGCTTTTCCGAGGAAATCATTTATGCGCGCTACGGCTGATGGTCTTCTGAAGTTATGCAAAGAAACTGTTCCAGAAGTGGAAAAAAGGCTTGACGCGAACTCGTTTGTCGCAAGAATCATCCGCGAGCAGGCGGGCGTGAACAGCGCTTTCGCTGCAGTTATGAATATTCGTAACAAAATAAGTCATGGGGCTCAGGAGTACGATGATCTCGGCTTCCAAGAATTGGTAAATACTTTAGAGACATGGTGCAGATACTTGCTTTTTGAGACGTTGGGGGCTTCAAAGAGCTGCACTGCGGAAATGCTTGATTGGTAGCTTGATTGCGTAGACGCAAAACCGCGCTTCCGGTCATTGGATTCGATTTTCTTCAAATTGGACGGTCGGAAATGCGGTTCAAAGTCGGTTCCTGATAACATCCGTATTCTTGTGTGGTTCAGGTTTTCGGGCACTACCTCAATATCCCCGAAGGGCACCAACGCAAGCCAAGCGAGGCGATGCTAGAACTCGTCAACGACGCGAACCGTCGGAATCAGCAGATAGGACGGAAAGTAATTGACGACGAAGACGCTGCGACCAATCCTGGATTCGGCTCCATATCAGCATGCTGGACTTACCCAATATCACATTGTCGGAGCTGAAACCACCGGTATAATTTTATTGGTTTGACGCTTGACTCTTGGTCAGCTGACTAATTTCGTCATTCAGTTTCCGCACAAGGCTATAGGCCACTGTAAATTTGGTTGCATTTCCGTCTTCCTGAGGATTACGCCATATAGCTTCTGAAGTAATATCGATTCGCTTGGCATACTGGTTGATTTTCCCAATCAGCGCGACAAAGTTTTCGTCATCGGTTTTCAAAGCACGATTTCCGTCATCGAACATCGGTAGTGCCCGAAAAGTTGCGCACTTTGGATCATGGCCGTCCATGGCGCGATGATCAGTTCGCTTCCACGAGGTTGTCATCGAGCCGGGACATGTCCAGGTAGCGGCGGTTCGACCATTCGTTCG
>NZ_JAHBBE010000023.1 GCF_019331805.1 Bifidobacterium pongonis
ACCCCAACCCCACTCCCCCAAAGCGGCAAAACAAAAACGGCGTCCCCGCACACATACGCGGGAACGCTGTTTCACAACACTCAGACACTCAGGCGCTCAGGTCACCCAAGGCCACCCAAGACCCAAGCCACTCAGGGAACCAGACGAGTCTACCTACTTCTTATCCACCAGCACCACGTGCGTAGCCTCCAGGCCGGGGCCGACCGGAGCCTCCACAACGCGGGGGCGCACGCCCTTGAACTTGGCGATCATCTTAGCCGCCTTCTCGATCTCAGCCTGCGCGGAACGCCCCTTCAGAGCCACCAAGCGGCCCTGCGGCTTCAGCAGCGGCAAGGTCCATCCGGCGAGCTTCGTCATCGGTGCCACGGCCCTACAAGTGACCGCAGCGTACGGATGCATGCCGCGATCCTGACGCATCGCCGTGATCACCTCTTCGGAACGCGCACGCATGATCGTCACGTTCTTCAGGCCCATCTCCTCGACGCACTCCCCCAGCCATTCGACGCGACGTTCCATCGGTTCGATCAGCGTGAACTCGTGGTCGGGCAGACATGCCGCCGCGACAATGCCGGGGAACCCGCCACCGCTGCCGACATCGGCCACGGTCTTGAAGCGCTTGCCGTCCGTCACCTCACGGATGAACGGCACGATGGCGGCGGAGTTGAGAATGTGACGCTCCCAGATGATGTCGACATCCCTCGGACCGATCAGACCGCGCGGCTCGCCCTCCGTTTCCAGCTTCGCGTGGAATTTCTCCAGCTTGGGCAACGCATCCCCCAGCACCTCGGCGAGAATCGGGGAACCATTCAGTTCATCAACCATAGGCTCTACTGCTCTTTCCTACTCATACAAAACAGGGAGCCCATATCGCTATGGACTCCCTGTTCCACGTGAAACTTACTCTTCGTCCTCGTTCGCCGCGGCCTTCAGATAGATGGTCACATGGCGGTTCGGTTCCTCGCCGTGGGAGCGGGACTTCAGTCCCTCCTCGCGGACGACATCGTGCACCACCTTGCGCTCGAACGAATTCATCGGCTTCAGGTCGACCGGCTCACCGGTCTCCCTGACCTCATCGACCGCGTCCAGTGCGATATCGTGCAGACGCTGACGCTTGCGCTTGAGGAAGCCGTCAACGTCGACGATGAGGCGGGAACGTTCGCCGGTCTTCTGCTGGACCGCGAGCCTGGTCAGCTGCTGCAGAGCGTCGACCACTTCGCCGTTGCGTCCGATGAGATGCTTGATGTCGGTATCGTCGTCGGCGACGATCTGAACCGTCGGACGGCCGTTACGGATACCCATTTCGATATCGCCCTCGTAGTCGGCGATATCCAGAAGTTCTTCAAGATAATCGGCGGCGATATCAGCTTCCTCGTTGAGCTGATCCAAGGTCTTCTCGTCATCCTGTGCCATATATACTCCTTTTTGGCGCGTATAGATATCAGTCTAAACCAGCTGCCGGAATTGCTCAACGACAGCCCCAAGTCAGAATAAGGTCTGATGTTTCACATGAAACATCAGACCTTATCGTTCACTTCTTCTTTTTGCGTTTGCGGTGCGGCTGTTCTCGCTGGAAGCCTTGGGTGAGCTTTCGCTCCTCCTCTTCCTTGGCCCGCTGCAGCTCCTCATCCTCAAGCGAAGGCTCGCCGGCGCGTGCACGTCGTGCGTTCTCGCGCTTGTGGTCGCGCTCTTCCTTTTCCTTCGCGGCCGGGGAACCAGGGGTCGGGAAGTTGCGGATCTGCCACAGGGTACGAATCAGGTTGCACACGTTGTTGGTCAGCCAGTACACCAGCACGGCGAACGGCATGGCGATGCCGGAGAAGATGTACATGACCGGGAAGCCCCACATCATGACCTTCTGCATGGTCATGGTCTGCTGGTTGACGGCGTCGTTGTTCATGTTGCGCTTCATCTGGAAGCGCTGCATGAAGAACAAGCAGGCGCACATCAACAACACGAAGATGCCGATGACGATCTTGCCGCTGCTGTCCGCGGTGCCGAAGGTATCGGAGACGCCGACGATTTCAAAGACCTTGGTCTTGCTGAACTCGGCGGCCGTGGCCTGGTCGAACGCACCCAGGGTGGCGCGCTTGCCGCGTGCAATATAGGGAATGGCCGACAGCGTGTAGAACATGCACATGAACACCGGGCCCTGGATCAGCATAGGCAGGCAGGAGCCGGCAGGATTCACCTTGTTGTCCTGATACAGCTTCTGCATCTCACGGCTCATGGCTTCCTTGCTGGCCGGATCGGTCTTGCCCTTGTACTTGTTGTTGATGCGCTGCATCTTCGGAGCCAATGCCTGAAGCTTGCGCATCGACTTCATCTGCTTGTAGTACATCGGGAAGATAATGGCGTGAACCACCAGCACCAGGAAAATAATGGACAAAACCCATGAGATACCAACGGGGTTCATGCCCACCAAAACCAGCAGTTTATGGAAAATGGCCATGACCTGAGTCATCAGCCATTCGACCGGGGTCAGCAGCTTATACAGCCACCCCCAAAAACCACTGTCCAGTAAAAACTGGTCTTGATTATAAATCATCGTTCGAATCCTTACTCGTCAGCCGACAACGGCGTCAGTCGAGGTTCTTCGTGGGCTTTCGACCACCGAAAACGATAGAAAACGGAAAAGCGTTGCGGAACATCATCGATGCCGCCATAACTCCACGGCCGGCATCTCAACAGACGCAGAACAGCCAACAATCCCCCGCGGCATACACCGAATCGCCGTACCGCTTGAATCGCATAGTTGGAACAACTCGGGTAGAACTTACAGCATGGTACGGCGCGATTCGCCGAAAAATGACGCTGATACCACCGAATCATGCGTATGATCGCATCGCCGGCAACGCTCATCGTCAATCCCGGGCGAGTTTCGACGCCACCACCTCAAATCCGGTGGCCATTTGTTCTTCCAATGATTGGAAGGAGGCATTGGCTGCGGATGGCTTCGCGCGCAATACCACATCGATGCCCTCAGGCAAAGTATGCTCGTATCGCGAAGCCAATACGCGAAAACGACGCTTAACTGAATTACGCGTGACGGCATTGCCGACCGATTTGGATACGGCTAGCCCCATCCGTCGCGCACCGGGCGTCACAACACCATGCGCCTTGGCATCATCGCGCATAGCGTAATGCACGATGAGATCATGGCGCGAGACCTTGCGACGGCGCTTCAGCACGGCGACGAAATCACTGTGGCTCTTCAACCGTTCCACGGTAACGATGCCGTCAGCGGCAAATCAGGCAGACAGGTTCTTGCGGCCCTTGGCGCGGCGACGGTTAATCACGGCGCGGCCGGAACGGGTGCGCATGCGCAGGCGGAAGCCGTGCTTCATGTGACGACGACGGTTGTTGGGCTGGAAGGTCCTCTTCATAATTAGCTCCTAGGTTTCTTCGGCCACGCTTGCGCGCGGCTCTCACGTGAGTCAAGCTCTATAAAACTACTCTCACCCCTGCCCTAACGTCAACTCAACGGTCATATCCGCACGCGCGGAAAACCCGCCGACATGCCGTAAAACGTTGCAAATGCACGGGAACAGGGCCGAAAGTTATCCACAAATTACATTTATGTTATTCACAATTCAGTAATTGCAACACGCTAGGCGGTGGATAACTCACGCGGTACGAGTAAAAATAGGTAGCTGAGTGTCCCTACATGGCGGAAGAGGAAAGGAGTGTCATGACCGCAGACGCCGATAACCCAGCTGTTCAGGCTCAGCATATCTGGTCTGACGCCCTTACGCTGCTGAAGCATAAGAAGTCCCTCTCCCCCCGCGACAAAGGCTGGCTGGAGGGTGTGACCCCCGAAGCCGTATACGGGACGACCATCGTGCTGTGCGTCGACAACGCCGGCACACGCCAGGCTCTTGAAAACGAACTCATGCAGCCGCTGCTCGAAGCGCTGAACATGGTCACCGGCCAGGATATGTTCCCGGCGTTCAAAATCGTGCCGCAACAATCCGCCGCCAAAGCGAAGCCGGAACCCAAACCGCAGCCCAAGGCGAAGCCGGAACCGCGGCCCGCCGCCGTGGAGGAGCAGCCCGAACTGCCGTTGTCCGGCGGCACGCCATCGCTTGAGGATCTGGGCAAGGAACCGTTCGGTTCCGCCGGTCCGGTTCCGACCGTGCCTTCGGCATTGCAGCCGCAGGTCAATTCCGAGGTCGAAGGCCAGTATGTGGTCGATCGCAACAAGGTGCAACGCGATCCGGAAACCCATCTCAACAAGAACGCGACGTTCGACACCTTCGTGCCCGGTGATTCCAATCGTTTCGCCCGTACCGTGGCGCTTGCCGTGGCCGAGGGTTCCGGCAAAGATTTCAACCCGTTGTGTATCTACGGCGGGTCCGGCTTGGGCAAAACCCATCTGTTGAACGCGATCGGCAACTACGCACTGGTCAAGGATCCGACCCTCAAAGTGCGGTATGTCAACAGCGAGGAGTTCCTGAACGAGTTCATCGAGGCGTTGCAGATTCCGTCGCAAAGCCAGGGGCGTATCGCCGAGTTCAACCGTCGATACCGCAGCGTGGACGTGCTGCTCATCGACGACATCCAGTTTTTGGGCGGTAAGGAAGCGACCCTCGAACAGTTCTTCCATACGTTCAACGCGCTTCATCAGGCGAACAAGCGCATCGTGATCGCATCCGATGTGGCGCCGAAGAACCTGAAGGGCTTCGAGGCCCGTCTGATTTCGCGTTTCGATTCCGGTCTGACCGTGGACGTCAAGCCGCCGGATCTGGAGACCCGTATCGCCATCCTGCGCATGATGGCGACGATGAACCACAGCAACATCCCGAACGATGTGCTCGACCTGATCGCCGAACGGTTCACCGAGAACATCCGCGAGCTGGAAGGCGCGCTGACGAGAGTGACCGCAGTCGCATCGCTCAGCAACCAGCCGGTCACCAGGGCCATGGCCGAACAGACCCTGCAGGATTTCTTCACCACGGATGTGGAGATCAAGCCCACTGACATCATCAGTCAGGCGGCGAAGTACTTCCATCTCACCTTCGACGACATCGTGGGGCGTTCTCGTATGAAGAACATCGCCCTCGCCCGTCAGATAGCCATGTATCTCACCCGTGAGATGACGAGCATGAGCCTTGTGGACATCGGCAAGGTGTTCGGCGGCAAGGACCATACCACCGTCATGCACGCCTGCGACCGCATCACCAACGAGATGCAGCAGCGTCAGGATATCTACAACTACGTCATGGAGCTCACCGTCCGTCTGAAGCAGGGCTCCAACTGATTTTCCGTTTTCGCCCGGCCGTCTCTTAGGATCGTTCTGAGAGACGGTTTTTGCATGTTTTTCCGGCCGTCCGCCAAAACCGTCGATTTTGGTCTCTGAGCGCGATTCTCCCAGCCGCAACACTCCGGCGAAGCCGGAAATTTTTAAAAAAGTTATCCACATGGTTATGCACAAATGTGGGTAAACCCTGCGGATAACTCGTGGATTACTGGTATTTTCGATGTGGATAACTCGTGGATAACAAGGCGGCGAATGTGGATAATTCAGCGGCGCCGGAACGCCTGTGGATAACTCGCCTGTTTATCCACATGAATCTTCGAGTTATCCACATCCGTTGAGTTATTCACAATCGAAAGCGCGGGAACGGTTTGCGCGAGTTATCCACATTATCCACAAGCCTTATTACGAGTATTACTTACGTTTGTACCTGTTCTAACCGCAATAGCAATAATGCGGGCCGCCGATCCCAAACGGAACCCGGTTTCAAGTCGCTAGAATGATGCCTAGCTCAAGAAATACCCGCATGTGGCGGGTTCTTCCGAAGGAAAGCAGGCTTTATGAAGGTTGAAATCGATTCCGCGGCCCTTGCCGAAGCAGTGGCATGGACCACCAGGGTCATCGACAGCCGCCCCTCGAACCCTATTCTCGCGGGCATCCGCCTCGATGCGGCGGATGGAACGTTGCAACTTTCCGCGTTCAATTACGAAATTTCGGCTCGCCACCACATCGAAGCCGGTGTGGATGAACCCGGCAGCATCCTGGTGCTCGGCAAGCTGCTCGCCGACATCACCAAGTCGCTTCCCGCCGAACGCACCTACCTCGTCGCGAACGACACCACGCTGACGATCACCTCCGGCAAATCGACCTTCACCATGCAGCTCATGCCGAGCGCCGAATACCCGGATCTTCCGCAAATGCCGCAACAGCTCGGTCAGGTCGACGCCCCGACCTTCGTCCAGGCGGTTTCCCAGGCCTGCGTCGCGGTCTCCCGTGAGGAGAACCGCCCGGTACTCACCGGCGTGCGCATGCAGTTCGAAGGCGACAAGGTCGTGCTGACCTCCACCGATCGCTTCCGTCTGGCCCGCGCCACCTTCTCCTGGAGCCCGCAGAATCCCGCGGTGAACACCACCACGCTGGTACGTGGCTCCCTGCTGCGCGACATCTCCCGTTCCCTCGACGAACGTCAGAACCTCACGCTCGATTTCGACACGGAAAGCCCCTCCCTGCTCGGTTTCGAGAACGCCGGCCGCGCCTCCACCTCGCAGCTGATCGACGGCGAATTCCCGGCGGTCGACCGCCTCTTCGCCGACGAATACCCGATTCAGGCCGTCATCGACAAGCAGTCCCTAATCGGCGCCATCAAGCGCGTCGCCCTGGTCGCGGAACGCAACGCCCCGATCCGCATGGTCTTCTCCGGCAACGAGCTCACCCTGAGCGCCGGCGCCGTGGACGAAGCCCAGGCGAAGGAAATCATCGACATCGATATGGATGGCGAAGACATCACCGTCGCGTTCAACCCGTCCTACCTCATCGAAGGCCTGAGCGCCATCAGCGAACCGTACGTGCGCATGAAGCTCACCACCGCGGTCAAGCCTGTGGAATTCAACGGCCAGCAGGAAGCGGACTCCGACGAATCGATGGATTACCGCTATCTGCTCGTCCCGATGCGTTTCAACAACTGAAACCCGTAATCGGATAGCGGAACAACCAAACATCGAAACACCCGAACCAGCACATCCCCATCGGAACCGGCAGCCATGTATATTTCGCGTCTCGCACTCGACCACTTCCGCTCCTGGAACCAGATCGTGGTCGACTTCGAACCCGGCGTGAACGTGCTGCACGGTCCGAACGGATTGGGCAAAACCAATCTGGTCGAAGCGATCGAAGTGCTTTCCACCGGTGGCAGCCACAGGGTATCCTCGTCGCTGCCGCTGGTGGAACGCGGCGAAAGCAAGGCCACCATCCGCGTGAACGTCAACACGCAGGACGGTGCCGGGGCTGATGGCACGGGCACCGAACCCACCACCTATGAGGTGACGATCGCGGCCAAAGGCGCGAACCGTGCGCGCATCAACTCCGGCGCCTCCCAATATCTGCGCGATATCGTCGGATTGGTGCCGTCCGTGGCGTTCACGCCCGACGATCAGCGTTTGGTGAGCGCCGATCCGGCGACCAGACGCGGTTTCATCGACCGCAGCGGCAGCCAGCTGATTCCCCGGTACGCCGAGCGTCTGCAGCGGTTCACCCAGATCGCACGCCAACGTGCGGCGCTGCTCAAGCAGCTCGGCCAGCATGAAGGTTCCGTGGACGCGGTGCTCAGCGGTCTGGAAGTATGGACAGGCCAGTTCATCGAAGCGGGCGTGGCATTGACCCGTATGCGCGACGAGATGATGCGTTCCCTCGCGGAACCGTTCACCACGATCTACGAACGGCTGTCGCGCGGCCAAGGCAAGGCGCAGATCGCCTACCAGCCGTCGCTGGATGAGGTGTTCGCCTCCGATTCGCCGGAACTCGCCATTTCCGAGCATTTTCAGCGCCTGTACCCGGGTGAGGTGGCGCGTGGCGTGAACCTCATCGGCCCGCAGCGCGACGATTTCGCGATACTGCTCGACGGCGTTCCCGCCAAGGAATTCGCCTCGAACGGTGAGATGTGGACCATGGCGTTGGCGTTGAAAATGGCGCTGTTCGAGGTGATCGCGCGTTCGCGCGGCGTCAAGCCCATCGTGATTCTCGATGATGTGTTCGCGCAGCTGGACGAGTCGCGTAGAACGCAGATCCTCGATTTCGCCAAGGACCAGGATCAGGTGATCATCACCGCCGCCGCGGAAAGCGATATTCCCCAGGATGCCCGCGCGAACATCATCGATGTCGCGGCGCTGAAATCGCATGCCGATCCGTTCGCGGATATGATTGCGGCGCTGTCCGGTTCCTCCGGTTCCTCCGACTCCACGGAATCCCCCGAATCCGCTCCCCCGATTCCGCCGAGCGAGAACGAAGGCCGATCATGAAGCCGCCCGTGGCGGTGACGCTGCACCTCGACCAGCGCACCCTGCCGGCCCAGGTGTTCGAACGGTACGCTCGGCGCGAGGATTCCCGCAAAATACGTGCGGCGAGGGCGGAACTCGCCTGGGAGAATTTCGGCAAGCCGGGGCGCGATCCCGCCAAACTGGGCGGCGTCGCCGCGGCCATAGCGGAAAGCGGCAATTGGATGCCGCATATGAAGATCTCGCAGCTGAACAACCATTGGGATCAGGTGGTCGGCACGGGCATCGCGCAGCATTCGCGCGTGGTGAGCTTCCGCGACGGCGTGCTCGTCATCCGCGCCGAATCACAGGTGTGGGCGACCCAGCTCACTTTCCTTATCCCCCAGCTCTCCGCCACGATCGCGAAGAAACTGGAAGGATTGGAAGTCAACGACATCCGGGTCGTCGGCCCATCCGTCGGATACAGCCGAAAATGGGGCAAACGCCGCTAATGGGCGCGTATAGCTGTAGTCGTGGCGCATGAGTAGAATCACCTGCAGTATAGTCAAGACGCCTCAGGGGGCCTTAGAAGGCGTTTTTGAGGCAATGGACCGCGAAATAACCCTTTCGCGAGCCAGTGACGCAGGAAGGAAGCTCCTTGGCGGATTCGCTGGAGACGGCCGCGAGCAAAGAAGAACAGCTCAAAGCCGCAGATGAACATATCAATAACGCCGAATTGCAGGAAGGCGAGCTCGACGAGTCGATGACTCCCGAGCATTACGACGCCTCCGATCTGAAGGTCCTCGAAGGACTTGAGGCGGTGCGCATCCGCCCAGGCATGTATATCGGCTCCACCGGTCCCCGAGGCCTGCATCATCTGGTGTACGAGATCGTCGATAATTCCGTGGACGAGGCGCTGGCCGGTTACGCCAGCCACATCGAGGTCACGATTCTGCCCGACAACGGCATCCGCGTCGTCGACGACGGCCGTGGCATCCCGGTCGACATCGTGCCCGGCGAAGGCATCTCCGGCGTGGAAACCGTGATGACCAAGCTGCACGCCGGCGGCAAGTTCGGTGGCGGCGGCTACGCCGTCTCCGGCGGTCTGCACGGCGTGGGCATCTCCGTGGTGAACGCCCTGTCCACCAGAGTGGACGTCGAAGTGCGCCGTCAGGGCTTCCACTGGACCCAGACGTACAAGGATCAGCACCCCACCGCGCCGCTCGCGAAGGGCGAGCCGATGGCCGAAGGCGAATCCACCGGCACCTCCGTCACGTTCTGGGCCGACCCCGCCATCTTCGAAACCACGTCCTACGATTTCGAGACGCTGCGCAGCCGTTTCCAGCAGATGGCGTTCCTCAACAAGGGCCTGAAGCTCAGCCTCACCGACCTGCGCCAGGTGGACGACGCCGGCGACGAGGTCGCGGGCGACGGCGACAACGTCACCGAGGAACTGCATCAGACTGCCACCTACCAGTACGCCAACGGCATCAAGGATTACGTAGGCTACCTGGTGAAGTCCCGCAAGGCCGTGCCCGTCGAGGACGAGGTCATCAACTTCGACGCCGAAGACCTGAAGCTCGGCATCTCCGCCGAAATCGCCATGCAGTGGACCACCGCATACTCCGAATCCGTGCACACCTTCGCGAACACCATTTCGACCACCGAAGGCGGCACCCACGAAGAAGGTTTCCGTGCCGCGCTGACCTCGCTGGTGAACCGTTACGCCCGCGAGAAGAACATCCTCAAGGACAAGGACGAGAACCTGTCCGGCGACGACGTGCGTGAAGGCCTGACCGCGGTGGTGTCCGTCAAGCTCACCAACCCGCAGTTCGAAGGCCAGACGAAGACCAAGCTCGGCAATTCCGAAGCCAAGACCTTCGTGCAGCGTGTGATGACCGACAAGCTCGGCGACTGGTTCGACGCGCACCCCAGCGAGGCGAAGAACGTCATCCAGAAGGCCATCGAAGCCTCCCGTGCACGCCTGGCCGCCAAGAAGGCCCGTGAGAACACCCGCCGCAAGTCGATCTTCGAATCCGCCGGCATGCCCGACAAGCTCAAGGACTGCCAGTCCAACAATCCTGAGGAATGCGAGCTGTTCATCGTGGAGGGTGATTCCGCAGGCGGTTCCGCCATCCAGGGCCGTAACCCGATCACCCAGGCGATCCTGCCGCTGCGAGGCAAGATCCTGAACACCGAGCGCGCGAGCCTCGACCGCATGATGAAGTCCGAAACCATCGAATCGCTGATCACCGCGGTCGGCGGCGGCTACGGTGAGGACTTCGACCTGAGCAAGGTGCGCTACCACAAGGTCATCATCATGGCCGATGCCGATGTCGACGGCGCGCACATCGCCACCCTGAACCTGACGCTGTTCTTCCGCTACATGCGTCCGATGATCACCGCCGGGTACGTGTACGTGGCCATGCCGCCGCTGTACCGACTCAAGTGGACCAAGGGTGCGCACGATTTCGTCTACACCGATGCCGAACGCGACCGCGTGCTCGCCGAAGGCAAGGCGAAGGGCCGTCAGCTGCCGAAGGGCGAAGGCATCCAGCGTTACAAGGGTCTGGGCGAGATGAGCTACCAGGAACTGTGGGAGACCACCATGGATCCGGATCACCGCATCCTCAAGCAGGTGCAGATCGAAGACGCGGAAGCCGCCGACGAGACCTTCTCCATGCTGATGGGTGATGAGGTCGAACCGCGTCGACTGTTCATCCAGCGCAACGCGCGCAACGTCAGCTGGATCGACGCGTGACGGCATCGCGTAAGGCATAAGGCGAATCTTCGGTCCGGCGCGCGAACCGGAATCCGAAGTGAGGAAACGTAATGGGAGAAGGCTTTCGATGCCTTCTCCCCCGGCCGGTTCCACGGCCGGCGCCTTCCCCTCGGGAGGCATAGCTACGGAGGAAAAGTGGCAGACGAAAACAACAATGAAGATGGTCAGTTCGTGCCTGACGGCTCGATGGAACCGTTGAGCCCGCAGGAAGCGGACAACACCGATTACGGTCTGATGGTCGGCGAACGCATCCGCGTGCGCGATCTGCAGACGGAAATGCGCGAGTCCTACCTCGCCTACGCCATGAGCGTGATCGTCGATCGTGCGTTGCCCGACGTGCGCGACGGCATGAAGCCGGTGCATCGCCGCGTGGTGTACGCCATGTACGACGGCGGCTACCGTCCTGATCGCGGCTACTCCAAGTGCGCCCGCGTGGTCGGCGAGGTCATGGGTAAGTACCACCCGCACGGCGATTCCGCCATCTACGACACCTTGGTGCGTATGGCCCAGTCCTGGTCGATGCGTTACATGCTCGTCGACGGTCAGGGCAACTTCGGCTCCCCGGGCGACGACCCCGCTGCCGCAATGCGTTACACCGAATGCCGTATGGCGCCGCTCGCCATGGAAATGGTGCGCGACATCGACAAGGACACCGTCGACTTCCTGCCGAACTACGACGGCAAGACCCAGGAGCCGACCGTGCTGCCGGCCCGTTTCCCGAACCTGCTGTGCAATGGCTCCTCCGGCATCGCCGTCGGCATGGCCACCAACATTCCCCCGCACAACATGCGCGAAGTGGCCGAAGGTGTGCACTGGGCGCTGGAACACCCCGATGTGAGCCGTGAGGAACTGCTCGACAACCTGATTCGCATCATCAAGGGACCGGATTTCCCGACCGGCGCCACCATCCTCGGCCACAAGGGCATCGAACAGGCCTACCGTACCGGCCGTGGCCTGATTACCATGCGTGCCGTCGTCAACACCGAGGAGATCAAGGGCCGCATGTGCCTGGTCGTCACCGAGCTGCCGTACCAGGTCAACCCCGATCGCCTCGTCGCCTCCATCCGTGAAGCCGTGCGCGACGGCAAGATCCAGGGCATCGCCGACATGCGCGACGAGACCTCCGGCCGTACCGGCCAGCGACTGGTGCTCGTGCTCAAGCGCGACGCGGTCCCGAAGGTCGTGCTCAACAACCTGTACAAGCATTCCCAGCTGCAGCAGACCTTCGGCGCCAACATGCTGGCGCTGGTCGACGGCGTGCCGCGCACGCTGAGCCTGGACGCGTTCATCCGCCATTGGATCAACCACCAGATCGAAGTCGTCGCCCGCCGTACCGCCTACCTCAAGCGCGAAGCCGAGGAACGCGACCATATCCTGCAGGGCCTGCTCAAGGCGCTTGACGCCATCGAAGAGGTCATCAAGCTGATCCGCAGCAGCCAGGGCCGTGAGGACGCGCGTCCGAAGCTCATGGAATTCCTCGACATCGACCAGGTCCAGGCGGACGCCATCCTGTCCATGCAGCTGGTTCGTCTGGCCAACATGGAAGCGCAGAAGATCGTCGACGAGCACAACGAGCTGATGCGCAGGATCGCCGACTACAACGACATTCTCGCCAGGCCGGAACGCCAGCGCACCATCGTCGGCGAGGAGCTTGACGAGATCGTCGCCAAGTACGGCGATGAGCGCCGCACCAAGATCCTGCCGTTCAGCGGTGAAATGAACGTCGAGGATCTCATCCCCGAAGAGAACGTGGTGGTCACCGTCACCCACTCCGGCTTCATCAAGCGCACCAAGGCCGACGAATACCGCGCCCAGCACCGCGGCGGCAAGGGCATCAAGGGCGCGAAGCTGCGCGAGGATGATGTGGTCGATCACTTCTTCCTCACCAGCACGCACAATTGGCTGCTGTTCTTCACGAACAAGGGCCGCGTCTACCGCTTGAAGGCGTACGAGCTGCCCGAAGGGTCAAGGGATTCCAAGGGCCAGCATGTGGCCAACCTGCTGCAGTTCGCCCCGGACGAGTCCATCCAGACCGTGCTGTCGATTCCGAACTACGAGGTCGCCAAGTATCTGGTGCTCGCCACCCGTTCCGGCAAGGTCAAGAAGACCGCGCTGGCGGAGTACGATTCCCCGCGTCAGGGCGGCCTGATCGCGGTCCGTCTGATGGCCGACGAGAACGGCGAGAACGCCGACGAGCTGATCGGCGCCGCGCTGTGCAACGCCGATGATGACATCATGCTGGTCTCCAGAAACGGCATGAGCCTCAAGTTCACCGCAAGCGACGAGCAGCTGCGTCCGATGGGACGTCAGACCGCCGGCGTGCAGGGCATGAAGTTCCGCGACGGCGACGAGCTACTGGCCATGGACGTGGTGTGGGGCGATACCGACAAGGATCTGCTCGTGGTCACCAACGAGGGCTTCGCCAAGCGTTCCGCGGTGAGCGAATACCGCTTGCAGGGCCGCAACGGCTACGGCGTCAAGGCGCTGCAGCTGGCCGAAGGCCGTGGCTCCCTGGTCGGCGCGCTGATCGTCTCCGAAGACGATCAGGTGATGGCCATCATGAAGTCCGGCAAGGTAATCCGTTCCGACGTGGCCGAGGTCAAGCGCACCGGCCGTAACACGCAGGGCGTCACCCTGGCCAAGCCGGATAAGAACGATGAGATCATCTCCATCGCTCTGAACGCCGAACGTGACGAGGATGATGACGATGCCGAATCGAGCGTCGAGTCCGCGACCGCCGAAACCGTGAACGTCGAGTCCGCGACCGCCGAGCAGCAGTCCGTCGAACAGCCTGCCGAACAGCCCGCTGACGAACAGAATGTGAATACCGAGGCGGACGGCGAATAATCGTCTGCGAAGATTGCTACTCTCGGCAAGAGATAGCGAATCATGAAGGAGCAACATGAGCGACAAGCCTGAAGAGAACGCGACCATCGAAACCCCGGGAACGCCCGCGGAAACCAACGCGACCGAGGCGTTCGAACAGCAGCCGAAGGACACGGTCGACGCTCCGCGCGAGGCGCGTTCCGTGTCCAGCCAGGCCCCGGCGCACGAGAAGGCACGTGCTTTCTCCTCCTCGACGACGCCCACCGGTGTTCCGGTGCGTCCGGCTCCCAACGGTAAGGGCAAGCGCAGCACGCCGCGTGCCCGCCGTATGAACCTGTCGCTCACCAGGCTGAACGCGTGGAGCGTGGCCAAGGTCTCCTTCCTCATGTCACTCGCATGGGGCATCATCCAGATCGTCGCGGCCGCGCTGGTGTGGATGCTGCTCAATGTCGTCGGCGTGTTCGATCAGCTGACGCAGATCGTCGCCTCCACCGGCCTTGATGCCGGCGGCCTGAACCTGACCGACGTGTTCTCGCTGAGCTCGGTGCTTTCCGCGGTCACGATTTTCTCCATCATCGAGATCGTGCTGTTCACCCTGCTCGCATCCGTCATCGCGCTGATCTACAACGTCGTGAGCTCGCTGGTCGGCGGCGTGCACATCACGCTCGGCGACGACTGATCCGCAAGCGAAACGCGAACGAATCGCGCGCATACCGAGAAGAAAGCAAACGGACGGTGGGTTTTCCCGCCGTCCGTTTTTTCGTTCGTGGCATAGCCCGAGGCATATCCCGGCCGGTACAGTGGTGAACCATGCTGAGCTATCTGGGGTATTTCTCGACGTCGTTCATCATCGCGGTGCTGGTGTGGCCGTTCGCCTCCGCGTTGCTCACCCTGCCCATTCTCGCGGGGTTGTACCACCGGTATCACCGGCTGCGGTTCATGGCCGTGGCCGCCGCATACCTTTCGGTGCTGTACGTGCTCGGTCTGGTCGCCTTCACCCTTTACCCCATGCCCGACGACCCGCAGGCCTTCTGCGCCGCGCACGCCGGCGACTACGCGCCGCAGCTCGACATCTGGCGCTTCATCAGCGATCTGCGTTTCGGCGGTCTATCCGGCGCCTTGCAGCTGGTATTCAACATCGTGTTCTTCGTGCCATTGGGATTCGTGCTGACCCGTTGGCTGCGTTGGCGTTGGTGGATCGTCATGCCGGTCGGATTCCTCGTCTCGCTGGGCATCGAAACGTCGCAGCTCACCGGATTCTGGGGACTGTACCCGTGCGCCTACCGTCAGTTCGACGTGGACGACCTGCTCACCAACACGTTAGGCGCGATGGCAGGCATCGGTGTGGCCAAACTGTTCGGATTGCTGGTGCCGCAGTCGGTCATGCCGAATCCAGACGCCATCAACGCAAGGCCCGGCGTGATCCACCGCACCGTGACGTTCATCATCGACATGATTTTCGTGGCGCTCGTCTACTTCCCGCTCACCCTCGCCGTCGTATTCGGCTTCCATGCGATCGCCACCCCGCTGAGCGACGGCAGGTTCCGTCTGTTCGGCTGGCTTACGGTCGGCGTCGGCTGGCTGGATATGATCGCCCCGATCAGCGCGGCGGTGGCGTTCCTGATCTTCGAACTGCTGATCCCGCTGACCCATCATGGCCAGACGCTCGCCGGCATGTTCACGCATATGACCATCGAAACCAAAAGCCGCCACGGTTCGGCACGCACCGCGTTCTATGCGGTCCGTACCGTGGTGCTCGGCCTGCTGTTCCTAGTGGATGTAGTCGGATTCGGCGGCGAATCCACGTCGCTGCGGTCGTACGGCATGTGGGCGGCTTTGATCCTGTTCGTGTTCGGAGCCGTGACGCGCCGTATGCCGTGGGATATGATCCCGGGCGCCCAGCCGAGCGTTCCGGCGGGCAAGAACGGCGGAAAACCGGCGATCTCGCGGATGTGATTTGCGTCACAAAACCGCGTTACGCACGAAACATGCCGATTGACGAATTCGATTTGACGTGTATAGTGGGCAGAAGGCTCAATGAGGAGAACCTCAACGAACCCAAAACAAACAAGTAAACGCAGAAGTTTGCGGTTTGCCTGAATGTTCGCAGCGATGCGGGCGACAGGTGATTCACAGATCGAAGCACCGTAAATCCCTTTACAACGGATCGTGAGGCACGTACCTGCCTCTGAAAGGATTGAACTCATGGCAGAAGTCGTTTTCGACCACGTCACTCGTATCTACCCGGGCAACGATAAGCCCTCTGTGGATAATCTGAATCTTGATATCAAGGATGGTGAGTTCCTTGTGCTCGTCGGCCCGTCCGGCTGCGGCAAGTCCACCACCCTGCGCATGCTCGCTGGCCTTGAGGAAGTGAACAAGGGCAGCATCCGCATCGGTGATAAGGATGTCACCACCATGCAGCCGAAGGACCGCGACATCGCAATGGTGTTCCAGAACTACGCGCTGTACCCGCACATGACCGTCGCCGACAACATGGGCTTCGCCCTGAAGATCGCCGGCACCCCGAAGGATGAGATCCGCAAGCGCGTCGAGGAAGCCGCTAAGATCCTCGACCTCACCGAGTACCTCGACCGTAAGCCGAAGGCACTGTCCGGTGGTCAGCGTCAGCGCGTCGCCATGGGTCGTGCAATCGTTCGTAAGCCGAAGGTCTTCCTGATGGATGAGCCGCTGTCGAACCTCGACGCCAAGCTCCGTGTGCAGACCCGTACCCAGATCGCCGCTCTGCAGCGTCAGCTGGGTGTCACCACCCTGTACGTGACCCACGATCAGACCGAGGCTCTGACGATGGGCGACCGCATCGCCGTCATCAAGCTCGGCATCCTGCAGCAGGTCGGCGCTCCGACCGAGCTGTACGATCGCCCGGCCAACGTCTTCGTCGCCGGCTTCATCGGCTCCCCGTCGATGAACATCAACACCCACCCGGTGGTGAACGGCAAGGCGAAGATCGGTGAGGACACCGTGGATCTGCCGGCCGAGGCCGTCAACAAGCTGACCGCCGAAGACAAGGGCCAGATCGTCGTCGGCTTCCGTCCGGAAGACGCCTCCCTGGCTACCTCCGACGATCCGAACGCCTTCTCCCTGAAGGTCGTCAACATCGAGGATCTCGGCTCCGACGGCTACATCTACGGCAACATCATCACCGACGGCTCCGCCGCCGAGGCCACCCAGGTCATGTCCGATCAGAACAAGCTCACCACGGTTCGTGTGAACCCGCGTGCGCTGCCGAAGATCGGCGACACCGTCAAGATCAAGATCGATCCGGCCAAGATGCACCTGTTCGCTCCGTCGACCGAGCTGCGTCTGAACTGAGTCGAGTGACAGGCCGCAAGGCCGGTCGCAACAGACTTGACCGGTTCCATGCGGAACTGGCCAACCATTAAACGAGGCGTTTTCTCTTCCTCTCTAACCGTCTCGTTGAAGAAGCCCCGCTACGATGCGGGGCTTCTTTTTATTCCCATGCCCCCCCCTGCCGAATCGTCCAGCCACCATATAGTTCATTCATAATCCCTGGGGTGGTGGCATGCGTAAAATCTTGACCTATGACCCCTAATCCAATTGATGTGTCCCAACTGGACCCCCGTGCCGCCATGGCGACATCCGTGAACGCGGAAAGCGAACCGGATAATGCGGCGGAACCGCAGGCGCTGAAGATCACCGCCGCGAGTTCCAACCCGAAGATGTTCACCCTGCCGTGGCATGAGCCCTTGGCCTCCTGGCCGCAGGACCTGCTCGCCAATCTTCCGCGAGGCATTTCGAGGCACGTTGTGCGTTTCGTGCACGTAGGCGACGAAGTCTACGCCATGAAGGAAATCACCAAGCAGATGGCCGAACGCGAATACGAGAACCTTCGCCGCCTGCAGAAGCTGGAACTGCCCGCCGTCACGCCGATCGCCGTGGTCACCGGCCGTCACGACCGCAACGGCGAACCGCTGGAAGCCATTCTGGTCACCAAGCATCTGAAGTTCTCCCTGCCGTACCGTGCGCTGTTCGCCCGCAACCTGCGTCCGGACACCGCCGAACGTCTCATCGACGCCTTGGCCGTGCTGATGGTGCGTCTGCATCTGGCCGGCTTCTACTGGGGCGATGTGTCCCTGTCCAACGTGCTGTTCCTGCGCGACGCCGACGCGTTCACCGCGTTCCTGGTGGACGCCGAAACCGGTGACTTGCAGATCAACCTGACCGAAGGCCAGCGCGAATACGATATCGACCTGGCCCGCACCAACATCATCGGCGAACTGATGGATCTGAGCTACGGCAAACTGCTGCCCGGCGACGTGGACGAGATCGAAATCGGCAACCGTCTGGTGGAGCGTTACCATTCGCTGTGGAGCGCGCTCACCGACACCGACAAGTTCATGCCGGACGAGATGTGGAAGATCGAGAAGCGCGTCAACAAGCTGAACGAGCTTGGCTTCGACGTGGACGAGCTGGAAATGAAGACCACGGAGGACGGCAAGCGTGTGCTCGTCCGCCCGCGCGTGGTGGACGCAGGCTACGCCTCCCGCAAGCTGCTGCGGCTTACCGGTCTGGACGTGCAGGAGAATCAGGCCCGTCGACTGCTCAACGATCTCGACGCCTACCGTGCCTCCACTTGGCGTGAGGGCGAGGATCTGGAGATCGTGGCGACCGATTGGATGCGTGAGGTGTTCGAACCGACGGTCCGCATGATTCCGCGCGAATACCGTTCGCAGATCCAGCCAGCCCAGTTCTTCCACGAGATCCTGACCCATCGTTGGTACCTTGCGGAGAACGCCGGGCATGACGTGCCGATGGCCGAGGCGGTGAAGAGCTACATCGACAACGTGCTGCCGAACTACAAGCTCGACGACAAGGCCATCAACGCACTGCTTGAGGAAGCCGATTCGGGCGTCATCGACGACGAAACCACCTATGGCGACGGCGATGATGACGGGTACGATCCCGATTACGATCCCGACGCCGCAGTGTGGGCGCACTGACCGCTCTTTCCGCTTGTTTCCATCAGGGCCCTGCTTGGCTGTTGCGCCGAGCGGGGCCTTTGGCGTATCAGGGCTATTCGGGCGTATCCAGGCATATTTCGGAGCCATTCAGCATATCCGGTGCATTCGGCGCATTCGGTGTATCGCACGCCCAGTCGAACGGCAAAAGAAAACCCCGGTGTGATTGGCACCGGGGGAAGAGAAAAGAGAGAGAAAGAAGAAGAGGTTCAATTATCTGGAGCTTGTTGGAGTTCCATCCGAATCGCTTCGGTAATTCTTATATAACCAGCCGTTTCTGTGCCTAACGATGTGGTTCCCTGAGAATTCCCTGCCTGTTATTGGGAGAATATGTAAAACACCGCCCCGTGGAATGGATTCCACGGGGCGGTGTTGCGTCATATTCGCTTGCCGGATGTACCGGTTGCCTGGCTTACCAGGCTGCCGGTTGCGGCCTTGGATCAGGCTTCCGCGGCCCTGCGCCTTTCGCGGGCCACCGCGTACAGGCTGATGCCGGCCGCGACGGATGCGTTCAGGGATTCCACCTGGCTGGAGATCGGGATGCCGGCGATGGCGTCGCACGCCTCGCGCACCAAGCGGCTCAGACCCTTGCCTTCCGAACCGAGCACCACGACCAGCGGATCGCTTTCGAAACCGGTTTCGCCCACCAGCTTGTCGCCGCCGCCGTCGAGGCCGACCACGTAGTAGCCGCGCGCCTTGAGCGCCTCGATGGCCTTGGTGAGGTTCACGACACGGCAGACGGGCATGTGCGCCGCCGCACCGGCGGAAACCTTCCATGCCGCCGCATTCACCGAAGCGGAACGACGTTCCGGCAGGATCACGCCGTTGGCGCCGAACGCCGCAGCGGAACGGATCACCGCGCCGAGGTTCTGCGGATCGGTCACGCCGTCCAGGGCGATGAACAGCGGGCGTGCGCTGATGCGCGCGGCCGCGGAATTCGCCGCTTCCATGGCGCGGGCCTTCTTATCCGCGCGATCGGCGAGCTCGGCCAGCGAGGAATACTGGTACGGTTCGACCTTCAGGATTACGCCCTGATGGTTGCCGGACCTGGCGATGCGATCCATCTCCAGACGATCCGCCTCCATCATGCGCAGACCGTGCGTGCCCGCGATCTTCACGATTTCGCGCGTACGGTCATCATGCTCGATGCGGGACATCACGTACAGCGTGCTCGACGGCACGCCCACGCGAAGCGCTTCGAGGACGGAATTACGTCCGAACACCAGATCGGTGGTGTTGTTCGTGGAGAATTTGTCGGCGCGACGACGAGCCGCCAGACGCGGATCGGACATCTTGCGACGGTCGGCGACCTTCTTGGCCGCGTATGCCTTGTGATACACGCGATCTTCGGCCTTGGGGGTCGGCCCCTTGCCACGAAGTGCGTTTCTGTGCTTTCCACCCGACCCCTTGGTCGGTCCTTTCTTAAGTGCCATGCGTCCCATTGTCCCAGCACCCCGCGTCATAGCTGGCTTCGGAGGTTCCTGCTTCGCGGCTTGGGGTCGGGTCGGGCGTGGTCGTGTGCGATACGAAAAAAGACGACGCCCGTGGTGGGCGTCGTCTTCATGTGCGATTGCGGTCGCGGGAACGGTGGTGCGGGCCGCGATCAGTTCCCGGTATCGGAGGTCTGGCAGGAGGCGTCCGTGCCGTCGCACTGGTCGGTCTGGCCGGAATCACCTTGACCGGTATTGCCTTGGTTCTGGTTCTGCTCCTGCGCGCGCTTTTCGGCTTCCTGCTGTTCCTGCTGCTTCCGCTGCGCTTCCGCGTCGGCCTGCTGCTTGGCGCTGATCGAGGCGTTGACGTCGGAAACGGCCTTCTGCAACCGGGACTTCGCGTTGCTCACATCGGACTGCGACGGCGAGGATTGACCGGCGACGTTATTCGCGTTGCTGATCGCGTCCTGCAGCGCCGTGCGCGTGCTTTCGTCCGCGACCTTGCCGGAGGAATCGTTCAGCACGGTCTGTGCGGCGGTGATATTGGCGTTCAGATCGGATTTCAGCGCGCTGGTGTTCTTGGCGTCCTTGCTGCTGGTCGCGGCGTCCAGCGCCTGCTCGATGGACTTCTTCGCGTCCTTCGCGTCCTTCGTGGCGTCCTTGAACGAACTGGTGTTCGTCTTCAGCTCCTGCGTTTTCATATCCGCGGAGCATGAGGCGTTCGTGCTGATGGATTGCGCGTCCGAAATGGCCTTGTTCAGATTGTCGAGCGTGCTCTGATTGTCCACGGCGTCGGCGGATGGAGCGTTCTGCTTGGCCTGGGTGGCTTCCGCGTTGAGGTCCTTGATCGCGTCGTTGTACGAGGACTGCGCCTTGGTGCACGCCGCGTAGGCGATTTTGCCGCTGTTCGACCGGAAGAACATCACGCCGCCCACGATCAGGGCGATCACCACGATCACGGCGATAACGATTCCCACGATCTTGCCGTTGATCGGCTTCTTGCCGTCGGAATCCTTGCCATCGCCATCGTCGTCCCCATCCTCATCGTCCGGCGGGATGGTGGGCGGCAGGATCGTGGGTTGTGCGGGCGTGCTGATGGTGCGAGGCTGGGTGGCCTGCATGGCTTGGGTGGCCTGCATGGTCTGGCCGGCGATCCGGGGCTGCTGGAGCTCGCCGGGCGTGAACGCCTGCGTGGCTTGCAAGGATTGGAAATCGAAGGCCTGCGTGGCCTGATCGCCCGGCTGCATGGGCTGGAACGCTTCGGTGGATTGCGCCATGCGCGGCTGCTGCGACGATGCGGCGGATCGGGGCATCGGCGTCGTACCGAACATTTCGGTGGGCTGCTGTGAAGCTGTTTGCTGGAAAGCGGTCTGCTGCGGTACCGCTTGTGTGGGCATGGCTTCCGTGGGCATGGCCTGTGTGGGCATCGCCGATGCGGACATGGACTGCTGCGGCATGGCTTCGGTCGGCATGGACTGCTGCTGCATCGCATCCAGCGGCATCCCCTCCCAGACAGGCGGCATCGCCTGCGTGGCGCCCAGCGCATCATAGTCCTGACCGGGTGCGGGGAACGCCTGCGTCGCGCCGAAATCGGAAGCCTGGGTCGGCTGTACGGGCTGTACCGGTTGCGCCGGCTGTGCGGGCTGGGTCGGCTGTGTCGACCGCCCAGCCTGCCCCTCGACGGAACGATCCGCGGGACGTTCGGGCTGCTGGCCGCTTTGGAAATCGAACCGGAATTCACCGTTCGGATCTGTCATGATGAAAATGCTCCTTAATATGCGAAGGCGGCCGGTGAAGGCCGCCAAACGTGATTGATGGACGTCTCCTGCGATCAGTCGGTGATCTGCGCGCGGTAGAAATTCTCGTAGGAACGGCTCGGGGTCGGTCCGCGCTGCCCCTGGTAATGCGAACCCGTTCCCGCGGAACCGTACGGATGCTCGGCGGGCGAGCTCAGCTGGAAGAAGCACATCTGCCCGATCTTCATGCCGGGCCACAGCTTCACCGGCAGCGTGGAAACATTCGACAGCTCCAGCGTGATATGCCCCTCGAAACCGGGGTCGATGAATCCGGCGGTGGAATGCGTGAGAATGCCGAGCCTGCCCAGCGAACTCTTGCCTTCCAAACGTGCCGCGATGCTCGCGTCGAGCTTCACGTATTCCCATGTGGAACCGAGCGCGAATTCGCCCGGATGCAGGATCCACGGTTCATCCGCCTTGACCTCGAACTGTTCGGTGAGTTCGCCCTGGTTCTCAGCGGGGTCGACGTAAGTGTAAGCGTGATTGTTGAACAGTCGGAAGAAACGGTCGAGCCTGACGTCGATCGATGCCGGCTGCACCATTTCCGGCGTCCACGGGTCCAATGAAATATGTCCTTCGGCCTGCGCGGCCAGAATGTCGTGGTCGGACAACAGCATGAGAGCTCCTCGCAAATGGAAACGATACTGACCGCCAGTCTAGTGCCTGCGCCCTATAGGGCCACAATCCCTCCACGACTTTCAGGAATCTATCAGAAAAACATAGCGGTAAACACAGGAACGTGGTGTTATATAAAAGTTGTCGACGAAATCGACCCGGCAACTTAGGTTCCGGACAATTGAATCTTCTTCTTCTTCTCTCCTTTCTCTGTTACCCCGGTGGGCTCCTCCCCACCGGGGTTTTCCTTTGTCTGCGCGCTCCCGCCGATCGGATGCCGGCATCAGATGCCGGAATCCGCGTCCACCTGCATCACATAGATATTGCGTCGCAGCGTCTTGGCCTGCGAGCGGGTGATATCGCCGGCCTCAAGCATGTCCTGCACGACGCCGAGCTCAATGCCGTAGCTGTCGCGTTTGATATCGGCCGCCTGATTGGCCGCAGCGGTGCTGCCTTCCATATTCGGGCGCGACTTCAGCGACGCCTCGGCGCGACGGTAGTCGAGGATCAACGCGGAGCAGAATTCCGTATCGTACGTATCCTTGCCCATTTCCTCGCTGAGCCGGTTGATGACGTGATCGATCGCCTCGATCTGCAGCACCTGCATGTGCGCGAAGATCTGATCCTCGCTCACCAGCGGGGTGGTTCTGCGAATACGGTTGGTCGCCCGCTTGAGAATATTGCCCGTCTGATGCTGGAATCGGCGGATACGGCCGCGGATCTGCGACACGGTATGGCCGGATTCCGGGTCGGCCGAAGCGTGACGCAATGAATTCATGATCTGGTCGAGCATGCGTTCGCACGCTTCCAGATTCAGCTCCTGCACGGCCTTGTTGGGATTCGGATGGGCCTTGACCTCGGCCTGCCTGTTGCGCACGAACTCCTTCTCCCAATACAGGGCTTGGAGTTTGAGCTGTTCATAGCCGCGAAGATCGACGATACCGGCCAGCTGCTTCAAACGGCTGATGCGCTTGGTGTACGAGTCGATGACCATGAGCACCGCGCGTCGGTTCTCCGGTGTGATGCGTGTGGTGAGCTCCTCCACCGTGCGTCTCAGCACTTCGATGGTCACCTCGCACATTTCGGACGACGTGTTCTCGGCATGGTTCGGAGCCAGCAGCGGCAGCGTGAAATTGGCCAGCAGCAGCGTCATGACGATCACGCCGGATGCGATGAAGATCAGTTCGTCGCGCATGGGGAATTCGGCGCCCGCGGCAAGCGTGTACGGAATGGTGAACATCAACGACAGGGTGATGGCGCCCTTGGGGCCGCCGAAAGTCATCACTGCGGCGGAACGCCAGCGGTCGGGCGACATCTTGCGGCGTTTGCCGGTTTTGGTGTCACGTGCGATGCGCAGCATGAGCGCCACCCACAGGAATCGAAGCGCGATGACCACCACGGTGACCAGCAGGATCACACTCAACAGCAGCTTGTTGCTCACGCTCGGATCCGACCAGCTGGCCGTCATCGCCCGCGGCAGCAGCATACCCAGCAGAATGAACACCGCGCCGTTCAACGTGAACGACAGCACGCCCCACACGCTGGACGAAACGATGTTCGTACGCGCCACGTTCGGGCCGATGCCGGTACGGTCGAATCTGACCAGCAGGCCGGCAGTGACCACGGAAAGAATGCCGGACACATGGCATTCCTCGGCGCCGATGTACAGCAGAACGGGCAGGAACAATTCCATCAGGATGCGTGTGGTGGTGGTTTCCCAACCCAACGAACGGACGGTTTCGAACACCCAGTTGATGATCAATCCGACCACGAAACCGAATGCCGCGCCGCCGATGAACGAGATGATGAACTTGCCCGTGGCCTCGCCGACGGCGAATTGGCCGGTGATCGCGGCGGAAATGGCGAACTGGAATCCGACGATGCCGGAAGCGTCGTTGAACAGCGACTCGCCTTTGAGCACGCTGCGTTGACGTGTGGTCAGCGAGGCTTCCTTGCCGAGCGATGTCACCGCGACGGCGTCCGTGGGGCCGAGCGCCGCGCCCAGCGCCAGGGCGGCGGCCAGCGGCATGGCCGGCCAGATGGAATGCAGGGCGAAACCGACGGCCGCCATGGTGGCGATGGCCAGTCCGATGGCGAGCGACAGGCTGAGTTTCAGCGTTTTCAGCAGTTCGGATTTGTTGATGTCATGCGCTTCGAGATACAGCAGCGGCGCGATGAACAGCACCATAAACAGTTCCGGGTTCAACTGCACGTCCTGGAAGAACGGCAGCTGGCTGGCAAGAGCCCCCAGCGCGATCTGCACGAGCGGTGTGGAGACCTTGGGAATGAAACGGCTGAGGAACGACGATGCCACGACGATGGCGATGATGCAGAGAATAAGCTCTATGACGGCCACAAGTTTCCTTACCTTGGAGGGACGTTTTCAACAGTACAGAAGGGGCATAAGCAAAACGTTACACGCTCTATGTTCCAGTGGCACCCGCGCTTCGCCATGGGCGGGACGGAAGAGGGGCGAGAGGTGCCGTGCCCGGGTAGACTGTCAGGCATGAACGATGATGAGGCGATGCGCCGCGCGTTGGAATTGGCACGGTATGCGGCGGAGCACGGGGATGTGCCGGTGGGAGCCGTGGTGCTCGACCCTCGTGGGCATATCGCGGGCGAAGGATGGAATACGCGCGAGATCGATGGCGATCCGCTGGCCCATGCGGAAATCGCCGCCATGCGTGAAGCCGCCGAACATGGTTGGAATCTTGCCGATTGCACGCTGGTGGTCACGTTGGAGCCGTGCCCGATGTGTGCCGGGGCATGCGTGCAGACGCATATCGAACGAATCGTGTTCGGGGCGTGGGATGCCAAACTCGGCGCTTGTGGTTCGGTGTGGGATATTCCCCGCGACCCGCATATCGGCCACATGCCTGAAGTGTATGGCGGGGTGCGCGAGGGGGAATGCGCCGGGGTGCTGCGCGAGTTCTTTTCGGGCAAGCGGTAGGAGCCGTTTCCTGCCCGTTATCTGCCGTTGCCCGCCGCTATCCGCGTTTGATGCGCGAAACCAGGCCTGCGGCGGCGGGCGTGATGTTCAGCGCGGTCCAGAAGCATCGGATGCCGATGAACGTCAGGTAGACGATGAACAGATTCGTTCCCATGCGCGGGCTGATCGCGCTGGCGATCAGGGTGCCCAGCGGCGCGGATATCGCGGACACGATGCCGATGATCAGGCCGTCCTTCACGATGACCAGGTTGCGTTTCCGATTCGCCACCGTCGCCGTGATCGAACTGGGGAACATGGCGAGCAGCGACGTGCCGCGGGCGATGAGATCCGATGCGCCGAAGATCAACGACAGCGCGGGAACTGCGATCGATCCGCCGCCGATGCCGAGCAATCCCGCCAATGTGCCGATGAACACTCCGGCCAGCATGATCGCGCATCCGGTCAACGGCGTCAGATGGATCGTCGAATCCCTCGACGGTGTGAAACATATCTGTGAAACGATCACGAACGCCAGAAACACCACATAGAACCAGCGCAGGAACAGTTCGGACAGTTTGGAGAGCAGCCAGCTGCCGATCTGCGATCCGCACATCATGCCGACGGCCATGAGCAGCGCCGCGATCCAGTCGACGTGACCCTCCTGCGCATAGGACACCACGCCGGAGATCGACGTGATGATGATCGCGCAGATGGACGTCGCAGCCGCCTGCCGCTGCGAGAGACCGATCCACACCAGTGCGGGAACGATGACGGTGCCGCCGCCGATGCCGAACATGCCGGAGAACACGCCTGCCGTCAATCCCACGGCCAGCATGATCGTCAACTGTTTGCGTGCACTGCCGTGAATCGCCCTTTGATCGCGGTCGGTCATTGTGCCTCTCATTCCTCCTCTGGATCCTCTGGAAATGCGCGGAGTTCCGCCACTGCGCATTGCTTTCTCGTCGCTTATGCTACATCGATGGAGTCAGGCCGTGCGCCCGTCGCTTCATATCGCATATTCGTCGTGCGTTTGCCGTGCGTTCGTCGATTGCCCACCGCACATTCGCCGCCTGCCGACCGCCCGCGCTCCGCCATCGCGTCAAATAACCGTCAAATAACCGTCAAATAAAAAAACGTTGAAATTCCAACGTTTCTTGCGTTTTGCCCTCCAAAAATCGGGTTACTCGTCAAATAACCGTCAAATAAAGAAACGTTGGAATTTCAACGTTTCTTGTGCTACGCCCCCGAAAAACGGGTCATTTTGTCAAATAGTCGGCGAAAAAAGCGTTAGAAATCCAACGATTCTTGCGTTGTACCCCGGAAAAATCAGGTTACTCGTCAAATAACCGTCAAATAAAAAATCGTTGAAATTCCAACGTTTCTTGCGTTTTGCCCTCCAAAAATCGGGTTACTCGTCAAATAAACCGCAAATACCGCAGGCGGGAAACGGCGGGGCCTCTCGACCGAATTACTTTCCCAAAACAAGAAACACGCTGGAAGCTGGCAAGGAAAGCGCTCCGGCGTAGGATTGGTGACACGAAACCAGTCGTTCAAGAGAAGGATGATGCAATGTCGCGCATTCGTAAGTTCCAAGGCACCGCTTCCGACGGCACCGCACTCACCGGCGTATACGCCGAACAGCCGGAAGCCGATGTGGCGTTCGCGCTCGTGTTCCCCGCCGATGATCTGCCTCGTTTCGTCCATTGGGGCCGTCCGCTCAGCGCACCCGAAACCGTGCTTGGCATGTATGACGCCCAGCGTCCGCAGCGTGTGTCCGGTGCCCTCGACTACACCTCGTACCCGAGCGTGCTGCCGACCCAGTCCGAATCCTGGCTGGGTGCCGATCGTTTCGATGTGCGCCGCGATGGCAGAAAACTGTTCTGCAAGTTCGTGGTCACCGACATCAAGGCAGAGGACGTGCAGGCCGGCAACGCCTACAGCATGGGCGTGAAGGACGGCTACCCGCAGTGGACGGTCAGCGGCACCAAGGTGACGCCGACGGTCGTGGTCACCGCCGAAGACGCCGAACAGGGCGTCGGTCTTGTCTGGACCTGCGAGCTGGATGTCAGCGGCCTGATCAGGCAGCGTGCCGAGGTCATCAACCTTGGCGGCGGGCAGCTTGAAGTGGGCACGGTCGAACTTGCCTACACCGTCCCCGCCGACGCCACGGAAATCCTCACCACCACCGGTCATCATCTGCACGAGCGCTCCCCGCAGCGTCAGCCGCTCACGGTCGGCAGGTTCGAGAAGGTCTCTATGGCCGGCCGCCCGGACTTCGACGCCACGCTGCTGCTGTCCATCGGCGAAACCGGTTTCGGTTTCACGCGCGGCAACGTGTACTCCGCACATGTCGGTTGGAGCGGCAACAGCGTGCTCTCCGCGGAACGTCTGCCCTACACGACCGGTGTGCTCGGCGGCGGCGAAGTGCTGCTCGGCGGCGAAATCGTCCTCGGCGGCGGCGAACGCTACACCACCCCGTGGCTGTACGGTTCCTTCGGCGAAGGCCTCAACGAGGTCGCGGCCCGATTCCATTCCTATATCCGCAACGCGCATCGCGATTGGCGTGCCGAGCATGGCATCGCCGCGAAACCGCGTCCGGTCATCCTGAACACGTGGGAGGCCGTCTACTTCAATCACGATTACGACACCCTCACTGCGCTTGCCGATAAGGCCGTGGAAAGCGGTGTGGAGCGTTTCGTGGTGGATGACGGCTGGTTCGGCTCCCGCCGCGACGACACTTCCGGCTTGGGTGACTGGGAAGTCTCCCAGGAGGTTTGGCCCGATGGGCCGAAGTCGCTCAAGGCGCTTGCCGATTACGTGCACGGCAAGGGGCTGGAATTCGGATTGTGGTTCGAGCCTGAAATGGTCAACCCTGATTCCGACATGTTCCGCAAGCACCCTGATTGGGTGATGAAGCCGACCGCGAACCGTCTGCCGATGCAGGGGCGTACCCAGCAGGTCGTGGATCTGACCAATCCGGACGCCTTCGATTACGTCTACGGTGCGATGGATAAGCTTGTCGGCGAGCTTGGCATCGACTACATCAAGTGGGATCACAACAAGCTCGTCACCGAGGAAGTCTCCCCGCGCACCGGTCGCCCCGCGGCGCATGCGCAGACTCTTGCCGTCTACAGGATCTTCCATGATCTCAAGGCCGCGCATCCCGGTCTGGAAATCGAAAGCTGCTCCTCCGGTGGCGGTCGTATCGACGTCGGCATTCTCGAACTCGCCGACCGCGTGTGGGTGTCCGATTGCGTCGATCCGGTCGAACGTGCCGATATCCAGCGTTACACGTCGCTGCTGGTCCCGCCCGAGATGATGGGTGAGCATGTCGGTGACAGCCCCGCCCATTCCACCCACCGCGCCACCTCTCAGGAGATGCGCATGGCCATGGCGTTCTTCGGCCATATGGGCATCGAATGGAATCTGCTCAAGCAGCCACAGGAGGATATCGACAAGCTGCACGAGTGGGTGACCGAGTTCAAGAAGCATCGTGAATGGTTCGCGGTCGACACGGTGGTGCATTCCGATGCCGCTGATCCCGCGGTGCGTGTGGACGGTTGCGTCATGCCCGACAAGGCCGCCGCCATCTACCGTTTCACCCAGCTGACCACGTCGCAGACCTATCCGGCCGCTCCGGTGCGCCTGCCCGGTCTCGATCCGGACAAGGTGTACGAGGTTTCGCCGCTTGATGTGAGCCTCGACTTGGCTGGTCAGGATATCGGCAACGGGCAGAGCCTGCTGGGCTGGTGGTCCGCCGATGGCGTGAAGATGACCGGTCGCGCGCTTGCCACGTACGGCATCCGTCCGCCGGCATTGCATCCGGCGCAGGCGGTCCTGTTCAAGGTGGTTGCGATCTGATCGGCGAAAATCGTTGAATATTGGTAAACGGCGGAGCGTGCATGGTATCGTGCACGCCCCGCCGTTGTCGTAGTGGCATATGTGGGCTATGCGGTCCTATCCGCCACTCCCCTGTTATTCGATATGGCTTACGATCGCGCGCGTCGCCGCCGCTTTCGCCCATAGCGACCAATCGTGGTCGATGATTTCGAACTGTACCGGCGCGGCCTGATTATGCCGGTACATCTTGATGCCGTCGCGTAGTGCACTGATGCCGCGTTGCGCGATGAACGCCGATTCGCCGGCGATCATGATCTTCTCGGGCATCGCGATATTGGAGATGATCGCGATGAGCGTTCCCAGCCGGAAGCAAGTGCGGTCCACGAGTTTCGTCGCCTGCGGTACGCCGTCGTACGCGTCGCGTTCGAAATCGCCGAACGTGACCGCACGGCCCATCATCTGCGAATATTCGTCCGCGATGGAATCGTTGCTCAGGCATTGCGAGCATCCCCGGTGGCCGGAAGTGCAGATCGGTCCGTTCGGGTCCAGTGGGATGTGTCCCACCAAGCCGTAGCTTTTGTCCGCGCATTCGACGAGTTTGCCATGTGTCGCCAGCGAATAGCCTACGCCCGCGCCTATGGTCAGTGCGGCGAAACTGTCCAGGCCTACGCCGGGGCCGAACCAGCAGGCGTCCACCAGTATCGAATCGATGTCGTTGTATATGCCGGTGGGTAATCCGGTGGCGTAGGTGACCATGCGTGAAAGGTTCACGTCGTTCTCCCACATGAGGAACGGCGCGAAGGTGACCGTGGTGTCGTGTTCCACATGCCCGCCGATGGTGATGCCGATGGCGCAGGGTGCGGGCAGGCCGTTCGTCACGGCTTCGACCGAGCAGTCCCGGACCAGTTCGGCGATGGTTTCGACCACCGCTTCCGGTGAAGCGTCGTCGATGGATTGCTCATGGCATCCGGTGACGATATGGCTTCCCGCGTCGGTGGCGACCGCAGTGGCCAGCGTGCCGCTGAGCTTGATGCCGATGAAGGTTTTCAGTCTGGCGTTCAGTTTGAGTCCGGTCTGCGGTCTGCCTCGCCGCTCCGTGTTGCCTTTGGCTGCGAATTCCTTGGGAAGTCTGGGGGATGTTTCGTTCGGGTCGGCTTCGGCGATGACGCCTTCGTGGAGAAGATCGCTGGTGATGCGCGATACCGCACCTTGCGACAGGCCAAGGAGCTGCGAAAGCGCGATGCGCGATACCGGCCCGTACTTCGTGATGCAGGCCGCTACCTGATGCGTGTATTTGGATCCCTCGAACCATTGAGGGATGGGATGTGTCACCATAGACTGCTCTCTCCTATTTTCTATCCTCGGGTAATTAATTATTGGCGTCAGAGTTGACAAGAGGCGCCGATGGTTCTACCGGTGAGACGGGCGAATCTCGGCATGTGCGCTCGACGTGTGTTCAACATGGCGTTATACCGCCGTTTGCGAGCGTTGAAGCGATTTGTGGTCGGATGCTGCGAATATATGCCCCCATACCATGCCCCCGTTGTTGATGAAAACCATTTTTTAGACAAAACCTTGTATAATGTTGAATACAACAGGGTTGCAACTCTATAGGCAAGACCTGGGCTGGCGTTTGTCGCGCCAGCTCGGGTCTTTTTCGTATTTCGGCAAAGACGCCACGAGAGAAAGGATTGGATATGGCTACGAAGAGCGGCTCTTCGTCGGCAAAGACCGCAACGGCGGCCCGGCGACCAGCGCGTGAAGTCGGCGGAAACGGAGGAGGCGGGAATACCCCCGCGCGTTCCCCGTTGAACAACGCCTTCATTTTCGTGTTCGGCGCATTGGGAGGCATGCTGTTCGGCTTCGACACCGGCATCATTTCCGGCGTATCCCCGCTGGTCGAAGAGGAATTCCGACTGAATGTCGCCCAAACGGGCTTCATTACATCATCGGTGCTCATCGGCTCCTGCATCGGCGCACTGTCGATCGGATCGCTTTCCGACCGATTCGGGCGCAAGAAACTGCTTATCGTCTCCGCGATCCTGTTCCTGCTGGGATCCGGTTTGTGCGCGGCGGCCACCGGTTTCACGATGATGGTCATCGCCCGCATCATCCTCGGCCTGGCCGTCGGCGCCGCGTCCGCGCTCACCCCGGCATACCTCGCCGAACTTGCGCCGAAGGAACGGCGAGGATCATTGTCCACGCTGTTCCAGCTCATGATCACCTTCGGTATCCTGCTGGCCTACGCGTCCAACCTTGGTTTCCTTGGTCACAACATCGCCGGCATCCGCGATTGGCGATGGATGCTCGGCTCGGCGCTGATCCCCTCGGCGCTGCTGCTGATCGGCGGCCTGCTGCTTCCCGAATCCCCGCGCTACCTGATCAGCAAGGGCGATGACCGCACCGCCCTCAAGGTGCTTACGATGATCCGCAAGGATGCCAATCAGGCGCAGGTGAAGGACGAACTCGACGAGATCAAGGACGTCGCCTCGCATGGCACCAAGGGCGGTGTTGGCGAACTGTTCCGCATCGCACGTCCCGCATTGGTCGCGGCGGTCGGCCTGATGCTCTTCCAGCAGCTCGTCGGCATCAACTCGGTGATCTACTTCCTGCCGCAGGTGTTCATCAAAGGCTTCCACTTCCCCGAAAGCCACGCCATCTGGGTGTCCGTGGGCATCGGCGTCGTGAACTTCGGCGCGACCATCGTCGCCACCCTCATCATGGACAAGTTCCCGCGCAAGAAGCTGCTGACGTTCGGTTCGGTGGTGATGGCCGTGTCGCTGGCCGCGATGACCGCGTTGAACTACATGGGCGATGTGTCGAAGCTCGCCGTGCCCACCATGGTGCTGATCGGCGTATATATCCTCGGCTTCGCCACGTCCTGGGGGCCGATCGCCTGGGTCATGATCGGCGAGATCTTCCCGCTGTCCGTGCGCGGTATCGGCACGTCCTTCGGTTCCGCGGCCAACTGGCTGGGTAATTTCATCGTCTCCCAGTTCTTCCTGGTGCTGCTGTCGATGTTCCACAACAATGTCGGCGGCCCGTTCGCGGTATTCGCGGTGTTTGCGGTCCTGTCCATCCCGTTCGTGGCATGTTTCGTGCCGGAAACCAAGGGCAAGTCCTTGGAGGAAATCGAACGGTCCATGGTCAAGCGGTAGTCGGTTCGTAGGTTCGACCCGCTGACCTGCAGGCGCCCGTCGACGGCCATTGCGTCGACGGGCGCCTTTCTATTTTCTTTCCGTTGATAAGAAAATTGCCGTTGTTTTGTTGCGACACGAGCGGCGATGCAAAAACTGGGAATGAAAAGTGAACTCGGTTAATCTAAAAAGCAGGGTTGCGGCAAGGAAGCTGCAGCACAAGGAAGGAAAGGGTTGATTATGAGAGTGCGATCTCGTATAAACCATGGAAATTGGCGTCGTGCGGTTCGTCGCGCGGCGACCGCCGTCTGCGTGACGGCAATGGGCTTGGGGATGGCCGGTTGCGGCACCTCCAACGCCGGTACGGTAACACTGGATTTCTTCCAATTCAAGGCCGAAGCCGCCGACTGGTTCACGGCGAAGGCCCGCGAATTCGAGAAGACGCATCCCGATATCAAAATCAATGTCAATAATTCCTCCGACGCGACCACCGATCTGCGGACCCGTCTCGTGAAGAACCGCGAGCCCGACGTCATCACGGTCAACGGCGACATCAATTTCGGTATGTTGGCCGAAGCGGGTGTGTTCCATGATTTCACCGATGATGAGATCGTGGACGAGCTCAATCCGGGCATGGTGAAAATCGCCAAGAGCCTGGTGCAGACCACCGATCAGTCGAAGAAGCGACTGTACGCGATTCCTTACGCGGGTAACGCAAGCGGATACATCATCAACGCCGACGTATGGGAGGCGGCAGGCGAGGATCCGGACAATCCGCCGCAGACCTGGAGCGAATTCGTTTCGCTGCTCAAGCGGTTCAAGGCCAAGGGCGTCGTACCGATCGAAGCCAGCACCGGCGACCCGTGGACCATCCAGGCGCCGCTGTCGTCACTGAACTCCACGCTCGTTCCCGAAAGCGAATATTCGCATCTTCGCGACGGTTCGAAAACCTTCAACGACCTGTGGGATCCGGTCAGCGACAAGCTGGTCGAAATCTACCAGAACTACACGCAGAAGAACCCTGCGGTCACCTACCAGCAGGCGACCCAGGACATCGCAGCAGGCAAGGCGGCCATCCTGCCGCTGGGCACCTACGCCATTCCGCAGATTCGTCTGATCAACAAGAACGCCAACCTGCGATTCGCCCAAATGCCGGCCACGGACAACGTCAAGGAGCAGCAGCTCACCGCAGGCGATGACGTGATGCTGACCATGGGCGCGCACACCAAGCATGAGAAGGAGGCGCGCGAATTCGTGGACTTCCTGATGAGCGAGGAGAACGTCAAGGACTACTCCAAGCAGCAGTCGGCATTCTCCCCGTACAAGGACACGTATGTCGGCGACGAGGCGCTCAACGGCGTGCTGTCGTTCTACAAGGCGGGCAAGCTCACCGATTTCTGCGATCACTACGTTCCGGCCAGCATCAATATCGCCGGATTCCTGCAGACGCTGATCCAGACGGGCAATAAAGCCAAGTTCCTGAGCAGCATGCAAAGCGAATACGACAAGATCGAAGCCAGAAACTTCAGATGAGAGGAGGGAACGAAATGACTGGCAAAGCAACATCGGCGACGAAGCCGAAGAAGGTTTCCAAGTATTCGAAGCGCAAGGTGGATCCGGCCTTCTATTGGATGACGGTTCCCGCGGCGATCCTGGTGGCCGCATTCCTGTACTGGCCGTTCCTTCAGGGAGCCGCGTACTCGTTCACCAACTCCCAGGGGTATGGTGATTTCAAGTTCATTGGATTCAAGAACTACATCGCCATGTTCCAGGATGCGCGCGTGGGTCACGCCTACGTGTTCACGATCTTCATCGCGATCCTGATCACCCTCGGCACGAATCTCATCGGCATGTTCCTCGCGGTACTGCTGAACTCCAAGATCGCGTTCAAGAACGGGTTCCGCGCGATCTTCTTCATCCCCTACACCCTGTCCGTGCTGGTCATCGGCTACGTCTTCAAGTACATCTTCATGACGCCGCTGCCCGCGCTCGGCCAGGCATTGCATATCGATTGGCTATCCACGTCGATGATCTCCGATCCGAACCTCGCCTGGTTCCCGATCGTGTTCCTGTCGATCTGGCAGGGCGTGGCGTATTCCACGCTGCTGTACCTGGCCGGTCTGCAGACCATTGACAACGAGATCTACGAGGCTGCGGCCATCGACGGCGTGAGCCCCTGGCAGAACTTCTGGCAGATCACTTTCCCGCTGATCGGACCCTTCGTGACGATCAACATGGTGCTCAGCCTGAAGAACTCCCTCGGTGCGTTCGATCAGGTCATGGCATTGACCAAGGGCGGACCGGATTCCAAGACCGAAACCGTGTCCTACCTGATTTTCCAAAACGGTCTTGGCAACGGCGAGTACTCCTACCAGATGGCGAATGCGGTCACGTTCTTCATCGTGCTGGCGGTTCTCGCGTTCGTGCAGCTGAAGTTCTTCAGCGGCAAGGAAAAGGTCTGAAAGGAAGAGGCGATTATCATGACTTCCGCACATGCTTCGATTGCGACCAAGAATTCCGCGAACACCACCAAATACCGCAAGGACCACAACATCAACTGGTGGCTTACCGCGGCTGTGGCGGTGCTCAGTCTCACCGTGCTGGTGCCGTTGTATTTCACCGTCGTCACCGCGCTGAAAACCCCGGGCGAGGCGGGTACCTTCACCCTGCCCACCACATGGGAATGGCATAATTTCGTCGACGCATGGAATAAGGTCAACTACCCGAAGGCCGCGCTCAACTCCGCCATCATCACCGTGTGCGCCGTGGTGCTCACCCTGCTGACGAACACCTTCGTGGCCTACGCCGTCGCGAGGAACATGGATAAGCGGTTCTTCCGTTTCCTGTACTACTTCTTCCTCGCCATGATGTTCGTGCCGTTCACCGTAATCATGCTGCCGATCGCCAAGGAAATGGGCTCGCTGCATCTCGACAACCAGCTTGGCCTGATCATCCTGTACACGATTCTCGGCATCGGTTCCAACCTGTTCATCGCCATCGGTTTCATCCGTTCGATACCGGTGTCGTTGGAGGAGGCCGCACGTATCGACGGCGCTTCGACCTGGCGTATCTTCTGGACGGTGATTTTCCCGTTGATGGGTCCCATCAATGCCACGATCGCCATCCTGACCGCACTGTGGGCGTGGAATGACTTCCTGCTGCCGCTGATCACCCTGACCGATCAGAGCAATCAGACCATTCCGTTGGCGCAGTACGTGTTCCAAAGCCAGTTCACGTCGAACTACCCGATGGCCTTCGCCTCCTACCTGATGGCTATGGCCCCGGTCCTCATCGTCTACGTCTTCGCCCAAAAGTGGGTCGTCGGAGGAGTAATGAGGGGCGCGGTGAAGTAGTGGAAAGCCCTGTGGGCTTTCCACTCACCGCGCCGAGCGGCTGTGCCGCGAGGTGATGTTGAGTCCGCGCGTAGCGCGGTCCGAAATGGCTGGGCTCCGTTAAGTGAACAGTCCTGTGGACTGTTCATAGGCTCCCCCTGAGCGAGGCGGTAGCCGAGCGAAGGCAGCAGATAGGCGGCCGTAGGCCGTCCTCTTTCCTGCCGCATTGAACGGATGGGCTGCGGAACAGAGATTCTGTGGGCTTTCCGCTCACCGCGCCGAACGGGACGAGCCGTTAAACGGAGAGCCCTGTGGGCTCTCCGTAGGCGAGCCGAGCAGCTGTGCTGCGAGGTGGAATCCCGCGAGGAAACAGATAGTCCGCGCGTAGCGCGGTCCGTTTCCACTGGCCGCTGAATCAACAACGCCACCCGCCATACCCCACCCCAAGGTCGGTGGAATCCACTCGTTGGGTTCCGCCGACCGTTTTGCTTTTCGAAACGTTCGAAACGGCCACGCCACGTATGGTCAACGGTGGGGGTCTTGTCTAGGATGGGGAGCGGTAACACCGAATAAGCAAAGGAAAGCAAAGGAGCTTAACAATGACATCGCTTAATCGTCCGCAGCTGCCGGACACCGTGCGTACCAACGGTGCCACTCCCAACCCGTGGTGGACGAATGCCGTGGTCTATCAGATTTACCCGCGCTCGTTCCAGGACACCAACGGCGACGGTGTCGGTGATCTGAAGGGCATCACCAGCAGACTTGATTATCTTGCCGATCTCGGTGTGGATGTGCTGTGGCTCTCCCCCGTATACAAGTCCCCGCAGGATGACAACGGCTACGATATTTCCGATTATCAGGACATCGATCCGCTGTTCGGCACGCTTGACGACATGGACGAACTGCTTGCCGAAGCGCATAAGCGTGGTCTTAAGGTTGTGATGGATCTGGTCGTCAACCATACTTCCGACGAGCATGCCTGGTTCCAGGCGTCCCGCGACAAGAATGATCCGCATGCGGATTGGTATTGGTGGCGTCCCGCCAAGCCGGGCCATGAACCGGGCACTCCGGGTGCGGAACCGAATCAGTGGGGTTCCTATTTCGGCGGTTCCGCGTGGGAATACGATCCGAAGCGTGGCGAATACTTCTTCCACCAGTATTCCAAGAAGCAGCCTGACCTTAACTGGGAGAATCCGGAGGTGCGTAAGGCCGTCTACAAGATGATGAACTGGTGGATGGATCGCGGTATCGACGGTTTCCGTATGGATGTGATCACCCAGATTTCCAAGGTCGTGGATGCCAATGGCAAGCTGCCGGGTGAGGATGGCAGCCTGATCGCCGACGATCCGGTTGGTCCGGAAGGCTATTCCAGCCCGTTCCCCTTCTGCTCCGATGGCCCGCGCGTCGACGAGTTCCTTGCGGAAATGCGTCGTGAGGTTTTCGAAGGCCGTGAGGGCTTCATGAACGTGGGTGAGGCGCCTGGCGTCACGCCCGAGCGCAACGAGCACATCACCGATCCTGCCAATGGCGAGCTGGATATGATGTTCCAGTTCAACCATGTCGGCATCGACCAGTCCGGTTCGAAGTGGGATACCGTGCCGTTCAAGGTGGTGAATCTGCGCCGCGAACTGGCTGAACAGCAGCAGGCTGTGGCCAATGTGGGTTGGGCCAGCCTCTTCTTCTGCAATCATGATCAGCCTCGCGTCGTCTCCCGTTGGGGCGATGACTCCACGGAGGCGTCCCGCGTCGCTTCGGCGAAGGCGTTCGCGCTGCTGCTGCACATGCATCGTGGCACGCCGTATGTGTATCAGGGCGAGGAGTTGGGCATGACCAACGCCCACTTCACTTCGCTCGACCAGTATCGTGATCTGGAAGCGTTGAACGCGTACCGTCAGCGCGTCGAGGAAGCCAAGGTTCAGTCCCCCGAGTCCATGATGGACGCTTTGGCTCTTATCGGCCGCGATAACGCGCGTACGCCCATGCAGTGGGATGCCTCCACGTTTGCTGGTTTCACCGCCGAGGATGCGCCTACCGAGCCTTGGATCAGCGTGAATCCGAACCATGCCGAGGTGAATGCCGAGCGTCAGGTCGACGATCCGGATTCCGTGTTCGCCTTCTACAAGCGTCTGATCGCGCTGCGTCACAGCAATCCTGTTATCGCGGCGGGTACGTGGACTCTGGTGGATGCCGGCGACGAGCATGTGTATGCGTTCACCCGCAAACTGAACGGCACTACGCTGCTTACGATGGTCAACCTGTCCGGCGATCGCGTGGTCATTCCGTCTGAGAGCGCCGCGCTGGTGGCTTCCGGTGTTTCCGAGCCTCAGATCGTCGTCTCCACTCATGGTGCAAGCCATGCGGTGGTTTCCTTGGCGAATGGCGAGCTGAGCGCCTGGGAAGGCATCGTCGTCGAATTGTGACGAATGACGATATCTGCCGAACGGCCATAACGCGGTCGCTGCAACTGTTGCAACGCGGCAGTCGTGGCGTAATGGCCGTGTGAACCGTCGAGCGCCCGGAGTGAGGGAATATCCCTTATTCCGGGCGTTTTGTTCTCCTCATCGGGTGAGAAGCGGTTTGCCCAATGACAGGAGCGACTCCTACAATGCCGGTTATGGAACAAAAGGACGTACTGAAAGCGCTGCAGCGTGACCATGCAGCCGAGCTGAAACTCGCAGCGAAGCGTTTGGAAGGCACCGCACGCCACACCGAAATCATCCCCTCCCCCGTACTGAGTGAAATGACGGGGCATGAGATTCTTCTGAAGCCTGAGAACCTGCAGGTCACCGGTTCGTTCAAGATCCGCGGCGCATACAACAAGATCGCCTCCCTGAGCGAGGAAGAGCTCGCTCACGGCATCGTCACCGCATCCGCGGGCAATCACGCTCAGGGTGTGGCTTACGCGGCCCGTGAGCGTGGCGCGAAGGCCACGATCTGCATGCCGACCATCACTCCCCCGCTGAAGGTGGATGCCACCAAGGCGTACGGCGCCGACGTCGTGCTGTACGGCGACGTGTTCGATGAGGCGGCGGCCCATGCGGCCGAACTTGCCGAAAGAGACGGCATGATCTACGTTCCGCCGTTCGACGACTACGAGGTGCTGTGCGGTCAGGGAACCATCGGTCTGGAGATTCTCGAGGATGTCCCCAACGTCACCGATGTCGTCGTCCCGCTGGGCGGTGGCGGCCTTGGCGCCGGTGTCGCGCTGGCCATCAAGACCTTCAAGCCGGAAGTGCGCGTGATCGGCGCTATCCCGGAGGGCTCCCCCGCATTCAAGAATTCGTTCGCCGCAGGCCACGTCGTGCCCGCCGACCAGGTGGTCACTTCCGCCGAAGGCGTCGCAGTCAAGCATCCTGGCGATCTTACGTTCGCGCTGCTGAACGAGTTCCTTGACGATCTGGTGACCGTCAGCGAACGTGATATCAACGAGATGATCCTGCTGATGCTCGAAAAGCACAAGCTTGTGGTCGAAGCCGCCGGTGCCGTGTCGCTGGCCGCTTTGGAGCATCTCAACCTGCGTTCCCACAAGTTCGCTTCCGCTCCCGGACCGCATGTGGTGGTTCCGATCATGTCTGGCGGCAATATCGATACCGTCACGATCGGCGCCGTGATTCAGAAGGGTATGATCGCCCGCGGCCGCATCATGAATTTCGAGGTCGAACTGCCGGATACTCCGGGTCAGCTGGTGAAGGTCGCGTCGCTGCTCGCACGCGAACGTGCCAATGTCATCGCGCTGGATCACGATCAGTTCAAGGCTTCCGGCCATTACACCAACGCGGTGTCGTTGGGCGTGACCGTGGAAACCAATGGTCCGGATCATATCGAGCGTATTCTCGCCGCGCTGAAGGCCGAAGGATTCCAGCCCAAGCGCATTTACTGATTTCGGCTGTATAAGCCAGGAAGGGCCGCGATTCGTATTTGAATCGCGGCCCTTCCGCGTTTAACGGTGTGTGCCCCGCTCAGCTGTTTGCGGCGATGGTTTCGTCCACCAGTTCGGGCAGTGCGACGGCGATATCGTCGTGGATCAGCCTGATGGCCAGACGGTCGTACTGCGTGCGTCCCATATTCATGATGGTGATCGGTACGCCGGCTTGTGCTGCGACCGGTACGATGCTCGCTGCCGGCATCACTTCCAGCGTCGATCCGATGACCCACAGTTCGTCCGCTTGCGTGGCCAGTCGATACGACTTTTCCATCGCGCCGTCCGGCAGTGCCTCGCCGAAATACACCACGTCGGTTTTGATCAACCCGTTGCATGGCATATCACCGCTGTATGGCAGTTTGCGGTGGCAGTGCGGATCTGGTTCCTCGTCCAGTCGGTTCATGATGTCGCTTGTGTCGTATTTCTGATGGCATTTCATGCAATGGGAGGTGCCGATGGTGCCGTGCAAGTTCACGATGATGTCGGGGCTGTTGCCTGCCTTCTCATGCAGCGCATCGAAGTTCTGCGTGGCCAGCAGTGTCAGCATACCGGCCTGTTCGAGCTTGACCAGCGCCTTGTGGGCCGTGCCGGGCTGTGCGTTCCACACCGGCGACTCCTTCTGCCAACGCCAGGAGTATTCACGGTCCTCCTCATTGGCCATGAACGCGTCGATGTCGTACACGTTCATCTGTTCGGGGTGTTTGGTCCAGACGCCGTCCGGGCCGCGGAAATCCGGAATGCCGGCTGAGGTGGAGATGCCGGCGCCTGTCAATACTGCGATTTTCTTCGTCATGGCTCTCACCCTACGCCTGATTTGATGTGTGTGATGTGCGTGAGTACGAAAGATGGAGTGCGACACGCCGTGTCCGTGGGTTTTCCGCCCCGTTTCGCGTGGCTGTTCGTGTGTTTTGTCCGGTTCGGCCCTGTTCCGTCCCGTTTTCGACACGCCGACGAACCTTAGTGTTTCCAATGGTTCGCGGGTGGTTTGCGTGGTCCGGGTTTGCGTGGGTTCGGGTTTTGGTGTAGGTTTTTCTCTTGCTGCTCGGCGCGGCGCGGTTCCCCTCCTGAAGGGCGGATGGTTCCGGGTCGGTGCGGTGGTGGTTTGAGAACTCAAGAGCGTGTTTGTACTACTTCTTTATAGTCAATGATTGCCAGTCCGTCCACGGCCCGCGCGTTTGGCGTGCGGGTGCCGGGAAGCCGGTTGAACGGGGCGGGGTTTGAGCGGACAGCGCCGTTTTCCTTAAAACGGCTTGTTCAATTTCTATTTTGTTTTGAGAGTCATCTATTCGATGTCTTTCCATGAAGTTTTTTGTGGAGGGTTCGATTCTGGCTCAGGATGAACGCTGGCGGCGTGCTTAACACATGCAAGTCGAACGGGATCCAGGCAGCTTGCTGCCTGGTGAGAGTGGCGAACGGGTGAGTAATGCGTGACCGACCTGCCCCATACACCGGAATAGCTCCTGGAAACGGGTGGTAATGCCGGATGCTCCGGGCCATCGCATGGTGGTTCGGGAAAGATTGTAT
>NZ_JAHBBE010000024.1 GCF_019331805.1 Bifidobacterium pongonis
GCGTGAACGTCGAAGCCGTGGACACCGCCGACTACAAGGCGCTCGACGCCGCAGTCGCCGGCCGTGACGGTGAGGAAGCGGCCAAGGCCGTGTATTTCGAAGTGCTGACCAACCCGCTGCTGCAGGTCAACAACGTTTCGCGCATCTCCGAAGTCGCGCACCGCCATGGCGCACTGTCCATCGTCGACAACACCTTCGTCACCCCCTACCTGCAGCAGCCGCTCGACCTGGGTGCCGACATCGTCATCCATTCCGCCACCAAATATCTTGCCGGCCATTCCGAAGTGAACGCCGGTCTGGTGGTCGTGGCCGACGACGTGCTCGGCGAGCGCATCTACTATTCGCAGAACCGTTTGGGTGGCGTGCTCGCCCCCGCCGAATGCGATTCGGTACGCCGCGGCATCCAGACGCTCGCGCTGCGTCTCGACCGCCAGCAGGAGAACGCGCTCGCCATCGCCGACTATCTGCTGGCCCATCCACTGGTCAAGACGGTCAACTATCCGGGTGTCCGCGGCGACCGTGACGCGATCCTGCGCGACAACGGGCTCAAAGGCTTCGGCGGCGTGCTGAGCTTCGAAGTCGTGCCCGGCGTGGATCCCGCCATCATCCTGAACAACCTGCACGTCTTCCATCTGGCCGTGTCCCTCGGCGCGGTGGAAAGCCTCGCCGAACTGCCGTGTCGCATGACGCATTTCGAACTGCCGCGCGAGGAACGCCTCAAGGTCGGCATCAGCGACGAGCTCATCCGCCTGGCGGTCGGCATCGAAGACAAGCAGGACCTCATCGAGGATCTCGGTCAGGCGTTCGAACTCGCATACACCGAATATCTTGAGGAGCACGAGGACCTGCAGGCCTTGGGGAAGCTGTCGGTCTGAGCGGCGCCGCATCCCGCAACCATTCGTACAACCATGTACAACCTCGCATAACAAGGACGGCCATACACCACCATGACAAGCACGACGAACACGCACTGTACCGATGACGCGGCACTGAGTTTCGAAACCAAAGCCATCCACGCCGGATACGACCGTCAGGCCAATGCCGACGCGGTAAGCGTTCCCATCTACGCTTCCGCGGCGTTCGACCTGGAGAACGCCCAGCGTGGCGACGCGCTCGCGGGCGGCGCGATATCGGGCTTCGAATACTCCAGGGTCGCCAATCCGACCGTCGATGCGCTGGAACGTCGCATCGCCGCGTTGGAGAACGGTATCGGTGCGGTCGCCGTATCGTCCGGCATGGCAGCGGTCAGCTACGCGCTCATGTGTGTGGCGGAAGGCGGCGGCAGGATCGTTGCGCCGGTCAACCTGTACGGCGCATCGGTGGACGCGTTGGGCGATTTCCTCCCGCAGTTCGGCATTCATGGTGATTTCGTCGAGAACATCAACGATCTCGCCGCCGTCGAAGCGGCGATCGGTCCCGACACCAAAGCCATCTACACCGAAAGCGTCGCCAATCCGAGCACGGCCGTGGCCGACATCGAAGGATTGGCGGAACTCGCGCATCGTCACGGCATCCCGCTGATCGTCGACAACACCGTGCCCACACCGTATCTGCTGCGCCCCATCGACTTCGGCGCGGACATCGTCGTGCACTCCACCACCAAAGGCATCACCGGTCATGGCAATGCGATCGGCGGCGTGGTCGTCGACGCCGGGCGCTTCGACTGGACCAACGGCAGATTCCCGCAGTTCACGCGCGACGATCTGGTCATCAGCGACCAGAAAGCGGGGGAGTGGAACAGTTTCGCCAGCCGATTCGGCAACCAGGCCTTCATCAAGCGGGTCCGTACCAAATACCTGCGCACCTTCGGCGCAGTGCAAAGCCCGTTCAACGCCTACCTGCAGCTCATCGGCCTGGAGACGCTGGCCGTGCGCGAACGCCAGGAAGTCTCCTCCGCACTCGCCATCGCCAAGCATCTGCAGGGTCTCGCGCACGTGACCCGCGTGAACTACGCTTCGCTCGAAGGCCAAAGCACCTACGATCTGGCATGGAAATACCTACCGGAAGGCGTCGGCACGATCCTGTCGTTCACCGTGGAAGGCGACGCGGACAACGTGCGCCGCATCCTCGACGGCACTAAGGTCTTCTCCTACGTGCCGAATATCGGTGATTCGCGCTCGCTGATCGTGGATCCGACCCATGTGACGCACCGCGAGGTGCCGCAGCGGTATTACGATGCCGCCGGCGTGAGCGACAATCTGATCCGCCTGTCCATCGGTTTGGAGAACACCGACGATCTGATCGCCGACCTCGATCAGGCGATCCAGGGAGCATACTGACGGGTTTGCGGGTCAGTGGGCGTGGGTGCGCCCGGTGGCGGCGCACCTCATGGAATTCACAGCAGGTGCGCCATATACAGCGGCAGCCGGAGCGTATGCTCTTCCGTTTTCAGCGGCAACGGGTGCAGTACGATTCGGGTGCCCACGCGCTTGCCGAACTTCGTATTGCCATATCCCTTGGAAATACAGGCTTTTACACGAAATGCAGAGTGTGGATAGGGTGATTTATACACGAAATGCAGAGTAAGAGGAGGGCGATTCATACACGAAATGCGAAGTGCCATGTATCGTGACCGGGCGATCGGGAAGCTTGTCGGCGGCATCCGAACCTCGTGTTTCGGGCATACGTGCGGTGCCCGGCCTGGTCGATGACCGGCTCGCGGACATGCGTCGGTCAGCTCGCGGACACGCCCCGCCCAGCTCCTGAACAGCCCGCATAAGTCCGATTTCCCCTTTGGTACGCTGAAATGGTGCTCGCAACGTATGCGATGCACCATGCAAAGGAAAGGGAGAGGAAATGGGCTTTCTGCTCACGCTTCTTATCATCGCCATCATCATCGCCGCGCTGTTCCTGTCCACGTTGTTCATCGTGCCGCAGCAGCAGGCCTACATCATCGAACGATTCGGCAAGTTCCATACCGTTCAGTTCGCAGGTATTCATATTCGTATCCCGTTCGTGGATCGTATCGCCATGAAGACGAACATGCGTGTGAACCAGCTCAACGTGCAACTGGAAACCAAGACGCTTGACAACGTGTTCGTCACCGTCGTGGCATCCACCCAGTTCCGCGTGGACCCCAGCAACGTGGCCACCGCCTACTACGAGCTGCGCGATCCGGCCGGCCAGCTGCGCTCCTACATGGAGGACGCGCTGCGTTCCGCCATCCCCGCGCTGACCCTCGACGACGCGTTCTCCCGCAAGGACGACGTGGCCTTCGACGTGCAGAAGACCGTCGGCAACGAGATGTCCCGCTTCGGCTTCACCGTGGTCAAGACGCTGATCACCGCCATCGATCCGAGCCCGCAGGTCAAGAGCGCCATGGATTCCATCAACGCCGCGCAGCGCGAGAAGGAAGCCACCCGTCAGCGTGCCGAAGCCCAGCGCATCCAGATCGAGACCCAGGCCGCCGCGGAAGCCGAGAAGACCCGTTTGCAGGGTGAAGGCCAGGCGAACTACCGCCGCGAGATCGCCAACGGTATCGTCGACCAGATCAAGAGCCTGCAAGCCGTCGGTATGAACGTGAGCGATGTGAACAACGTCGTGCTGTTCAACCAGTATCTCGACACCATGCGTAATCTCGCCTCGTCGCAGAACGCGAAGACGGTTGTGCTGCCCGCTTCGACGCCGGGCGGTTTCAACGAGATGCGCGACCAGATCATCTCCGCCATGGAGGCGGGCAAGTAACATTGCGATGATCTCAGGCGAATAGCCTTCAACTGGGCTGCGGCGCTTTCGTGGTTGTGCGCCGCGGCCATGCGAGGGGACGTTCCGTTAAGGGGCGTCCCCTCGTCGTATTCGTGCAGGGCGGCAGGGGAGTGATGCTCATTTCAGAGGTGGTTTTGCCGGACGGCACGCGCGATTACCACAAATGTGTATATAAAATCTTTCTATAGATAGAGGCTCCGCTATAAGTCAGATTGATTACTCAGTGTGGTGAGAGCCGATAATGACAGCGCCGTGTTGCACCCGCAACGGGCATATTCTCTCAATCAATCAGGAAATGAAGCCTTCCAGGCTTCCGTCGAATCGTTTGAAGAAGAAAGCCCGTCCCATGACCTTCACCTACTACACCCAAAGCAAGCTCGTCTTCGGCCCCGGCGCCCAGAACAATCTGGAACAGCTGCTGCGCGAACAGAACGCCACCTCGATCCTGCTGGTCTACAGCGGCGATTACGTGTTCGACCTGGGCATCCATGACGCCGTGGAGCAGGCCGCCGCCGCGATCGGCGCGACACTCATCGAAAACGGCGACGTCGTTCCGAACCCGCGCATCGAACTCGTCCGCGGCCTGATCGGCAAGGCTCGTGAGGCCGGCGTCGACTTCGTGCTCGCAGCCGGCGGCGCAAGCTCCTTCGACACGGCGAAGGCGGTCGGCGTTGGACTCGCCTACGACGGCGACGTGTGGGACCTGTTCGACGGCACCGCCGAACCGCAGAGCAGCATTCCCGTCGGCGTGATCTCCACCATTCCCGGCAGCGGTTCGGAAGTCTCCGATTGCGCCGTCCTCCAGCAGGGGCAGGACAAGCGTGCGTTGGAGAACCGCATCGTGATTCCCCGTTTCGCCATCGTCAACCCGGAATACTCCGACACCACGCCGTACCGTTACCAGGCCGCGGCCGTCGCCGACCTGGCGGTCGGCTTCCTGGAGCCGTACTTCACCACGAAGGATCATCTGGAATCCGCCGACAGGCTGCTCGAAGGCGGTCTGAAAGCCGCGCTGCTGGCCGGCCGCCGATTCGCCGCCGATCCGCACGATCTGAAGAACCGCACCGAACTGCACTGGCTGTCGGCGACGATGTTCAACCACTGTTTCCTCGCCACCGGTTCGGAAAACGACTGGACCACCCATCGCCTGGAACACGAGCTCGGCGGCGAATTCGACGTCATCCACGGCGAAGGCATCGCGGCCATCCTGCCGTCGATCATCCGCGTGGTGGCCAAGCGCCAGCCGCAACGCTACGCGCAACTGGCGGTCAGGGTGCTCGGCGAGGATCCGTACGATCACAGCGAATACGAACTCGCGCTCATCTTCGCGAAGCATCTCGAAGACCACTTCAAAACGCTCGGCCTCGGCACGAGCCTGCACGAGCTGGACATCCCGCGCGAAGCCATCGGTCATATCGCCGATCAGCTCACGCATAACGGCACCGCCACGGTCGGCAACTATTCGCCGCTCACCCGCGACGACGTCATCGAAGTACTGGAACTTGCATATTGATATGCGCGAATACGCGCACTTGGAGGAAACATGCCGAACGCAAACGAGAACACGGCATCCGTGGCGGTCGCCATACAGGGCCTCAAAAAGGTCTACCGTTCCGGCGGCGAGGAGAAAATCGCGCTGCATGATGTGAGCCTGAACATCGAGGAAGGCGACATCTACGGCATCATCGGCCTGAGTGGCGCAGGCAAAAGCACGTTGGTGCGATGCATCAACGGTCTGGAACGCTACGACGGCGGATCGCTGACCGTGCACGGCCAGGAGATCGCGAACCTGCGGGGCGCCGATCTGCGTGCGCTGCGCCGCAAGATCGGCATGATCTTCCAGTCCTTCAACCTCATGCCGTCGCGAACCGTGGCCGGCAACGTCGAACTCGCGCTGCTGGACTCCGTCAAAGACAAGGACGAGCGCAGGAGCGAAGTCGAGGAACTGCTGAAACTCGTGGGATTGTCCGACAAGGCCGACGCCTACCCGAGCGAATTGTCCGGCGGGCAGAAGCAGCGCGTGGCCATCGCGCGGGCGCTGGCCAACAAGCCCGACATCCTGCTCAGCGACGAGGCGACCAGCGCACTCGACCCCAATACGACCAAATCCATCCTCGCGTTGCTGCGGAACCTGCACGATACGCTCGGACTGACGATCATCGTCATCACACATCAGATGTCCGTCATCAAGCAGATCTGCAACAAGGTCGCGGTGATCGAGCACGGCACCATCGTCGAGGAGGGGAACGTCTTCGACATCTTCGCCAACCCCAAGTCCGCACTGACCCAGTCGTTCGTGGCAACCACCTCGAATCTCGGCAAGATCAACGATCTGCTGGAAGAGCATTCGCCGCTGGTCCAACTGGGACCCGGCCAAGTGCTGCTACGCATGAAATACATCTCCAAAGAGGTGTCGGAGGCGCTGGTATCCCACATTTCACGCACGTTCGGCATCGACGTCAACATCATCTTCGGTGATATCGACGTGATCGACAACGCCCCGCTCGGCGGTCTGGTCGTCATCCTCGACGGCCCCGAGGACCGCATCAAGGCGGCCGTCGACTATCTGAAGGACCGCAATATCGGAATCGAGGTTCTCGCGCAATGAACATTCTCGCCCAATGGTTTCCCAATGTGGCCAGCCGTCTTCCCGAATTCATCGACAGTTTCATCCAGACGGTGATCATGGTCGCCGTGACCGGCGTGATCTCGTTCATACTGGCCACGCTGATCGCCGTGATCCTCACGCTGACCGAGCCCACGGGACTGAAACCCAACGCCGTGGTCTTCAACATCGTCGACAAGCTGATCAACCTGTTCCGTTCCATCCCGTTCATCATCCTGGCCGCCGCGCTGGTCCCCGTCACCAGGGCGCTGGTCGGCACGGCGATCGGCACGAAAGGCGCGATCTTCCCGCTGATCATCGGTATCACGCCGTTCTTCAGCAGGCAGATCCAGTCGGCGCTCGCCGGAGTGGACGTCGGTTTGGTCGAAGCGGCCGAATCGATGGGCATGAGCGTCACGAAGATCGTGTACCGCGTGTACCTGCGTGAGGCGATTCCCTCCATCATCCGCGTCAGCGTCATCGCCCTCGTCAGCCTGGTCGGATTGACCGCCATCGTCGGCATCGTCGGCGGCGGCGGACTGGGCGACTTCGCCATCCGCTACGGCTACCAGCGGTACATGCTGGACGCGACCTATGCGACGGTGATCGTGCTGGTGATCTTCATCGGCGTCATCGAATTCATCGGACGGCAGCTGGTCGAACTCACGGAACACTGATCGCCCGGGGCGGGTGGTGTGGCGGCTTCCGTTCCATGCCGCCGTCCGGTCTGCCAACCGATCCCAACCAATTTCACCCAATTTCACCCAATTTCAACACCCCTATCCAACCTAGCTAAATTCAACGCAACCAACTGAGAGGAAGAGAACCATGGCAACGAAGAACAAGGCCAAGCAGAAACTCATCGCGGTGCTGATCGTACTGGCGATCATCGCGGTGGCCGGCATCGGCTACAGCGTGTACCGCTCCACCCGCAACGCGGGCGAGAAGACCATAACCGTCGGTCTGGTCGGCAACTCCGACGATGCGATCTGGGATGCGGTGCAGAAGGAACTCGACAATGAGAAGGCCGGCATCAAGATCGAGAAGAAGGCGTTCCAGGACGGCATCTACGCCAATCAGGCGCAGGCCAACGGCGAACTCGACCTGACGGCGTTCCAGCATTACGCGTTCCTGAACCAGGAGAAGTCGGAGAAGGGCTACAAGCTCACGGCGATCGGCGAAACCTACATCTCGCCCCTCAACCTGTACTCCAAGAAGTACAAGAGCCTCAAGGATTTCAAATCCGGCGACAAGGTGGCCATCCCGAACAACGCCACCAACACCGGCCGTGCACTGAAGGTGCTCGACTCCGCCGGGCTGATCAAGCTCAAGGACAACACCAAGACCAATCCGACCGTGGACGACATCGCCGAGAACCCGAGCGGCATCGACATCGAACTCAACGACCCGGCGTCCATCATCAACCTGCTTCCCGACTACGCGGCGGGCATCACGAACACCAATTTCATCATCGACGCCGGCATGAGCACCGACGACGCCCTGTACCAGGCGCCGATCGATACGAACAACAAGAGCTTCAAGCCGTATATCAACATCATCGTCGCGCGTTCCGACCAGAAGGACAACGCCGACTACCAGAAGGTCGTGAAGGCCTACCACACCAAGTCCGTGGCCGACGCCATCAACGAGAACTACAAGGGTGCCGTGGTGCCGGTGTTCAAGTACTGAACGCGGGCCTAAACGCAAACGCGGCAACACACGCCAACAAGGAGAGCATCACATGACCGAAACGATCATTCCGGGCAACGCAACGCGGGTCGACCCCTATGTCCAGCAGTGGCATATCTGGCATGCGCAGAGAATAGAGGAACTCACGTCGCCGCATGGCTACCTGGCCCCCGCGTCCATCAACTGGATCTCCAACGGGCAGAGCAAAAACATCAACGGCATTCCCGGCGCGTGGGAGGCCAGCGGCAACGTGCTCGTCTACACGCCCGAAGGTGACAAGGTCTACAACGCCGAATCCCCGGTCACCACGCCCATTGCCTTCGTGCCGACCGCCTTCGGCGAAGAGGCCCTGGGCTACCTCGACTACGGTGAGATCCGCATCGAAGTGAACGCGCAGACTGACGCCGTCAACCATGACGAGCATCATTTCTGGGTGCGCGTGAAGGACCCGAACACCGAGCGCCGCAGGAACTTCACCGGCGTCGACCATTTCCCCATCGACAAGCGGTGGAGGATTCCCGCCACGTTCCGCTGGGCCAAGGAGGATGAGCTCGACATCCACGATTCCGTCGTGAAAACCGTGCTGCAGTCCTACCCGGTTCTCGGCTTCGTCGAATTCGAATACGATGGCGAAGCGTATTCGCTGGTCGTGTCGAACGTGTTCGGGCATGTGACCGTGTTCTTCTCGGACGAGACGACGGGCAAGGAAACCTACGATATCGGCCGCGTGCTGCACCTGGATCCCCTTGAGCTGAACAATCTCGAAGCGATCGATTTCAACTACGCGTTCAACTATCCGTGCGCGTTCTCCACGTACTGCACCTGCCCGATTCCGTCGAAGCGCAACCATTTGCCCTTCGCGGTCACGGCGGGGGAGAAGACGCCGAAGGAGCACGCCCAGTACTGATTCGGGCGGTGCGACGCGGCAAACGGCAGCAAACAACAGACAACGATACGAACGGGAAGACGGGAGTGACGGCATGAGCTCGAATATTCGCGATACGGACGTCCGCAGCGGGCCCGACCGCTACGTCAGCGGCATCGGAGTCGCACGCGACATCGGCGGGTATCTTGACGATTACCGCCAACCGGTGCTGATCACGGGCCAACGGTCCTGGGAAGCGTTTTCCGGGTATGCCGACGCGGTTCCCGATCTTCCCGTGCTACGGTACGACGGCAGCGCCACGGTGCGCAATGCCAAGGAAATCGCCGATCAGGCGCGTGCGCTTCACGCGGACGCCGTCATCGCCGTCGGCGCGGGCAAGCTTTCCGACACTGCGAAGAACGTCGCCGAATTCACGGGCGCCGAACTCATCATGGTGCCCACGTTGGCGGCCACCTGCGCCGCCTATTCGGCACTGTCCGTCAACTATGACGAGGAGCATCGCTATGTGAACGCGCCGCTCCACCCGCGCAACAGCAACCTGGTGCTGGTCGACGCCGCACTGATCGCACGCGGCCCACGGGAATACCTGGTGGGCGGCATCGGCGACACGTTGGCGAAATGGTACGAGTCCAGACCGGTGTTCGCGCGTGCCGCATCGCTATCCGTTTTCGACAGGCTGTCCCAAAAGGCCGCGGCCGAGCTGCGTTCCATCCTTCTTGAGGAAAGCGAGGCCGCATTGCGCGCCCATGCCAGGGGAGTGGTGGATGAGCACGTGCTCCGGGTCATCGACACGAATATCGGATTGGCCGGTACGGTCGGAGGATTCGGCGGCACCCGCGCCAGGGCTTCGGGAGCGCACTCCATGCACGACGCGCTGACGCAGATACCGGGAACATCATCCACCGTGCACGGCGCGAAGGTCGCCTACGGCATCATCGTCCAGCTGCTCGCCGAAGGCGACGTGGATGAGGCGCGTTCCCTCGTGCCGTTCTACGACGCGGTGGGATTGCCTCATTCGCTTCGGCAGATGGGGTTGGATATCGACGACGCCGACGCGGTGCGCGTGGTCGCCGAATTCGCGACCGGCAGCAAGTCAGCATTCGCCCAGGCGGTGCCAGGAATCACGGCCAGTGACGTGGCCCATGCCATGAGGCTCGCCGAAACGTTGGAATAAAGCCGGAATGAACCCTATAACGGGAGGTCTTCCGAAGTGCCGACCATTGCGGTCGAGACCTCGGAAGACCTCCCGTTATTGCATGGCGATATTGCATGGTGGTTGGCCGCCGGACCGCAGCCGGAACGGTCCTCTCCGTTACAGCAATCCGTCCGCGTGCAGCGCGTCGTACATGCGGTCGAAGCAATCCGCCAGCAGCGGGCGCGGCATGGCGAAGTTCATGCGCACGCAGCCTTGGCCGACCTTGCCGCATTCCTTGCCGTCGGTGAGCGCCACCTTGGCCTTGTCGAGGAAGTAGCCTGCGGGATCGTCAATGCCGAGCGGCTTGAAATCAAGCCAGGCGATGTACGTGCCTTGCGGGCGCACATAGCCGACCTTGGCGAACCTGCCGTGCATCTGCTCGTCGACCAGCCTGAAATTACGCTTCACATACGCCAGCGCGTCCTGGAACCACGGGTCGCCCTCGTTGTAGGCGGTGGTGGTGGCGATGGCACCGATGGTGGCGGTCTGGTGCTCGCTCCATTCGGCGCGGTCCATCCACATGGCGAGGTCGCTCGGATTGGTGAGCAGCACCTGCGCGCATTTCGTGCCGGGAATATTGAAGGATTTGGAGGCGCTGGTCGCGGTCATGGACTGCAGCGCGGCCTGTTCGCTGATGGTGGCGAACGGGATGTGCCGGTAGCCATCGAACACGAAGGGTGCGTGGATTTCGTCGGAGAAGATGCGCACGCTGTATGCGGCGGCGAGTTCGCTGATGCGCTGCTCCTCCTCAAGGGTGAGCACCTTGCCGATCGGGTTGTGCGGATTACACAGCACGAAGGCGCGGCAGCCGTCGCGGAACGCCTGTTCGATGGCGTCGAAATCGAATTCCCAGCCGTTTTCGGAGCGCAGCATGTCGATCTCCAGCACATCGATGCCGTACAGGCGCGGCACGCTCAGGAACGGCATGTAGGCGGGCGTCGGCACGATGACCGAATTGCCCGCGCCGACGATCTCACGCAGGAAGATCTCATACGCTTCGAGCACGTCGGGAACCGGGCGGATGATGTTCGGGTCGACGTCCCAGCCGTAATGGTTCCTCTGCCATGTGGCGCAGGCTTCGGCCACGCGGCGCTTCCACGGGTCGGGGATGTAGCCGAGCTTGCAATGGTCGCTGGCGTTGTCGATGGCCCGTTGGATGCAGGGTGCCAGACCGTAATCCATTTCGGCGATGAACGCGCCGATGCAACCGGGGTAGCGGGTCCACTTGTCGCCGCCGATGGCGGCCAAGTCGGCGGCCGAAGTGTGGTCGATGGCATCCGCGTCGAAACCGGAATCGTGCACGGCGCTCGCGGTGTTCGTGTCGCTGGTGATACCGGAGGCGTCGAAGGGGTCGATGGGGTCGATGGCGCTCGCGGTGGGGCGCGGCAGGGTCGAAGTCATGGTCGTATCGCTCATGCTTCAATCCTGCATGACCGGCGCCGGTTAGGGGAGCGTGTTCCTTGGCCGGTTTATTTGACTGCTATGAACTTTGCTTATATCACGATACGTTTTCGTTACGAAAATGCATTGGTTCCACAAAAAACGATGGGCTGGGACGTCAGTCTTCCGCGTTCCCGCGCACCGGTTCGAGATACCGCCTGGACGCCTTGGCCAGTTCGTCGCGCACCCGTTCGATGGCCGGCCTGTCGTCGCCGTTCCTCGTGACGAAACAGACCTGGCGGAACGCGTTGTCGTCGCGGATCGGGCACGCGACGAGATCGTCACGCAGATTCGCGGTGGTCGCCAGCCGCGAGACGATGGACACGCCCATGCCGACCTCGACCAGGTTCTGCGTGGCCCAGTAATCGTCGGTGGAATGGGTGATGTCCGGCGAAAAACCGGCGGTTTTCGCCAAGGAGACGAGATTCGCCTGGCAGGTTTCGCACCCCGCGATCCACGATTCGTCACGCGCGTCGCGCAAGCTCACCGGCTCATGCGTGCGCCCGTAGGTCTTGGCAATCGCGCTGGACTTGGCGACCAGCAGCATCAGCGGGTCGATCCCGAAGCATTCGGTATCGAGGTCGGACAGCCGGTCACGGTCGGGCAGTGAATTGTACCGGAACGTGATCGCGCAATCCGCCACGCCCTGTTCCAACGCCTCCACGGCTTCCGGCGGTTCCATCTGCATCAGGCTGACGCGGATATCCGACGAACGGCTCACATGCACCAGCACGCGCGCCACGAACGAGGAGCATACCGACGGCGGCGCGACGAGTCGGATATGCGTGGAACCGTTGCGCCGGTACTCCTCGATATCCTTGCCGGCCTGCGTGAGACGGTTCTCGATGAGCTGGCCGTGCCTCGCCAGGATCAGTCCGGCCGGCGTGAGCTCCACGCCGTGGGAGGTGCGCTGCACCAAGCGGATGCCGAGCTCCTTCTCGCATTTCCCGATCTGCTGGCTGATGGCGGGCTGCGAGCAGCCGCTTTCGCGTGCGACGGCGGAGAACGAGCCGAGTCGTTCGACGTTCCACAACGTCACCAAGGTCTGCGGGTTCAGTCGCGCCATCATGCCGCCTTTCATACCGGTCGGGCCGTGCGTTTCGGAAGTTTCGGAAGTTCCGGAAGTTCCGAAACTTCCGAAACGGCGGTTCAGCTGTTGAGGAATGCGGGGATGGCCTCGGCCGCCGCATAACCCGCGCGGTACATGCGTTCCAGGCCCTCGTAGGATTTGCTCAGCGTGTTCAGGCCGTACAGGCTTTCCGGCGCGAGGATCAGCACGCGGCCATCCTTCTCGTATTCCTTGGCCAGTGCCACCTCATCGTTGTAGGTGCGGTAGCGGTTCAGCAAACGCTCCGCGGCTTCGGGATAGGTGCGCTTGAGAATGGCTGCCGGGCCGACATCCTTCTTCTGCTCGCGCAGTACGTCCTTGAGGCGCGTGAGGATCACCACCACGCGGTCGTAGCCGTCGTCCAACGCCTTCTGCACGGGGATGGGGTCGGCGATACCGCCGTCGTAGTACGGCACGCCGTCGATCACATACGGTTCGCAGGCCACCGGCACCGCGGAGGAGGCCTTCATGATGTCGAAATTGTCGTAGGAGACGTCCGACTTGTCGAAATACTTGGTCGAACCGTCCTCGGCGTTGCAGGCGACCACGGTGAAACCGGTGGGATTGGACTCGAACGCCTCATAGTCGACCGGGTATTCGCCGTCATGGTTGCTCAGCGTGCCGTACACGTAGTCGAGGTTGGCGTAATTGTGGTTCTTGATGTAGCTGTCGAAGCTCGCGTACTCCTTGCGGAACGCGTACTCGGTGTAGAACTTGTGGTTGCGCCCATGCTGGCCGGAGATGAAGGACACCATGTTCGCGCTGCCCGCCGAGACGCCGTAGCAGTGGTCGACCGAAACGCCGTCCTCCATCATGCGATCCATCACGCCGGCGCCGAAAATCGCGCGGAACCCACCGCCGACATCAATCATCGCGGTCTTGTTCGCCATAGTCCGTCCCTCCCTGAAATTCCTGGTTTTCCGCCCGTTCGTTCACGTCATGCGGGCGTACCGTTTCCCTCAAAGCTTATGCCGTGTCGGCGGACATTTCCCGTATGGCGTAGCGGCGGTTCGTCAATCGCGGTGCAACAACGTGGAAGCCAGTTCGGCGATGCGCTCGGAGGTGTCGGAATTGGCGAGTTCCACGCCGCCCCGCGCGTCCTCGGGGGCGAGTTTGCCCAACGATTCGAGCACCACATGCAGGTGGCGTACGGTGCCCTCGTTGCCGTCGATGATCGCGGCGTTGTCTGGCAACAGTTCGCGGAAATAGTCACGGTAGAACACGAAATGCGTGCAACCGAGCACCACGGCGTCGATGGTTTGCAGATCGTAGGAGCCGAAATAGCCGTGCAGGGCGTCCATCACAGTGTCATGCTCGTCGAGCCGCCCCTGCTCGACGATCTCGACAAGACCGGGGCAGGGCTCGGGGAAGATCGTGTGATCGGCCTTGAACCGGTCCATGAGTTTGGCGAACTTGCGTTCGCGCAGGGTGAGCGGGGTGGCGGCGACGATGATGCGCTGCCGCTGGCCGTGCCCACGGTCGCAGGCGACCTTGAGCGCCGGTTCCATGCCGATGATCGGGATGTCGTACGTTTCACGCAACGCGTCCGCCGCAGCCGACGTCGCGGTGTTGCAGGCGATGACCACGGCCTTCACGCCTTGTTTCACGAATTGTTCCACGATGGCGAAACTCAGATCGCGCACCTGTTCAGGGGTTTTGGTGCCATACGGTGCGTTGGCGGAATCGCCGAAATACAGCACCTTCTCGTTCGGCATGTTATGCGCGATCTGACGGGCCACCGAAATGCCGCCCAGACCAGAATCGAAAACGCCGATCGGCGCCGTTGAACTCATATGCGTTCCTTTCCGTCCATCCGACCATTCACTCGACCACCTCTAGACTACTCGCCCCATCCGCGCCGACGGGTAGGGTGGGGCGCATGAGTATTCCGCAGCAAGTCACCAAAACGCACGCCACCGGCAACGATTTCGTCGTATACGCCGACCCCGAAGGCCGTTTCGAACCGACCGCCGACGAGGTGCGTTTCCTCGACGACCGTCATTTCGGCATCGGCGGCGACGGCGTGATCCGTCTCGCGCACCCCGAGGACGTATCCGACCTGACGCACGAACAGGTCGCCGAATGCCGTGAGGCCGGCGCCGAATGGTTCATGGACTACCGCAACTCCGACGGTTCCCTCGCCCAGATGTGCGGCAACGGCACGCGCGCGATCACGCTGTTCGCCTACGACCGCGGCTACGCTTCGGGCGAAGCGTTCCGCCTCGGCACCCGCGCCGGCGTGAAGATCCTCACCTCGCTCGGCGACGACGAACGCCTCGGCCATAACGTGTTTCGCGTGGAGATGGGCGCGTGGAAGCGCGGCGAACTCGACGCCTTCGACGTGACGATTCCGGGCACGCCGGGCTCCGCACGCGGCACCTACGTGGATATGGGCAACCCGCATGTCGTGGCGGTGCTGGAGGACGGCAAGGCCACGCTGCCCGCGGTGGAAAGCCTCGACCTGGTGACCAAGCCGGTGGTCGACCCCGTGCTGGAATCCGATCAGAACGTGGAATTCGTGCGCATCGACACGATGGACGCCGAAGCGGGCGAAGGCACGGCGACCATGCGCGTCAACGAGCGCGGATGCGGCGAAACGCTGTCCTGCGGCACGGGCCTGTGCGCCACGGCGGTCACACTGCGTGCCAAAACCGGCATCGACCATTGGACGATCACCGTGCGCGGCGGCGTGCTGCGCATCGACGTGAGCGATACGGATGTGAAACTCACCGGTTCCGCAACCTTGGTGGGCGATATCACGCTGCTGTGATCGCAGACCGTTGCCACCCCGATCCCGCAACGGAAAACAATGAAAGGCCGCGCATCGGCAACACCGGTGCGCGGCCCTTCGCATAACCGCCGAACGTAAATCACACGGCTCAGCGGAATATCATCGGCCCATCCTTGATCATGATGATCGCGATCAACGCCAGAATCCACACCACATCGACCATCAGGTCATAATTCAGACGGTAATACGTGTCGAGCCCACGGGCCATGCCCTCCTTGCGCGGCGGCAGCTCCTGCACCACAACCGTCGCATGCGACAGCGCGATGAACTGGATGGTCGTGGAGAACATCAGCGCCAGACACCACGGGCACAGCGCCTGAATCACGAACAGCGACTGGGACGTCAGCCAATACGAATACGCGAGCGCCGCAAGACCGCCCAGCCAAGTGCAGGTCGCGAACCAGCGCGGCACGGCGATGCGCGCCAAACCGATCACGGCGATGGTGACGAACACGGATTCGGCGGCGATGCCGAAGAACGCGTTCGGGTAGCTCAAGCCGCCGAATTTCACGATCTCCGCCTGCCAGGACTGCGCCACGGTGGAGCAGGAAAGCACGGCGTTCACATCGCAGCCCAGCTGCTGGCTGGGATTGCGGGCCAGTTTCAGCGTATCCGCGCTCAGAATGAACGATACTGCCAACGCCACTGCCGACGCCACCAGCATGACCAGATACACCCAAGTGGCGCTATGACGCCATCCTTTGGGCCTGCGCTCGATATCCGGCTCGATGCCCGATGCCTCTTCTCCCATACCCGTTCCTTTCCTCGTTGAATCGGCGGAGCATTCCTCCGCAGTGCTGCGGAACGAGCTTAACAGTGGGCTACGATAGGGGTCATGACATGCTACGAGATTCCCGCCGAACCGCCGGCGGCAGGATGGGACATCCACTGCCACACCGCATTTTCGGACGGCACGGTGACGCCGGAGGGCATGGTGGCCCAGGCGTTGAGCATCGGATTGGAAGGTGCGGCGATCACCGATCACGATACGAGCGCCGGGTGGGACGATGCCGTGGAAGCGGCGCAACGATTGGGATTGCCGTTGCTGCGCGGCACGGAGATCACCGCCGTGGACGGCGATGTCAGCGTGCATATGCTCGGCCTGCAATACGATCCGACGAACGAACGCATCGCCGGCATGTTCGCGGGCACCAGGCGCAAACGCCTGCAACGCACGCGCACGATGGTCGAACTCATGGCCAAGGATTACCCGATCACCTGGCAGATGGTCGAACAGCAGGTGCGGGAAGGGGAGCGGACCACGGTCGGCAGGCCGCATATCGCGGATGCGCTGGTCGCGGCCGGCGTCTACCGGAATCGCAGCGAAGCGTTCTCGGGCGCGGTGAGCGCACAGTCGAAATACTATATTCCCACACCGTCGCCGACCGCCACTGAAGTGGTGCGCACCGTCAAACAGGCGGGAGGCGTGATCATCCTCGCCCACGCCGGTGATCTGCGCAGGAACAGCACGCTGCTTTCGGACGAACGGATCGAAGCGCTCGCCGATGCCGGATTGGATGGGCTTGAGGTCTGGCATCGCGGCAATCTGCCCGACCAGCGGGCTCGTCTGCTCGGCATCGCCCGCCGCCGCGGACTGCTCGTCACCGGCGGTTCCGACTGGCATGGCGAAGGCAAGCCGAACAAGTTGGGGGAGAACCTGACCGACGCGGCCACGGTCCGGCAGATCGTGGAACGCGGCGCCATCCCGCTCGTCTAGCGCACGCGCCGCCCGATGCGCGTGCCACAACAACAATGCGGTGAGGGCTCTCCCGGTTGGAAGAACCCTCACCGCATTTCGCGTTATGCCGCCGATTGCGTATTGCGGCGGCGGAACGATCAGAGCGCGCCGAAGCCGACGGCGTGCTTGGTTTCGGAACCGACGATCGCGTAGCCGAGCGCCCCGGCGGGAACGATGATCCTACGGCCCTTGTCGTCGTTCAGCACGATCGGCTTGTCTTCGCTCACCGCGGCGCTGATGGCGGCGTTGACCGCATCGGCGGACTCCTCGGTGCTGAAGGTGACGGCGCGTGCCACGTTCCTGATGCCCAGTTCGATATCCATTGATTGCTCCTTGATCGTTGTCCTGTATGAGGCTATATTCTGCTCGCCCATGGCGAAAACCGTGTTGGCGATTACGCTTGCGGCGTGATTTTCCGTTCGTTCGTCACGTCGGAACCGTCCAGGCCGGTACGCGCATCCTGCAACGCACGCTCCTCACGCTCCAGCAGCGGAATCACCTCGGTCGCCGGCACGTTGAGATTCGGCACCGAGAAACGTTGCGGTTGCTCGGCGTGCGTCGCGCCCGCACCGTTCGCCACGATATGATGCTCGTTCGTATCGTCGCTCACCGTGTTGCCCTCGGGCGACACCTGGGTGTCGTTGGTTTCGTCATCCAATCGGTCCAAGGCGATGGTGGCCGAGGAGATCGGCGGAATATCGGGCATCGGCGCGCTTGCGATCCTGCCGCTCGCGGTGCTGTCGGATTCCATCGCGGCATTGGCGGAGGCGATATTGGACGAACCGGTGTGATCCGGGTCGATCGTGTCGTCGGGGTCCATGAGCCGGTCGGCGGAACGTGCGTTCTGCTCATCGTCGCGCAGCAGCGTACCCACCGTGATCGTGGAAGGATGCTTGCCTGCGGACGGCTTCAGCGTATTGCCATTGGGGGTGCGAGCATCTCTTACACTCACCCCGAGCTGGTGCGCGAGGCGATCCACCTGGGCCTTGAACTGGATGATCTTGTCGTTATCGGCATTGTTCAGCGCACGGATGAAATCGCCCACCTGCTCCATCTGCACCCACAGGTTGGCGCGCAGCATGATCAGATCGTCGAGCCGGTTGCCCATCATGCGCCCGTAGGCGGTGAGCACGGCGTTGCGACGTTCCTCGTCGAGCTTCGAGAAGATCCACGCCAAATCGCGTGCGGGATCGTTGACCTGCATACTCTGCCAGTTATTCATCGCGGTGATCGTGGAACCGCTGAACCGCACGTCGCCGTTTTCGAATCCGCCGTGCACCATGCAGGTCGAGAACGCCCACAGGCCTTCGGTGTCCATGATGCGGGCCCAACTTGTCGTAATCTCGCTCGGCACATGGCCGGCGTTGCGCAGTCGCTTGATCCAAGCGGTGAGCTGTGCACGAATCTGGCCGGTGGTGAAAATCGGGTACCCGGCCTCCTGCAGGAAATCGGGGCGCAAGCGGTGAATCGCGCCGATCGCGGTGCCCATCGCGGAGCACTGGTTCGCGGTCAGCTCGTCGAGAGGCGTTTCCACACCGTCCTGATGGCGCATCACCATGACCGCGGTGTCGCCGGTGGGGCTTTTCGGATCGGTGCCGGGAGCGAAGGAAAGCACGCGGCCCAGCGAGAAGCCGAAACCGCCGGATTCCCTGACCGTCGAGAGCGCGTGCGACGCCTTCACGCGCGAGGCCAACAGCTTTCGCCCTTGATCGCTATTGGTGGCATACACGTCATACACGGTGCCCGAAGCGTCGCGCACCTGCGCCTGATCGATGTCAAACGCGTGCGTGGTGCCGGCGAACACGCCGGCCACGACGATGGAGGGCATGGCGGCGGAGGTCAGTGCAGCCATCATGAATTCGTTTCGTTCAGTCACCCTTCCACACTAATACATATGAGCGCCCGGAACCGGCAAACACGTCCGACAATGGGCGTTGCGAAGCCGATTTTTGTGCAAACGTGAGGATATGTGGGCAGACCGCTTGCCACAATGGGGAGCATGGACGACGAGCTGCTTGAAGGGTTGGATGATGCGCAGCTGGCCGCGGCGACGGCGCTGAGCGGGCCGGTGCGCATCATAGCCGGTGCGGGTGCGGGCAAGACCCGGACCGTGACCCGGCGTATCGCCCATGCCTGCGTCAGCGGGGAATGGGATGCGTCGCGTGTGCTCGCGGTGACTTTTTCCGTCAAAGCCGCCGCCGAAATGCGCGTGCGGCTCGAATCCCTGGGTGTGGGCGATCAGGTGAGCGCCTCCACGTTCCATTCCGCCGCATTACGGCAGTTGCGCCGCGTCTGGCCCGATGTGTGCGAGGCGCCGTTCCCGCATCTCGTCGAGGATGCGCGCGACATCACCAGACGCGCCATGCGCAGGGTCGGGCTCGACAATGATCTGGATGACATCACGGTGCGTGCGGTACGTGACGAAATCAATTGGGCGAAGATCTCGCTGGTCGCGCCCGGCGAGGTGGAACGTGTGGCGGCGGCGGTCGAACGGTGCACGCCGGCGGGCATCGAAGCGTCGCGTTTCGCCGATATCTACGAGGCGTACGAACTTGAGAAAACCGCCCGTGGCGAAATGGATTTCGACGACATTCTGCTCATGATGTGCCATGTGCTTGAGGAATTCGACGATCAGGCCGCACGCATCCGCAAATCCATCGGCTGGCTCACCGTGGACGAATACCAGGACGTGTCGCCGTTGCAGCACCGGCTGATGCGCCTGTGGCTGGGCGACAACCGCAACGTGTGCGTGGTGGGCGATCCCGCCCAGACCATCTACTCGTTCGCCGGCGCGTCAAGCTACGATCTGCTCGCGTTCGCGGACGAATTCAAACCCTTGGCCGCCGACATCCGGTTGGATACGGATTACCGTTCCACGCCGCAGGTGGTGAACTACGCCAACCGTGTGCTTGCCGCCTCGCCTATGAGACGCGATTATCTGCGGCTGCGTTCCGCGCGCGGCGACGGCGTCAGGGTGTCGCGCAAAGTGTATGAGACGGATGCGTTGGAGGCGCAGGGTGTCGCCATGCGCATCGCGAAACTGGTGGCGAACGGCGCGAACCCTTCGGATTGCGCGATCCTGACGCGCATCAACGCCCAGCAGGCCGCGTGTTGCAGCGCGTTGCGGGCCATGCGATTGGGGTACCGCGTGCGCCGCGATTCCGGGTGGGCGGCATCGTCGTCGGTGGTCGATCTTGAGGCGGCCGGGCAGATCGCCTTGGCCGAGGCGATGAAGGAGCATGACGACGAGTCGGCGCGCAAGCTCGGCAAGGTCACGGTTTCCACCATCCACGCTGCGAAAGGCTTGGAATTCAAGCATGTGTTCGTGATCGGATGTTCCGAGGGCCTGCTGCCGTACGGGTATGCCCAGGATGATGAGACGTTGGAGGAGGAGCGGCGGCTGATGTATGTGGCGATCACGCGAGCCGAGGACACCCTGCACATGTCGTATGCGCGTTCCAAGGACGGCATGGGTGAGCGGCAGCGCAATCTGAGCCGTTTTCTCAGTTAGGCGGGATGTTCGAGCGGCGCCTGTACTGTTTGCCGCTTCGGCTGTTTGAGACGTTCGGGGTGTTCGGGCGGCGGCAAAGACGACGAGAATACGGAACGGGGTTCCGGCGATTATGGCATCGCCGGAACCCCGTTCCATACCGTTTCGTACAAGCCGGGAATCAGTCCTGTTCGCCGTCCGCTCCGTCCGCGCCGGCATCGCCCTCCTCGCCGAGCAGCTTGGATAGTTCGGCATCCCAATCGTTGCCGCTGGACGGCTGATCGGTGGGGGATTGCGGTTCGCCCGGTTCGGCGCCGCTGTTCCCCTCGCCATCCAGGGAAGGCAGCAGATCGGGGTGCGCCCACTTGGCGTCACGGGCTTCGGCGCCGTCCGCCGCGGTGATCATCGACCACAGGTCGGCCGCCTCACGCATACGCTTGGGGCGCAGCTCCATGCCCAGCAGGCTTTCGAACGTGCGTTCCGCCGGGCCGCCCGTGGCGCGTTCCCTCCGGGCCATTTCGCTGAGCTGTTCGATATGGGGCAGATGGGCCATGCCCGCGCGCCACACCACGCAGTCGACCCAACCTTCCACCAGCGCCAGCAGCGATTCGATGGACGCCATGGCCTGACGCTGTTCCGGGGTGTCCGGAATGCCGACCTTGGTCAAATCGACCGCGCCGGAAATGGAATCCGGATCGAAATCCTCCACGTCACGCAGCTGCTCCTCCATCGCATCCAAGTCGATGGAAATACCGCGCGCATACTTGCCGATCAGCGCCTCGAAGCGCGGCATCAGCCAAGGAACCGCGGAGAACAGGCGTGCATGCGCCGCCTCACGCAACGCAAGGAACGTCATCACCTCATCCTGCGGAATCGGATCGGGACGGACGATCTCGTCGAACAACGCCTCGGTCTGCGCGTCCATCGTGCCGTTTCCGCCGTTTCCGCCGTTCTCGCCGGTTCCATCGGTTCCGCCGTCCGCAGCGTTCGCGTTCTGCGCGTCGGCATCCTTCAACGCCTCTTCGGAAATGCTGTCGAAGGAATCCTCGACATTGCTGTTCAACGACTTCGCGTACTCCTCCACGTTCTGCGCCACCAGCGCACCGGCCGGATTGGACAGCAGCGCGATGCCCTGATCGAAACCGCCGTGCACCTCACGGCTGAGCACGCCCGCCGCATGGCCGAGCTGCATGGCGAAGGACGTGTTGCCCAACAGTTTGATGAGCTGGGCCGGATCCTTCATGTTCTCGGGAATCGGAATCGGAACCGGACCGGCGAACATGCTCGCGATCTCGCCATGGAAGGAATCGCCAAGACGTTCGGAAATCACCGAAGCCAACGCGTCGCCCATCGAAGCGGCGATCGGGCCGGCGAACTTCACCCAGGCATCCAACGTGCCCTCGACCCAACCGGCGCGCGTCAACGCCTGCGGCTCACCGGCAGGCGGCGCGAACTCGCACGCGCTGTCAAGCCACAGGTTCGCCTCGCTCATGGCCCTGCGCACCGCCGCGCCATCCTCGGCGCTGACGGTGGTGCGCGAACCGTCGGCGTTCGCATGCTGCAACGCCAACGTCTTCGCCAACTTCACATTGATCGGGCCATCCTGCACGGTCTGCTGCATCTCATTCACGGTATTGAGCCCGCCCGCGGTGAACATGCTCATCAGCTGCTGCACCTCGGCGGGATTGGGCAGTGTGCTCGGATCCTGGCTCAACAATTGTTCCCGGATCGACTCGGGCAGCTGGGAGATCTGCTGCCATGCGGCCTCGCCCTGCTCCTTGCCGAAGCAGGTGATGAGCCATTCGTGAAATGCGTTTTCGTCCATGGTGGATGTCCCCGATTCCTTGCGGATGTGTGGTCGATACACACATATTAGAGTGTGCCTCACCCGTTTTCACGTTCGGCGTGGAAGAACCATGCCGGACGTTTCCAGTGTGCATGTGTAGTATGCACGGTATGTCGCTTACCTCGATACCTTCACGCATTGTGCGATATTTCCGCACGCGCTCGCCGCGCTATCTCGCCGGTCTGATCGCGATCGCGCTATCCCTCGTCGTGCTGTGCCTGCCCAGCGCCTATTCGGTGGAGACGCCCGGTCCCACGCAGAACGTGCTCGGCTCCAGCGGCGGCAAGCAGGTCATCGCCGTGTCGAAGGCCAAAACCTATACGAGCAAAGGCAAACTGCTGCTGACCACGGTGAACGCGAGCGGTCTGCCGGGCTACCCGGTGACCAACGCCGAAGTGCTGTGGGCGCTGTTCGACCCCCATGCCGTGGTGATGCCCAGGGAAGTGGTGGTCCCCACCGGTCAGACCGCCGACGAGTATGAGCAGGAAAGCGCCAAGGAGATGGACGATTCGCAGAAGGACGCCATCAAGGCCGCGAAGAACCTGCTGAAGAGCAAGGGCGTCGACGTTTCCACGATGAAGGCGACCATGCATGTGGACGATATCGGCGGTCCGTCCGCGGGCATGATGTACGCGCTCGGTCTGATCGACAAGCTCACCCCGCAGGACGAAACCGGCGGCAAAACCATTGCGGGCACCGGAACCATCGACGCCAAAGGCAAAGTGGGCGAGATCGGCGGCATTCGGCTGAAAATGCTTGGCGCCAAGCGTGACGGCGCCACATGGTTCCTCGCCCCGAAGGGCAATTGCGACGACGTGGTGGGTCATGTGCCCGATGGGCTGCGCGATGTGGCCGTATCCACGCTCGACGAGGCGTATGACGCCGTCATCGCCATCGGCGAAGGGAAGGGCGCGTCGTTGCCGCATTGCACCGTCGAGGGCACGGGCGAAGGCGAGGAGTGAAAAACGTGGGCGAAATACCCGCGTATTTCGCCACATGTTGCTATTCTTAGGTTTTGTGAATCAAACGGCATCGCAGAACGCTGAAGAATTTGGATTTGAACGCGGCGACATCGTGCAGGAATGGCTGTGGGATGACGACGTGGACGATTCCATCCGAGAGAAGATTGAAGAGCTGACGGGCGAGGAGCTTGTCGATGAGGATTACGATTCCGCCGTGGATGGTGTGATTCTATGGTGGCGGGACGGCGATGACGAGGATGAGCTTTCCGACACCATCGTCGACGCCTACGCCGTGCTCGGCGACGACGGCCCGCTGTGGGTGCTGACCCCGAAGCCGGGGCGCCCGGGGGCGGCAAGCTCCAGCACCGTGCAGTCCGCGGCCAAGACCGCCGGCATGAACGCCGCCACGCCGCTGACGGTGAGCGACGATTGGAACGGCATCCGCCTGCGCGCATACGGCAAAGGCAGGTGAGAGGAGGCCGGATGTTCCGGCGCTTCCCGCATGATTGATTACGTTGCGATGGGGAACGGCCTTCGGGCCGTTCCCCATTTTGCGTATCAGGGGGTTCGCGTGTGCGGCCATGTGCATGGGAAGCCGGGGGAGTGGAGAAAAGAAAAAGCCCTCGGAACCATGCGGTTCCAAAGGCTGGACGGGTGGGCGATGAGGGATTCGAACCCCCGACATCCACCGTGTAAAGGTGGCGCTCTAACCAACTGAGCTAATCGCCCGCTTCCACATACCATAGCGTAACCCCTGACGAACGCGTGACTCTTGGGGAAACTTGGCGGAAACTTCGGCGCGTTGCCCGGTCGGGGTAGTGCATGCGTCTCAACGCCCACGTAAAGTGGAACAGAGTATGTTTGTTCCTCTAGGAGGTCGGTAGACTATGGCTCAGCAGTCTGAAGCTTCAATCCCCAGGGCCGGGAAGCGCAAGTGGGGGTATGATCCCGATCAGGTGGATGAGTTTCTGGAACATGCGCATGCGCTGTACGACGAGGATGGCGTGCAGTTGACGCAGCGCGACATTCAAAACGTCTCCTTCGATCTGACCCGCGGCGGCTATGTCATCGCGCAGGTCGACGCCACGCTGGCGCGACTGGAACGTGCCGTGGTCGACAAGCAGACCGCCTGCGAGATCTCCCAGCATGGTCGCGTCGCCTGGAAGGCGCAGACCGAGGATCTGTACCATGATGTCGCCCGCCATGTCGGGCGTGCGGTCGGCGAGCGTTTCAGCTCCGGCAAGCCGCATGTGCCGTCCTACGACCGCAAGCAGGTCGACAAGCTGGCCGATAGGGTCATCGACAAGTGCGCCGCGGAACTCGGCATCGACGGCATCTCCAAGAGCGATATCAAGGGGTACGACAAGATCACCGCCGAATCGGTGGCCAATTCCGTGTTCACCCAGCGCAAGGGCAAGCGCGGGTATGACGAACGCCAGGTCGACTATTTCCTGAACTCGTGCGTACAACTGCTGAGCCGCATCGAGTCCTACGCCCGCATTTCCGACCGTATCGCGCCCGGTGAAGGCGACGGTATCGCGGTTCCCGGCGTGGCTGTCGTCGCGCCGTCCGCTCCGGGCAACGGCAACGAGCCGCTGATCTCCAAGGATGCCGAATTCCAGTCCGCGGTCAGCGAATCGCTGCACGCGCCGAGCTTCGAACCGGCCGCCGCTGCGGCAGCCGGTGCCGCCGGCAGTGAGAGCTTCAACGCGGTCAGCCAGGCCGAGCAGAGCCTGTTCGGGCAGACCTCCGCATCCGCGACCGAAACGCCTGCCACGGACGCCGCGCCGAGCATCTTCCCGCCGCAGCCTTCCGCCGATTCCGCCTCCACGCTTCCCCCGTCCTTCGCGGTGCCGCAGTATGACGCTCCGGCATCCGCCGAACAGCCCGCCATCGAACAGCAGGATTCCGCCGAACAGTCCGCTCCGGCGGCCGCTCCGCTGTTCACCCCCGAAGCGCCCGCGACGTTCCAGCCGGCGGCAACCCAGAGCGAAGCCGTCAAGTCCATCTTCGGCGATCATGCCGTCGACTTCCAGCACCTCGACGACGCACAGTCCGAAGCCGCTCCGGCACCCGCTTCCGCACAGCCGGCCGCTCCGGAACCGCAGTCGACCTTCCAGCCGCAGGCATCCTACGTCTCCGAAGACGCCATGTTCGCGCCGCCCCAGCCGGCCGCCGAACAGCATGAAGCGCCCGCAGAGAAAGCCAGCCCCACCCTGGCGTCCCTCGCGCACATGGCCGAGGTCTCCCAGGAGCTGCCGAAGATCGAAGAGAAGAGCTTCGTGCCCAAGGTTCCGAGCCTCGACGCGCCCAGCCCGTTCGCATCCACCGCGTTCCCGACCTTCAAGCCGGTGAACCCGGATGATGCGCAGGAAAACAACACCAATGGCGAAGGCGACGGCGTGAAGTTCGACTTCAGCTTCCCCGGAGTCGAAATCCCCGACCTGTCGTTCCCCACATTCGACGACGAAAAGAAAGAGCAGTGATTCACAGCAATACCGTTGTCGTCCTCGGGTCCACCGGTTCCATCGGCACCCAGGGGCTTGACGTTATTTCCAGACATCCGGAACGTTTCACCGTCACAGGGCTTGCAGCCGGGGGAGCGCACGTCGAATTGCTCGCCCAGCAGGCGGCACGATTCCACGTTCCTCTGGTGGCGGTGTTCGACGAACGCGCGGCCAAGCCATTGCGCGAGGCGCTTGATCAGGCCGGTGCCACCGGTACGCAGATCCAGGCCGGCCCCGACGCGGTGATCGGATTGGCCGGTTCCGGCGCCGACGTGGTGCTCAACGGCATCACCGGCTCCATCGGTCTGGAACCCTCCATCGCCGCATTGCAGGCAGGCTCCCAGCTTGCCCTCGCCAACAAGGAATCCGTGGTGGCCGGCGGTCACCTGCTGTTCGACGCGCAGATCCGCAGCAAGCAGATCAACCCCGTCGACTCCGAACATTCCGCGATCTGGCAGTCGCTGCGCTCCGGCACGCACGCCGAAGTCGCCCGGCTCGTCGTCACCGCGTCCGGCGGCCCGTTCCGCGGCTGGAAACGCGAACAGATGACCGGTATCACGCCCGAACAGGCGTTGAACCATCCGACCTGGCATATGGGGCCGGTCGTCACCATCAATTCGTCCACGCTGATGAACAAGGGACTGGAAGTCATCGAGGCGAGCCGCCTGTTCGACATTCCGCCCGAACGCATCGCGGTGACCGTCCACCCGCAATCCATCGTGCATTCCATGGTGGAATTCGTGGATGGCGCCACCATCAGCCAGGCATCCCCGCCCGACATGCGCCTGCCCATCGCGCTCGGCCTGTCCGCGCCCGACCGCCTCGATAACGTCGCGGCCGCCTGCGATTGGACCAAGGCCGCGCAGTGGACCTTCGAACCGTTGGATGACGAGGCATTCCCCGCGGTTTCGCTCGCACGCCACTGCCTCGCGGCATCCGAAAAGCATACCGCCGTGCTGAACGCGGCGAACGAACAGGCCGTGCACGCCTTCCTCGACCATCGCCTGCCGTATCTGGGCATTGTGGACACGGTCAAAGCCGTGCTCGACGACATGGACACCGAACTGCGTGGCGCCCCGAAGTTCGAGGACGTGGAGGAAATGGGCCAAGTCGAGCTTGAAGCCCGCCGTCGCGCCGATGATTTGATAAACCGTCAACAGTGACCCATGCGTGAGTGACCCATGCGCGCGGCAGGCCGTGCGCATGGAATTGTTCGACAGTGCAAGAATTGCGAGTATTGAAACCCATGGCAGAAACCGAAAAGCCGTTCCGCCCGACCGGCGACCCCGTCGCCCTGACCAGTGAAAGCCCGTTGCATCCGCGCCGCAAGTCCCGCCGCATCATGGTGGGACCGGTGCCGGTCGGCGGCGGTGCCCCCATCTCCGTGCAGTCCATGACCAATACGGTCACCGCGGACGTGCCCGCGACCCTGCGCCAGATCGCCGAACTGACCGCTGCCGGATGCGATATCGTGCGCGTCGCCGTGCCCAGTCAGGACGATGCCGACGCATTGCCCGAAATCTGCGCGAAATCGCCTATTCCGGTGATCGCGGATATTCATTTCCAAAGCAAGTACGTGTTCCAGGCGATCGACGCGGGGTGCGCCGCGGTGCGCGTGAACCCCGGCAACATCCGCAAGTTCGACGAGGTCGGCCCTTCGATCTGCAAGGCCGCGACCGACGCGGGCATCTCGCTGCGCATCGGCGTGAACGCCGGTTCGCTCGACAAGGAGCTGTACGCCAAATACGGCGGCCCCACCCCCGAAGCGCTGGTCGCCTCCGCGCTCAAGGAAGCGCACATGTTCGAGGACGTGGGATTCAAGGATTTCAAGATCTCCGTGAAACACCATGACGTGATCACCATGGTGGAAACCTACCGTCTGCTCGCCTCCAAGGGCGACTGGCCGCTGCATCTCGGCGTGACCGAGGCAGGCCCGGCATGGCAGGGAACCATCAAATCCTGCCTCGCGTTCGGTGCGCTGCTCGCCGAAGGCATCGGCGACACGATCCGAGTCTCGCTGTCCGCGCCGCCCGTCGAAGAGGTGAAGGTCGGCTGCAAGCTACTCGAATACATGGGGTTGAGACCGCGCAAGTTCGACATCATCTCCTGCCCGAGCTGCGGGCGTGCGCAGGTCGACGTGATCCAGCTCGCCTCCGCCGTGACCGAAGGATTGAAGGATGTGACCGCGCCGATCCGCGTGGCGGTGATGGGTTGCATCGTGAACGGGCCGGGCGAGGCGCGCGAAGCCGATCTTGGCGTGGCCTCCGGCAACGGCAAGGGGCAGATCTTCATCAAGGGCAAGGTGATTCAGACCGTGCCCGAGGATCAGATCGTCGAAACGCTGCTGACCAAGGCGCAGGAGATCGCCGCGCAGATGGAAGCGGACGGTCAGGTGCCGGCCAATTCCACCGGTCCGGTCGTGGTTCCCGTGCAGAACCCCGGCTGCTGATCGCCGGTTACTGATCGCAGTAAATCGAATACCGTAAAGACGGCCCCGCCCAGTGCTATCGATCGCAGGACGGGGCCGTCGGCGTATCGCCCGACTGGCAGGCAAGACGAACGGCCGGTGGCGCCCACGGGGAATCCGGCATTCCGCTTGGCTTTCCCGGCATCCGGCGCCAGGTTGGCGGGACTCCCTACAATGAAACCTGTGTTGAACAACGGTGAAGTAGCAGACGAACGTTCCCAGGCATGGCCGGTATGGCGCCGACTCGCCGTCGGCCTGCCGATCTTCATCGTGATGATGGGTCTGCTCATCGGCATATCCAGCCTCACCACCGTGCCGTGGAACAACAATCCGACCGGTCAGACCATCGCCACCCTCGCCAACGATACCGCAGTCACTTTCGCCTCCGCCAACGGGGGCACCGCCGACCTGTCCGAACCCGGCGACTATCAGGTCCGCGAGCGCGCGGTCAGCATCACCGTCGACCGTGACGGCAATCAGGTGGGCAAGGCGCGGAATGTGGCTGTCGACGAGGCTTCGGACAGTACGTGGGATGTGAGCGGCAAAGGCGACCAGTGCACGCAGTCCATTACCGTGCTGATCCGCGAACCGGTCGGCGCCACCGGCAAACGCCCCGGCGTGGTGTTCATGCATGGCGCGGGATTCGGCACCGCATACAATTCCTTCGGCGATGTCGCGGCGACGCTCGCATCGGCCGGTCTCGTCACCGCGGTGATCGACAAGCCCGTATGGGACACCACGGACGTGAACCGCGACTACCCGGCGTCCGCCCGCGTCTACGACGATACGATCAACCTGCTGCGCGGCTTCGACAACGTGGATAACGCCAAGGTCGGCATCTACGCCACTTCGGAATCCACATGGATCTCCCAATACCTGCTCAAAAGCGACCCTGACGTCGCCTTCCAAGTGCTGCTCAGCCCCATGGTGTTCTCGCCGCGCGAATCGTTGGGCTTCTTCGTGTCGCAGGATTTCGCGCTCGCCGGGGCGAACGAAGGCTACCAGTCGATCGTGCGCCGCGTGTTCAGCGCCGACACCGCCATGCTCGGCTTGGATAATTTCGATCTCGACCTGCCCGAATCGTCCGCCTACGCCATTCCCACATTCGTGGCCTACGGTTCCAAGGATGTGATGACCGCCCAAGTGGAGGGCGTGAAACGCATCTTCTCCAAGGCGCGCGAATCCGGCAACCGCGATGTGACCGTGCGCAGCTACCCGGTGGCCAACCACGTGCTCAGGCTCGGCGACGAGGCGCAAACGGGCACGCTGCTCGCCGACGAATACGTCACCGATATGACCGCGTGGGTGGAGGGCACCGTGCAAGGCCTGAAGCAGACGAGCGAACGGGTGGCCGGCAGTTCGATCTTCCAATCCATCGCCGTGCCGCGGGAGCTGCAGCCGCGACGCACCGGAACCGTGTATGGCATTGTGCTGCATGCCAGCGTGCTGCTTCTGCTCGTCGCCACGGGCATCGTGTGGCTGATCGCCTTGGTGCGTTGGATTCGCGGGCGCAGCCGGGGTGTCAGGCATCCGTTGGGGTTCGCCCATGGGCTTGACAACGTGCTCGTCGTGTTGACCCTGACCACGTTCGCGACGCTGCTGCTGTTCGTGGCGGGACTGTCCCAGGTGATCATGGCGGTGGTGCATTTGGCGTGGGGTGCGGCACCGACGAACTCTCCCGGCATGATCCAATGGAGTTGGCCCGTGATCAAGATCGTGTGCGTGCTCGTCGTGTTGGCCTGGTCGCGCGTGTTCACACGCCTCATCGAAGCCGCCACGCGCCAGGGGGTGCTGCGTTGGCCGTTGCGCGGCGATCCCATCCGCAGAATGGTGCGGGGGGAGGAGCCTGTGATCGCCTCGACCAGATTCGCGCGCGTGCTGTTCTGGCTCACCGCCGCGACCATGATGTATATCCTGTTCTTCTTCTCCTTCTGGGGGCTGTTCGTGTACTGACGGCGTGCCGTGGGCGCGTTGGGGTGCGTTGGGGCGTGCTGGGTTGCGTCGGGGTTGCGCCGGGTGCGGCCGAAGTATACGAATCTGCATGGAACTGCACGGAAAGGTCGGATTCATGGCTTTGTACCACGATGAAGGAGTGGTGCTGCGCACCGCCAAACTCGGCGAAGCGGATCGCATCATCACCATGCTCACCCGCGACCACGGCAAGGTCCGCGCCGTCGCCAAAGGCGTACGCCGCGCCAAATCACGATTCGGCGGACGGCTCGAACCGTTCATGCGCGTCGACGTGCTCATCGCGGAAGGACGCACGCTCGACACGATCTCGCAAGCCGAATCCATCTCCGCCTATGCGGGTCCCATCTGCGCCGACTATGATGCGTACGCCGCCGCCAATGTGATCGCCGAAACCGCCGACAAACTCGTCAGCGCCGAAAACGAATACGTTCCGGCCCAATACCGGCTGCTGGCGGGGGCGCTCAACGCGCTGGCCAAACACGCGCACGCACCGGCGCTCATCGCGGCATCCTACGTGATGCGCGCCCTCGCGCTCGCTGGCTGGACGCCCCGCCTCGCCTCATGCATGGTGTGCGACAACCGTGACGTCACGCATTTCTCCGTGCCGGACGGCGGCGTGCTGTGCGCCACGCACCACACGCCCGCCTCGGAACCGATCCCGCTTCCTGTCCGCGCCGAACTGGAAGCGCTGGCGGAAGGTGACTGGCCGGAGCTTGACGTGACCGGCGAGCTTATGCCGCAGACGCGTGCGATCGTCGAGGAATGGGCGGAATACTACCTTGAACGGCCATTGCGCTCCATGCGGGTCGCCGGAGCTTGACGTGATGCGTGACGTTGCGGGCGGGGCCTTGGCCGTGTTCGTTCCGTCGGGTTGCTACATTGGGAAACTATGACTTTCGAAAACGTCGATTACACTTCGTTGAGCGTTCCGGCGGCGCCCTTCTCCGACCCGTCGCGTATCCCCGATTTCCCCAAGAACAAGGTTCCGCGCCACGTGGGCGTGATCATGGACGGCAACGGCCGGTGGGCGCAGCAGCGCGGAATGATCCGCACCGAAGGGCATCAGGCGGCCGAACCGGTGGTGTTCGACACCATCGCAGGCGCCATCGAGGCGGGCGTGAGATACCTGTCGCTGTACACGTTCTCCACCGAAAACTGGAAGCGCAGCCCGCAGGAAGTGCGCTTCCTCATGGGCTTCTCGCGTGACATCATCCACCGCCGCGTGGCGCAGATGGACGAATGGGGCGTGCGCGTGCGCTGGTCCGGCCGCAAGCCGAAACTGTGGAAGTCGGTGATCGACGAACTGCAGGCCGCGGAGGAACGCACCAAGAACAATACGACCATCGACGTGGTGTTCTGTCTGAACTACGGTGGTCGCGCCGAAATCGCCGACGCCTGCGCCGCCATCGCCCGTGAAGTGCGCGACGGCAAGATCTCCGGCGATCGCGTGACCGAGAAGATGGTCGCCGAGCACCTGTACAACCCGGATATTCCCGACTGCGATTTGGTGATCCGCACTTCCGGCGAACAGCGCACTTCCAACTTCCTGCCATGGGAGGCGGCCTACGCCGAGCTTGATTTCGTGCCCGAACTGTTCCCGGATTGCGGGCGTGAGGTGCTGTGGCGTTCCATCGACCACTACGTCCACCGCGATCGCAGGTTCGGCGGCGTGAAGAAGTGATATGACCTTGCGGGCGGCTGATGCGTTTCGACGCGTCGCCGCCCGTTGTTGTAGCTGCCCTTATCCGCCCTATCCCTGTACCCCGGTTTCCGGAGATCGGCTACATCCTGTGTCCGCCCGCACTCATCCACATTCACCTGCATCCCGCCCACATCCGCCCGTATCTCACCCGTATCTCGCCTATCCCTGCCCAATCCGCCCGCACCTATCCGCGCGAAATCCGCACATTCGCCCCCACTGTGCGGTCCATTCGGACGAAATCAGGCAATTGGCTACCCATTTGGACGAAATCAGCCCCGATTTCGTCCATTTCGACCGCCCAATCACCGATTTCGTCCAAATGAACCGCCCAGCCACGCACCGCATCCGCGCATCCGACCGCCAACGCGACTTGTTTTCGGGCAAGGCGAGCGTTTAGACTGCGCAGATGGGTAAAAAAGAGCAACATCATTCCTTGAATCTCCTGATTGCGAAGGCGCAGCAGGAACGATGCTGCATGCGGCCGTTCTGGGACACCGATATCAAAGTGGTCGCGCGGCGCGTCAAGCAGGGGAGCATCGTGCGGGTCCATCGCGGTCTGTACGCGGTGAAGGAGTATTGGGAACGGCTGGATCCCCTCGAACGGGCCCGCCACATCATGCGCTCGTTGGGGCGATGGCATGAGCAATGGGTGTTCTGCGGGGCGAGCGCGGCGATCATGCACGGTTTGGAGTGCTCATACCGGCAATCACGTCCGATTCATGTTGCGGTAGGCAAAAGCAGACGTGCGAAGAACCAGGCGACGATACGCTACCACGCGCTGACCGATCCCGATGCGGTGATCATCGATGGCGTGAAGGTGACGTCGATCCAACGCACGCTTGTCGATTGCGCGGCGATGATGCCATTCCGTTACGCGTTGTCGCCGATCGATGCCGCGCTGCGTCAAGGGCGGATCGGCAAGGAGCTGCTGCTGGCGTATGCGGATTCCCTGCCGATGCTCCGCGATCGTGAGCGTGTGCGTGCCGTACTCGCCATGAGTGATGGCCGGAGTGAGAACGGCGGCGAATCGGAATGCCGCGCGGTGCTGCAGGAAATGGGATTCCCGGTGCACCGTCTCCAGGTTGAATTCCCGTGCCGGACGCATCCCGGCCGCGTGCATAGAGTGGATTTTCTATGGGTGCGCGAGGACGGCACTCTGGTTGCGGGGGAGTTCGATGGGGTGTGCAAATTCGTGGATCCGTCGATGACTTCGGGGCGCGCGGTCAAGCAGGTTGTGGATGCTGAGCGCGAGCGGCAGGAGTGTCTCAGGCGGAGCGGGGTGGATACGGTGCGCATGTACTACTCGGACTTGGACGATCCGCGGGCGCTGTCGAGACGCTTGGAGGAGGCTCGTGTGCCGCGGCGGATGCCGGGAGCATAGCTATGCGCAGGTGTGCGGTCGAAATGGACGAAATCGGGGCTGATTTCGTCCATTTCGGTCGGTAAATCACGGATTTCGTCCGAATGGACCGCACAGTGGGGATGGAAGGGCAGAGGGAGGCAGACCGGGATCAGCTGAGGAGGGTACCGATACGCGCGGCGAACGTGCTTACGAAGCGTGCGGCATCGACGTGCAACGCCACATGGATGCGGGGTGCCTGCGGGTCGATGAGTCCTTCCGGGTCGCCTATGGTGCGGCCGCGGGTGCCGTGGAAGTCGCCGGATTTGGTTTCGACCTTCATCGGCAGGTCGATACAGGAGACGAGCGTGGGGTCGACGGCCACGGCGGCGGCGAGCGGGTCATGCAGCGGCATGCCGGACGCGAACAGGCGTGCGTCGGCCTGAAGATTGGCCGCGATGGAGAAATCCGCGATGTTGGCGAGGAAACGCAACGCATTTGGCCGCGGCAGGGGAGTCTTATCCGGGCCGTGCGCGGAACGGCAGCCGGCAGACTCCCGCAGATCGGCGGTATTCCGCCAGTCTTGGGTGGCGTTTCCGCCCAGCAGGCACTGATGCGTCACATCCAAGCCGACCATGGTGATGTCCGCGCCGGAATGGAACACGCGATCCGCCGCCTCCGGGTCCTGAATGATGTTCGTTTCCGCGGTCAGATCCCAGCAGTTACCTTCCTGGGTGAGCGTGCCGCCCATCATCACCAGTCTGAGCAGGGGCGCGATATCGGGCGCCGCGGCGAGCGCCGCATCGATATCGGTCAGCGGGCCGGTCGCCACAACCGTCACGTCACGGCCGTACCGCCGCACCTGATCGATGATGAACCGCACGCCCGTGGGAAGCGGACCTTCCGTTTCAGGCGCATCGCCGCCGGAAAGCGCGTCATCCGTGATGTTCACCGGGTACGCGGGATTCGCGTGCGGGTCGTCGATCGTGTACCCGCCGACCGAAACAACAGGCCGCGCATCGCCCGCGGCACGCGGAACGGCGGCGCAGTGCGCTTCGGGAACATCAACCGCGCCGGGTCCGAATCCGCCCAATCCGTCAATGCCGTGGAACTGTGCGCATCCGGCGTCGGGGATGAACAGGTCGGCCCACGACGGCGCATGCGACCCGGGCAGCACCGGTACATCGCCGCGGCCAAGCAATCCCAACACATATGTCGTGTTGCGCACGGCGGTTTCGACGGTGACGTTGCCGTACGTGCCGATCACGCCGAGCATGTCGACGCGGCTGCACGCCGACAGGTAGGCGAGCGCAAGCGCGTCATCGATACCGGTGTCCATGCTGAGGATCAGACGTTGCTGGCTCATGATGAATCGTTCCTTCGGTGGTGGGGTGGATGAGAGGGAAGAGCGGCGAAGCCAAGCGGGAGTGGGCGGGAGCAAACGGGAGCAAACGGGAGCAAACGGGAGCAAACGGGAGCAAACGGAACGGCTGCAAGCGGGAACCGCAGTGCGGAAACGCGAAACCCACGCGCCGCAGTCCGCAACCTACAACCCGTCTACCCGCGACCCGCCTACCCGAGGAATTCGTCGGTGGACAGCTTCCTGGCCTGCGGCGCCTGATGCACGACCTTGCCGTGCGAATCGGTGTAGGCGTTCTCCTGCGCGAGGAAATCGAAGTATTGCTGCGCGCCGTCCACATCGCCGGTGCCGAACGTGAACGAACCGTCCTTGATCTTGGCCGGGTCGCCCCAATACTGGCCGTCCACGATCGTCTTCATGCTTTTCTTGACGAAATCGAGTTTGAGGTTCGCGTCCGGGGCCTCGTCCACCAGGATCTTCGCGGCATCGTCGGGGTGCGCGTACGCGTATTCGTAGCCCTTCTTGGCGGCCTGCACGAATTTCCTCACCAGCGTGGGATTGCAGGAAATGGTTTTGTCGCTGGTGATGATGCCGATGGTGTCGGCGTTGCCGGGCACACCGTAATCCGGTTCGGTGAAACAGGTGAGCTTCGGGCCGTACATGTCGGCCTGCACGCCCTCCCAAGTGGCGTAGAATCCGCCGAAATCGGCTTTGCCGCTCGACAGCGTCTGGAACGTCGAAGTGCCGACGGTCACCTTGTCGAAGTCGCCCTTGCCGCCGTCGTATTGGATCATGCGGCGGACCACGGCGTCGGATTCGCTGGAACCGAAGGTGGCGAAGGTTTTGCCGTCCAGATCCTTCGGCCTGCTGATCGCGGTGTTGGATGCCAGCGAACACCAGATGGCGCTCGGTTTCTGCTGCACTTGCATGACCTGCTTGATTTGCGCGCCCTTGGCCGCGTACACGCCCACATTCGTCAGATTCGACAGCGCGAAATCGGCCTGCCCGTTGTTCACCGCCTGTTCCGCGCCGGCCTGCGCCACGGCCACGATATCGACGTCAAGCCCGGCTTGCTGGAAATAGCCTTTGTTTTTGGCCACGTACACGCCGATATGGTTGGTGTCGGGCGCCCAGGAAAGCATGAACGTGACTTTGATCAGGCCGCCTGCCGTGGTGTTCGCGTTACCGCCGCATGCCGCGACGCCGAACAGCATGGCGAGTGCGCCGAGTGTGGCGGTTATACGGTTGAAGATTCGTGTGGCGTGGCCGCGCGTGGGGCGGCCGGAGATGCTGTGTGCAATGCTGTGTGCCATTGATTTCCCTTAAATCCTTACGCATTTCATCGTTTTCTAGGGATGCGCTGCGGGCGGAGTTCGGGCAGAAAACGACACGAAGGGCCCAGCCCCCGCTCGTCCAATGCCCCCGACATGCCGCGCCGCGCCGTATTCCGGCTGGCTGCAACTGGCTGCAACTGGCTGCAAAGCATATCGGTTTGCCACACATTGGCTGAACAGCGTCACCCATTATACGGGTGGCGGTGACGTGTGGAGGCGATGTGCGCAAGACCGCGTGCAAGACAGTGCGCAAGGCCGTGTGCAAGGCCGCGTGCAAGGCCGCGTGCAAAACCGTGCGCAAGGCCGCGTGTAAGGTAAAAGGTGTGCTCGGAGGCGGCGGTGACGCTTCCGGCTGAGAAGGAGAACGAGAAGGAAAAAAAGAAGAAGGGATTCCATCGTGCTGGATCTTGGGCGATGTGGAGCCATGGCGTTCGCGCTGCTCGACTGTTTGCCGGGCATGCTGTTCACCTTGGTGCTGTTTCGTGACCGATTGCGCTACGGTAAAGGCGTGACCGCGGCCGCCTGCGTGGCGCTCGTCATCGTGCAGATGGCGGTCGGTTCATTACGCTACGGCCATATCGACGACAACGCCTACATGGTGGTCATGGCCGTGATCGTGCCGACGCTGTGGGGCATGCCCATGGTCGGCCTGATCCGCGATTCCTGGCGCAAAATCGTATTCGTGCTGATGCTGTTCATGAACCTGTCGGGCACGATCACCATCATCGGCAACGCCGTTGGCCGCTGGCTGCTGCCCGACGGCGCCTGCCTGCCTTACGACTGGCGGTATCTGCTGATGGTCGCGCTCGCGGGCGTGGCGCTGATCGCCGTGCTGTATGCGCTGTTCGGCCGTATTCTGATGGAACTGTTCAGGGTTCAGGACGCGGACCATGTGTGGCGGTACCTGTGGCTGGTGCCTGCGGGGTTCAGCGTCATCGCGCTGTGGATGCGGTTCGGCACTCCCGAACCCGAATACATCAGCACCGCGAAACCGGCCAATTTCCTGTGCTTGATGATGCTGTTCGCCACCAAGCTGGGAACGTATTTGATCGTCAGCCGGATCGTGCTCGTGCAACGTCAGCGCAACGAATTGCAGACCCGCAACCGCCAGTACGAACTGCATGAGCGCGCCTACCGCATTTATCAGGAGCGTGACGAGGCGGAGCGCCGTCTCCGGCATGATTTCCGCCATCAGCTCGCGGTGATCGCGGTACTGGCCGAGGAGGGGAATACCGAGGATCTGCGCGCGTACATCGAAAAGATGGTGCAATCCATGCCAACGGGAACGCGCAGCAGACTCGCCAGCAATCCGGAACTGGACGCGCTGCTGCAGTATTACCGGTATGAGGCGGAACGTGCCGGGGCACGGTTCGAGTCGAGAATCGAAGCTCCCATCGAACGGTATGTCAAGGCGGTCGATCTGACGGTTGTGCTGGGCAATCTGCTGGAGAACGCGGTGTACGCGGCGGGGCATGGCCAAGGCGAGCGGTATGTCGATCTGCATATCGGCAAGGTTGCGGATGTCTGCATGATCGTGGTACGCAACAGCTACGACGGGTCGATCAACGAGCGGAACGGCAGATTCCTGTCAACCAAGCATGAGGGCATGGGCATCGGGCTTGAATCGGTGCGTTTGGCCGCCCAGCGGCTGCACGGCGACTGCTCGGTGAAGCATAGTGGGCATGAGTTCACCGTTCGGGTGAGCCTGCCTGCCCGGGAAAGTCGTTGATGTGGAATGTGCGGAATGATTCAGCGGGGGGGGGGTATTGGATTCGTCGTCCGCTGAATCATTCGTCTGTTTCGCAAGCCAGTCGTGATACTGGATGATGGTTTTGCGCCGTCCGTTGATGCGGATGGGTACTTTCTCACCTGAACTCAGCATGAAGTCGTTATGGTCGATTTTCACAATATGCTTCGGGTTGACGAGATAGCTGCGATGACAGCGAATCAGCATGCCCTTCACCTGCTGTTCAAGCGAAGACATGGACATATTGGTAGGGATCGAACGGTCCGACAGGTGTATGGTTACCGTGTTTCCCTTGACTTCGGCGAATCTGATATTCTCCACCGGTATCGTCAACTGTTTGTAATCGGAGACGATCGAAATCGAAGGTTTCCTCTTCGGATGGTGCGCTTTCGCTCTTTCCAGCCGATCGAAGCAGGCTTCTATATTCCTTAGGGTCACGGGTTTGATCAGGTAGTGAAGCGCCTCCACCTCATACCCGAGAATGGCGTATTCCCGCAGATAGGTGGTGAAGACGATCGGCAGGTCGGCATTCCATGCGTGAATCTGCTTGGCGATTTCAAAACCATCGGGCTCGTTTTCGCCTGCGTCGATGTCCAAGAACAGCAGATCCACCTCATGCGCCTTGATTGCGTGAAGCAGATTACGCCCATGCTTGTAAATCGTGATTGCTACGGAGATTTGCTTGAACTCGGCATAAGATTCGATGATCGTCTTCAGGTTTCGGGCGTCCGAGTTGTCATCCTCATATATGCATATCTCCATGGTCACAGCCACAACTTTAATGGAAAGAAATAATGGGCCAGAGGGGACGCGGATAACGTCCGAAATCTTGCGCACTTTCGGATTCCGGCCCTGACGCAGGAGGGCATGGCCCGCGTCCTGTGTACGATTTTCATTCGCCAAAACAAAAAACCGCGATTGGAAGCCAGGAGACGGAA
>NZ_JAHBBE010000025.1 GCF_019331805.1 Bifidobacterium pongonis
ATGCCGATGTTCCAGTACTTCAATCCCGACGACCCGCAGCAGAATCCGTTCTACGGGCGCTGGGATTCGTATGCGATCGTCGCCTTCGTGTGCTCGATCGTGTTCGCGATCCCGGTACTGCCGGCGGTTATCGGCATACTGTCGCTGGGGCGTACCAAGCGTTTGCATATGCGTGGCCGTGGTCTTGCCATCGCCGCCATCATCATCAACGTGCTGACCACGCTGCTGCAGGTTTACCTGTTGGTCAAGGGCATCAGCGTCAACGATTTGTATTCGCAGATGTTCAACATGTATTCCGGCGGCGGTACCGGTGGCGGAGCGGGCGACGGTTCGATCTCCGCATAGTCTCGGCGCGTTCGCGCGTGGGCGTGAAACGATTCGGCGGGCGGGTTCCGCGATGGCGTTCCATCGTGGGCCCGCCTTTGTTGTATGCAAGGCTCAGACGGCCCTGAGCGTTCGCGGTGCCGGTGAGGCGCCAGCGTTCCGGACAGATGACCACGAAGCGAAACGCGGGGGATTGCATAATTATGCATTAGTCTGTATATCGCTGTATGCTCGGTGGAAGTTACCTAGTCAAAGGATATGAATATGGCGAAATACACGGTTGCCGTGGCCGGTGCCACGGGTTATGCGGGCGGCGAGGCCCTGCGCATCCTCGCGGCCCATCCGAATTTCGAGGTGACCTGCGTGGCCGGTCATTCGTCCGTGGGCGAGTCCATGGCGAAGCACATGCCGCACATTCCGCAGCTGGTCGATCTGGTCGTGGAAGACACCACGCCCGAAGTGCTCAACGGCCATGACGTCATCATCCTCGCCCTGCCGCACGGCGCTTCCGGCAAGCTCGCCTCGCAGCTCGACCCCGAATCCATCGTCATCGATCTGGGCGCCGATCACCGTCTTGAGGAGAAGAGCGCCTGGGATGCCTTCTATGGCGGCGACTTCTACGAGCATTGGGCGTATGGTATGCCTGAGCTGATCGTCGGCACGGACGAATCCGGCGAATATCTGCGTCAGAGGAGCGCCCTGCCGGGTGTCAAGCGTATCGCCGGCCCCGGCTGCAACGTGACCGCCACCACGCTGGCCATGCAGCCCGGCGTCGCGCAGGGGCTGATCGAACCGAAGAGCGTTGTGGCCGATCTGGTCGTGGGCTATTCCGGTGCGGGCAAGAACCTCAAGCGCACCAACCTGCTTGCCGCCGAAGCGCTGCAGGCCGCGTTGCCGTACGGTGTTGGCGGCACGCATCGCCATATTCCCGAGATCCTGCAGAACTTCGCGCACGCTGCGGGCAAGAGCGCCGCGGATGCGAAGGACTTCACCCTGAGCTTCACCCCGGTGCTTGCGCCGATGTCGCGAGGCATTCTCGCCACGGTCAGCGCGACCATGACCGAGAAGGCCAAGGGCATGACCGACGCCGAGATCCGCGAGGTCTGGACGAAAGCCTATGAAGGCCAGGACTTCATGGTCGTGCTGCCGGAGGGCACGCTGCCTTCCACCGGCAACATCATCGGCTCGAACGCCGCGCACCTGCAGGTGGTCACCGACCGCAATGCGGGCCGCATCATCGCGTTCGCCGCAATCGATAACCTGAACCGTGGCACCGCCGGTCAAGCGGTGCAATCCCTGAACATCGCCCTGGGCCTGCCCGAGGACCAAGGCCTCACCAAGATTGGAGTGGCACCGTGAGCGTTACTTTCGCACAGGGCTTTTCCGCCGCAGGCGTCGAAGCCGGAATCTCTTCCGTGGAGGGCAAGAAGGATCTCGCCCTCGTCGTCAACAATGGTCCGCTTAACGCGGCCGCGGGCGTGTTCACCTCGAACCGTTTCTGCGCCGCCCCCGTGCAGTGGTCCCGCAAGATCGTGGCCGACGGCACGCTGAAGGCCGTCATCCTCAACTCCGGCGGCGCGAACGCCTGTACCGGCGAACCCGGTTTCGCCCAGTCGAAGAAAACCGCCGAAACCGTGGCCGAACTCGTCGGTTGCGATAGCACCGATGTCGCGGTGTGCTCCACCGGTCTGATCGGCGAACTGCTGCCGCTCGACAATGTGCTCGACGGCGCGAAGCGCGCCTATGAGGCTCTCGCAAACACCGCCGAAGCCGGTGCCGACGCCTCGCACGCCATCATGACCACCGACACCAAGCCGAAGACCGTGGAACTCAACGGTTCCACCGGCTGGAAGATCGGCGGCATGGTCAAGGGCTCCGGCATGATCGCCCCGCAGCTGGCCACCATGCTGTGCGTGATCACCACCGACGCCGTGGTTTCCGCAGGGCAGATGCAGGCGGCCCTCGCCGTGGCCACCGACCGTTCCTTCAACCGCATCGACGTGGACGGCTGCATGTCCACCAACGACACGGTGCTGCTGCTCGCCTCCGGTGCTTCGGGCGTTGAACCCGACCCGGACGAGTTCAACAAGCTCGTGCAGGAAGCCTGCGCTTCGCTCGCCCGCCAGATCGTGGGCGACGGCGAAGGCGCAAGCCACGATATCCGCATCACCGTCACCGGTGCCACCAGCGAAGAGGCCGCCCTCGCATGCGGCCGCGCGGTCGCCGCATCGAACCTGCTCAAGTGCGCCATCAGCGGCAACGACCCGAACTGGGGGCGCATCGTCTCCTCCCTCGGCACCGTGCCCACCGAAGTCGCGCCCTACGATTCCACCGCCGTGACCGTCGATGTCAACGGCGTGCGCATCTGCGAGAACGGCGGAGCCGGCCGCCCGCGCAGCGAGGTCGACATGACCCCGCGCGAAGTCCACATCGACATCGACCTGCATGCGGGCGACGCCGAGGCGACCGTCTGGACCGACGATCTGACCAACGACTACGTGCACATCAACGCCGACTACGAAAGTTGATCCCGCCCAGGGTTACGCACAACTGAAGGATCGTTCCGGCATCGGCGGTCTGATGGGTGTTGTGAGACATAAAGCTTGGCCTACCGGCCTGGAGGGTGTCGAACAACGTCCATCGAACCGCCCAAGGGTTAGCGATAGCCGAAGGATCGTTCCGGCATCGGCGGTCTGATGGGTGTTGTGAGACATAAAGCTTGGCCTACCGGCCTGGAGGGTGTCGAACAACATCCATCAGACCGCCCAAGGGTTAACCAGCCACCGGTTGAACGATGAAACGAAACTAGGAAAGAACATGAGTGAATTAAAGGGACCCGGATTCCACTTCGACGTGCATACGGATCTGCGCGCCGACCAGAAGGCGGAAGTGCTTATCGAGGCACTGCCGTGGCTTGAGGAATTCGCGGGTCAGCGCATCGTCATCAAGTACGGTGGCAACGCCATGATCGACGAACATCTCAAGGCATGCTTCGCCGAAGACATGGTGTTCCTACGCCAGGTGGGCCTGCACCCGATCGTGGTGCATGGCGGTGGACCGCAGATCTCCCAGATGCTCAAGGCATTGGGTATCAAGTCCGAGTTCAAGGGCGGCTTGCGCGTGACCACCCCGGATGCCATGGATGTGGTGCGCATGGTTCTCACCGGTAAGGTTTCGCGCGAACTGGTGGGTCTGATCAACGCGCATGGCCCGTTCGCCGTGGGTCTGTCCGGCGAGGATGGCGGCCTGTTCTCCGCCATGCAGCGCCATCCCGTCATCGATGGCAAGCCTACCGATATCGGTCTGGTGGGTGACGTGGTGAGCGTGGATGCCTCCGCCGTGGAGGATCTGGTGAGCGCCGGTCGTATTCCGGTGGTGTCTTCCGTCGCCCCGAATGAGGATGACGCTACGGAAGTGCTTAATGTGAACGCCGATTCCGCGGCCGCCGCGCTGGCCGCCGCCGTGGGTGCGAGCAAGCTGGTCATTCTGACCGACGTGGACGGTCTGTATGCGGATTGGCCCGATCGCAGTTCGCTGATCGGCCGTATCGGCGTGGAGACGCTGCGTGACATGCTTCCCGATTTGGAAAGCGGTATGAGACCGAAGATGGAGGCTTGCGTGCGAGCCATTGATGGCGGTGTGCCCAAGGCTCACATCATCGATGGACGCAAGCCGCATTCCATTCTGAACGAGATATTCACTTCCGCTGGCATCGGCACCATGGTTGTGCCTGAGGACGGCATTGAAATGAGGAGTTCCTATGAACGCTGACAACACCAAGGGCCTGGACGTGCTCGGCCCCAATGACGACAAGTGGCTGGGGGAGTACTCCCAGGTGCATATGAACGTGTTCGGCACGCCGCTGCGTGTGATGGATCATGGCGAAGGCACCCACGTGTGGGATGTGGATGGCAACCGTTATCTTGATTTTCTTGCGGGCATCGCCGTCAATTCGCTCGGCTACGCGCATCCGGCGTGGGTGAAGGCCGTCAGCGAGCAGGCTGCGAAGGTCGCCCATGTGAGCAACTATTTCGCGTCCGAACCGCAGATTGATCTGGCTGCGAAGCTTATCGAACTGGCTGGCGCTCCGGAGGGGTCGCGCGTGTATTTCGGCAATTCCGGTGCCGAAGGCAATGAGGCGGCCATCAAGATCGCCAAGCTGCATGGCCGTACGTTGACCGATGACGGTTCCTCCCGCATTATCGCGCTGGTGAACGGTTTCCATGGCCGTACGCTGGGTGCGCTGTCGGCGACGTGGAAGCCTGCGATCCGTGAGCCGTTCCAGCCGCTGCTGCCGAATGTCGAATTCGTCGAGGCGGGTGACGCCGAAGCGTTGAAGCAGGCGTTCGCCGTTACGGGTGAGAATGGTAAGGGCCCGGTTGCGGCCGTCATGATGGAGCTGATTCAGGGCGAGGCTGGTGTGCGCCCGGTCGGTGCCGAGTTCGTCAGGCTTGCGCGCGAGCTGTGCACTGAGAACCATGCGCTGCTGATCATCGACGAGGTGCAGACGGGTATTGGCCGTACCGGTTCCTGGTTCGCGTTCCAGCGTGAGGAGCTGTCCGGTGGCGTCACCCCGGATGTGGTCACGTTCGCCAAGGGTGTTGCCGGTGGCTTCCCGATGGGCGGCATGATCGCGTTTGGTGCGAAGGTCGCCGACCTGTTCACTCCTGGTTCGCATGGTTCCACGTTCGCGGGCAACCCGTTGGGTGCTGCTGCGGGCATGGCCACGCTGAACACCATCGAAGGCGAGCATCTGCTTGATAATGTCGAGGCGCGTGGCGTGCAGCTGCGTGATGGCATTATGGCCACCGGCAATCCGCTGTACGAGTCGGTGCGTGGTGCCGGTCTGCTTGACGCGGTGCAGTTGAGCCATCCGTGCGCCCATGCGGTGATGAACTGGTGCTTGGAGCGTGGTCTCATCGTCAACGCGGTGCGTGCCGATGCGCTGCGTTTCGCCCCGCCGCTGATCGTCAGCGAATCCGATGTCGAGGAGGCTTTGGCCATCCTCAAGGATGTTCCCGTCGATCTGCCCGACGACTGATCGATATCGTCCGGGCTGGCCCGTCTGGACCGGCCGGAATGGTCGGTACGCGACATCGCCGTTGACATCGCGTGCCGACCGACACAACGTACAACGTAAGGAGACAACATGGCAACCCCCGAACTGCGCCACATGCTGCGCGACGACGATCTGAACCACGAGGAGCAGAAGCAGGTCCTGGAACTGGCCATCAAGTTCCATAAGGATCGTTTCTACCATCGTCCGTTCGAAGGCCCGCAGGGTATTGCGGTGATCTTCGACAAGCCGAGCACCCGTACCCGTTCCAGCTTCTCCATTGGCGTCGCCGAACTTGGTGGCTACCCGCTGGTGATCGACAAGTCCGGTTCCCAGCTGGGCCGTGGCGAGCCGGTGGCCGATACGGCCCGTGTGCTTGACCGTATGGCGTACGGCGTGGTGTGGCGTACGTTCGGTCAGGATCGTGTTGAGGAGATGGCGAAGTACAGTTCGCATCCTGTGGTCAATGCGCTGACCGACGAATTCCACCCGTGCCAGATTCTCGCCGATTTCCAGACCATTGCCGAGCATCGTGGTGGTGTGGAGAATCTGAAGAATCAGACGATCGCCTATTTGGGTGATGCGGCCAACAACATGTCGAACTCGTATCTGCTTGGCGGTGCCGTGGCTGGTATGAACGTGCGTGTGGCGGGCCCGTACGGCTATCTGCCGGATTCTGCGATTGTGGCCGATGCTGAGGCCATCGCCGCTGAGAACGGCGGTTCCGTGCTGGTCACCACCGATCCGAAGGAGGCTGTGGCGGGTGCCGACTGCGTGTTCACCGATACGTGGGTTTCCATGGGTGAGGAGGCGGAGTATGCCGTACGTTCCAAGCCGTTCTGGGATTATCAGGTGAATGCCGAGCTGATGGCGTTGGCCAAGGATGATGCCATCTTCCAGCATTGCCTGCCCGCATACCGTGGCAAGGAGGTTACGGCCGAGGTCATCGACGGCCCGCAGTCCGTGGTCTGGGATGAGGCCGGTAACCGTCTGCACGCGCAGAAGGCTCTGCTCACTTGGCTGGCGGGCAAGGCTCGCGGCGATGAAAGCCTGTTGGCATGAGCGATCCCACACCGATGCAGCGCCCGACGAGCCGGGCCGCCCGGCTGAGCGCCATCGAGCAGGCGTTGCTGACTCGTGTCATCACCTCGCAGGCGCAGCTTTCCAAGGTGCTGGCCGACGAGGGTATTGAGGTCACGCAGGCGACGTTGAGCCGTGATCTTGATGAGATGAACGCGTTCAAGCGGCGTCTGCAGGATGGCACCATGGCTTATGCGGTCGGGCATCCGGAGGGTGATGAGCGGCCGTTGGACGGCAAGGTGGAGCAGCAGATGTCCCGTGCGCTTAACGGGCTGGTGACGTCCGTGGCCACGGCGAGGAATCTCATCGTGGTGCATACGCCTTCGGGTGCGGCCCAGTATGTGGCGTCCGTATTGGATAAGCAGAACATCGACGGTGTGCTGGGCACGATTGCCGGCGACGATACGGTTATGATGATCTGCGCCGATGATGATAGTGCGTCCGAACGTGCCGATTGGCTGCTGTCTTTGGCTTCCAAGTGATTGCCGTTTGCCTGTGACGGCATGGCGTGCCTGTGACGCATGCCGTGAACCGCGCCGACCTGGGAATGGTGTTTTCCGTTCCCGTGGTCGGCGCGGTTTTGCATATATGCCGTCGTGCGCGATGCCGTCCGTGAGGGGTGGGGCGTGTGCGGGCGACGGAACGGTACCGACTGGCGGATGTTGGCGGTTTCGCGTGCCATGATTCATGTACGGTGAGGGGGAACGGAAAATATGACACGCCGTGCATAAATATACGTAGCTCTGTATATACTTGCATAAGCTTTGTTCGTAGAAAGGGCAATCATGGCAGATAAGAATCGTCTCGTCCTGGCGTACTCCGGTGGTCTGGATACCTCCGTCGCCATTTCGTACCTGAAGGAACGCACCGGCAAGGATGTCGTGGCGGTGTCCCTCGACGTCGGTCAGGGTGGCGAAAGCCTCGAAACCATCAAGGAACGCGCACTGGCCTGCGGTGCCGTCGAAGCATACGTCGTCGACGCCCGCGACGAGTTCGCCGAGGAGTACTGCATGAAGGCCCTCAAAGCCAACGCGCTGTACGAAGGCGTGTACCCGCTGGTTTCCGCCATCTCCCGCCCGCTCATCTCCAAGCACCTCGTGCGTGCCGCCCACCAGTTCGGCGCCGACACCATCTCCCACGGCTGCACCGGCAAGGGCAACGATCAGGTCCGTTTCGAGGTCTCCATCGCCTCCATCGATCCGACGTTGAAGGCCATCAGCCCGATCCGCGACCTTTCCCTGACCCGCGACGTCGAGATCGCGTTCGCCAAGGAACATGAGCTGCCGATCGTGCAGACCGAGAAGAGCCCGTTCTCCATCGACCAGAACGTGTGGGGTCGCGCCATCGAAACCGGCTTCCTTGAGGATCCGTGGAACGCGCCGACCAAGGACTGCTACTCCTACACCGACGATCCGGCCTTCCCGCCGGTCGAGGACGAAGTCGTCATCGAATTCAAGCAGGGCGTTCCGGTCAAGATCGACGGCCACGACGTCACCCCGCTGCAGGCCATCGAAGAGATGAACCGCCGCGCCGGCGCACAGGGCATCGGCCGTATCGACCTCATCGAGGATCGTCTGGTCGGCATCAAGTCCCGCGAGCTGTACGAGGCTCCGGGTGCCGTGGCCCTCATCACCGCCCACCAGGAGCTGGAGAACTGCTGCCTCGAACGCGAGCAGCACCGCATCAAGCGCGACATCGACAAGCGTTGGGCCGAGCTGGTCTACGATGCGCAGTGGTTCAGCCCCGCCACCCAGTCCCTGAACGCCTTCATCGAAGACACCCAGAAGTATGTCAACGGCGAGATCCGTATGATCCTGCACGGTGGCCGCGCGGTCGTCACCGGCCGTCGTTCCGACAGCTCCCTGTATGACTACAACCTGGCTACCTACGATTCCGGCGACAGCTTCGACCAGAAGTCCTCCAACGGCTTCATCGACATCTACGGCCTGCCGAGCCGTGTGGCCGCAGCCCGCGACGTCAAGTTCGGCAACGGCATCGAAGTGCCGGACAACACCGTCGAATGATCCGATCCAACCGGATCGGGTGACAGGCTCACCGCCGCACACGTATGAAGGCCCCGTGGCCCATCCCCATACCGGGACGTGGCTCGGGGCCTTCCGCACAAACGGGGATGCGAACACGATCGAAGGAACCCGCCGCACGGCACGCCATACTGCTCGCCGTACTGCGTGATGGAATACGAACCGGCGTTTTCCCCTTCCAAGGTTAAGGTAAAAGGCATGACTGAAAGCAACAACGAACATCTGGCCCTGTGGGGCGGCCGCTTCACCTCCGGCCCCTCCGCCGCACTGGCCAAACTCTCCAAGTCCACCCAGTTCGACTGGCGTCTCGCCGACGACGACATCGCAGGCTCCCGCGCCCACGCGCGCGCCCTCGGCAGGGCAGGCCTGCTCACCAGCGACGAACTCAACCGCATGGAAGCGGCGCTCGACGAACTGCAGCGCGCCGTCGACAACGGTACGTTCGCACCCATCGAAGACGACGAGGATGAAGCCACCGCGCTCGAACGTGGTCTTATCGACATCGCAGGCGACGAGCTCGGCGGCAAACTGCGCGCCGGCCGTTCCCGCAACGACCAGATCGCCTGCCTCATCCGCATGTGGCTGCGCCGCCACTCCCGCGTGATCGCAGGCCAGCTCATCGATCTCATCAACGCGCTGATCGAGCAGAGCGTGAAGGCCGGCAAGGCCGTCATGCCCGGCCGCACCCACATGCAGCACGCCCAGCCCGTGCTGCTCGCGCACCAGCTCATGGCCCACGTGTGGCCGCTGATCCGCGACATCCAGCGTCTGATCGACTGGGATAAGCGCATCAACGCCTCCCCGTATGGTTCCGGTGCGCTTGCAGGCAACACCCTGGGTCTTGACCCGGAGGCCGTCGCCCGTGAACTCGGTTTCGGCACCGTGACCAGCAACTCCATCGACGGTACCGCCGCCCGCGATCTCGTTGCGGAGTTCGCCTTCATCGCCGCCATGACCGGCGTCGACATCTCCCGCCTGTCCGAGGAGATCATCATCTGGAACACGCAGGAATTCGCCTTCGTCAAGCTCGACGACGCGTATTCCACCGGTTCCTCCATCATGCCGCAGAAGAAGAACCCGGATATCGCCGAACTCGCACGCGGCAAGTCTGGCCGTCTCATCGGCGACCTCACCGGCCTTATGGCCACGCTGAAGGGCCTGCCCACCGCGTATGCGCGCGATCTGCAGGAAGACAAGGAAGCCGTGTTCGATCAGGTCGACACCCTCGAAGTGCTGCTGCCGGCCTTCACCGGCATGGTCGCCACCATGCGCTTCGACACCGAGCGTCTCGCCGCCGAAGCCCCCACCGGTTTCGCGCTGGCCACCGACATCGCCGAATGGCTGGTCAAGAATGGCGTGCCGTTCCGCCACGCGCACGAGCTTTCCGGCGCATGCGTCAAGATCGCCGAAGGCCGTGGCGTGGAGCTGTGGGATCTGACCGACGACGATTTCATCACCACGTTCGCCGCGTTCCTGCCCGCCGAAACCGCGCCGAAGGTGCGCGAAGTGCTGTCCAGCGACGGTTCCGTCGCCTCCCGTAACGGCAAGGGCGGCACGTCGTACGGTCGCGTGCGCGAGCAGATCGCGGACGCCAAGCGTGCGACCGAGGAGTTGAAGGTATTCGCCGACTCCACCAGCGACGGCCCCGCCTACAAGGCGCCGGAAACGCTGGCACGTTGATATTCGGCCGGTCGCACGCCATGACGGATGAGCCGTGCGACCGGCCATGAAGCTTGGTCGACCCGCCGTTTGAGCAATCGCGCGGCGGGTCGGCTTATGGGCGCGTATAAGGGGAGCGTGCCCGGCGGTCCTTCGTGAGGATGAGATGCCGAAGCGCACATCCTTACGGCATACGACCGTTTCATTCCATCGAATGAGGGCGTCCGGAACAATCCTGCAATACACTCGAACGCAGCAAACCCCAAAGTCCCGCAATCGTGAAGGAAGACGAACGGTGCTGACGAGAGTTCAGATCCAACGGCTGGTGTATGCGCATGGCCGTGAAATTTTCGAACATGATCATATGGATATCGAGAAATGCTGCTATCAGCATGGTGCGGTGACGACGTTCGCCCATTCCGTGCGCGTCGCCTGCCTCGCGGTGTGGATGGCGGACCGTCTGCACCTCTGGTACCGCGTCGACCTGCATTCGCTGGTCAGAGCCGCGTTGCTGCACGACTATTTCCTCTACGACTGGCATGACTGGGACAACGGCGAACACCGGCTGCACGGCTTCACCCATGGGGGTGCCGCGCTGCGCAACGCCGTGCGCGACTTCCGTCTCAACGCCATCGAACGCGACAGCATCGCCAAGCACATGTTCCCGATGACCCCGGTCCCGCCGAAATACATCGAAGGCTATCTGGTCACCATGGCGGATAAGATCAGCGCGACGAGGGAGACGTTCTCGCGCGACCGGTTCAACAAACCACGATTGCATACCCATGCCGGGGAGGTGCGTTCATGATCGCCATCGAACACCTGTTCCTCTGGTTCCTGCTGTACAGCTGCGTCGGCTGGATCTACGAATCGATTCTGGTATCCGTTCTTGAGAAGCGTTGGGTGAACCGCGGCTTCCTCAACGGCCCGGTATGCCCCATCTACGGTGCCGGCGCGGTGCTGGGCATCGTGCTGCTGAGCGGCCTGAAAGGCCACCCGTTCCTGATTTTCCTGATTTCCGCGCTGGGTGCCAGCGTGCTCGAATACGTCACCTCGTGGGCAATGGAGAAGATGTTCCATGCCAGGTGGTGGGATTACAGCGATTACCGGTTCAATATCCAGGGGCGCGTCAGCCTGCTGGGAGCCGTGGTGTTCGGCGCGGCCGGCGTCGGGCTCATCGAATTCGCACAGCCTTGGGTGGGGGAGTGGACCCAGCTTATTCCGCCTCATGCGCTGCATGTGGTGTGCCTCGTGTGCCTGGTGCTCATCGTGGTCGATCTCATCGTCACGGTCAAGGGCATCGTGAACTTCAGCGAAAGCCTGCGGAACTTCAGCGAACTGGTCCAAGCCACGGCGGAACGTGCCGGTGAATCATGGCAGTGGGGCAAGGATGTGCTGCTGCAGAAGATCCGTGAATGGTCGGCCTCGTCGCAGGAGATCCTCGCGGGTATGCGCAGCGGCGCGATGGAGACGCTGAACCGCCAGCAGCGCCGCATGATCCAGTCGTTCCCCAGTTTGAGATCGACCGAATCGGTGAAGGACAGCAAGATCATGGAAACCGTACGGGAGCTGCTGCGCAGAAGCAAATGACGCACGCGGCGGCGGTAACCGTCCACATGCCGTGCCCACGGTGGCTATGAATCCGTAGCATGTGCGGCACGGCATACGGGCATAAATACGGAACATACGAAACATACGAAACATACGAAACGGCCCGGAGCATCCACAGGGGAATGCTCCGGGCCGTTCCGTATCCGTTTGCCCGTTCGGGGTGGCCGTCCGTCCAATCATCCGAGACGACGGAACGGGCGGCCATCAGACCGTCAGGACCCCACCTGCACCGACGACGTGCCGGTATCGGTGATGCCATGGCCGGAGTTCGGATGCTGGTTGGAATAGACCTGATCGCCGATGTAGGCGATCAGCAGCACCAGCGCCACGCAGAACAGCGCCTTGCGGTTGATGCGGTCGAGCAGCTGGTTCAGGGTCGGCGCGACCAGATACACGATCGCCAGACCGCCCAAGCCGAACACGAGCAGACCTTCGGCGCAGATACGGCCGTTGAGGTTCAGGAAGTAGCCGGTGTAATCCCACCAACGCTGGCCCTTCGTGGTCTCCAAGTACCACGACGACAGGTATTCCAGCCCGCCGCACAGCACGATCGCGGCGACGAACTCGGCGACCGGGTGCTCGCGCAGCTTCTTGAGCAGGATGAGGATGATGATGCCGCCGGTGCCGTAGATCGGCAGCCACGGGCCGTGCAGCGTGCCACGGTTGACGAAGATGCCCTCGTCGATGAGGCACAGCGCGACCTCCCACAGCCAGCCGATGATGCAGAAGATGAAGAACATCATCACCAGGTTCAGCGCGGAATAACTGCGTGCGGCGTTGAGGCCGCCGACGTTGATGTTCTTGTCCTTCATCGGGATGGGGGAGAGGCGCACCGGGTACATGCGCGCGTCGAGCAGCGCCCTGCCGGTCTTCACGGCGTTCATCTTCGCACGGTAATCCTCCCATGCGGCCACCGCCTTGGAACGCATGATGCGAATGCCGAACCAGTCGGCCAGCCAGCCCGCGAAGCCCTTCGGCTTGCTGATCGTCTCGCCTTGGGCGTCCACCTCATCGATGACCTTGCGCGCGTCGGCGTACGTGGTCTCCAACAGTTCGGACGGCGCCTTCTCGAACAGGAACGTGTCGTTCAGCTGGTCGGTGCCCTCGACGCTGGCCTGCTTCGAAACGCCGCGCACGTACGTGTAGTACTCGGCCCAGAACGCGGCCTTGTAACCGTTCACGTAGAACACGCCGACGATGCCGAACGTGAGGGAGGAGAGGATATCCCAACCCAGGAAGCTCAGCATGGCGACGAAGCATTCCCACTTGTGGCCCTTCATCATGCGGCGGGACAACGTGATCGCGTCGCAGGCCTTCATGGAGGGGTTCTCGGCGAGGATGAACGGCACGAGCAGGTAGGAGAAGGTTTTGATGATGCCGCCGATGATGGTGCACCACCACAGGGTGAGGAACACGCTCTGCACGAACATCGTCCACGCGATATGCGCCCACTTCCTGGTACGGACGGGGAACAGGAGATGATGGACCGGCACCTGCTCGTAGACACGCGATTCGAGCACCATGCGCCTCGACGCCACCAGATAGGTTTGACGGATGAACAGCCACACGAACAGATAGAACGCGAGACCGGCGAGCACCAGCAGCGCGGTCACCACGCCGCGCGAATGGATGATGGAGTTCGCGGCGTCGGTGATGGAAAGAATGGCCCCGCCGGTGGAGAAGGAGTTCAATACCATGGCGAACACGCCGCGCGAACGGCCGAGCATGGCGTTGTTGTCGTTGTCGCGGATGTTCTTCTCGGACTGCTTCACCTGCTGTTTGGCGGCGTCCTCGTTGCCGCTGACGAGCATGTCGAAGATGTCGGAAATGCCGTTGGTCGACAGATGGTCGGATGCGGCGCTGCTGGTGGCGATGGAACCGTCGCTGCCGGTACCGTCGACGGTGGTGCTCACGGTTTCCGACGGCGCCTGATAATCGGTCGCCCACAACGTCGAACCGTATTCGGCGCCGAGGAACGCCGCGAACAGGCAAAGCGCGACGATCAGCCAGTAATGCCGTTTCAGCGTGACTCTGGCTTGCGCCTTAAGGAATTTTCGATTCATATGCTTCTCTTCTCTGAATGCGAAACATTACATGGGCACGGCCGTGCCCGAACAGCCTCATTATATCCGCGTGTTTTTCCGCCGTTTCGGCGGCTTTCCGCGGTTCGACCCCCGTGTTTGCCCCCGTGCCCGCCCCGCCGACGTCCGCATGGTGAGGCTTCGGGCCGCCGCCCCGCGAAACGGCCGTGGCCGGGCCGTGTTGCTGTCGTGATGTTCTGCGAGACTGAGTGTTGCGTTATGCGCATTCGAAACCCGAGAATTTGATAGGGAGATTAACGGAAATGGCTCGTATCACTGACTTCAGAGAAGCAGGTTTTTCATCTCTGCTTGAGGAACTTCAGTGGCGTGGTCTGGTATCCCAGTCCACCGATCGTGAACGTCTTGCTCAGGCACTGGACGGCGAGCCGATCACCTATTATTGCGGATTCGATCCGACCGCAGCCTCCCTGCACATCGGCAACCTCGTCCAGCTCATCAACATGCGTCACCTGCAGCTCGCCGGGCATCACCCGATCGCCTTGGTCGGCGGCGCGACCGGCCTGATCGGCGATCCGCGCCAGTCCGGCGAACGCACCCTGAACCCCAAGGACGTCGTGGCCGGCTGGGCCGAGCGTCTGAAGCGTCAGATCGGCGGCATCCTCGACACCGACGGCAGCAATCCGGTCCGCTTCGTCTCCAACTACGATTGGACCGCGCAGATGAGCGTTATCGACTTCCTGCGCGATGTCGGCAAGAACTTCCGTCTGGGCACCATGCTCGCCAAAGACACCGTGGCCCGCCGCCTGAACTCCGAGGAGGGCATCTCCTTCACCGAGTTCAGCTACCAGGTGCTGCAGGGCAACGACTTCCTGCACCTGTTCGACGAATACCACTGCACGCTGGAACTCGGCGGCTCCGACCAGTGGGGCAACCTCACTTCGGGCCTCGACCTGATCCACAAGGTGCGCGGCGTGGACGTGAACGTGTTCACCAGCCCGATCATCACCGACGCCCAGGGCAAGAAGTTCGGCAAGTCCGAAGGCAACGCGGTCTGGCTCGACGCCACCATGCTGAGCCCCTACAAGTTCTACCAGTTCTGGATCAACCGCCCGGACGCGGAGATGGACAGCCTGCTGAAGGCGTTCACCTTCCTGCCGAAGGACGAGATCGAACGCCTGATCGAGGAAAGCAAGACGAATCCGGGCGCCCGTGAGGCGCAGAAGGCCCTGGCTTGGGAGGTCACCAGCTTCGTGCACGGCGAGCAGGCCACGCAGGCCGCCATCGACGCCTCCACCGCGCTGTTCGGCCGTGGCGGCGATCTGAAGGCCATCGACGAGGAGACGCTGGAATCCGTGCTTGAAGGCTTCAAGGTCGCCGACGAGAACGGCGAACACGTGTTCCCGCAGGCCGAGGCCGGCGCGCGCGTGATCGACGCTGCCCAGTCCGCAGGCCTGTTCAAGTCCGGTTCCGAGGCTCGCCGCGCCATCAAGTCCGGCGGCGTGTACCTGAACAACGCCCGCGTGGAGGACGAGGAGGCGACGCTGTCCGAGGATGATTTCCTGGGTGGTCGTTTCGCGCTGATCCGCCGCGGCAAGAAGGCCCTCGGCGTGGTCGAACGCCACTGACCGGCGAACGTTTCGAAAAGTCGCACAGATACCGATACCCGATTGAGATTACGAGATTAAGGGAAAGCATATGGCAGAAGGTAACGAACATTCCGGCAAGTCTTTCGGCGGCCGCAAGTCCTACGGGCATGGCGGTTCCGGTCGCCCGGGCAACCGTGGCGGCAAGGGATTCAAGCCGCGCGGCAAGGGCGGCTACGGCCACCGCGACGGTGAGCGCGACGGCGGCAAGGGCGGTTTCGGCGGCCGCAAGCCTTACGGCAAGGGCGGTTCCGGTTTCCACAAGGACCGTGATTTCCGTAAGGACGGCGACGGCGAGCGCCGCGGCGGTTACCGCAAGGACTTCCATAAGGATGGCGAGTTCCGTAAGGATCGTGATTTCCGTAGGGATGGTGACGGCGAGCGTCGCGAGTTCCGTAAGGATCGCGACTTCCGCAAGGATGGCGAGCGTCGCGGCGGCTACCGTGGCAACGGTGGCAAGGGCGGCTACCGCAAGGATGGCGGTTTCCGTAAGGACCGTGACTTCCGTAGGGATGGTGACGGCGAGCGTCGCGGTGATTTCCGTAAGGATCGCGATTTCCACAAGGATGGCGAACGTCGCGACTTCCACAAGGACCGTGATTTCCGCAGGGATGGCGACGGCGAGCGTCGCGAGTTCCGTAAGGATCGTGACTTCCGCAAGGATGGCGAGCGTCGCGGCGGCTACCGTGGCAACGGTGGCAAGGGCGGTTACAACAAGGGGCCGCGTCGCGATGGCGAGCATGGCGGTAACCCGCGTTACCAGCGTAACGATGATCGTCGTGGCGATCGTCGCGACGACCGTCGTGAGGGCCAGCGTCAGTTCAACGATGAGGAGAAGCGCGAGTACCGCGAGCATAAGCGCACCGAGTACATGAGCCGTCCGCGTCGCAACTCCGACGGCACGATGAGCTTCCCCTCCCAGAATCCGTATACGGCGCGTCGCCCCGGCGAGCCGAAGATGCCGAAGGGCTTGGAATGGTCCATGCTCTCCAGCGATGAGAGGGAGCGTCTGCGTGGCCTGTCGAAGGAGCACGCGGAGAACATCGGTCTGCATATCCTTGCCGCCTACACGCTGATCGAGGATGACCCCGAGCTTGCGATCGAGCATGCCAAGTGGGCCGCCAAGCAGGCTTCCCGCATCGATTTCGCGCGTGAGACGCTGGCTTTCGCCGCCTACCGTACCGGTGATTACAAGCTCGCCCTGCGTGAGTTCCGCACCGCCTACCGTATGAACGGCTTCCCGGATTACCTGCCGTTCATGGCCGACTGCGAGCGTGGCTTGGGCAATCCGAAGAAGGCCATCGAGCTTGCATTGAGCGATGACGCCAAGCTGCTGCGCGGCGAGCCGAAGGCCGAGATGTTCCTCGTGTACGCCGGTGCGCTGAGCGATATCGAGGAGTGGGATAAGGCCATCGCGGTCGTGCACACGCTGGGCCGTTCCAAGGGCTTGAGCGGCGGGTACCGTATGCGTGCCCTGCAGGCCGAGCAGCTGTTCCTGGAGGAGACCGGTCAGAGCGAGCAGGCCGAGGCTCTGGACGGTGTGATCGAGAAGCTTGAGGATCAGTACGCCGACTTCGACATCGACGAGGAATCCGACGACGTGGTGATCGACCATGATCTGGAAGGTCTGGCCGACGATACCGACGTGCTGGAGAAGCTCGGCATCGACCCGTCCGAAGCGCAGTTCGCGCCCGATCCGGAAGATGAGGAGGACGAGACCGAACTGCCCGCCGAAGAGGCACAGGACGGTGCGGAATCCGACGAGGAGCCCGTCCAGGCGGCCGAGGAGGCCGATAAGGCTGAGGAGAACGCGGAAGCCGAGGAAACCGGTGAAGCCGAGTCCGAAGAAGCCGAGTCCGAAGAAGCCGAGTCCGAAGAAGCCGAGTCCGAAGAAGCCGAGTCCGAAGAAGCCGAGTCCGAAGAAACAGACAAGGCCGAGACCGCCGAGGAATCCGCATCCGACGAGGAGCCGACCGAAGAGTGAGCAAGACCCGTTTTCTCAAGGGAACCGACCGCACGCTGGCCGAGCAGTACCATCTGGCGCTGCTCGACCTCGACGGCGTCGTCTACCGCGGCAAGAATGCCGTGGACCATGCCGCCGATTCCATCCAGCAGGCCGAACAGGCCGGCATGATGATCGAATACACGACGAACAATTCGTCGCGATTCCAGCGCATCGTAGCCGACCAGCTCATCGGATTCGGCCTCAAGGTCGAACCGTGGCAGGTCATCACCTCGTCCGTGGTCGCCGCCCGCATGGTGGCCAAGGCGGTGCCGGCCGGATCGCGCGTGATGGTGCTGGGCGCAGAACATCTGCGCGAGGAGGTCGAACGCGCCGGACTCGTCGTCACCGACGACCCGACCAGCAAACCGGTCGCCGTCATCCAAGGCTGGTACCCCGACATGACCTGGCAGATGATGGCGAACGTCGCGTTCGCCGTCGAAGCGGGCGCCACGTATTTCGTGACCAACCGCGATCTGACCATCCCGCGCGAACTGGGCATCGCGCCCGGCTGCGGCTCCATGATCCAGGCGGTCATCACCGCCACCGGCGTCGAACCGGTCGCATCCGCAGGCAAGCCCGAATCGTACATGTACGACGAGGCCCGCGAACTCAACGCCTCCGAAGGCAACGACATGGTCTCCAAAGAGGAGTCCATCGCCGTGGGCGACCGTCTCGACACCGACATCGAGGCGGGCAACCGTGGCGGCTACGATTCGCTCGCCGTACTCACCGGCGTGACCAACCCGCACGAGCTCATGCTCGCCCCGGCCCACCTGCGCCCCACCTACGTGGCGAAGGATCTGCGCGGCCTGAACGAGGCGATGCCGCTGCCCACCAGCATCGGCAACGGCTGCTGGGTGTGCGGAAACGTGCGCGCCGCCTACGACAAGGTGGACAACGAGATCCGCGTCGGCGACCCGACCTCCATCAACGCGCTGCGCGCGGCGATCTGCCTCGCCTGGCAGCTGGCGGACAACGGCACCGACCTGAGCACGGTGAAACTGCCCGATTTCACGCTGTGACATCACGTGCCCGCACCGGTCTTCACCGGAATGCGGGCGCACGTACGAGAGAAGAAGCGCCGCCGCGCGAACCGGAACGCAAGGTTCGCGCGGCGGCGTGTTTTCCGGCCCGAACATGCGGGCGGCCAACGCGCAGACGGCGCGGAATGGCGCACGCGGCCGGAACGATCCGCGGATAAGGAAGATATGAGCGAATACAACGACGGCGACGGCATCGACTTCGACTTCGACGCCACGGCGGACGGCACTGCGAACGGCATGACCGACATGCCCGGCATCGTCGAGATGCCCGACCGGCTGGACCTGCTGCTGGTGGAGTCGGGCGTGGTGGGCACGCGCACCAAGGCGCAGAAGCTCATCAAAGCCGGCAAGGTGACGGTGAACGGCGAAACGGTGACCAAACCGGCGTATGCCGTCGGTTCGCTGGGCCATGCGCGCATCCGCGTGGACAAGGGCGAGGACTACGTGTCGCGCGGCGCGTACAAGCTGATCGGCGCGTTCGACGCGTTCCGCAGCCAAGGGCTCACCGGCCCGGAAGGCTTGGAATGCCTCGACATCGGCGCATCCACCGGCGGGTTCTGCGACGTGCTGCTGCGCAGGGGAGCGAGGCAGGTCATCGCCCTGGACGTCGGCCACGGCCAATTGGACCCGCGCATCGCCAACGATCCGCGCATCATCGAAATGAGCGGCGTGAACATCCGCGACGTGTACACGGACGACCTGCCCTACCGCCCGCAGATGATCGTCTCCGACGTGTCGTTCATCTCCCTGACCTACGTGATTCCGGTCATCGCGCGCATCGCCGCGCCCGGCGCACAGGTGGTGCTGCTGGTCAAACCGCAGTTCGAGGTCGGGCGCGAAGGGCTCGGCAGGAACGGCATCGTCGTAAGCGAGGAACTGCGCCGCAAAGCCTTGGACGATGTCGTGGCCTGCGCCAAACGGGAAGGGCTTGACGTCGTCGCCACGGCGCCATCGCCCATCGAAGGCACGCACGGCAACGCCGAATGGCTGCTGTACGCGCGCACCGGCGAGTGACGGGCTGCCGCACGTCGATACATCGCGCACCGACACGAAAACACGCGAAAGGCCGGTCGGGCATGGAACACACCATGCCCGACCGGCCTTTCGCCACCGCCGATCCGGCGCCCCGAGGAGCCGGGGGAGGGGAGCCGTCAGTCGGCCAGGAACTTGTCGATCTGGCTCTGCCTGCCGGCGATGATCAGCTCGTCGTTGCGGCGCATCACCGTATCGTTCTCGCCATACTGGAATTCACGGCCCGGCGACTTCACGCCGACCACCACGATGCCGTACTTGTCGTGGATCTCCGCCTCCGCGATCGTCTGCCCGGCGAGACGCTGCGGCGTATGCACCTTCACCACCGTGTGCATACCCTCGATCTCGATGTAATCCAGATAGTTGCCGGACACCAGATGCCCGATGCGCTTACCGGCGTCGCTTTCCGCGTTGATCACATGACGCGCGCCGATACGGCGCAGAATACGCGCATGCTGGATGGACACCGACTTCGCCCACAGGTCGGTGATGCCCGCATCCAACAGATTGCCCGCGGCGATCACCGAGGCCTCGATACTGTCGCCGATCGCCACCACGGCGGTATCGAACTGCGAGGCGTCGATGCGTTCGATCGCCATCACATCCGTCATATCCGCCTGCACCACCGGAATCTGCGACGACCAACGCGCCACGATCTCCGGATCCTTATCGACGGCGAGCACATCCTGCTCCATCTCGTTCAACGTCGAGGCCACGGAACTGCCGAATCGTCCCAGTCCCACGACCAGTACGCTTTTGGTGCCCTTCTTACGTGCCATATGTGCTCCTTGGAAAATGAAATGCATGCCCAGTGTACGCCGCTCACGGCGCGGAAATCAGCCGACGATGACGTTCTCCTGCGGGTAACGGATCGGTTCGGGCGCCATCGGACGGCTGATGGAATACGCGATGGTCATGGGGCCGAGCCTGCCGATGATCATCGTGGCGGCGAGAATGAACTGCGACGCCGGATTGCCGGCGCTGACCACGCCCACCGAATAACCGCCGAGGCTGAACGCCGAGCAGGTTTCGAACAGGGCGTCGCCGAGCGAGCAGTCGGTGACGAACATGAGCGCCATCGACACGATCGCGACCAACGACAGGCAGGACGTCGTGACCGAAATGGCGGTCATCTGAATCCTGCGCGGAATACGCCTGCGGAACACGGTCACATCACGATGGCCGGTGAACGCGGCGCCGCAGATCAGGATGATCACCGCGAACGTGGTCACGCGGATGCCGCCGCCCGTGGACGAGGAACCCGCGCCGATGAACATGATGATGCTCATGAAGAACTTGCTTTCGCTCCCCACGCCCGGCACCCAGGAAATGTCGAAACCGGCCGAACGCGGCATCACCGCCGCGACCATGGCCCTGCGGAACTTCATCGACAGGTCGTCCACGGGGAACAGGTCGGTGTTGTTCCATTCGACGATGAGGAACCACACCAGCGACGTGCCCACCAGGATCGCCGTGGTGATCAGCGTGAGCTTGGTGTGCAGGGACCAATGCTTGGGGCTTTGGCGACGGCGCGCGCACTGCACCACGTTCAACACCACGGGGAAGCCCAGCGTGCCGATGAACGCGCTTACGAGAATCGGCAGGCCCACACCCCAGTTGGTCACGTGCAGGCCGGAGGTGTCGGGGGTGAAACCGGTGTTGTTGTACGCGGAGACGGCGTAGAAGATCGCCTGCCACAGCGTGCGGCCGGCATCGTTCTTATTGACGCGCAGCAGCTCCGGCAGCAGCAGGGTGAAGGTGAGCGCCTCGGTGATCGCCGTGATGGTCAACACCACGGTGATGACGCTTTTGACTTCGGACAGCTTGTTGGTGCCGAGCTCGTTGGCGGTGAGCATGCGCTGCGACACCCTCAGACGGCGGCTGATGCCGAGCGCGACGATCGAAGCGAACGTCATGACGCCCAGGCCGCCGAGCTGAATGGAGAACAGGATGACGACCTGCCCGAAGAACGACCAGTAGGAGCTCGTATTGACCACTTGGATACCGCAGGTGGACAGCGCCGAAACCGCGGTGAAGAACGCGACCGGGAAACTGGTGATCTCACCGGTCTGCGTGGCGAACGGCATCAGCAGCAGCGCGGTCGCGATCACGATAAGCACCGCGAAATACATGATCGACAGCCGCCCGGGGTGCCCGAACAGACGGTCGGTGAGGCTGACGCGGCGAATACGCTTGGCCGGCGTGCTTCCTCTGACGCCCTTCTTGCGAAGCCTTTTCAGCGTGATCCTGAAACGCCTGCTCGCCTCTACGGGTTCATCAAGGTCACGTGCCACAGAACCCTCCTAACGTTGCGCAATACATGATCTTCCGCCGTACGACATTCTAGACCGTGGTCGGCTCAAGCCGTTCACCCGACGGCGGGATGAGACGCGACGGTTCGAACAAACGATTAGGATAATGCATAGTGTGACCGAATACGTCGAATCGCACGGATCATGTACGGAAAACGGGGATGGAGAGCATCGTATGACGAGACGCAACGCCGTGGTCGTGACGCATAGCAGGTTGCGCCAAAGCGGCACGGTGGTCAGTGAGGCCGTGGAACAGCTGCGGGCGGCGGGATTCGAGGTCACGATCATCGACAACGTCGACCCGCCCGCATTCGGCGCACCGTCCCCGCGCGTCTCCGACAACACCGAAATCGTCGTCGTGCTCGGCGGCGACGGCACGATCCTACGCGCGGCCGAACTCGTGCACTGCACCGAAGTGCCGATTCTCGGCGTGAACCTGGGGCATGTCGGCTTCCTGGCCGAATTCGAAAGCTTCCAGATGAGCGAGGCGATCAGGCGGGTCGCGGACCACGACTATTCGATCGACGAACGCATGATCGCGCACGTGGACGTATGGCTGCCCGGCGCCAACGAGCCGATCGAGGACTGGGCGCTCAACGACATCACCCTGGAACGAGAAACCCGCGGCAAGATGGTGGAACTGTCCATCCGCGTGGACGACGTGGAAATGAGCTCCTTCGGCGCGGACGGCGTGATCGTATCCACGCCCACCGGGTCGACCGCCTACGCCTTCTCTGCGGGCGGCCCCATCATCTGGCCGAACGTGAAGGCCCTGCAATTGACCCCGCTGGCCGCGCACGCGCTGTTCGCCAGACCATTGGTGATCGGCGCCGAATCCACGTTCACGCTCGACATTCTGGAAAGCTCCGTATCCGACGGATGGATTTGCTGCGACGGGCGCAGGCAGCGCTCGCTGCCCAAGGGCACCCGCATCGAGGTCCGCGCGTCGCGCGACACGCTGCGGCTGGCGCGTCTTTCCGGCGTGCCGTTCACCAACCGTCTGGTCAGCAAGTTCGACCTTCCCGTGGTCGGATGGCGCGAACAGGCGAACCGCGGCAAGGCGGCCCATGACGCGGCACGCGGCGCGGGGCGCGATGCGGCTTCCGATAACGGCCAAGACACGTCACACACCACGTCTCGTACCACGTCTCGTACCACGTCCCACGACGGGACTTCGGGGAGCGGCCGCTGATGCTGGAAGAACTTTCCGTACGCAATCTCGGACCGATCCATTCCGCGCGGATCACCCCGGCTGCGGGCCTGACCGCCATCACCGGCGAAACCGGCGCAGGCAAATCCATGCTGCTCTCCGCCATCCGCCTGATCTCAGGCGGCACGGCATCCGGCTCGCGCGTCTCCTCCGGCGCGGGCGAAGCTTGGGCGCAGGGCGTGTTCTCTGTGGGTGACGGCGCCAACGGTGCCGACGGCTCTGACGCCGACGCGCCCATCGCGATCCGCAAGGCCTTGGCATACGCCGAAGACGCCGGCATCACGCCTGAAGACGGCGAACTGTTCCTTTCGCGCGTCGTACCCGCCTCAGGCCGTTCCCGAGCCGTGCTCGGCGGCAAAACCGTACCCCGTTCGGTACTGGAATCAGTGGCCGACGAACTCATCACCGTGCACGGCCAAACCGACCAGCTGCGCATCGCATCCGCCGCGCGGCAACGCGAATTCCTCGACATGGCGGCCGGCGACGACGAACAGCTCGACGCCTACCATCACGCATGGGAAGCGCTCGCGGCAATGGACGCGCGCCTGGCGAAACTACGCTCCCAGGAGGCCGCCGCACGCCAGCAGGCCGACTATCTGCGCGAATCCATAGAACGCATCAACCAAGTGGACCCGCAGCCGGGCGAAGACAAGGAACTCAAGGATCGACGCGACCGCATCGAGAACGCCGCGGCGATCACCCAAGGCGTCTCGTCGGCCCTGGCTTCACTGGACGCCTCACAGGTGAGCGTGGACTCGGACGCCGTCTCCGCGGTCGACCTGGTGAACCGCGCGGTGCAGGCATTGCACGGCATCCGCGTCGGCGGCGTGTTCGAGGAGCAGGCCGCGCGCTTGGAATCCATCGCGGCCGACCTGACCGACGTGGTGTTCGCGCTCGCCCAGGAGCTAGGCGGCGACGGCGACGTGGAGGATCTGGACCGGATCAACGGGCGCATCCACGAGCTGAACGAACTCATGCGCCGGTGGGGACCGGAATTGTCCGACGTGATCGCATGGCGCGACAAAGCCGCGTTCGACGTGGAGGATCTCGACGCCTCACCCGAAAAAGTGGCACAGCTCGAAGACGAACGCGAACACCTGTACCGTGAGGCGCTCACGGCTGCGGAGGCGTTGCACGATGCGCGCGAACAGGCCGCGGAACGCCTGGGAGCACATGTCAGCGAGGAATTGGAGTCGCTGGCGATGAGCGGCGCGTCGCTGCGCATCCGCGTGGCGGAACATGAGGGTGATGGCCCCACGGGTCCGCTCGGCCCGCATGGCGGCGACGACATCGAGTTCCTGTTCACGCCGTTCCCCGGTTCGCCGGAACTGCCGATGGGCAAAAGCGCGTCCGGTGGCGAGCTGAGCCGTCTGATGCTCGCATTGGAGCTTGTCGCGGCTGAGCAGCGTGGCGGTGCCGGCGGCATGACGTTCATTTTCGATGAGGTCGATGCTGGTGTGGGCGGCAAGGCCGCCGTGGAATTGGGCCGACGTCTGGCCCGGCTCGCCGAGGACGCGCAGGTGATCGTCGTGACCCATTTGGCACAGGTCGCATCCTGGGCGGATCGGCAGTTCGTGGTCGCCAAAGCCGAGAATCCCGACGCCGGCGTGATCGAAACCACGGTCACCGAGGTGACCGGTGAGGCGCGTACAGGCGAAATTGCTCGTATGCTGTCTGGTAGTGCGACGGAGACGTCGCTCGATCATGCGCGGGAGCTGCTGGCCGAGTCCACGTTGTAGTGGCGGCCCGCGGTGGTGGCCGGTACACGGTCGTCCCGTCGGATGGGCGGTGCCGTGCGGATGCGGTGCCGGCAGCGAGAACAAAGGAGTGGGATCATCATGAACGACACCGACATCAGTTTCATCGACGCTGGTTTCGCCGACGCGGCCGATGATGGCGCAAGAACCGACGGAACCGTCGCGGTCGCGCCGCCCGCGGCCGCCATCTTCGACCTGGACGGCACCCTGCTCGACTCCATGGGCGTGTGGGACCAGATCGACATGGAATTCCTGGCCAAACGCGGATTCGACGTCCCCGACGACTACGTGCCCACCATCAGCGCCATGCCGTTCCAACAGGTCGCCGCATACACCATCGACCGGTTCGGCCTGGACGAGACGCCCGAAGCGGTGATGGCCGAATGGGACGAGATGGCGCACGAGGCGTACGCGACCATGGTCGAAGCCAAGCCCGGCGCGGTGGAATACCTCACGTACCTGCGCGATGCGGGCGTGAAAATGGCGATCGCGACATCGCTGACGCCGTCGCTGCGCGAACCCGCCATGAAGCATGTGGGCATCTTCGACTTTTTCGACACGATCGTTTCGGTCGACGACGTGCACGGCACCGGTAAGGACGAACCGGACGTGTATCTGCTCGCGGCGTCCCGGCTTGGAGTCGAGGCGCGTGAATGCGTGGTGTTCGAGGACATCCTGGAGGGCATCCGATCCGCGAAATCCGTAGGTATGCGGGCATGGGCCATGCACGACGACTCCTCGGACGGGCAGTGGGACGCCATCTGCGCGCTGTCGGACGGCGTGATGCTCGACTTCCGCGACGCGCCGCGACTCTGGTAGTAGACGGTAGACGGCTGGCGGCCTGACGGGCGGCTGACGGGCTGGTGAGCTCGGCGTGCGGTGCGCGGCGTGAAGTGGCGGCAGAGACGGCATTCCGGTCCACCATACGGCTGCCGCCGCCCGTCGGTCGGCGCATGTTGCCATAATGAGGCGCTGTAATTGCAGGGGAACCTGTCCACGCCGCCACACGCCGCACACGCGCGACGTGCCGGCACCAACGGACGGGTTGAGAAAGGCGCACGCCTGACCCTTAGAACCTGATGGTTAATACCAGCGTAGGGAGGCAAGTCCATGGCAAACATGGCTTCTGACATCACGAACAATCCGTCCGACTCCGCATTCGACCCCGCCAAAGGCATCCGGCTCGACAATCTTCCGCCATTCGCCCGCAGGCTGCGCGCCGCCGCCGACACGGTCTGGGAGGACGGCTACAACCAGCCGTTCCTGCGCGAACTCGGCCAAGGCACGCTCAAGCAGGAACGCTTCGCCTTCTACCTGCTGCAGGACTACCGTTACCTCGCCGACTACGCCAAAGTGCACGCGCTGGCGCTCACCAAGACCGACGATCCCGAAGTCATGCGCTTCATGGTCGACGTGCAGAACGCCATCTTCAACGTGGAATCCTCCGTACACCGCAAGTACATGGCCGGATTTGGCGTGAGCGAAGAGGAAATGAACGACGTGCGCCAGTCCGCGTTCGCGCGCGCCTACACGTCCAACATCCTCGCGATCGCATACGGCGGCGACCTGCTCGACATCCTCGTGGCGGTGCTGCCGTGCGCATGGGTGTACGCCGACTACGGGCAGAGACTCGCCAAGGAATTCGCCGACACGCTCAGCACCAACCCGTTCCGCAGCTGGGTCGACATGTATAAGACCGAGGAATTCTGGCAAAGCTCCGTGTGGCTGATCGAGCATATCGAACGCATGACGCAGGGCCTGAGCGAAGAGCGCCTGCGCAAGCTCGAGGAGATCTTCTGCAACGGCGTGCAGAACGAATACATGTTCTGGGCGAGCGCCTACGATATGCAGTATTCCTGGAAACCCCAGTGGGACGAGCAGCGCTGAGCCCGTATTCGGCTTGATTCGGCTTTGATTCGGTTTGGTTCGGCTTGGCACCCGTTCCATGCCAAGCCGAACCGAAGGGACGCGAGATGACGGATATGCGGGACACGCCGACCAGGCGCAATCATGAACGGACCGTGGCGGGCGAGCATCGCAGGATGCGCCGCGCCGACAGGGAAGTGACGGACGCCAGCGCCATCGCGGGCATCGTCGCGGCCTGCCGCATCGTGCGCGTGGCATACGTCGACGCCGAAGGGCTGACCATCGTGCCGATGAATTTCGGGTACGAATTCGAGAACGACGGCATGCTCAACCTGTATCTGCATTCCGCATCCGCCGGGCGCAAACTCGACGCCATCCGCGCCGCGGGCAACGCGCTTGCGGTGGCGGTCGACATGGAAACGGACTGCGAGGCCATCGAAGGCCGGACACCCTGCAATTGGAGCGAGGCGTTCAAATCGGTTGTCGGCAACGGCACGGCGAGCATCGTGACCGATTTGGACGAGGCGCGCCACGGACTGCAACTGCTGATGGCGCAGCAAGCAGGCATGAAGGATATCGAATTCACCGACCGCCAGGTGGCCAGCGTGACCGTGTGGAAGATCAGGGTCGAACGCCTCACCGCCAAAATCCACGCCGCTCCCGCCGCGCACCACGCTCCCGGTGCGCACCACGCTCCCGGTGCGTCCACCCCTCACCACACCTGAGCATCTTCCCCTCCCGTTTTCAGACAAAATCCGGCCTATTCTGTCCGATTTCGGTAGAGGGGAGGGGGATTCGGGTTTCGGCTTGGTTCCCGGATGTCTGGACATTGTTACCGTTTTCAGACAAAATCCGGCCTATTCTGTCTGATTTCGGTAGCTGGTGTGCCGGTTCCGCGGGTATACGGGCCGCTCCCGCAGGAGCTATGTGGCTCCTCCCGTTTTCAGACAGATTCCGGCCTATTCTGTCTGATTTCGGTAGCTGGTGTGCCGGTTCTATGCGTGCCGCTCCCGCAGAATCCGTGTGTCCCCTCTACCGTTTTCAGACAAAATCCGGCTTATTCTGTCCGATTTCGGTAGCTAGTGTGCCGGTTTCGCGGGGACGCGTGCCAGTTCCGCAGGAGCGTGGCATGTCTCCTCTACCGTTTTCGGACAGATTTCGGCTTATTCTGTCTGATTTCGGTAGGGGAGGATTCGGGTTCCGGTCTGGTTCCGTGGGGTATGGTGTGGTGTTGCTACCGTTTTCGGACAGATTCCGGCTGATTTTGTCTGATTTCGGTAGGGGAGGATTCGGGTTCCGGTCTGGTTTTGTGGGTATGTATGCCTGTTCTGCAGGAGCGTGGCATGTCTCCTCTACCATTTTCGGACAGGATTGGGCTGATTTTGTCTGATTCCGGTGACGGGGAGTACGAAGAAGAGGGGAGGAACGGAGCGGCTTAGAAGCGCAGGCGCATTTGGTGCCAGACTACGTCGCCGTGGGTTGATTCGGACACGCCTTCGTCCACGTAGCCGAAACGAGCGTAAAAGCCGATAAGCCGATCCTTGCAGGTCAGCACGAGCCCGGAGCACCCGGAAACACGCGCATCGTCGATCACATGCCGCATCAGCATGCTCGCATAGCCATGATGCTGGTAGGCGGGCGCGGTATCCACACCGAAGATCATCTGCCAGGCGCCTCCCGGATTGTGCAACTTGGCGTCATCGTACATGTCATCGGTCAGATCGGGGGAGTCGGTAGCGAATCCGTTGATGAACGCGACCAAACGCCCGTCATGAACGGCGGCGGATGCGTTAGCACGCTTGCCACCGTCAACCGCGCCATGAGCGGTACCGGCCGCAGCTACAGCCAGTGCCGTAGCGTCGGCTTCGTCATCGACCAGCAGCCAGAAGCAGTCCGGATACACCGCGAGCCGATCGCGCAACGCGTCGGCGCTCGCGGCCTCGGCGGCGGGGAAGCATGTGGCTTCAACCGCGGCGATGGCCGGCAAATCGGCCATGGTGGCATGTCGGATCAGCATAGTGCGCTCCTTGTCTGACTGAACTCTCCGCTCGACCCCTGCTCGACCCCTGTCTGAGCCCTGATTGAATACCGGCTCATTCGCCGCGCTCCGCCCACGGTCAGCCGCGCTTGGAACCCTGCCTGCTGATGCCGCCCTTATGGCCGGTCGCCTTGAACGGCATCGCCGACCCGACCCGCCCGCGAACCTGCTGTGGGACCCCGCCGAACCCGTTACGCTGCCTGATCTTGTCCATCATCGCCTGATTCGGCGTGCTTTTCTTTGCCATGGGAAACGATGCTAGTCGCCGTTCCGGAGCCGCGCCCGCAGCCGTCCGATGCGCAGAACCGCGCCCGCCCGCCAGCCACCAACGGTCACCTGCGCCCGCCATGAATCACATGCGCGAACCCCAGGTAAATCACCCACGCGACCGGCACCACCACGGCGAACACCGGGTAGAACCACGCGATCGGCAGATGTCCATAGACCGCGCCCGCCAGCACCGGCCCCAATGCCATGCCCAGATCGATGCCCATGTAGTAGGTGCTGTTCGCCAGCCCGCTGCGCTCGCGCCCCGCGATCACCACGGCCTGCGCCTGCGTCACCGAGCTCAGCAGTCCGTAGCTGCCGGCCATGCCGATGCCCGCGATCAGCAGATACCAGTCGTTCGTCATGCACCCCAGGGCGGCCAGCGAACCCAGCATGGCGATGGAGCATACGATCAGCCAAAAGCGGAAGCCCTTGCTGTCGAACAGGTCCTTCAACGTGAGTCGCAGAATGAGCAGCGCCACCGCATAGCAGACGAAGAACAGGTCGGACGACACCGCAAGATGCCGCGCGCCAATGTAGTCGACGAGGAACGACTGGTTCGCGAAGTAGGGGATGGCGAACATCATGAACACGGCGGTCAGCGGGATTGCGCGCGGTTCGACCAGATTCCGCAGGCGCAGCCGATGCCGCATATGCGTGCCGATTGGCGTGGCGCTGCCGGTCCCGTCGGTTCCGCAGGTTCCGTCGGTCCCGCTGGTCCTGCCGGTCCCGTCGGTTCCGTCGCCAGCCTCAGTGCCGGCTCCGGCGTTCCTTCTCGCCGGGTCGCCGCCGTTGCGCACCAGCAGCACGACGATCAGCGTGCACACGTTCATCACCAGCGACGCCACGAAGGTCAGGTGGTAGCCGACCAGTTGGTGCAGGCGGATGCCGAGCGCCGGTCCGACCGCGATGGCCAGCGCGTTCACGATGCCGTACAGTCCCATGCCCGCGCCCATATGCCGGATCGGCAGCAGCAGCGACACCCATGTCGCCAGACACACCGAACCGCAGGCGAAACCGAGGCCGTTGACTACACGCGCCGCGATGAGCATGCCGGTGGAGCCGGCGAGACAGTACATGATGCCGGCCGCGATATACAGCAACGTGCCGGCCGTCACGAGCAGCCGTTTGCTCACCAGGTCCGACAGGTTGCCCGCAATGGGGCGGCAGAACAGCGAAACGAAGCTCATCACACCGGCGACGACGCCCATCAGTATGCCGGTGGCGCCGAGGGATTCCCCGTACCCGGCCACGATCGGCGTGACGGTCATATTGCTGGACATGAAGAAGAAGGTCGCGAGCATGACCAGCGCCACGTCGCGCGTGATGAGCCGGTCCTTCGGGGCCTTGCCCGTGGTTTCCGTGGTTCCCTTGGTTCCCGTGTTTTCGCCGTTTCCGCTATTTCCGCCGTTCCTGCCGATCGTGCCGTTCTTCGATTCGTTCATGCCTTTCGCCTCCGGGTTCCGTATAGTAGCGGACGAAAACGGCGGAATGCATCGCGGATATTACGAAAGACCGATGCTGGCCGTGGTTGGTGCGTTGGTCGGTCGGGGCACCGTGAGTGCCTAGTGGGATGCGCAGTGGGTGCACGATGAGGTGCATGACGGGCGTTCAGCAAGCGCCGCAATCACTGAAACCGCCGTAATCACCACAACCACCGCAAAAAGGGCATCCGCCCGGCTGCGGACGGTCCAAACCGTCACCGCACCGGGCGGATGCCCTTTCGTTCGACGTAAGCGAAATTCAGCGAGAGCGAAATTCGGCGTAAGCGAACCCGCTACCCGAGAGCGAACCCGCTACCCGAGAGCGAACCCGCTACCCGAGAGCGAACCCGCTACCCGAGAGCGAACCCGCTACCCGAGAGCGAACCCGCTACCCGAGAGCGAACCCGCTACCCGTTCACAGCGCCTTGGCCGCGCCCTCCACGAAGCCAGACATGCCGTCAACCTCCACCACGTTGTTGAAGCGCACGTCGGCGTTCTCCAGCCCACGCAGCGCGGCGGGGGCGGTGGTGCCGGTCGCCTCGGCGAGCACGTCCATGCATTCGAAGTCGGTGCCGGTGGCGTCGAGGCCCAGGGACTCGTTCACCACGCGCGGGAACTTGTACGGGCTTGCGGTGGCGAGCAGCACGCGCGGGGTCAGCGGGTCGCGCGGCATCTGCTGCATGACGAAGTAGCCGCACGCGGTGTGCGGGTCGATCACGTAATGGTTCTTGTTCCAGCAGTCGGCGATCATCTCGCGCACCTGGTTCTCGTCGGCCCAGCCGGTGCCGAAGATCTGGCGGATCTTGGCGAGCAGGGTGCTCGGGACCTCGTACGCGCCCCACTGCTTGAGATCGTTCATGAGCATGGAGATGAGTCGCGCGTCCTTGTCGGACAGGTAGTACAGCATGCGTTCCAGGTTCGAGGAGACCAGGATGTCCATCGACGGGCTGATGGTCTGGAAGAACGGGCGCTGACGGTTGTAGGTGCCGGTGGTCAGGAAGTCGAACAGCACGTTGTTCTTGTCGGAGGCGACGACCAGGTGCTTGACGGGCAAGCCGAGCAGCTTGGCGTAGTAACCGGCGAGGATATCGCCGAAGTTGCCGGTCGGTACGACGAATTCGACTTCGTCGCCCACGTTGATGACCTGCTGTTCGAGCAGCTGCGCGTAGGCGGAGAAGTAGTAGACGACCTGCGGCACCAGGCGGCCCACGTTGATGGAGTTCGCGGAGGACAGCACCACATGCGCGTCGCCCGCGAGGCGTTCGGCGAGTTCCTTGTCGCCGAAGATGCGCTTCACGGCGGACTGGGCGTCGTCGAAGTTGCCCTTGACCGCGCACACGTTCACGTTGGAACCGGACTGCGTGGTCATCTGCAGTTCCTGCACCTGGCTGACCTTGCCTTCCGGGTAGAAGACGGTGATGCCGGTGCCGGCCGCGTCCGCGAAGCCGGCGAGGGCGGCCTTGCCGGTGTCGCCGGAGGTGGCGGTGACGATCATGATCTTCTCGTTCGGATCGCCGTCGGCGGGCGTGGTGCGCGCCATGAAGCGGGGGAGGATCTGGAGCGCGACGTCCTTGAACGCGGAGGTCGGGCCGTTGAAGAGTTCCATGACGAAGTCGTCGCCGAGCGGCTTGACCGGGGTGATCTTCTCGTCGAGCCACTGGTCGCCGTAGGCTTCGGCGATGCACTGCGCGAGTTCCTCATCGGTGAAGTCGGGCAGCAGTGCGCCGAGCACGCGCTGGGCGATGGCCTGGTAGGACATGCCGGCGAGGTCGTCGATCGCGACCTTGGTTTCGCCAAGCTGATCGGAGACGAACAGACCGCCGTCGTCGGCGAGTCCGAGGCGGATGGCCTGCTTGGAAGTGAGTGAATCGGTGGTGCTTCGCGTGGAATGGAACGTGGTCACAATAATCCTTACGGTTAAGAATCTTTGACGTTGAGGTTCAACAGGCGTTAGTTTACCGGCAACCGTAGGCAGTGGGCGGGCGGTGTCCATTTCCACGGGGTGCGTTTCCGGCTCTTCCGCGCCGGTATCCTTACCCGTTGCGCCATCCGTTGCGCCATCCGTTGCGCCATCCGTTGCGCCGCCAGCTGCATCGCCAGTCGCACCGCCCGTCCCGCACGCCTCCCGGCTCCATCCCCGTGCATCACCCCGTGGTTTTGAAGCGCCCGCGTCTTTTGCGGGCGGTATGGGGTAGGCTGGGGCGCATGGAATTCCAAGAGATTTTCGAGCGGGTGTGCGCGCGTGCCGACGACGCGGCCAAGGCGCAGTCCGTTCTCGCCCGCGCCACCACCGATACGAAGAACGCGCTGCTGCTCGCCATCGCGGACGCGCTCGACGCCAATGCCGGCGTCATCGCCGAAGCCAATGCGGCCGATATGCGCGAATCGCGTGACGGCGGCATGGACGAAGGCAAGCTTGACAGATTGAAGTTCGACGAGGAGCGCGTGCACGCCGCCGCCGGTGGCGTGCGTCATGTCGCGTCCCTGCCCGATCCGGTCGGCGAGATCGTGCGCGGCTATGCGCTGCCCAACGGCATGCGCCTGACGCAGACGCGCGTGCCGATCGGCGTCATCGGCATGATCTACGAGGCGCGTCCGAACGTCACCGTGGACGTGGCGAGCCTGTGCCTGAAGTCGGGTAATGCGGCCATGTTGCGTGGCGGTCATGCCGCCGAACGCACGAACGCGGCCACGCTCGGCGTCATCGGCGAGGCCTTGCGCGCGCACGGGTTCGACGGCGCGCTCGTGCAGTCCGTCGACGATTTCGGGCGCGACGGCGCGACGGCCATGATGCAGGCGCGCGGCCATGTCGACCTGCTCGTGCCCCGCGGCGGTCGCGGCCTGATTCAGGCGGTCGTCGCCAATTCGAAGGTTCCGGTCATCGAAACCGGCGCGGGCAACGTGCACATTTACATGGATCGCGCGGGCGACCCGGCCAAGGCCATCCCGATCATCATCAACGCCAAGACGCAGCGTATCGGCGTGTGCAACGCCGCCGAAAAGCTGATCGTGCACGCCGACGTCGCGGGCGAATTCCTGCCGGTCGCGGCCAAGGCGCTGATGGATGCCGGCGTGGAATTGCACGCGGACGAGCGCGCCTACGCGATCATCGACGGTATGCCCGAACATGATCCGCAGCTGCTCGTGCACGCCACCGACGAGGATTGGGACACCGAATACCTTGCCCTGACCATGGGCGTCAAGGTCGTGGATTCGCTCGACGAGGCGATCGACCATATCAACAGGCATTCCACGGGCCATACCGAATCGATCATCTCCGAGGATTACGCGGCCATCGAGGAGTTCACCGGCCGCATCGACTCCGCGGTCGTGATGGTGAACGCCTCCACGCGGTTCACCGACGGCGGCGTGTTCGGCTTCGGCGCCGAACTCGGCATCTCCACGCAGAAGATGCATGCGAGAGGCCCGATGGGACTCACCGAGATGACCACCACGAAATGGATCGGATACGGACAAGGACAGGTGCGCGCATGAGTGACGTGAATGCGAAGAACGGTGCCGATGCCGGCGGGAACGGCGAGCGGGAGGGCGTGAAGTTCGGCGTCGCGGCCGGACTGCCGAACGACGGCATGAGCACGCCGATCGAGGAACTGCGCCCCGACATGAACTTCAACAATCCCAGGTGCGTCATGCAGATCGCCTCGGAGCGTCTGAGCATCGTCCGCTACGTGTTCCTGGTGCAGATCGAGGACGGCATCGCCACCGCGCCGCAGCGCGCCTCGCTCGAATACGCCGACGCGGTGCTTATCGGCTGGCCCGAGGAGGACGGCGAAGGCGTGGTCGATGTGGACGACGAACAGTTCGAGACGGTGCGCCGCCACATGGAGCTCATGGAGGATTACATCGCCAAGTTCACCGCGTTCGAACGCGATGGCGACGTGGACGGCATGACCGACACGTTGATCCGCATCACCGAGCATGTGGCCGAGGTGCGCCGCCTGTACCAGCCTGACTTCCCGCTGCCCACGTTCGCGGAGATCCGCCGTGTGGTGCAGGACGAGTGGGATGAGGATATGGGCAAGATCGATCCGAAGGACGACAGCCCGACCGCCGAGGAGATCGAACGTGAGCGCGATGATCAGGATCGTGAGGCGCAGCAGGGGGAGCGTGCATGACGGCGGCACCTGACGAGCGTCGCATGTCCGATTTGTCGGATGGTCCGGTCGCCGGCAAGCCTGCGGCTTCCGTGATCACGTCGGGTAATGCGTGGCGTTCCGCTCGTGGCAATTGGCATGTGCATCCGCGTATCGGGATCATGGGCGGTACGTTCGATCCGATTCATAACGGGCATTTGGTAGCCGCGTCGGAGGTGGCGTGGGTGTATGACCTCGATGAGGTGGTGTTCGTGCCGACGGGCCGGCCGGTGTTCAAGCTGGATAAGCATGTGACGAATGCCGAGGACCGGTATCTGATGACGGTGATCGCCACGGCGTCGAATCCGAAGTTCACGGTGTCGCGTGTGGATATCGATCGTCCGGGAATCACGTACACGATCGATACGTTGCGTGATTTGCGTGCGCAGCATCCGGATGCGGAGTTGTTCTTCATTACCGGCGCGGATGCTGTGGCGGAGATCATGCAGTGGAAGGATGCCGATCGCATGTGGGAGCTGGCTCATTTCGTGGCCGTCACGCGTCCGGGGTATTCCTCGCCTGAGGGTGTGAAGCTGCCGGAGGGCAAGGTGGATACGTTGGAGATTCCGGCTTTGGCGATCAGTTCGACGGATGTGCGTCGTCGTGCGCGGTCGGGTGAGCCGGTGTGGTATTTGGTGCCGGATGGTGTGGTGCAGTACATCAGCAAGCATGGCTTGTACCGCGGGTAGCGGTTGCGCTGCGGGTAGTGTTCCCCGGTTGTGAATCGTTGACGGCCGGTCGCCTGTGATGGGCGGCCGGCCGTCTGTCGTATGTGTCGTATTGGTCGTCCGGCAGCGCGTTCAGTTGGCGAGCCCCATCTGGTATTTGAGCGTGAGGACGCGTTCGGCGCTGCGCGTCACCTTGGCCGCGAACGCCTCGTCGGAGGCGGCTTTGGCGTTCAGACCGTCGAGGATCGGCGTGACGTAGTCGGGTGCGCCGATGCAGGCGAGGTCGCCACCGGCTTCGACCAGTCGCACGCCCAGTTCGCTCGGCTGGAAGCCGCCCAATGCGGCCGCGGAGAGCGAGTCGGACGTCACCACGCCCTGGTAGCCCTGCTTGGCGCGCAGGTAGCCGTCGATGATCGTCGGGGAGAACGCGGCCGGGGTGCTCGGGTCGATGGCTTGGTAAGTGGCGAGCGCCATCATCACCATGGCCGGTTGCGTGTTGGAGATGACAGTGCCGAAGGCGTTGATGACGTCGCCGTCGAGCGTGGTGGTGGTGTCGAGGATGCCGTCGGTGGTGAAGTCGGTGTTGCCGGTTACGGAGCCGAGGCCGGGGTAGTGTTTGATGGAGGTTTGCACGCCGGCGTCGCGCATGCCTTGTATGAAGGCGTTGGCGTGTGCGGCGTTGCCTGCGGCGTCGAGGCCGAAGTCGCGGTCCAGTGCGCCGATGGGGGAGTTCGATGCGCGGGCGACGGTGACGGTGTCGGTTACGGGGGCGAGGTCGACGTTGATGCCGGCTTGGGCGAGTTGGGCGCCCCATTCGGCTGCGGATTGGCGGAGTTGGTCCGTGCCCATCTGGCCTTGTTGGGTGGCGCTGGGCATGGTGGAGAATCCGGTTCCTTTGAGGTGTTGTACCTGGCCGCCTTCCTGGTCGGTGGTCATGAGGAGCTTGTTGTTGTCGGGGGCGTACGATTGCAGCGCGTCGGTGGCTTGGCGTACGTCCGCGGTGCCGTTGTTCCAGTTGCCGATGATGAGGACGGAGCCGACGTGCCTGTTGCGGATCGCGTCTTCGAGGCTTGTGGGGTCGGTGCCTGCGGAGAGCGGGGCCATGACGAGTTGGCCGACGCGTTCCTCCATGCTCATCGCGGCGACGGCGCGGCGTGCCCGGGCGGCGGGCGTCGTGTCTGGGGTCGGGGCCGTGGTTTTGGTCAGATCGCCGGGGAGGGAGGTTGCGGGGCTTGCGCCTGAAGCGGGGGCGTTTCCGGAACCGTTGGTGTTCCGTATGTTCATCCACAGCACGCCCAGTCCCGCCAACGTGGCGATCATCGCGATGACGGCGATGACGGCGGTGGCGCGCAGTATGCGCTCCCTCCTGCGGCTGCGTGCGGTGGAGATGATGGTCATGGGTGCTCCTGCCCTTCGTTCCTTCTCCTTCGAGGATACCCACGAGGCGGATACCCGTGAGGGGCGCGCGCGGATGGCGAGCCATGCGGCCACGAAGCCCACGATGGCGGTCACCAGCGCGTACGCGGCCCACAGGCCGACCTTCACGCCGAGCTGCGTCCACACGACCGACTGGAAGCCGAGCTGGCCGTACCACATGAGGTCGGTGACGAACTGCGAAAGGCCGAAGAACAGGCCCACGATGATGGCGAGCGCGAGGGCCACGCCGATGAGGATCTTCGTTCCGCGGCCGGTCGACTGCGCCGGTTTGCGCGTGATGCGCGGAGCGCCGGGCCTGCCCGCGCCCGGGCGGTTGGTTTTGGGAGGGTTGGACGCGCCAGCATTGGCGTCGTCGCCATCCGTTTCGATGTTGACGACGATCGGGTCGTCGTCAGGGTTCTTGCGGCCACGGTTCGGATTACGCGGATCGAAATCCGGGTCGAACATGCCGAACATATCAAAGAAAGACATGCCACCAAGAGTACAGATAGGTGCCGAGTGCGACCGTTGTTCGCTGGGGACTGGCTCATTTCGTGGCCGTCACGCGTCCGGGGTATTCCTCGCCTGAGGGTGTGAAGCTGCCGGAGGGCAAGGTGGATACGTTGGAGATTCCGGCTTTGGCGATCAGTTCGACGGATGTGCGTCGTC
>NZ_JAHBBE010000026.1 GCF_019331805.1 Bifidobacterium pongonis
TACAATCACATCAAGTTTTTTTTGGTGTTGCCCGTATTGCGTCCTTCGGCTTGTTCCCGATGATAGGGAGCATCCGTTTGATCCACGGAACGATTCATCGCGTCCATTGTCCGGTTCCCGAACCGCCACTTGCCATCATCCCTATGGGGGTGGTGATAGTTGAAGATTTGCGGCGACCATAGCCAAGGTGAGACGCCCGGTCCCTTTCCGAACCCGGAAGCTAAGGCCTTGCACGGCGATGGTACTGCACTTGAGAGGGTGTGGGAGAGTAGCACGTCGCCGCTTTTACTGTGATGGCGTTGAGCCCTTGGTAGAGTCCTCCGGGATTCCCAAGGGCTCTCGTCGTATACGGGGATCTTGTCCCGAGTGACACGGACGGGCCCGACGCGGCGAAGCGATCACGGAAGGATACCGGGGAATCGCTCGGCATACCCGCGTTATCCGATTCCATTCCGCCGGGCCGTGAAAGGTATTGCCGGAAACGGCGTTCAACGCATGTCACAATCCACTGCGCATAACATCTCCAATCAGAAGAACTCCCAGGACGATTCGCGGCATCCCATGCAATCTGCATCGAATACGACCGTCACAACGTCCCCTGACAGCAGGAACGATCGCCCGGCAAACGGTGACGACCGCATCCAACCGACCCTGGTGCTCTCCATCGTCGCGACGGGCATCATGGCATTCATCGGCATTCTGACCGAAACCCTGACCAACGTGCTGTTCCCCGAACTCATGGCCGAATTCCACGTCGACACGTCCACCATCCAATGGCTGACCACCGGCTACCTGCTGATGGTTTCCCTGGTCACCCCACTGTCCTCATATCTGAAACGTAAATATCCGCTGAAGAACATCTTCCTTACCGCGATTCTGCTGTGCATCGCCGGCTGCCTTATGGCCGCATGCACGTTGAACTTCCCGATGCTGATGGTCGCCCGTCTGCTGCAAGGCGCGGGTACCGGCATCGCCCTGCCGTTGATGTTCAACATCATTCTCGAACAGTCCCCCAGAACCCGTATCGGCATGTTCATGGGCATCGGCGGCATGATCGTGGCGGTCGCCCCGGCACTTGGCCCGACCGTCGGCGGACTGGTCGGTACGTTCATGCCCTGGCGTTGGATCTTCGTCATCATGCTGCCGTTCCTGCTGGTTTCGCTCCTGCTGGGACTGAAGAACATCCATCAGGTGGCTCCGCTTGAAGACGCGCATATCAACCCGCTGCACGTGCTGCTGCTTGCCGCCGGATTCGTGAGCTTCGTATTCGCGCTTGACCGCGGCGGCGCCGCCATCACCGCGATCAGCACCGGTGATAAAGGTGCCGCCGGCGCCTGCATCATCGCGGTTGTGCTGCTGTGCGTGGCCGTTGCGATGCTGGTGCTGTTCGCGGTGCTGTCGAGGAGGGCGTTCTCCCCGCTGGTGCGTCTCGGCGTGCTGCACAGCGTGAAATTCCGCTGGCATCTGCTGGCCTATGTGCTGCTGCAGTTCGTCACCATCGGCTACGGCTACATGATTCCGAACGCCTCGCAGCTGGGCTTCGGAGCCTCCGTGCTTGCCGCCGGCACCATCGTGCTGCCCGGTGCGCTGCTCGGCGCCATCATGGGCCCCGTTGCTGGCTCTCTGCTGGACAAATTCGGACCGGTCCGTCCCATTGCCGCCGCCATGGCGGCGGCGTTGCTCGGTACGGTGCTGATGGCCGTGCTGATCGGTCCGGGATCGAACGTCATCATGATCGGCGCATGCTATTTCGTGTATATGGTCGGCTTCTCGATGTGCTTCGCGAATACGATGACATGCGGCATGGCTCCCGTGCACCCGGAGTTCAAGGCCGACGGCAACGCGCTGTTCAACACCTTCCAGCAGCTGTCCGGCGCGGTCGGCACGACCGTGATGTCGGTATGCCTGGGCATCGCCCAGTCTGGCCACGGTCAAGTGGGTTCCGCCTCGTTCGTGGCGGCTACGCAGCGTGGCGCACACCTGGGCTTCATCGTGCTGGCTTTGGCCGTGGCATGCGCCTGCCTGGCCAATTTCAGGGCCTTCGTGGCCAAGCGCTGACCGTCTGCTTAAGCGACTACACTATGTGGCACTATGCATTACTTCGTACCTAAGCGTTGCGCCGAGTCGAATAAGATCATGTACCACGACAAGGCAACGGCCCAGCGGGCCGCCGATCAAAGCTGGCGTGAGCGCGGGGCCGAACTGTGGGTCTACCGGTGCGAATTCTGCGGAACCTGGCATCTGACGCATCATGATCCGCAGTCGAGCTACAGGACCATGCCGTCGGATCGGCAGATGAAGCCCAGGTCGCGTAAGAAAGGGTACAAGCCGCGTCGGCGATAGTCGCAGGAAAACGAAAGGCTGTCCGAAACCATATGAACGGTTTCGGACAGCCTTTTTCGTATGCGGAATGATGAATCGCGCGACGATCCGGATCAGCGGTCCAGACGGAATCCCTGACGCTCGGACAACGGCAGCACCGGCTTGGACAGTACACCATCGTCCACGGCGTTCTCCGCGATCTGCTTGCTGAACGCGTCGACGGGACGTTCCGTGTTGCGCAGATCGTAATACTGGTGCACTTCGTCATCGAATTCGGCCAATCCGGCCAGCAGACGTTCGTCGCTGGATGGGTAGCCGTTTTCGAAGAACTGCATGGAACGAGGCATACGCGGCTTGAGCGTCGGCTCCTGATCGGGTTTGCCGATCGCCAGACCCAGAACGGGGTACGTGTATTCCGGCAGATCCAGCAGGTCCACAAGTGCGGCGGCGTCGTTCAGAATGGAACCGAGCACCACGCATCCCAATCCGAGGGAGTATGCGGCGGTTTCCATGGCATGCAGCGCCAGTACGGCGTCGTTCTGAGCCTGCGTGTAACGGTAGCTGGAATTCAGCGTGAACGTGTCGTTGCCGGTTTCCACGCCCTTGGAACGGGCGATTGCGGCGTTGCGGTGCTCGTCGAGCACGAACACGTACAGAAGGGGCGCCTGCGCGATATACGGCTGCCTGCCGATGTGCGCGAGCTGTTCCTTGATGGCGGGATCAGTGACGCGGATCGCGGACCAATCGTTGAGGAACTGGCTGGACGGCGCGCGCTGCGCGACGGTTTCCAGCGTGGCGATGACATCGTCACCCAGCTCCTCGTCTTTGAATTTGCGGATGGAACGACGCTCAAGAAGCGTGTCGATGGTGTCGTTATGAATGAGTTCGGTCATACCGCTATTTTCACGCGATTGCACGACCCGCGCAATCGGAATGTCCAAGGATTCCCGCGTGGTTTTCGTGAAGTTTTCGGTTGAGACGAGCTACTGGGACGCAGGTGACGCAGAAAACGCGCCATGAGCGCAAAATCAGCGCTTGCCGCGGCTTTGCTTGCGATGGCTGCGGTCGATCAATGCCTGCGAACCCCGTTCGGACAACGTGGATACGGCGGCTCCGAACGCGGCCGAGGCCGCGGTGAACGCGAGGGTCATCGCAAGCCCCTTGCCGGCACTCTCCGTATTCCTGCCGTGGCGCTTCCACGCCTTGTCCCAGGCCAGCTGGAAGAGTTTGCCTGCAACCATGCTCGTGACGGTGGGGATGATCGCCTTGGCCAGCTTGTCGGTGGCGGAATCCGGATCCTCCAGTCGCTGCTTGCGCAACTCAGCGACTTTGCCGTCGATGCGGTGCAGGGCTTCGACCGCGCGGTCGGCCGTCGATTCGGATGCGGTGTAGGTTTCGTCGCTCATACGCACCAGTCTACCGCCGGCCGATCGCGTGCCGTCCATCGAAGCGCAGTGTGCGCGGCCATGCGGTTCAGGCTCGCGGGAAACGGCGTGCCGGTGGATTGCCACCGTGTACGGGGTAAAGTGTGACTATGAGTGAAAATGAACTGGGCGGCAGCGCGGCCGCTACACAGACCGGGCATCTGGTTTTGCTGCGCCACGGGCAGACCGTGTGGAGCGAATCGGGGCAGCATACCGGGCGTACGAATATTCCGTTGACGTCGGTTGGCGAACAGCAGGCCGTGGCTGCCGGTGAGCGGCTTCGTGCCGCATTCCCCGAAGGATTCGACGAAGGTTGCGTGTTCGCCAGCCCGTTGAAGCGGGCGCAGCAGACGGCGCGTCTGGCCGGTTTCGAGCAGGTTGCCACGCTCGACGACATCGCGGAATGGGATTATGGCCGTGCCGAGGGGCGCACCCGTCAAACGGTGAGCGATATGGCCGGTTTCGATTGGGATGTGTGGCGTGACGGGCCGACGTCCCTGCCGGAATCCATGGATGCGGACTGGCAGGAGACGCTTCCGAGCGGCGAACGTGTGCAGGTGCATGCCGGTGCGGGCGAAAGCCTTGATGCCGCCGCCGCACGCGCCTGTGACGCGATCGGGAAGGTGGCGCCGCTCGTCGAATCGGGGAAGGATGTGCTGTTGGTCGCGCATGCGCATATTCTGCGTATTCTGACCTCGCAGTGGATCGGTCTTGATCCAGGCTTCGGTCGCCTGCTTCGCTTGGATACGGCGCACTATTCGGTGCTGAGCCTGTACAAGGGTGATCGCGTTATCGAGCATTGGAACTGTTGACAAAAGAAAGGAGCTGATTTTACCTGTTTCTTGGTCCCGCCTCCCCGTTTCGCCGTGCGATGACGCGCGGTGAAATAGGCCCGGAGGCGGGGGAAATCAAGGGGTGCCGCATGATTACGGCACGCCAAGCTTTGCCATCGTTTGCAAGAATGCAGAAGATGCGCCATAATAGGCACTGTTGAAATCTTCGAAGGTGCCGAAGCCGACACCTTAACTACGGACACAGTCTGTTCGGGCGGAGAAACAAAAAAGGAAGAGAAAGGTTCGATGATGAATCGTAACGTGAAAGCAGCGGTCAGCCTGGTTGCCATTACCGCCATGTCTTTGGGCACGCTTGCCGCATGCGGCTCCAACTCCAGCTCCAGCTCCAGCAAGGGCAAGGTCTACTACCTGAACTTCAAGCCTGAATCGGCCGACCAGTGGACCGCTCTGGCCAAGGAATACACCAAGGAAACCGGCGTCGAGGTCAAGGTTCAGACCGCAGCCTCCGGCACCTACGAGCAGACCCTGAAGTCTGAAATCGCCAAGACCGAAGCCCCGACCCTGTTCCAGGTCAACGGCCCCGTCGGCTACCAGAACTGGAAGCGCTACACCGCCGACATGAAGGACACCGAGCCGTACAACCAGCTCATCAACAAGGATGTGGCCCTGAAGGACGGCGATAAGGTCGTCGGCGTGCCGTACGTGATGGAAACCTACGGCCTGATCTACAACAAGGACATCCTGAACAAGTACATCGCCACCGACGGCGCCAAGATCAAGAGCGTCGACGACATCGACAACTTCGACACCCTGAAGGCCGTCGCCGACGACATGCAGGCCAAGAAGGACCAGCTCGGCATCAAGGGCGCCTTCACCTCCGCCGGCTTCGACTCCAGCTCCGACTGGCGTTTCAAGACCCATCTGGCCAACCTGCCGCTGTACTACGAGTTCACCGAGGACAACATCACCGAGCAGCCGGCGACCATCAAGGGCACCTACCTGCCGGAGTACAAGAACATCTTCGACCTGTACATCACCGACTCCACCACCGATCGTACGCAGCTGAGCTCCAAGACCGGTGACGACGCCAACTCCGAGTTCGCTCTCGGCCAGGCGGCCTTCTACCAGAACGGCACCTGGGCTTGGACCGACCTTGAGAAGGCCGGCATGAAGGCCGACTCCATCGGCATGATGCCGATCTACACCGGCGCCAAGGGCGAGGAGAAGCAGGGTCTGGCCACCGGTTCCGAGAACTACTGGTGCATCAACGACAAGGCTTCCGACGCCGACAAGCAGGCCACCAAGGACTTCCTGAAGTGGGTCATCACCTCCAACACCGGCAAGAAGTCCCTGAGCCAGGACATGGGCTTCACCACCCCGTTCAAGTCCTTCTCCGACGTCAAGTCCGACAACCCGCTGGTCCAGGCCGCTCAGGACGATCAGAAGTCCGGCAAGACCCAGGTCTCCTGGAACTTCACCATGATGCCGTCCGAAGAGTGGAAGAACAAGCTGGGCAACGCTCTGCTTGAGTACGCTCAGGGCACCGGTGACTGGAACGCCGTGAAGACCGCGTTCGTGGACAACTGGGCTGCTGAATACAAGGCCTCCCACTGAGTCCAATCTCCTCAATAACTGAATCAATAATTGAATACCGGCGACGGTCGGTTCCTTCTCCCCGACCGTCGCCACATCCTCTCTGTTAAAACTTCTTCATGTAACTTCTCCAATGGCTGATGGCCGTCGACCTTCACGGGTCGGCGGCCATCATTTCGTTTGGGGACTTTGTTTGGGCTGGGGCTGCGGATATCCCTACGGTTGAGATGCACGTGGATGCGCATGATGCGCTGCACGCCCCGCAATCGCCCCGTGTACGCCCGAATACGACAAGGCCCGCTCCCTCATGGGAAGCGGGCCTCAATGCGGTGTAATGTGGCGCGAACGCCGTCAGCGGTGAACGCCGGAGGTGCTGGACCGTACGATCAGCTGCGCCGGGACCTCCACGAATGCGGGGGAGGGGTCGCGGCCTTGGATGAGGTCGAGCGTCATGCGCGCCGCGGTGCGTGCCATTTCCGCAGGATTCTGGCGGATGGTGGTCAAGCCGATGTCGTTGGTGTAGATGCTGTCGTCGTAGCCGATCAGCGAAATATCGCTGGGTACGGAGAAACCGTTGCGTTCCAGCTGGAACAGCAGCGGCACTGCGATGCCGTCCTCCTGGCAGGCGATGGCCGTCGGCATGTCCGGCAGACTCATCAGCTGCGTGACCACGTCGCTGATCTGGTAGTGGCCGTCATGGTCGACCTGGCAGGTCACGATGCGCGGTTCGACGCCCTCCTTGCGGCAGCATTCGCAGAACACGTCGAAACGGCTTTTCACGGAGAACGACAGCGAGACACCGCGGTCGGTGCTGATGTAGGCGATATTGCGATGGCCGAGCGTGATGAGATGACGGGCGGCGAGCGTCGAACCCTGTTCATCGTTGATGTTGACGGCGGCGGAGAAGCCGCGTTCCTCGGGCTTGACGGCGTTGATGCCGATGATCGGCACGCCCACGGAGGCGAGCTGTGCGCTCTCCTGGGCATCGATGTCGAAGGAGACGACGATGACGGCGTCGGCGTTGCGGCGCACCGGAAGCGTGTCGAAGAACTCCTTGCGATCCTCGATGCTGGAGACCTGGAAGATCGAAATATCGTACCCTTCGGCGTGCAGTACCTCGTTGAGGCCTTCGATGACCTGCGCGGTGAACCAGAGACTGATATGGCCGCTCATCAGGACTGCGATGCGTAGGGATTTGCCGGATTTCAGCGCCGCCGCGGAACGGGACAACGAGAAATTGAGTTCGTTGGCAATATCCAGCACGCGTTTGCGCGTCTTTGCGGAAACCAGGTCCGGGCGTGTGAATGAGCGGGAAACCGTGGAAATGGATACACCCGCTGCCTTGGCTACATCTTGAATGCTGCTAGTCATAGGACCCACCTTGTACAGATTTACCTTCTTGAATTTCAGCTTACACTTTGCCGCTACCGCCAGTAAGGGGGATAGTAAACGGTTTACAAACGTTTGCATTTTACTGTTCGACAATGCAGGTATGGCGGGAAGATAATATTTTCAAGGTGTCAACGTCAAAGGTTTTTCTGACTGGTATGAGGGGGAAACGCCGAAAATGACAACGTTTGACATACGTTTCCGTGACACGTACCATACTAGTACGTCTTGCATGAAGGTGTGCACAGCATATCGAACCATGCAAGCGGTGCACCAAGCACAGCAAGGATTGAATCCCGCGCACGACGCAGTGCGACGGACTCAAGGAGGAGGAAGTGGTGTTTCATGATTAGTATGGCTGGAAAAGCAATACGGAGGTGGTGGGCGCTGTTCGCGCTGCCTACCTTCGCGGCATTCATCATCGGGTTCGTGGTGCCTTTCATCATGGGCGTGTACCTGAGCTTCTGCGAATTCACAACCGTCACCGACGGCGAATGGGTCGGGCTCAAGAACTACGGCAAGGCACTGCAGGATAAGGAATTCCTGCACGCCCTCGGCTTCTCGACGGCCTTCACCATCGTGACGACCATCGTGATCAACGTGGTCGCGTTCTCCATCGCCTACATGCTGACCAAGGCGATCAAGGGTTCGAACCTATTCCGTTCCGTGTTCTTCATGCCGAACCTCATCGGCGGCATCATCCTGGGCTACATCTGGTTGCTGCTGCTCAACGGCATTCTCGCCCACTGGGGTAGGGCGCTGACCTATTCCGCGACATACGGATTCTGGGGCTTGGTCATTCTGGTGTGCTGGCAGCAAATCGGCTACATGATGATCATCTACATCGCCGGCATGCAGTCGCTGCCGACCGACGTGCTCGAAGCCGCCCAGGTCGACGGCGCGAACGGCACCCAGACCATGTTCAAGATCATCATCCCGCTCATGATGCCGTCCATCACCGTGTGCTCCTTCCTGACCGTGACCAACGGCTTCAAGCTGTACGATCAGAACCTCGCATTGACCAACGGTGCTCCGAGCAACATGTCTGAAGGCCTGGCAATGAACATCACCCGTACGTTCTACGGCCGCATGGGCTGGGAAGGCGTCGGACAGGCCAAGGCAGTGCTGTTCTTCATCCTGGTTGCGGTGATCGCGCTGCTCCAGAACAAGCTCACGACTAGCAAGGAGGTGGCGGCCTGATGACCGACAACAACAAGGTCAAGCACCCGGCGCTTTGGACCACCCTATTCAGCATCGTCTCGCTGGCATGGATCTTCCCGATCGTGCTGGTCATCATCAACTCCTTCAAGCAGAAGGCGTACATCTCCGCAAACGCGTTCTCCATCCCCACAGGCAAGGCGTTCGTCGGTCTGGAGAACTACACGCGTGGCATCGAAACCACGAACTTCTTCGCCAGCTTCGGCTGGACCCTGCTGATCACGGTCGGCTCGGTCGTCCTGATCCTGCTGTGCACCTCGATGTGCGCATGGTGGATCGTCCGCGTGAACAACTGGGCCGCCAAGCTGCTGTACACGCTGTTCCTGTTCAACATGATCGTGCCGTTCCAGATGGTGATGTTCACCCTCTCCAAGCTGGCCGATATGCTCAAGCTCAACACCCCGTGGGGCCTGTGCATCGTGTACCTCGGCTTCGGCGCAGGTCTGGCCGTGTTCATCTTCACCGGCGTGATCAAGGGCATCCCGCAGGAGCTTGAGGAATCCGCAATGATCGATGGCGCGAACGTGCCCCGCATCTTCTTCCAGATCGTGGTTCCGATCATGAAGCCGAGCATCGTCTCCGTGGCGATCCTCGAAGCCATGTGGATCTGGAACGACTACCTGCTGCCGTACCTGACGCTCGACCTGGGCAAGTACAAGACCATCTCGGTGGCCGTGCAGTACCTCAAGGGCGGCTACGGTTCCGTCGATATGGGCGCCATGATGGCCTGCCTGGTCCTCGCGATCATCCCGATCATCGTGTTCTACCTGGTCTGCCAGAAGTACATCGTCAAGGGCGTAATGGCTGGAGCCGTCAAGGGCTGACGCAGTCAGCCCGATGCGGCAGCGCAGTGCGCTGCCGCAAGGCTCCAGCCCGAGTGAGGCGATAGCCGAACGAGGGTAACGATGAGCCCGGCCGAAGGCCGGTCCGTAATGGCCGGACCGGAGCTGTTAAAGGCTGACGCAACGTCCGAAAGCGATAGGCGGGGGCGGATGGTTCTCAACGAACCGTCCGCCCCCGCTTCGCATATGTGGCCGAATGCCGATTCGGCCGGAAGGCTATCCTGTACAAGGAATCATGAAGTGAAAGGCGATGACGTGCCGGCCCGCAGCCGATGGGCGCGGTCGCCCGGCGCATGCCGTCATCGTGACGAAGGGAGCGTGCAACGTGAATTTCCTGTCCCCCGATTCGAAGTTCATGCAGGAGCTGCGGAATCTCACGGACGCCATCTGGATCAACATTCTGATGATCGTCACGTCCATTCCCATCATCACCATCGGCGCCGCGATCACGGCCGCGCATGATGCCTCCAGGCGCGCCCTGCAGGGTGAGGCCGGCGGCGTGACGGCGAACTATTTCAAGGCGTTCCGCGCGAACTTCGTGAAGTCGACCGCGCTGTGGGCGGTGTTCGGCATTACCGGCGCCGCACTGGCATACGCCTGGGTGGTGTTGCAGATCACGCCGCTGCTGATTCCGAAATTCGGTTTGACCATCGTGTGGATGATCGGCTTCGAATGGGTGTTCGCCTTGCAAGCGCGATTCGAGAACTCGGTGGGACGGACTTTGGAGAACGCGTTCGTGTTCGGTGTGAGCCGCATTCTGCTGACCTTGGGCATGGTCGTCATCGATGCGGTGTGGCTCGGCCTGTTGGCGGCCTGCTGGTTCTATTTCCCGCAAGGTCTGTTCCTGCTGGTGGTCATGGGTTACGGCACGATGATCATGTGCCATATTCCGCTGCTGGAGCGCGGTTTCGCCAAGTACCTGAAGTCCGCTTCGGGTGACGGTGAGAACGGCGAGTAGAAGCCCGGGAACGGGCGTTTTGAGGGCTTGCGTGAGCCTGTAGCGCCGACGATGCGCGGTTCGCGCTGCGTCGAGCCGGAACCCGTTTCCGCACATGACCGCATATGGATGATGCCGACCCTTTTCGGGGCCGGCATCATCCATATGGAGTGTTGGTTGCGTCGCGCGATCAGACGTTGGGATCGACGTACGGCGCCGTGGTCTCGCGCAGCATGAGCTGCACCTGCGGCGTTTCGAACCGCGGCTCGGCGGCGGCGCAAGGATGCTTGCCATCGGATGCGATCAGGGCGAGGGTTTTCTGCGCGGCCTTGGCGCCCATGGCGTACGGATCCTGATGCAGGGTGGTCAGGCCCAGGCTGGAGGCGTACAGGTTGTCGTCGAAGCCGATGAGGGAAAGATCCTGCGGGATGCGACGGCCGTACTGGCGCAGGCGGAACAGCGCGGGGATGGCGAGCTCGTCATCACACAGGCATACCGCGGAAGGCGTGGGCGAGGCGGAGATGATGCAGTTGAGCACCGCGTTGGCCGGGTCGCCGGCATGGTCGAGGGACAGCGGCATGGGCGTGACGCCCGGGTAGGAGTTGCAGGCATCCATGAAGCCCTGCAGACGCGCACTGGCCGAATAGCGCAGCGCCGAACGATCGTCCATCTCGTCGTAGCCGATGTAGGCGATGCGCTGGTGGCCCAAGGCGACCAGATGATCCACGGCGATATGTTCGGCCGCGTGATCGTCGATGCTCACGCCGGCGTCGAATCCGTCGTTCGACGGGATGTTGATGCCGACGATCGGCACGTTCATGGCCTTGAGCTTCTTGGCCTCATCGGGTTCGATGCTGAAGGAGCTCACCACGACGGCGTCCGCGTTGCGCAACACGGGCAGATCGGTGAAGAATTTCCTGCGCTCGTCGGCGGAGGTCATCGAGAACACGGAGATGTCGTACCCGGCGGGGTGGAATACGGAATCGAGGCCGGCGTAGATGCGCGAATTGAACCAGGTGATGATGGATTCGCTGAACAATAGCGCGATGCGGAACGATTGCCCCGACTTCAGCGCCGCGGCGGAACGTGAAATGCGGTAGTTGAGCTTCTCCGCAGCGGCCATCACGCGTTCGCGGGTTTCCGGCAACACGAGGTCGGGCTTGGCGAAGGTGCGTGACACCGTGGATACGGAGACTCCCGCCTCGCGGGCGACCGCCTGAATACTTGCTTGTGCCACCAATCCTCCTGACAGTATGGTGAAAATCTATGAAAACGATATCACGTGCGATGACGCGCCTCTGACCGTTCAAAGGCGCGTCATCGCACGTGGATACGAATACAGCGAATGGTTGGTTGGGTTTACTTGGTGACGCCGTCGCGCATGACCTTGGCGAGGGACTGCACGCGCGGGGAATCGAAGACGTCGGGCGTCAGCACGACGTTCTGGTCGGCGTCGGACAGCGGGACGCGCCAGTTCGAATACTCGCTGGACGTACCGGGCTGGTTCTGGCTGCGGTGTTCGCCGACACCGTCGACCAAGGCGGCCTGCAGCAGCAGGGACGGGGTGTCACAGAGCATGGCGTGCATCGCCTCGACGATCTGCTGCTCATGCGCCGGCACGTCGGCCGCGACGTCGGGCGTGATGTAGCCGCTGTCGACCAGACGGTCGAGCATGGCACGCTGTTCGGCCTCGGCGGACTCGCGGAACGCCTCCGGGTCGTCGACCAGATGAAGCTTCTTACGCAGTTCGACATGCTCGTAGTTGAGGTAGCCGGCGGTCGGCGGCAGATCGTGCGTGGTCACGGAGGCGAAGGCCTGACGGCGGTAATCCTCCGGCGGCATGTACGGGTCGCCGGCGTTCGGGGAATAATCCACGCGTGCGAACCATTCGACCTCGGTGCCGAGCACGCCGTGCTCGCCGAGCACCCGGCGCACATAATCGGGCACGGTGCCCAGATCCTCGCCGATCACCATGCCTCCCACGCGGGTCGCCTCGATGGCGAGCACGCCGAGCATGGCCTCGTAGTTGTAGTTCACGTAGGCGCCGTTGCGTGCGCCCAGACCCTGCGGAATCCACCACAGGCGGAACAGGCCCAGCACATGGTCGATGCGCACGGCACCCGCGTGCTCGTACATGAAGTGCACCATCTCGCGGTACACCTGATAACCGGTGGCCTCAAGATAGTTCGGGTTGAACGGGGGCTGACCCCAATCCTGACCCTGCTGGTTGTAGAAGTCCGGCGGGCAACCCACGGTGACGCCGCTTGCCGCGAATCGTTCCGGATTCGCCCAAGCGTCCGCGCCCAAGCCGTGCACGCCGACGGCCATGTCCTGGATCACACCCAGTGCCATGCCGGAGTCGAGGGCCGTGCGCTGCGCGTCGTTGACTTGCTCGGCCGCGATCCACTGCAGCCAGCGGTTGAACTCGAACAGATCGGCGTTATCGGCGATGAGCTGCTGCACGGATTCGCTGGAAACGGTGGTCTCCTTGAACCACGGGTTGTCGCCCCACGGCGCACCCCAGACCTCGAAGCACAGGCTCCAGGCCGCGAAGGAATCCAGATCGGGGCCGGCGTCCTTCTTGAACGCCTCGAACTCGGCTTCGCGCTGTGCGGAACGCCCCGCGTCGAAGATGATGCGCAGCGCCGGACGCTTGGCGTCCCACGCCGCATCGATATCCATGGGGCCGGAATCTTCGTTGCTGGCGGCGACGCTATCGTGCAGCGCATCGACCTTCGCGCGCGCCTCGGCGTCAAGCTCGGCGTACTCGGGGATGTCCTGCGGGCGGATGTAGGTGACATTGAGGAATCGGCGGGATTCCGGAAGGTAGGGGGACGGCTCGAGCGGCGTGAGCGGCGCGCTGGCATGGATCGGGTTGATCAGCATGAAGTCGGCGCCGGACTTGGTGGCGGCGTCGGCCAGCAAGCGCTTCAGATCGCCGTAATCGCCGACGCCCCAGGATTCGTGGGAGCGTACGGAGTACATCTGGGTCATCCAGCCCCAACGGTGATGGTCGGCCACCGCTTCGGGCACCGCGATATGTGCGGGGGCGTTGATGATGGTGGCATCGGCGCTGCGGTCCTCGGTGGAGACGTGCAGGGTGTGGTAGCCCATCGGCAGGGAATCGGGGATGGCGATGGTCGGATGCGCGGAATCAAGGTCGGGCAGCGCGTCGACGTCTTCGCCGAACGTGGTGCCGTCTTCCAGGGTGATGGACGCGGTGATGTCGCATTCCGCGCTGCAGTTGATCTCGACCGTGGTGGTCCTGCCGGTGGTGGCGACGATGGTCGGCGGGATCAGCTGGTTGCGCTGCTGCTCCTCATGCAGTTCGAGGGAGTGGGCAATCGCCTCGTCGGTCGATGCGTCGACGCCGAGGGCCGCAAGCACTGCGACCAGGGCCTCGTCGCTGATTTCGGTGTAGGTTCCCAGCTGGTCGAAGAAGGAGGTGGACAAGCCGCTTGCCTTGGCAAGCTGGATGAGCGGGCGTGCGAGACGTTCGGCACTTTCTTCGCGCTGTGTGGCGGTAGTCATGATGGATAGCTCCTCTTCGAGTGATTCTGCAAACGTGCCTATAGAATTCTGCGTTGATCCCCCGGGCGGTTTGCTGATTTCTCTTATAACGTACAAGATAGCTTATTTTGACAACGATTGCAAAGAGAAGTCTGCACGTGTCCTCTTCATCATGTTTACCTTGTGAATTCGTTGTCTTTTTCCGGCTTGGAATCACGCCTTTTCAAGCCGGTTTCAAAAACTTGAGGGATATCGACTCAAGTTTTTGAAGAATTTGGGAATAAAAGTTGACAGCGGGAAGTTGAGTGATGTAGGCTCAAGTTTTGGAACGGGTCGTGAGGCCCGAAAGAAACGTGAGCGGGAAACCGTAGAACGAGAACACTGTTCCGCCGCAGCCGACGGAACATACATATATAAGGAGTCATAGTTATGGGACGTGCAGTTGGTATCGATCTTGGCACCACGAATTCCTGCATCGCAACGCTTGAAGGCGGCGAACCTACCGTCATCGTGAACGCCGAAGGCATGCGCACCACCCCGTCCGTGGTCGCCTTCTCCAAGTCCGGCGAGATCCTGGTCGGCGAAGTCGCCAAGCGTCAGGCCGTCACCAACGTCGACCGCACCATCAGCTCGGTCAAGCGCCACATGGGCACCGACTGGACCGTCGAAATCGACGGCAAGAAGTGGACCCCGCAGGAGATCTCCGCGCAGGTCCTGATGAAGCTCAAGCGCGACGCCGAAGCCTATCTGGGCGAGCCGGTCACCGACGCGGTGATCACCTGCCCGGCCTACTTCAACGACGCCCAGCGTCAGGCCACCAAGGATGCCGGCAAGATCGCCGGCCTGAACGTGCTGCGTATCATCAACGAGCCGACCGCCGCCGCACTGGCCTACGGTCTGGAAAAGGGCAAGGAAGATGAGCGCATCCTGGTCTTCGATCTGGGCGGCGGTACCTTCGATGTCTCCCTGCTGGAAATCGGCAAGGACGACGACGGCTTCTCCACCATCCAGGTGCAGGCCACCAACGGCGACAACCGTCTGGGCGGCGACGACTGGGATCAGAAGATCATCGACTGGCTGGTCGGCGAGGTCCGCAACAAGTACGGCGTCGACCTGAGCAAGGACAAGATCGCCCTGCAGCGTCTGAAGGAAGCCGCCGAGCAGGCCAAGAAGGAACTGTCCAGCTCCACCAGCACCTCCATCTCCATGCAGTACCTGGCCATGACCCCCGACGGCACCCCGGTGCACCTGGACGAGACCCTGACCCGCGCCCACTTCGAGGAAATGACCTCCGACCTGCTGGGCCGCTGCCGCACCCCGTTCAACAACGTGCTGGCCGATGCGGGCATCAGCGTCTCCGACATCGACCACGTCGTGCTCGTCGGCGGCTCCACCCGTATGCCCGCCGTCAAGGAGCTCGTCAAGGAGCTCACCGGCGGTAAGGAAGCCAACCAGTCCGTGAACCCGGATGAGGTCGTGGCCGTCGGCGCAGCCGTCCAGTCCGGCGTCATCAAGGGCGACCGCAAGGACGTCCTGCTCATCGACGTGACCCCGCTGTCCCTCGGCATCGAAACCAAGGGTGGCATCATGACCAAGCTGATCGAGCGCAACACGGCCATCCCGACCAAGCGTTCCGAGGTCTTCTCCACCGCCGAGGACAACCAGCCGTCCGTGCTGATCCAGGTCTACCAGGGCGAGCGTGAGTTCGCTCGCGACAACAAGCCGCTGGGCACCTTCGAGCTGACCGGCATCGCTCCGGCTCCGCGTGGCGTCCCGCAGATCGAAGTCACCTTCGATATCGACGCCAACGGCATCGTGCACGTGTCCGCGAAGGACAAGGGTACCGGCAAGGAGCAGTCCATGACCATCACCGGTGGTTCCGGCCTGCCGAAGGACGAGATCGACCGCATGGTCAAGGAAGCCGAAGCCCACGAGGCCGAGGACAAGAAGCGCAAGGAGGATGCCGAGACCCGCAACCAGGCCGAAGCCTTCGCCTACCAGACCGAGAAGCTCGTCAACGACAACAAGGACAAGCTCTCCGACGACGTGGCCAAGGAAGTCACCGAGAAGGTCGACGCGCTGAAGGAAGCCCTGAAGGGTGAGGACATCGAGGCCGTGAAGACCGCTCAGACCGAGCTGATGACCTCCGCCCAGAAGATCGGCCAGGCGCTGTACGCGCAGCAGGGTGCCGAAGGTGCCGCTGGCGCTGCCGGTGCCGCCGGTGCCGGTGCCGCCGGCGCATCCGCTGGCTCCGACGACGACGTGGTCGACGCCGAAGTCGTGGATGACGACGACAAGGACAACAAGTAATCATGTCCGACTTCAACAAGGACGATTATCTGAACGACCTGCCCGACGCCGACGAACTGGCCGGGCAGGCCGCCCCCGCCGCGGGCGAGGGGAAGCCGGCCGAAGGCCAGGCCTCCGATCAGCCCGCCCCGAAGGCCGAGGAATCGGCCGAAGCCGCGAAGCCCGAAACGGAAGGCGACGGCGAGGATACGCTGACCCCGCTGGGTCAGGCGAAGAAGGAAGCCGCCGATTACCTTGAGGCGCTGCAGCGCGAACGCGCGGAGTTCATCAACTACCGCAATCGCGCCAAGAAGGAGCAGGATCGCTTCCGCCAGCACGGCATCATCGACGTGCTGACCGCGTTGCTCCCCGCTCTCGACGACATCGACCGCATCCGCGAACACAGCGAGATGGACGATTCCTTCAAAGCCGTCGCGGCGAAGATCGACAAGGCCTTCGAAAAGTTCGGCGTTGAGAAGTTCGGCGAGAAAGGCGAGGACTTCGATCCGACCAAGCATGACGCGATCCTGCACAAGCCGGATCCGAATGCTGAAAAGGAGACCGTCGACACCGTGGTGGAGGCCGGGTACCGCATCGGTGACCGCGTGATTCGCGCGGCCCGTGTGGTGGTCGCCTCGCCGCAGGCCTGAGCGCCCCGGAACCATCCGGCGACGTTATGACTCCGGGCTGCCTGTGTTCCCGTTTTTCGGAAAACAGGCAGCCCGTTGTGCACATCCTTCCCCAATGGGAAGACGAACAACCCCTCCACGCCCAGCGCGGAGGGACAAGGAAAGACTTCATTATCAAAGCAGCTCCTGAAAGGAGGCAGTGATGGCTGAGAATGAATGGTTGAACAAGGATTTCTACAAGGTCCTCGGTGTCTCCAAAGACGCCACCACCGACGAAATCAAGAAAGCCTACCGCAAGCTTGCGCGCAAGTACCATCCGGACGTCAACAAGACCAAGGAGGCCGAGGAGAAGTTCAAGGACATCTCCGAAGCGTACGACGTGCTGAGCAACAAGAACGAACGCCAGAAGTACGATGCGATCCGCCAGTTCGGCATGGGCGGAGCCAGGTTCGCCGGTGGTTCCGGCGCAAGCGGCTTCGACGCCAGCGGATTCTCCGACATCTTCGGATCCATGTTCGGCGGCGGCGCACCGGGCGGCGGACGGGTCCGCTTCCAGACGTCGGGCGGCGGCCAGCCGAACCTCAACGACATCTTCTCGATGTTCGGCGGGGGAGCTGGCCCGCAGGCGGGCGCACAGTACGGCGGCGCACCATACGGCGGCGGCTACGGTGCAGGGTATGAGGAGCCCGCGCAGCCCGAACGCGGCGAGGACCGCAATTCGAAGATCACGCTCACCTTCCGCCAGGCGGTCAAGGGCGTGACGGTGTCGCTTTCCGCCGATGGCAAGAAGTTCAAGACGCATATTCCGGCAGGCGTCAAGGACGGGCAGAAGATCCGCCTCAGCGGCAAGGGCAAGCCCGGCCGCAACGGTGGCGCGCCCGGCGACATGTATCTGCAGATCACCGTGGAGGAGGACCCGAAGTTCTCCATGCGTGGCCACGATCTGGTGATGGACCTTCCCGTCACCGTGGGCGAAGCCGTTGCTGGTGGCAAGGTCGAAGCCACGGATCTTGACGGCAACGCCGTGACCTTCAAGATTCCCGCGGGAACCTCCAGCGGAACGGAAGTGAAGGTCGGCGGCCACGGTGTGGCATCCGGCAACCAGAAGGGCGATCTGATCGGACGCGTGCAGATCCACGTGCCGGCGAAACCCGGCTTGGGCCTTAAGCGTACGGCCAAGAAATTCGACGAGGAAGCAGGCGCATACCTGCAGCGCTGACCGCGTTGCACCGTCCCGCTCGCCACGCCACCACGGTGGTGGGGGAGCGGGACGGATCAGCGCCCGCGACTCGCGATTGGCGATCCGCGACTTGCGATGAGTCGTGATTGCCATGGTGATTACGGTGATTACAGCAATCACGACAAAACATGACGGAACATGCGAAAGAAGGTGAATGATGGCGAAGACGGCACGGCAAATGCGCCAGCTGTACGCGCTGTGCGCGACGGCGATCGTTCTGGGCCGGGCCGACCTTGACGGCGCCGACAATGCGGGATTCGACATCGCACTCCCCATCTTCACCGTCGGGCAGGTCGGCGAAATCGCCAACATCCACCCCCAGACCCTGCGCCAGTACGATCGCGTCGGACTGGTCGTGCCGCAGCGCACTTCGGGCGGTGCGCGCCGGTACAGTCTGCGCGACATCGACCGCCTGTTGCAGGCGCAGAAACTCAGCCAAGATGAGGGCATCAACCTGGCCGGCATCACGCGCATCCTCGAACTGCAGGAGGAAACCCGCCAGCTGCGCCGCCAGATCAAACGTATGCGTGAGGAAAGCGACGGCAGCGTGTTCACCGCCGGTCGCGACGGCGACATCGTCGAAATGCAGCGTTCCAACAGTGCACGCAGGTGGCGTCGCGACATCCACGCCACGGTGCGCGAACTGCCGTCCGGCACCAGCGGCTACGACCCTGATTCGGTGTCCGGATCCAAATCGATGATCCTGTGGGGATACCGCTGAAATCGCGCCGGAATCGCATACGCCGGGCGCATAACGTTGTGTCGAGCTGCTTTGGTGTACTTGAGGCGTAATTCGTTCTTCCACAGCAAGGAGAAAACATGCTGTTGAAAGCCGTGTTCTGCGATCTTGACGGCACCACAATCGATTCCGAACCCCTGTGGCATGATGGCGAAATCGAACTCGCCACGAAGAACGGCGGCTACTGGGATGAGGATCTGGGCTGGGAATGCTCCGGCAAGCCGGTCCCCGAAGTGGCCGAGCATATGATCGAACATGGTTGCACGCTGAGCGTCGAGGAGATCGACGTGCAGCTCAAAGCCTACGTGTTCAAGGCCGAACAGGAACGTCTGCCGTGGATTGACGGCGTGAAGGAAACCCTGAGCTCCCTGCGTGAGGCGGGTATTCCGGTGATGCTGGTCACCACATCCCCCAGGCCCATGGCCGAGAACATCATGGAACAGGCCGGCGGCTTGTTCCTCGACTACGTCTGCGGCGACGACGATTGCGCGCACAAGCCCAATCCCGCGCCGTACCTGCTCGCCGCGAAGAAGCTCGGCATCGCCCCGGAGGATATGGCGAAATGCGTCGTGCTGGAAGACACCTTCGTCGGCCTGGAAGCCGGTGCCGCATCCGGTGCCACGACCATCGCGCAGACCTGCACCATCCGCACGGACACCTCGTCCGGCCCGCAGTTCGCCTCCATCAACGGCTATGAGGGCATCGACGCCACCGCACTGGACGATTTCGTCCGCCAGCGTCTCGCGCACTGAGCACGGTTCCGCGAATCCGCAACCAAACCTACCGATTCCCCGACGGCCCCGACGGTCGTCGGGGAATTCCGTATGTACGCAAGGTTACGTGTACGCAAGGTTGCGGGAATGTGCAGATTTGGACAGGTAGCGATATGCGCATGACCACACCGCACCATCTGTTGATAGGGTTATTGACGGTTTGCGGGCGATTGTTCACGCCTTCTGGCCGAGACATCAGATGAACGAGTATTCGGGAAGCGTATGAGCGTCATTAACTTCTTTGTGGAATTGCTGAAAGATCCGCGCGCGGCCATCGCCGGTTGGATCGCGATGGGCGTGGCCCCCACCCTGGGATTCATCTTCATCATCATCTTCGTGGAAACGGGCGTCGTGTTCTTCCCGTTCCTCCCCGGCGATTCGCTGCTGTTCGCGGCCGGCGTGTTCGCCGCGCCCGACAGTGCCACCGGTCAGGCCGCGCTGCCGCTGCTGGCCCTGTTGCCGGTCGTCTGGCTCGCGCCGATCATCGGCGACCAGTGCAACTACTGGATCGGCCACTTCTTCGGCCGTCGCATCCTCGAATCTGGCAAGGTCAAGGCCATGACCCCGGAACGTATCGAGAAAACCGAGAAGATGATCGAGAAGTGGGGTCCGCTCGCGGTGTTCCTCGGCCGATTCTTCCCGTTCATCCGCACGTTCATGCCGTTCATCTCCGGCATTTCCGGCATGCGTTGGAGCCGTTTCACGCCGTTCTCCGTGCTGGGCGGCCTGTGCTGGTCATCCCTGTTCACCTTCATGGGCTACTTCTTCGGCGGCATCCCCGCAGTGCAGCAGCATTTCGAACTCATCATCATCCTGATCCTGGCCGTGTCGCTCGTGCCCACCATCGTCGGCCTGCTCAAAGCCAAGTTCGGCAAGAAGAAGACCACTGAAACCGCTCCCGTGGAGCAGAGCGTGGAACAATCCGTGGAACAGTGAGCGTACAGGTCGTACACCCGAAGCAAACAGGCATCCCGCATACAGTCGTTGTACCCGGCGAACATCCGGGCGGCAACGGCCCGTATGCGGGATGTTTCCGTATGCGCCGACGTGCGATTCGTCACGGGGAGAGTCCACTATGGCGCGTATGAGCAAAAAGAAGCATCGCGATCGCAGCTGGGCCCCGGCACCGGAGGCGCTGCCGGCAGACGCCCAAGTGGTGGACAACCACACCCACGTGGCATCCGTCGTACCGTTCTCACGCGCCATGAGCCATGAAGCCGTGGAAAAAGGCCAGCCGGAAGTGCCCGTATACAGCGTGGACGAACTGTTGCAGCAAGCGGCATCCGTCGGCGTGATCGGCGTGATCGACTGCGGATGCGAACTGCCGAACCTCATGACCGCCGTCGACATGGCACGCGAACACGAACACGTGCACGCCGCGCTCGCCATCCACCCCAATGAGGCCGTGCACCACGGTCATCGCGCCGTACCGGGGCCGGACGGCCTGCCGGTGAAATACCAGCCGTGGCATGACGTCAGCTTCGAGGACGCGATCGCCGAAGTGCACAGGCTCGCCGTCACTTACCCCAAGCAGGTGGTCGCCATCGGCGAAACCGGCATGGACCTGTTCCGCACCGGCGACCAGGCCAAGGAACTGCAGCGCGAAGCGTTCCGTGCGCATATCGCGCTCGCCAAGGAACTCGGCCTACCCATGCAGATCCACGATCGCGACTCCCACAAGGAAGTCATCGAAACCCTGCTCGCCGACGGCGCCCCCGAACGCACCGTATTCCACAGCTATTCCGGCGATGCGGAAATGGCCGAAATCGCCCGCGAACACGGCTGGTATCTCAGCTTCTCCGGCACCTGCAGCTACAAGGGCAACGACGGCATCCGCGAATCGCTGCGCATCGTGGGCCTCGACCACGCCATGGTCGAAACCGACGCGCCCTACCTGACACCCATGCCATACCGCGGGCGCACGAACGCGCCATACATGATCCCCTATACGCTCAAAGCCATGGCGGAAACGCTCGATATGCCGATAGCTGAAGTGGCCCGCGAAACCCGCGAAACCACGCGAAAGGTCTACGGCATCGAATGATTGCTGGGTTGTGGGTGTGCCCGGGGCGAACTACCATGTCTCTGCGATATTAGAGAATGGGGCTTGAGAACCTCTTGAGAGCCTAAGGGAGGCCCATGATGAAGGATCCGAACGAGCGGAACGCGCGGAAACGAAAACAGGGCGGTAGCACTGACGGCGCGGATGACGAGGCGCTGCTCAGAGCCGACCGGTTCACCAACGCTCCCAAAGTGTCGCGCAGTTCGCTGACGAAAGAGGAACGCGCGGAACTCGTCAAACAGGCCGAGGCGGAAAGCCGTGAGGCCGAAAAGCTCGCCAGCGCGCATGAGCGCGGCCCGATCGGACGCTGGTGGGCTCGACTGCAATCCGGGCCGAACAAGATCAGTCTGGGCATGGCCATCGTGGCGCTCGGCGTGGTCTACGGTGATATCGGCACATCGCCGCTGTACACCATGCAAACCTTCCTGAACGGGCAGGGAGGTCTGGCCAACGCCGATCGCGAAGCGGTGCTTGGCGTACTGTCACTGGTGTTCTGGTCTATTACGTTGATCACCACCGTCAAATACGTGTTCATCGCCATGCGCATCGACAACCATGGCGAGGGCGGCATTTTCGCCCTGTATTCGCTGATCCACCGCTACGGCGCATGGCTCATGTTCCCCGCCATGCTGGGCGGCGCGGCGTTCCTGGCCGATTCGGTGCTCACGCCGGCCGTCTCCATCAGCTCCGCCGTCGAAGGTTTGGAAACCCTGCCGGCCTTGGAGAACCTGTTCACGCAGAACAAGGAACTGACGCTCATGATCACCGTGGTGATCATCGTCGCGCTGTTCTGCGTGCAATCGCACGGCACCGAAAGCATCGGCAAGGTGTTCGGCTCCGTGGTGATGGTGTGGTTCACGTTCCTCGCCGTGGTCGGCTTGGTGAATCTGAGCCAGGATTGGAGCGTATTCGCGGCGCTGAACCCCGTGTACGGCGTGAAATTCCTCTTCAGCCCGCATAATGCCGCAGGTATCGCCGTGATGGGCACCGTGTTCCTCTCCACCACCGGCGCCGAAGCCCTGTACTCCGACATGGGGCATGTGGGTCGCGGCAACATCTACTTCACCTGGCCGTTCATCAAGGTCGCGCTCGTGCTGTGCTATTTCGGCCAGGGCGCGTGGATGCTCAACCATTGGGACGACAAGGCCTACGGCCATCTGCACGGCCTGAACCCCTTCTTCGAGATGATGACGCCGTCCGTGCGTTACGTCGCGGTCGTGCTTTCCGTCACGGCAGGCGTGATCGCCTCGCAGGCCCTGATCACCGGCGCATTCACCATGGTGTCCGAAGCGACCCGACTTGACTGGATGCCCCACCTGCAGGTCCGCTACCCGGCACGTACACGCGGCCAGCTGTACATTCCCGTCGTCAACGGCGTACTGTGCGCGGCGACCCTCGCGGTCCTGGCGCTGTTCCGCGATTCGGAGCACATATCCGCCGCATACGGTTTGGCGCTGACGGTCACCATGATCACCACGACCGTGCTGCTGGCCGTATACATCTGGCATAAGGTGAGCAAGATCTGGTCGATGGTGTTCCTGGTGGTGTTCCTCGCGATACAAACCATGTTCTTCGTGGCGTCGATGGCGAAATTCCTGCACGGCGGCTGGTTCACCATGCTGCTGACGCTGGCGATCCTGTTCATCATGGTCACGTGGAGCGACGGCACCAAGATCGAACGCGCGCAGCGCCGCCACATGAAGCCGAAGGACTTCCTGCCCACGCTCGACAAGCTGCACGGCGACAACCACATCCCGTTCTTCGCCGACAACATCGTCTACCTCACCTCCGATAGCGAGATGAAGCGCCTCGACACCGACATCTTCTTCTCCATCTTCGCCGACCACCCCAAACGCGCACGCGCCTGGTGGGCGTTGAGCGTGGAAACCACCGACCAGCCGTTCACGCGCGAATACAGTGTGGAAAGCTTCGGCACCGACTACCTGTTCCGCATCAAAATGCGGCTGGGATTCAAAGTGTCGCAGTCGATCCCCGCGTACCTGCATCAGATCATGCACGACCTGGAGCACACCGGCGAACTGCCGCAGCAGAAATCCATCTACCCGAAGGTCGACGCCGATCCAGGCATCGGCACCATCAAATACGTGCTGATCCACAAGGCCCTGATGCCCGAATCCAAGGTGTCGAGAAGGGGTGCGTTGTCGCTGTCCGTCAAATACGCGATCAGGCATATGGCCGGTTCCGCGGTGAAATGGTTCGGCCTCGCACCCTACAATCCGCTCATCGAAGTGCAGCCGCTGTTCGTACCCACAAACAGGCCGCCGAAGCTCAAACGCACCTCCGAATGAGCCTCACGGCTCCGGAAACCGATGATGGAACCGGGGGAACGGAGCAGGATATAGGCAATGGTTATAGCGCTGTCCGCGCGTCGAAACGCACGCGCGGTACAGTGCCCTACTATGTGCAGATTACTGGGATACGCAACGGCCGGCGCCAACCTGAGCCTCAACGATATCCTAGGCATCCCCACGGTTGAGGAATTCCGCGAATTGAGCCGCATCCACAATGATGGCTGGGGATGCGCGTCGTTGTACGACCCGCCTGAGGTGCCGGGAACGTTGGATGGCGGCGCACCATCGCCCGAAACCGGAACCAAACTGTACAAGTCCACCGTCGCGGCGAAACATGATCCGCTGTTCCACGAGCTCGTCCGCGAAGGCGCTCGCGGCGCCCTGTTCCATCTGCGTCTCGCCTCCTCCGGCATTCCGCTGATCCTCGAAAACCAGCAGCCGTTCTTCAGCAACGGGCTGAGCTTCATCCACAACGGCGACATCTCCGACTCCCACGGCCGCAACATCGTGGAGAACAAGCAGTACCCGGTGAACCACAGCACGTTCCTCGGCACCGGTGGCCGCTCCGATTCCGCGATCTTCTTCTCCATCGTCCTCGAATACGTCGCCTCCGGCTACGAGCTGGACGAAGCGCTGGCCCAGACCGTGCGCCAGCTGCGCCAGACCTACCCGAAGTCGAGCTACAACTGCATGATCCAGTCGCAGGACACGTTCATCGCGCTCAACGCGGCCGGACGCGAACGCACGTCGTCGCGCATCGTCGAGATCTACGATGAGTACGGCGAAGGCGAAAAGGCCTTGGATTACCGCGTCATGCGGTACCGCCCGCTCGTCGACGACCAGAACAACGCCGCCGGCATCGTGGTGGCATCGTCCGGCTTCGACCAGTTCGAAGCGGACGGCTGGAAGGATCTCGGCAACGATCAGATGATCGTCGCGTCGAACCGTACCGGCCAGTGGAAGATCCGCAGCATCTGATCGCACGGCCGGCCGGTCTTTCAAAGCCAAGCCGCCCTTCCCGCAGTGCAGGCCTAAGATGGTGCGTATGACTGGCTATATTCCGACCCTCGAACAGGTCGACGAACTGCATCACCGCATCGCGCCCAGCGACGCGGCATACGATCTCATCCACCGCCATTGCGTCATCGTGGCACGCATCGCCCGTGCGCTCGCACGCCGGCAGAACGCGTTGTTCACCCGCCGTTGCACGCTGCCCGCCGACGCCGCGCAGACGCAGGAAGCCCTGCCCTCTTCGGACGGTGTGATCGGCGGCAAGGTGCCGCCACGGCTCATCGACGAGCATCTGGTGGTGATCGGCGGTCTGCTGCACGATATCGGCACGTACCGCGTGCTGAAGCATGACGGCACCGACGGCGAACCGTTGCAGTTCAACGGCCCCGAATACATCAAGCACGGATTGCTCGGCTACGAGTATCTCATCGAGCAGGGGGTGGCCGAGGAGATCGCGCAGTTCGCGCGGAACCACACCGGCGTCGGTCTGCGCAAGGAGGATGTGGAACGTCAGGGGTTGCCGTTGCCGCCCGCCGACTACGTGCCGGTGAATCTCGAACAGGAATTGGTGATGGTGGCGGACAAGTACAACAGCAAGTCGCTGCCGCCGAAGTTCCTCACCGCCGACGCATACACCGCGCGTGCCGAACGGTTCGGCGAGGAGAACAAGCGCCGTTGGCTGGATCTGCTGGACCAGTACGGCGTGGTGGATGTGGAACCGATGGCCGAGGAATACGGCATGGTGCTCAAGCGCTAGCGACCGCCGTACGGGTACGGATATGGCTGCGCCCCTCCCGATCGGGGAGGGGCGCAGCCATATGTTGTTTTAGGGCAGCCGGATGATTCGACCGGATCGCGGCTCAGTCGGTCAGATCGTAGACCTTCTGCGCGGCTGCGGCCACGGCGTCATCGCTGGTGATGATGATCACCGTGCGCTTGGGGTCGCGTCCGCGTGCGATGCGCTGCAGCAGGTCGAGCAGTTCGGCGCTCTCCGCCTCGTCCAGGCCCTTGGTCGGCTCGTCGAGAATCACGGTCTCCGCATCGCAGCACAGGGCGCGGGCGATGGCCACGCGGCGCTGATCCAGCAGGGACAGTTCGCGCACCTTCTTGCCCTTGGTGGCTTCACTGAAGCCGACGCTGTTCAGCACGTCGCGGGCGACCGCCGGCTTGGGCTTGAGGAAGCCGCGCCCGGAACCGTTCATGGCGTACAGCAGGTTGCCTTCGGCATCGAGATCGCCGCGCACCGCGTAGCGCTGCGGCACCAGGCCGAGACGATGGCCGCGCAGTTCGCCGAGCTCCAGCTCGGTGAAGTTCGAGCTCTTCGACATGACCTCGCCGGAGGTCGGCGGCTCAAACGCGCCCATCACCGCCATCAGCGTCGTGCGCTGCTCGGGATCGTCCTCATCGCTGAGCACCTTGACCGCGTACAGGGTACCCGCATAGAAGGCGAGGGACAGGTTGTCGAGCACATGCCTGCCGGTTTTGCGTGCGGTCGTGGTGACGTGGTTCAGCGAGAACGTGGGGTAGGACTTGAGCAGCACGCGGTCGCGCACCTGCTTGTCGAGACGATGGTTCGTCTTGGCGTAGGCGCGGTCTGCGGCGGTTTTCGTCTTGCCGGATTCGCCGTTGGCCTTCGAGAGTTTCAGGGTCTGTTCGACGTGGTTCGCGTTGGCCGTGGTCGCCGCGGCGCTCGCGCCCGCGGGGGCTTCGGCGGCATCCGCGCCGGGCTCGGCGGCCTTGGCGGTTGCCGTATCCGCCGTATCCGCATCGACGGCGACGTCGTCGTATTCGACGCTGAATTCGATGGATTCCACGTCGGCGTCAGCCGCGGTATCGGCTGCCTCGGCGGCGTCCTTGCCGGTTTCCGGCTCGGCGGCGTCGTTCAACTCATCCGTGGTGTCGGTGGTCATTGCTTCGTCCTTATCGTCGATCTCGTCGATTTCGTCGGTCTTGTCGGTTGCGTCACTCATGCCTTCTCCTCCGATCCGGCCGCGACAGGCTTGAACAGGTTGCGATTACGGAACACCACCGGGCCGAACATGGCCACGACGGCGAGCAGCACGATGGCGCCCAGCGAATCCCAGATCATCGAACCCACGATCGACGCGCTCATCGGCGTCGCGAACCCGCACAGCGCCTTACCGATCGGCTGTGCGGTGAACCCGCCGATCAGCAGGCCGAGCGCCACCGGCACCACGGTCAGCATCAGCGTTTCCAGAATGAACTGCCAGGCGAGACGCGGCCTGGTGACACCGGTGACCAGCGCCATGCCGATCTCGTCGCGGCGGGTGACCCAGGTGCGCATGATCGTGATGATCACCAGCAGCACGCCACCGACCGCCAGCAGCACGATCTGCGCGATGCGCATCCACGACGCGGTGCCGTCGAGCGGTTCGAGCTTCTTGTTGTAGGCCTCAAGCGACGGCGAGGACAGCTCGTAGCCCTTGGGCATGTTCTTCTTGGCGATCTTGACGAAGGAGTCGTACACGTCCGGGCTGTCGAACATGAACGTGATATCGAGGTTCGGCATGGCCCAGGTGCCCTTCTGGGACTTCTCCGGGTCGAGGCCGTTGGTGTACGCGGTGGCGTAGGCCGTGTAGATCACGTTGTTGGGGTTCTGCTTGGCGAGCTTGTAGGTCTTGCCGCTTTCAGGATTGACGTACTCGTAGATGCCCTGCACGGTGTAGGTGTACTTCTTCGAGGCGTCGGTCGGATTGGCCACGGTGAACTTGGAGCCGACCGACAGGTTGTTCTTCTCCGCCAGTTCCTTGGAGATCAGCGCGCCGGTGAACTTGGCGTCGGTGTACTTCAGGTTCTTGCCCTTGATCAGCTTGAATTCGCCGAAATCATTGGTCTTCACGGCCTTGGCGTCGTAGAAGCTGCGCATGAGCAGCTCGCCGCCGGTCTTGTCGGCGGGCACGTCGGCGCTGCCGGGAATGGCCTTGAGCGAATCGCTCTGGCGCACGGGCACGGTTTCGGTGAAGGAGTAGGTGAAGGAGACGGACTTGTTCTGCGCCTTGACGGCGATGGGGGAGTAGTCGGTGAAGGTCAGATAGTGTTCGGTCGTGGCTTTGGCATCATCGCCTTTGAGCTGCGACTGCAGCTTCGCGCCCGGCCTGATCACCGCGGTGGGTTTCTGCGACTGGTATTCGGTGCCATGGGCTGCGGTGCTCTTGGCCGATACCGCGGAGGATACGATGGCGCCGAACGACATGACGAGCGCCAGTATGACGGTCAGAATCGAATACGCCCGGTGCCTGCCGAGGGCGTGCCAGGCGTTGGTGAGAACGAACATGTGATACTTTCTCCAGTTCTCTCAAAGCTGTACTACGGGTAATTCCAACATAAGACACTAAGCCGGATTTGTTGAAGGTTGTCTCGCTCAATGCTGGTATGCGACTCGATGAAGCCTGAGAGATTCCTGAGAAAATCTGTGTGCTGCGTGATTTGTGGGTGAATCGCATGCGATCGCGCCGCAATACGCGCGGCGTTCGCCCGCGAACCCGCCTGAGGATCACCGGCGAATCACCTATGATTCACCAGTCGTCCGCACGGCTCGTATCGCGATCTGCGGCAGGCGGGCCGTACGTGTCGCCCGATCCGATCGACCGCTAGTTGATACTGGTGCCGCGCAGCGTGAGTTTGGTGGCGAATTTCAGCATGAACGGAACGGGGGAGACCTGGCGCCCGTTGAGCTCCTTGTCCATGATTTCGGCGGCGGTGCTGCCCATCTGCTCGGTGAACACCGTGACCGAGCTGAGCTGCGGAAACACCTGCTTGGCGATGGCGGTGTCGTTGAAGGAGATCAGGCTCACCTGTTCGGGGACCTTGATGCCGGATTCCTGCAGCGCCCTGAGCGCGCCGATGGCCAGCGAATCGTTGGCGGCGAAGAAGGCCTGCGGCAGGTCGCGCGGATGTTCCTTGATGGCCTGCTTCATCAGGCGGTAGCCGTCGCTGGTGGTGAAGCTGCCGACGTACACGTTCTTCGGGTTGTACAGCTTCCATTCGCTCAGGTAGTTGCGGAATGTGTAATAGCGGCGGTCCGCGAGCTTGGCGGTTTTGTCGGCGTTGTACTCCTCGCCGGCGATCATGCCGATATTGGTCTGCTTGTGGCGCAGGAAGTGGTCGATCACGCCGGTGACGGAATTGATGAAATCGGGCATGATGCAGGTGAATCCGGCGTTGAGGGTGTCGCAGTCGACGAACACGATGTGCTTGTTGAATTTGCCGAGACCGCGCACCTGTTTGGCGCTGAACTTGCCGACCGCGATGATGCCGTCGGCGCCTTCGAAATCGGCGTGGGACGAATCGTTGAACACGCGTGTGATGGCGTAGCCGAGCTCTTCGAGGCGGCGTTCGATGCCGATGCGGATGGAGTAGTAGTACAGGTCCTGCAGTTCCTGGCGTTCGGTGTACCACTGGACGATCACGATGCGACGCTGCTTCTTGGATTTGCCGTTGGCTCTGCGATGCTTCTTGTAGCCGAGCTGTTCGGCGGTGGCGAAGATCTTGCGGCGGGTGTTGTCGTTCACCGACATGGTCTCGTCCTGGTTGAGCACGCGGGACACGGTGGCGATGGAAACCCCGACAATGGCTGCGATGTCTTTGATCGTGGGGGCTTTTTCCTTCTGCTTGTCGGCCGTCATCACGACTCCTTCCGTGTCACACGAGGTCGGGGAGGCTGTTCCATTATGGCACAGAATTTTAGTAAATATGGAGATTCCCCTCGATAGGGGGTATCCTACTGACATAGGACGTCAAAGAGGCCGTCCCACACAACCACAGATCCGCGTATCGAATTTTTCCTCTTCCCCCATCGGTGCGCGGTATGCTTTCAACGGCCCCCAAGCGAATGCGTCAGGCGGAGCCGTATCTGGTTAACGTTCATATTTGTTTACTAAAAACCTATTGTGTAGAAATTGTGAATCAATGGACGCCGGGCGTGTCTTCATGCTGAAAAAGCTTGGAATCAAGCCAAACAACTTTGTTAAGTAAAAAATTTTGAGAAAGCGTAAAACTAGGTAAAATTACAGACAACAGCAGCAGTTACAAACGAAGGAGTTTCTCATGGATACTGCCGAACTGACCGTCAAGTTCCAGGAAGTCTTCGGCGTCCAGCCCGACGCCACGTTCTTCTCCCCCGGCCGCATCAACCTGATCGGCGAACACACCGATTACAACGGCGGCCACGTATTCCCCGCCGCGATCACCCTGGGCACCTACGGTGCCGCAAGGAAGCGCGACGACAACAAGCTGCGCTTCTACTCCGCCAACTTCGAAGAGGTCGGCATCATCGAATCCCGCCTCGACGAGCTGGTCTACAAGAAGGAAGACAACTGGACCAACTACGCCAAGGGCGTCCTGAAGTTCCTCGGCGAGGAAGGCCACGCCATCACCAGCGGCATGGACGTCTTCGTGTACGGCAACATCCCGAACGGCTCCGGCCTGAGCTCCTCCGCCTCGCTGGAACTGCTCATCGGCATCATCGCCCAAGAACTGTTCGACCTGAAGCTGGAACGCCTCGACCTGGTCAAGATCGGCAAGCGCACCGAAAACGAGTTCATCGGCGTCAACTCCGGCATCATGGACCAGTTCGCCATCGGCATGGGCGCCGAGAACAAGGCCATCTACCTGGACACCAACACCCTGGTCTACGATCTCGTGCCGCTGGATCTGGGCGACAACGTCATCGTCATCATGAACACCAACAAGCGCCGTGAACTGGCCGACTCCAAGTACAACGAGCGCCGCGCCGAATGCGAGAAGGCCGTCGAGGAACTCAACGCCAAGCTCGACATCAAGACGCTGGGTGAGCTGGACGCGGCAAGCTTCGACGAATACGCATACCTCATCAAGGACGACGCGCGCATCCGCCGCGCCCGTCACGCCGTGCTGGAGAACCAGCGCACGCTGCAGGCCCGCAAGGCGCTGGAATCCGGCGATCTCGACCGCTTCGGCCGCCTGATGAACGCTTCGCACGTCTCGCTGGAACACGACTATGAGGTCACCGGCCTCGAACTGGACACTCTTGTGCACACCGCTTGGGAGCAGGACGGCGTGATCGGCGCCCGCATGACCGGTGCCGGCTTCGGCGGTTGCGCCATCGCCATCGTGAACAAGGACAAGGTCGGCGCCTTCACCAAGGCCGTCGGCGCCAAGTACGAAGAGGTCGTCGGCTACGCCCCGGCCTTCTACATCGCGGAGATTGCCAGCGGCTCCCGCGTGCTCTCCCGCAACAACTGACGACATCCACGGTGGGGCGGGATCGCGAACGCAAGCAAACGGTCCCGCCCGCCGCACGGTAACCCGCACGGCTACGGCGGACGGCAGAAAACGTACCATTTTGGAATACAGAAGGAAGGCCTGACATGGCACAAGGTTTGGTGGACGAATTCGTCAGCCAGGTGATCGCGAACAGCGATTACGAAGAAGTCGATCGTGTATACCTCACGAATCGCGTCATGGCGATCGTCGGCGAGGACGGAGCCGATGCGCCCGCCACCGCCGATGCCAACGACATCGTCGATCTGAAGGAAGAACTCGCGGATCTCGCCGCGCGCAACGGCAAGGTCGGCGACACCGCCGCCGAGAAGGACACCGTCGGCGCCCAGCTGATGGACTTCATCACCCCCGCGCCCAGCGTGGTGAACCGCAGGTTCTGGAACACCTACGACGAGGATCCCGCCAAGGCGATCGCCGATTTCTACGCGATGAGCAAACGCAACGATTACGTCAAGACGAAGGCCATCGCCAAGAACATCTACTTCCCGGTGCCCACCGAATACGGCGACATCGAAATCACCATCAACCTGTCCAAGCCCGAAAAGGACCCGAAGGCCATCGCCGCCGCGAAGAACGCGAAGACCTCCAGTTATCCGAAGTGCCAGCTGTGCATCGAGAACGAAGGCTACCAGGGCCGTATCAACCACCCGGCGCGTGCGAACCACCGCGTGGTGCGCTTCGACATGGACGGCGAAGGCTGGGGCTTCCAGTACTCCCCGTACGCCTACTTCAACGAGCATTGCATCTTCTTCTACGGCAAGCATGAGCCGATGAAGATCAGCGAACAGACCTTCCACCGCCTGCTCGGCATCGTCGAACAGTTCCCCGGCTACTTCGCCGGATCGAACGCCGACCTGCCGATCGTCGGCGGTTCCATCCTCGCCCACGAACACTACCAGGGCGGCCGTCACACCTTCGCCATGGAGAAGGCACCGGTCGAAACCGAATTCACCTTCGACGGCTTCGAGGGCGTGAAGGCCGGCATCGTCAAGTGGCCGATGTCCGTGATCCGCCTGGCCGGCAAGGACCGCGACGAGATGGTCAGACTCGCCTCCAAGATCCTCGACGCATGGCGCTCCTACTCCGATCCGGACGCGAACGTGCTCGCCGAATCCAACGGCGAACCGCACCACACCATCACGCCGATCGCGCGCAGGAAGGGCGACGAGTACGAACTCGACCTGGTGCTGCGTGACAATCAGACCTCCGAGGAGTTCCCGGACGGCATCTACCATCCGCATCCGGACGTGCAGCACATCAAGAAGGAGAACATCGGCCTGATCGAGGTCATGGGTCTGGCCATCCTTCCGCCGCGCCTGCAGAAGGAACTCGCCGAGGTCGAAAAGTTCGTGCTCGGCCGCGACAACGACATCGCCGAGTATCATCGTGCATGGGCGGAGGAGATCAAGCGGTCCCATCCCGAAGCGACGGAAGACACCGTCACCGGCATCGTTCAGGATGCCGTGGGCAAGGTCTTCAGCCGCGTGCTGGAAGACGCGGGCGTGTACAAGCGCACCCCTGAAGGCAAGGCCGCGTTCATGAAGTTTGTTCAAACCCTCGGAACAAAGGAGAAGTAAACAATGACTGTTATGGTCCTCGGTGGAGCCGGCTACATCGGCTCCCACATGGTTGACCGACTGGTCGCAGCCGGCAAGGAGAAGGTCGTCGTCGTGGACAGCCTGGTGACCGGCCACCGCGCCGCGGTGAACCCGGCCGCGAAGTTCTACCAGGGCGACCTGGCGGATCAGGAGTTCATGCGCGGTGTGTTCCGTGAGAACCCGGACATCGACGCCGTGATCCACTTCGCCGCGTTCTCGCTGGTCGCGGAATCCATGAAGGAACCGCTGAAGTACTTCGACAACAACACCGCCGGCATGGTCAAGCTGCTTGAGGTGATGAAGGAATTCGGCGTCAAGAAGATCGTCTTCTCCTCCACCGCCGCCACCTACGGCATTCCGGAGAAGATGCCGATCCGTGAGGATGACCCGCAGAAGCCGATCAACCCGTACGGCGAGAGCAAGCTCATGATGGAGAAGATCATGCGCTGGTGCGATCAGGCCTACGGCATCAAGTTCGTGGCCCTGCGCTACTTCAACGTCGCCGGCGCCAAGCCGGACGGATCCATCGGTGAGGATCACGGCCCCGAAACCCACCTGCTGCCGATCGTGCTGCAGGTCGCCCAGGGCAAGCGCGACAAGCTGATGATCTTCGGCAACGATTACAACACCCCCGATGGCACCAACGTGCGCGACTACGTGCACCCCTTCGATCTGGCCGACGCGCACATCCTCGCCGTCGACTACCTGCGTCAAGGCAACGAGTCCAACGCCTTCAACCTCGGTTCCTCCACCGGTTTCTCGAACCTGCAGATCCTTGAGGCCGCCCGCAAGGTGACCGGCAAGGAGATCCCCGCCGAGATGGCGCCGCGCCGCCCCGGCGATCCGGACACCCTGATCGCCGCCTCCGATAAGGCGCGCACCGTGCTCGGCTGGAAGCCGCAGTTCGACAACATCGAGAAGATCATCGAAACCGCTTGGGCGTGGCATTCCACCCACCCGAACGGGTACGACGATCGTAAGTGATCTCTGGCGCAAAGCGCCGCGACAGGGCCTTCCTTCGGGGAGGCCCTGTTTGTTTAGTAAACAAAGTAATGATTGCTAAATCTGCGGTAAACTAGTTTACGAAGAAAGTTCACAGAGCAAGGAGGCTCCCATGGATGGCGCAAGCTCGATGCAGAGCGCGGACCTGAGTTGGCTCGACAGGCCAGACGTGTTCCGCGTGAACCGCTTGGATGCGCACAGCGATCACCGGTGCTATGCCACGCAGGATGAGGCGGAACGCGACAGCAGCGGTCTGATCATGCCACTCGACGGCACTTGGAAATTCAAATACTCGCCGAACCCGCAGGCAAGGCCGGCCGACTTCTACCAGCAGGCCGAAGCCCCGGCGGACTTCGACGACATCGAAGTGCCCGGTCATATCGAAATCGCGGGATACGACGCGAACCAGTACATCAACACCATGTACCCGTGGGAAGGCCACGTGTACCGCCGTCCCGCAGGACTGACCGCAGGCGACCCGGGCGTCGGCACGTTCTCCGACGCCGCCGACAATCCGGTCGGCTCCTACATGCGCACGTTCACGCTGCCCGATCACATGCGCGGCGACCGCATCCACGTGGTGTTCGAAGGCGTGGAGCAGGCGTTCTACCTGTGGCTCAACGGCCACTTCGTGGGGTACGCGGAAGACAGCTTCACCCCCTCGGAGTTCGATTTGACGCCGTACATCAACGAAACCGGAACCAACACCATCGCTTGCGAAGTGTTCAAGCGCTCCACCGCGGCATGGATCGAGGATCAGGACTTCTTCCGCTTCTTCGGCATCTTCCGTCCGGTGAAACTCGTGGCGCTGCCCAGCATCCACGTCGACGACATCGCCGTGCGCTCCCTGCTCGACGATGATCTGCGCACCGGCGCGATCACCGTCGACATGCGCCTGAGCGCCAAGGAAGGAACCTGCCTTACCGGCGCCACCGCCGAAGTGAGCGTGATCGACCCGCAAGGCAACCGCATCGCCTCGCAGACCAGCTCCCTGGAGCAGGACGGCGACGCCACCCTCGCGTTCACCGGCATCGTCGACCCGCAGCTGTGGGACAACGGCAGTCCGAACCTGTACCGCATCGACGTGCGCCTGACCGACGCCGCCGGTGAGGTGCGCGAAGTGGCGCAGGCGGACACCGGTTTCCGCAAGCTCGTGCGCGACGGCGTGAAGGTGTCGCTCAACGGCCACAGGCTGTACATCCTCGGCGTCAACCGCCACGAATGGAACGCCGACAGCGGGCGCTCCATCGGACTGGACGATATGACGCACGACATCGACGTGATGCTGCGCAACAACATCAACGCCGTGCGCACCTGCCACTACCCGGATCGCCTGGAATGGTACCGCCTGTGCGACGAGAACGGCATCTACGTGATGGCCGAAACCAACCTCGAATCCCACGGCACCTGGCAGAAGATGGGTGCTGTGGAGCCGTCGTACAACGTTCCCGGCAACAGTGATGTGTGGGAGAAGGTCGTCGTCGACCGCGCGGTCACGCAGTACGAGACGCTGAAGAACCACCCGTCCATCCTGTTCTGGTCCATGGGCAACGAATCGTACGCGGGCACCGCCATCGCGGCCATGGACGCCTACTACAAGAGCAAGGGCGACGGGCGCCTGACGCATTACGAGGGCGTGGTGCACAACCGCGCGTTCGAGGACGTCATCTCCGACTTGGAAAGCCGCATGTACGATCCGCCGGAGGGTGCGCGCGCATACATGTCCAACAATCCGAAGAAGCCGTACATCCTGTGCGAGTTCATGCACGACAT